>JAAUZK010000011.1 GCA_014804655.1 Lachnospiraceae bacterium | reverse complement strand
TGTTATAATTAATCATGCAAAAACACTCCTTTGTTTGGTTGTTTGTGGTGATTCAATTATAACAAAGATCCAGTGTTTTTGCATTTTTTATTTACGTGAAAAATGGGGAAACTCAAATTCCGCCGCCGTCTCTCCAACCACACAAACACTCCCACACAGATAACGACCGAAAGCGCCGAACCCGCAGTGGACGCCAGCCCCATCGGGAAAAGCGTGTCCGTAAAATACTTGGACGCAAAGTAGGCTACCGGAATCCTGACGCAGACAATGGACAGCGAATTATGGATAAACGAGATCCCCGACAATCCGTAGGCGCAGAAATAGCCGCTGAAGCAGAAATGAATCCCCGCAAGCGCCGAATCCCACACATATCCCCGCATATACTGTCCGCCGAGCCGTATCACCTCCGCGTTATCCGCAAAAAGTCCGATAAATGTTTCCGCGTCAATCTGCATAAGGATTACCGCTGCAAGCCCCCACAGCACAGACATTGCCGAGGCATAGAAAAGTGTCCGGCGGGCACGGTCATGCTTTCCGGCTCCCACATTCTGCGCGGAAAGCGCAGACACTGACTGTAACATAGAGGAAGGCACGAGAAACAGTATCCCTATGATTTTCTCCACGATCCCCACCGCAGCGGCATCGTTAAGTCCTCTTCTGTTTGCAATAATCGTAATGACAATAAATGCGATCTGTATAAAACCGTCCTGCATGGCAATCGGAATCCCGATCTTTAACAATCCTCCCATCGTTTCCCTGCGCGGTTTAAAGGCCGTTGCCGTGAGCGTTATGCCCGTTTTCTTTTTCAGAATCACAACAAGGGAAACAATCACGCTGATCGTCTGGGACAATGTCGTTCCCAGTGCCGCTCCCACCGGTCCGAGCCCCAGACCGCCGATCAGCAGATAGTCCAGTGCAATATTCGCGACACAAGCAACCGCGATAAAATACATCGGGCTCTTAGAGTCTCCCATCCCCCGAAAAATGGAGCTGATAATATTATAGGCCGTAATGAAGGGAACTCCGATAAAACATACCGTAAGATAAGCAACTGTCCCCGACACCGCCTCCGCAGGTGTGGACATCACCGTAACGATCGATCTTACGGCGATTAGTAGCACTGCCGTCACGATAACGGACAATATCATAAATAACGTGATTGTATTACCGATCGCCAGAGAGGCCTGTTCCTTTTTCCCCGCACCTACCGCCTGTCCGATCATCACCGTGGCACCCATTGCCAGCCCGACGATCATGACGGTCAGCATATGCATGACCTGACTGCCGATGGAAACTGCCGTTGTACTCTCCACTCCGTTGTACTGTCCGATGATAAACAAGTCAGCCATCCCGTACAACGTCTGCAGAAAATACGCCAGAAGATAAGGCAGCGAAAAGTATAAAAGTGTCTTAAACACGCTGCCTGTGGTCAGATTTTTTTCCATAAATTAATCATCTCTCATTCGTCATTTCAGTTCTATCGGTCATTATAGTGCTTTTCAACCGAAACTGCAAGCAAATCGCCCCTTCCGGACACGTATCCGCACACGCGCCGCAGCGAATGCATTCCGCGCTGTCCGGCGTCTTCACCGGATCAACTTCCATCTTGCATATCCGCTTACATTTCCCGCAGTTTACACACTTGTGCGCGTCTATTTCCAGTCTGTAAATACTGATCTTATTCAGCAGTCCGTATATAGCGCCGAGCGGACAAAGCACCCTGCAGAAAAACCGATAGATCAGCACACAGCCAATGATCGTCACGATCAGAACCGCCATCTTCAAAGTAAAAAGCGACCCGATTGTCTGTCGGAGCGCCTTATGGGAAAGAAGCAAGGGAATTCCGCCTTCCAGCGTCCCTGCCGGACAAATATACTGGCAGAAAGCCGGCTTCCCCATACCCATATAGTCCGTGACGGCAATCGGGAGCACGATCACAAAGACCACCAGAACAACATACTTCACATAGAGAAAGGCTTTTTTCAATTTCAATTTCGGGGACGGGAACTTATGAAGCAGTTCCTGCAATAAGCCGAAAGGACACAGCCACCCGCAGACTGACCTGCCTAAGAGCACACCAACTGCCAAGAGAATCCCGACTGCATAGAAACTGAACTTAAAATTCATGGAACCGCTTACTGCCTGAAGCGCTCCGATCGGACAGGCAAGACTTGCCGCCGGACAGGAATAGCAGTTCAGTCCCGGATTGCAGAATTGTTTCCACTTGCCTTGATACAGCTTTCCGCCCTTAAAATTCATGAGATAGGGATTGGAATAACCGAATGCCGCCAGCTGTACGATTTTTCTTTTGATCGAATGTTTCATATATAACTTGTTCCTTCCTGTCCGGATATAAACCAATCCTCTATCCTAATCCGATACATTCAAAACAGATATTAACCGCCTTATTAAGCACGACGCTCACTTCACCTCTGACCACTCCATACAGTATAAAAAAAGCCGCAGTCAAAAATGTCGTGATCTGAATAATACTTTTCCGCTTACTGCTCATTCAGATAATCCTCCACAAACTCCTTATATCCGTCCACATTCGCGCCGATGATCGGATCGCCTACGATATTTCCGTCCTTATCAACAAACATTGTGGTAGGTACGCCATAAACATCTTTTAAAATATCGGCAAAATCCTGATTCGCAACAATCTGGGTAAAATCCGCATCGGCGTTTTGCACGATACTTACCGCCAAGTCATGATGCTCCGTATCTTCGCCGCCTGCTATATCTATTACCAGACCGATCAACTGCACATTGTCCGGCATATCTTTAGCCCATGTCCCCAGTTCCGGCATTTCTCTTATGCAGGGACCGCAGAAGGTTCCCCAGATATTCACCACCGTCAGGTCTTTGTCACTGAAAATGCTTTCGGTGACTGTGTTGTCGTCCAGATCCTTCGCCGTAAAAGCGGGCATCGCACTGCCGCTGTCCTGCTCTGGCGTGGCGCTCTCTTCCATGCTGTTGGTTTCTTCCATGCTGCTCTCGATACCGGAAGATTCCGAATCTGTTTCCGAACGCTTCTCAAGCGCCGTATCATTAGAATCTTTCCCACATCCTGCCATAAGCATGACTGCGATCAGAAGAACACTGCTTAACTTAATCCATCTGTTTTTTATATTCATTAGCTTGCATCTCCTTTTCATTCTTTCAAACCCTATTTTAATCTGGTTATTGATTTCTGACAATCCATTGCTTAAAATATGAATAGGAAAGTTTTCGATAACATAAAGGAGGGTCCTATGTTAGAATACAAATATGACACACAGCTTCTGATTGAGGGAGAAGACTTAGACGAGGATGTGATCAGCGATTATTTTACCGAGAATTTCAAAGGCGACTGTCTTCTGGCAGTAGGCGATGAGGAAATGATCAAGATTCACTTTCACACAAACGAACCTTGGAAGGTGCTGGAATACTGCGCCACTCTGGGTGAGATCTATGATATCGTAATTGAGGATATGGACAGGCAGTCCAGGGGATTGCATGGGTAATACCATGCAATCCCATATTCGGACAAATCAAAAGCGTCAACATGGTGCCTACATTCATCCCCTAAATTATAATTGAATAGTTGACTTACCTAAATCATTTACATATACCGCAATCGAATCATGTTCCATAAAATTAGGCTTATCCCATAGTAAACAACTTTTTTGATGATAAACTTTGCCTTGCCAAGTATAAGTATAAAGAATTCTATAGGGAGATTTGTTCCCATACTGCGTATACTTTTGCAAATACACTTTTTCTACTGTCCCATCAATCTTAGTTCCACTTAAAAGTAATTCGTTGTGTAACTTATTCTTTAAAGAAGTAATAATTATTAAGATAATTTGCACAATGAAAAAAACAATGCCAAGTAAAGAAAAAACTATTCCCAATATTGTTAGTTCCTGAGTCATCGGACTATCCTTAGATTTTAATATGCTCATAAAACATATCACTCCCATAACAATAAATGCAGCACCTAACCATGAAAAAATTATTTTTAGCAATTCTTCCATATACCTCGGTTTACTCATATTTTTCTCCCTTCAATTTCCAATTTTATTTTCTTGTATATGTTACATATGTGTAAGGAATTTCACCTTCATTTTTTTCATTAATTTCTTTCACAAACAGATCCTTGTCGAAATGTGGAAAATATGTATCTCCTTTAATATCACAATCTATTTCAGTAATATACATTTTTTCTACTAACGTCAAGGCTTCTTCATATAATCTGGCGCCGCCGGAAATAAATATGTCTTTGTTTCCTGCCAGTCGAATTGCTTCCATTAACGATTTTGCGGTGAAACAATTTTTCCCATCGAAATTATTAGTAGTAGATACAACAATAGTTGTTCTGTTTGGTAACGGTTTTCCTATTTCCTCATCTTTTGCCAAACCAATCGCAAATGGTGCAATATCCTCAGATGCCGCTGTCTCCTTCCTATCGATTGCCAGAATCAATACCAACCATAATATAAGCATAAACTATCTGAAAAAAGATCTGGAAAAAGGCACATTAAAAATCTTGACATAACCTAAAACTTTTAGGCAGATAACTTCAGTCATCTGCCTTTATATTTTATAAATTCCGGTCACACCTGACCAAACAGCTCCTCCACAGCCCTTTCCCAATATTTCTCAGGAACATCATACCAATCACACGTACCGTTTTCCTCCCTGCATAATTCCATTGCTCTGGATAAAACGGTTCCGTGCGATACCTCTCCGGTAAGTATCAAATGTCTTGTCACCATACTCCAATACGGTGCTATATCATGAAGCCCGGATTCATGCAACTCTTTTATGACTCTCTCTTTGTCATAATCCAGACTGATAAATTCATATTCCCACTCATACATATTCTGCCGCAGAATCATGAATTGCGCTTTGCCGCCGCTATGTAAGGACACGCCTACCGCTCCCGGATTCAGGACAATTTTATCGCCATACACCGCCGCGTTCTGTACATGTGAGTGCCCGCAGATGATATACCGATATGGGCATTGATCAATAATACTTTTAGTCTTTTCATGGTTGGGAAGTAATTTCTCATTATTTCTGTCGGGCGAACCATGGCAGGCCATGATCGGTGCGGCACCCTCAAATATGATCTCCTGACAGATCGGAAGATTCTTAAAAAATTCAATATCCTTCTCGGTCTGATTTGTATAGCAGTATTTCATGGCTCCCACGGTTGAATTCCCGTTTTTCCATACACAATCGTCGTCATATCTCCGGCTGATCCAGTAATCTTCTTTATTCCCTCTGATAAAAAAGCATTTGTATTTCTCATTGAGAGAATATATTATCTCCATCGTTTTCTGCGGATACGGAAATTCGCCCAGATAGTCACCCAGAAAGAGAAACGTGTCGATATTTCTCTCCAAAGTATATTCCACACATCTCTGAAACGCCTCATAATTACCATGCATATCCGATAAAACCGCTATTTCCATACGCTGCCTCCATACTGTAAATTTAATCGTTTTCACATAACCATTTGTGTAGTAACTCCATCAGAGTCGCTAACGCTTTTAGCGGTCCACTTTACGGTAGGACTCACCTCTAATAGTACAATACCATATTTTTAAATACAATCAAATTCTTTCGTTCTTTTAATGTATTCTTCAATACATCAAAATAAGTATTGACACTAAGAGTACAAAGTGTTATCTTTTGATTAGATTACATCTTGTACACTTACACTGCACACATAAAGGGAGGCTATACCATGCAGCAAATATCGGACTATGAACTGGAACTGATGAAAGTGATCTGGGCAAACGGCGGGACGGCGCTTTATGCTGAGATCGTTACAGCACTGTCAGAGAAAGGAATGGATTGGACGAAGAATACCATCATCACCCTGCTTTCTCGTCTGATCGACAAGGGACTTCTGAAAACCAATAAGATCGGACACCGGAACAAATACACGGCAATCGTATCCGCAGATGAATACCAGTCTTCACAGACAGAGACATTTCTCCACAAAGTCTATGAAGGCAATGCTAAGGGTCTTGTCTCCGCATTGATACAGAAGGATCTGCTGTCCGTAGCGGATTATGAGGATTTGAAGAAATACTGGGACGAAGTAAACGCCGAAATCTCACACGACATCGGTATGGAGGACTGCTAAACATGCTTGAATTATTGAAAACAATTTTATCTCTGTCGCTTTCGGGAACTATATTGATCCTGCTTCTTTTCGTCTGCCGTCCGTTATACCGAAATCGGCTGAGCAAACGCTGGCAGTACTATATCTGGCTTCTGGTAATCGCCCGCCTTCTCCTTCCTATAACACCTGAAACAAGCTTGATAGGAAATCTTTTCAGGCAGGCGGAACAGCTAGTAGAACAATCAGGAGCTTACTCTCCTGCCCATATAGACAGCAACAATAATGTAGATATCGAACCGAATGCTGAGGACTTTGCCGCCTATACAGACAGCAACGACAATGCTAATATCGAATCGAATACAGAAGTTTCTTCCACTAAAAAAGATACTGCAACAGACAGTATGGACAATCCGGCAGCCGAAGTTGCCATAACATACTCCAGAATCGGCAACGATAATTTTCCGCAATCTGTCGATGATATATCAGAAAGCAAATCGGCACACCGCGTACCGGAAAATACCGTTCAAGCACTCTGCATACTCTGGCTGGTCGTTGCACTACTTCTGTTTGTACGCAAGATCACCGTCTATCAGAGTTTTGTGAAATATGTCATCGCTGGAAGCAAACCTATAGATGATATTACCCTGTTAGAACGTTTCGGACAGATTATGGCTGAAAACCATATTAAGGGTACGGTCGAATTATGCGTAAACGATCTCGTATCATCACCCTTATTAATCGGATTCACACATGCCCGTGTTGTGTTGCCGACCATCGATCTTTCGGAAGATGATTTCTATTACACGGCACTGCACGAACTGATTCATTATAAAAGGCGGGATATGTTTTATAAATGGCTGGTACAAATTACCATTTGTCTGCACTGGTTTAATCCCTTCGCTTACCTGATGGGTCGCGAAATCAATCGGACTTGTGAACTCTCCTGTGATGAGAGGGTTATTGCGACACTTTCCGACAAATCGCGCAAATCTTACGGTGACACGCTGCTAAATGCCATTGGCACAGGCGGCCCCTATCGTGACACACTGGCTTCCGTTACCCTAAACGAAAGCAAAGAATTATTGAAAGGACGGTTGGAAGCAATCATGAAATACAAGAAAATTCCCAAAGCAGTACAAACTGCCGCCGTATTTATTACCGGTATATTAGTCGGCGGTGCAGCGGTTCTCGGCGCATATGCAGCGCCTACCACGAAATCATCGACTGACCGCATAACGCTAACCGACACTACGAGCTCATCCGATGGCGAAACAACGAACAGTACTATCGATTCCTCAGACAGCCAAACTGCGGCTGATACCGGAAATACTGCGGCACAGAATTCCAATGCCATCACTCAGACACCGGATTACAGCATCGAATATGAAGACGGAATCTTCTATATTCTTACAGGCGGCGCTACCGAAATGGACAAACCGCTTTCCACTGTTACGAATGGCTACAGCGAACTTGTTCTCGTCCGTAAAGATGAGTACCACTCATTTGGTTCATGGACCGCTTATGAGATGAAGAACCTTGTCCGCCATATCACGACCCAGTGTCGAACAGCACTGGAAAACGGTAGGATGACGCAGGAAGATATGGATATCGTAATTGCTGCCTCCACGGAAATTCAGGAAGCTTACCGATCCGGTGACGATATTCAGGAAATCTACAGCTCCGGAAACATTGATTTTATAACCGATGATTCCACAACCGGTGGCTCCGTAACTCTGTACAACTACACACAGGCAGCATACTACCAAGCTCCCTATATCATTGAGATCGGTTATAACCTGACCGCAGAAGCGCAGAGCAAATACAGCGGTACACTGATCACCCTGTCTGACCAGAGCACAATGCCTGTCTTCTTCAGTGCAAAATCAGAAAAATATATATTAGATGCAATGGCAATGTCAGCAGTCACCGCACTGATCGAACGCATGTCACCAAACGCAGCGAAATCTGCTTCTCGCCCGTTAGAATATCCCTTCATTGTCAGCATGGAATATGTAGGTGAGACCAATATGGATTCTTTAGCAGGAAAATACTATGATGAAGAAATGCTGACCTACTTCGGAGCTGTTTTCTTAGAGTTAGATGAAAAGACACAGCAGGAATATCTCGATCGGATGTTTGAGGACGGAAACATCTCATTCTTTGCATGTTGCATAGGTTATCATGCCTTAGGTATGTTCGAACGTACAGATATGTCGAATACACAGAAAGAAAAAAATATCGTAGACCATTATACCCTCAAAGCATATGAGGAAGACAAAGTTAACTTCTTCGCCGTTTTATCCGGAATGCTGGATGAAGAATCAAGGAAAAGCTGGCTTGAAAGATGTAAAAAAGACGGCAGAGCCGACTACTACTACATTTTGTCTGATGAATATGAGGATATATTCGATGATACTGACTTTATGGATGATGATGACTTCATTGACGAATGGAATGAACTTGAAGACGCTTTTTCGTCCTATCAAGCGTTAAGTGATTACCTGGAAGAAATGGGACTTCTGGACGAATACAACCAAAACGATATTATCACTATCAAAGATGCTTACTATTACCATAATGCCCGCGTCCGCCTTCTGGTGGATATAAGATCAGACGGTTCTTTCGAGAATTTTAACTATAACGAACGCGGGACTGTTGATCTGCGGCTGGTTCGTGATAAAAATAATGATATTGTCCGTGTGGAATATCTGAGTACAGAGGAGGCCGCCGAAATAATCCAAGACATTAACGACGACTCTATCCCTGATGACGACTATTTCCGTTCCTCCTCTGCCCCGAGCATTCTGGATTTAACTCGAATCTCTAAGCAGGACGTATCAACTGCTCTCCGGGATCTACTGGATTCCTGCGACTCGGGCAAATGGTATGTAATTACGGAAAATGACTGCCAATATATCTATTACAACGGATTACCACACACATACGCTTATGAGCCTCATATCGACGGCAGTGAAACCGGCGATCTGATAACCGTTGCGATCACGGACATCAACGTGGAGTCTCCGCTTCTGCGCCGCAGGAAATCGGTCAGCGATTATGTATTGCTGCTGTTCTCATACGCTCCGAGTGCCTCGGCCAAGGACTATAATCTGACGATCACCTACAACAAGTCACCCGTAACCTATGACACGATATCCGTAGTCTCGGGAACTGCTCGATCTATCGCAGATCTATACCCCGACACTCCATAGTCTCCCTAACTCACTCTATCTGATCGAATATGCAGTCTCGCTCGCACTAGGTCGCCGAGCGAGACTGCTGCCATAAAATTATCCTTCATTCTTCCTATCTGCCAATTCTTTCACGATCTCATTATACCGTGTCTTATTCAAGCGATAGAAATAAAGCACTACCGCCGTCACGATCCACAATGCACCCGGAACCGTCGTGAACGCATGTTTCATGATACCGACCACTGCCGCATTCTGCTCCTGATTTGCCACATAGCCGTATTTTCCGAGCAGTCCTGCAAGCAAGGCAGTTCCAAGCGCCATTCCCACCTTATTTCCCAGAGAAATGAAGGCATACTGGAAACCGTCATTACGGAGCCCTGTCTTCCACTGTCCATATTCCGCGCAATCTGGAATGATCGCATAGATCGCCGTATTGAATCCGGAGAAAAAGAGCTGTGTCAACGCCGAAAATGCATAAAACCAAATCGGGCTTTCATTTACATTAAACAAATAGAGCGCCAGCATACAGACTCCCGTCAGGAGTGCAAAGATAGAAGCCGTTCTGCCTTTATTATTTGTCTTATGAAAGACGGGCTGGAAACAAGCCGCTCCAATCACGGAAGGAATGATAATGCACATAGAATATGTGGTATAGTACGCCGCATTGCCTTCCACATAAGTAAAGTAATATAAAATATCCGCATTTCTCCCGTAAAGAGTAAATCCAAAAAGAATCTGTCCCACTAGCGCCAACAGATAGGGCTTATTCTGCGAGACTGCTTTTAACTGTACCTTGATCGGTGTCTTCTCCTTCTCAGGAACTTCCACTACTTCTTTCGTCTTTGCAAAACAGAAGAAATGACATGCCGCAAAGATACATCCGTATAAAACCGCCACGGTAAGATACCCGTGTCCCGCATTACTGCTCCCGAACTTCGTAACCAGAGGAACCGTAATAATATTGATGATGCCAATCGCTATCATCGCCGCTACCGAACGGGAGGTATTGATTGCCGCGCGCTCATCGATATTCTGCGTCATGGCACCGCACAAGGTTCCGTACGGAATATTGACACAGGTATACCCTAACACCAGCAGGCAGTATGTAATCGTCATATACACGATTTTCGCAGTATTCGGCCAATCCGAATGCGCCCAGAACGTCATTGCCAGAATAATCGCCGTAATCGGTGCCGCAATGAGGAGCCAAGGTCTGTAACGTCCCCATCTGGACTTCGTCTTATCCGTAAGCCCACCTATAATCGGGTCATTAATGGCATCCCAGAATCTGGAGAACAACATGAGTCCCGATACTGCCGCCATACTGATCCCGAACACGTCCGTATAAAAAATCATTAAAAAATTACTTACAAACATCCAACTGAAATTACATCCCACATCACCGAATCCATATGCTATTTTACTGATCAGCGGCACTCTTCCGCTTTCGTCTTTGCTTCCCATAAGCCCTCCTATTATAACTGCATATCATTCATATTAATCCCTCATTCTTGCTCAACCTGCGAGTTTGGGCGCAAGCACAAACTTGCGTGTGAAAAATTTATTTTTCACACTAATATTCATACCTTCCTCTCAGCCTGCGAATTTGTAAGCCAAGACGCTAACAGCGTCGGCACAAATTTGCGATTGAAAAATCACTGATTTTTCAATCTATTCCTGCACATTGATAATCACTTTCATCGTGGTTTCCCGATTGTCATCTATGTACTGATATGCTTTCAGATAATCCTTGAACGCAAAAGTTTTGGAAATCAGGGGTTTCAAAAAGACCTTATTCTCGTTAACCAGTCGAATACCGTCAATATAATCGTCATGCCGGTACATCATGGTACTCTTAATATCCAGCTCATGGTCGTTGGCTACTGCAAGATCAATCTCCGCCATTCCTGCAAAAACAGCTACCAGAACGATCGTGCTTCCCTTTCTGGCATACTTGATTGCCTGGCCCATGGTAATGTTATTTCCCGCACAGTCGTAGATTACATCCGCCTTGTCGGGACCGAAAGCCACCAGCATAGCCTCGCCGAAATCTGTTTTCGTTGTATTGACACAGACATCTATTCCGCACTCTTTTGCCTTCTCCAGCCGAAGATCGCTCACATCCGTAATCATGACCTTCGCCGCGCCCATTCCTTTAGCGGTCTGCGCTACAAGATTACCGATAGGACCCGCACCGATAACCACGATATTCATGCCCCGTACGTCTCCCACCTGCTTGACACCATGTACAGCTACTGCCAAAGGCTCGATCATGGCTCCTTCCCCAAAAGACATATCCTCAGGAATCGGCGTAACCTTAGAAGCATCCACTGCAAAATATTCCGAAGCCGTTCCCGTAGTCTGGAATCCCATAACCTTTAATTCCTCGCAGAGATTATATTTACCATGTCTGCACGGATGGCAATGTCCGCAATATACCTGCGGCTCGATAGTCACCTTCTGCCCTACATGAAATCCTTCCACCTTTGCACCAAGTGCCGTAATCTCGCCCGACACTTCATGTCCCTGTGTAACCGGATAAGAAGTAAACGGATGCTTCCCGTGATAAACATGAATATCAGAACCGCAGATCCCGATATTCATGATCTTAATCAGTACTTGATTCTCCCCCGCTTCCGGCATAGGAACCTCATGAAATTCAATTTCTCCCGGTGCTGTCATAACTTGCTGTAACATAGTGTAGTCCTCCTTCTTCTAATCATTTTATTTAGTTACTTATATTCTTTTATTAAATATTTTATTAAAGTAACTACATTATCTCTCACGCGCTGTTCCTTGTCAAGCAACTTTGATATTTTCATCATTTTATACTGTTTCAATCTTCCGCTTTTGTGCACTATATCTAATTTTTTATACCAAAATATCCCTACTCATTTTCCCATAAAGACACAGATGTCAAAATCCGCCTCTACAAAATTCAAAAACCAGATTTCGCAAAATGTTCTCGCAGTCGTCCTGCGTAGGAATATGAGATTTTCTTAATATTCCGTTCATCAGCCAGAAATTTCGGGACACGGATGTCCCGAAAAGCCCGAAATGAGCCCGGATGGCGAATAGAGGGCGGTTTCGTCCGCATTCTCAACGCAATCGGAATATTTTAGAAAATCCATATGACGAAGCCTGACACAAGAGAACATTTTGCGCAATCTGCCTCCCGAATTTCCACAACAAAAAAAGAGCCACGGCTCAACAATCTCCGCAACTCCTTCTCCCAAAGTTCTCCGCCTTAAGCAAGCTCCTTTGCAAACTTCCCAAAAAAGTATTTCGCAACCCCCACCGCAGAAGCCTCCCTATGGTAGCTGCATCCTTTCAGATAACTGCCGTCCAGATCAAACAGATCGTACTTTGCCATTCTCTCCCGCAGCTCCACAAGATACCTGTCCGCGTATCCGCCGACATCACCTCCCAGAATCACATCTGTGTCAAAAATCATCCGGATATTTGAAATCAGAACAGCCAGATGATCCAGATACTCCTCCCAAATCTTATCCGCTGTTTCATCTTTGCCGAGGGCACCCATAAACTCGTCCAACGTATATCTTCCATCCTGCGTCAACACGCTTGCCGCGCAATATGCGTCCGCACATCCACGCTTACCGCAATAACATTCCCTGCCCTCCGGAACCAAAAGCATATGTCCGAATTCTCCTGCTTTGCGATTCTGCCCCGTAAACAATTCGCCGTCGATGCAGACCGCGCCGCCCAGCGTATTACTTAAGGACAGATATACCGCATCCTTAACCTGCGCCGGATTCTCCGCCAGCATAGCCGCGTTAGCATCATTCTCGAAATACACCGGAAGCGTGAACATCTGCTCTAACATTTTCAAACTGTAATTTTCCAGATGAAGCGCATGGGACTTAACCAGAATATGATCCCGTTCATGCAAAATACCCGGAAGAGATATGCCGATTCCCAGTATTCTGTCTTCTGATGTTTTACTGCTATAGAAATCTCTGACCATTCCGGTTACTTTCCTACAGTAATCTGCGTCCGGCTTAAAATCCAAGCGAACCCTCTGCCATTCCACGATCTTACCACTCAAATTGAGCAGTACCATCCCAACATGATGCGCGGTAATGTCCACTCCCACAGACAGGCAATAATTTTCGTTAAGCGCGATCCTTCTTGCCTTCCTGCCACCGGTAGACTCCATCTCACCCACTTCAATTACCATTCCCTTTTCGGTCAACTCTCCGATATAAGACAAAACCGTCGGCATGCTTAAGTTTAATTCCTTTGCCAGCTCCGCCTTCGTCGTGCTCTCTTGATTTAACATGAAATCCAGAATCTTATGTCTGGCAGCATTTTTCTTTTCCAATATATCCGATCCTCCGCGCTTATATAAAACATTTTATTAAAGAATTATAGGCATTATAAAGGAATTTGTAAAGTGTATTCGAAATATCGTTCATAATATTTTCTAAAAAAATATTTTTCTTTCATAAATCCATAGACATTACCTTTCAATTGTGATACACTCATTTCACAGGAGGATTAACTTATGGATAAGGAAACAAGAGAAATGTTTAATGCGATTTTAGAAGAAATGGGTCGAATGGAAGACAGAATCAATAAACGAATGGACAATCGTTTCGACGGCGTAAATAGCCGCTTCGACAAAATAGAAGCCCGCTTGGAAATCATGCAGCATGAAATCAATGCTTGTAAATTAGACCATGAAACCATCAGCCTGCTGATTAAGAAAGTAGACCAGCATGACCAACGCATCGAGGAGCTTGAGAAAAAGACCGCATAACCTACTACATAGACTCAAGCCCCTCTATATTTCTATATCAGTCTACGCTTCGCTTCGGCACAAAACGCAATGAAAATGTCTTCACATTTTAATCTCTAGCACCCCTATAATTTCCATGCATAAAATAGAGTAAAACCACATAGGATTATAGGTTACAGATTATGTACTATGCACTGCTTATCTTATTATTACTCGTTCTATTCTGTATGATCTTCTCATGGCACCGCAGACGGAAGATCATCTGCCGTATCAAATGTATGGATAAATGTCAGAAATGTTCCCTGTTAGAACAACTTGCTAAGCCTTTCGGTTACGCCTATCACTGCCGCTGCGGCTTCTTCTCGTCCACGCTTGATGCATGGCAGAAAACGGCCGGTTACACATGGCTTTATGACTATATGGCACCCCGCTTCCAGATAGTCTTCGACGCCCTGCCGATCTATTTCGACTATCGCGGCAGAACATGGTTGATCGAGCTCTGGAAAGGGCAATACGGCATCAACACCGGTGCGGAAATCGGGATCTACCACGCCGACCGGATTCTCTCTGCGGAAGAATACAAGACGGCTCACTTTGCCGCCATCGAAGACGATGAAATGCTTCCATGCACACTGCGTCTGTGCCGCAACGACATGGACTGTCTCAAACTTTCCGAAAGACACTGGTGGCTCACGATATTCGAGCCCGGACTTTTCTCAAACCCTTCTGAACTATGTCTGCACGCTTCCATCTGTTTTCCCGATTCGGAAATGTGTGACGCTTTCTATGAGGGGTTATGCCGCGCAGGCTATGAATTGAAACAACTCGACATTCAGGGTCTCTGTTGCTCTTTCGTCTTTCGTTCGTCCTACTCCGAAGACTTCAATCTGTTGACACGCTTCCACCGTCGGCTTTCCCAATGCGTAAACCGCATATGCTGCAAACTGTACGTCTACGTCACCAGACCCTTTATCCGCACCGAAGACCGCATTCTTTTCCTTTACTACTATCTTCCCGCGGCATTCAGAAGACTATTCCGCATACGCAGATTCCACAGACGTTGTCACAAGAAATGTGGCTGCCGTCCGCCGCAGCGAAAGGAAAAACCATGAGCGCCGTGGATCGTCTGAACCGCGCCTTTGCACAGGCCCCTGTACTTCCGCTGAATCACTGCTCGAAATACGTCCTTGTCAGCGACTGCCACAGGGGCGTGGGCACCTCTTCGGATAACTTTCTGAAAAATCAGCACCTGTACTTTGCGGCCATGGATTACTATTATCGAAACGGCTTTACCTATATTGAATTGGGCGACGGGGAAGAATTATGGGAAAACAGGAAAATACAAAACATCACCGAGATTCACAGCGATGTATACGACATGTTTGCCAAGTTTGAGCAACGGGAACGCCTGTATCTGATCTACGGCAATCACGATATCGTCAAGAGAAAATGTCCCGGCTACTATGAAGGTATCATTCTTCATTCGCAGTCAGCACCCGAAAAATCGCTGTATCTGACCCACGGCCATCAGGCAAGTCTGCTTAATTCCACACTCTGGCCTCTGGCGCGTTTCCTAGTTAGATACTTCTGGAATCCACTGGAAAACCTCGGCATTTTAGACCCCACCAGTGCAGCGAAGAACTACGAAGTAAAAGAAAAATGTGAAGAAACTCTACGCAGCTGGGCCGAAGAAAACGGGCATATCTTAATCACGGGGCATACTCATCGCCCCGTACTGCCTGCCGAACCCGCCTATTATTATAACACCGGCAGTTGTGTTCATCCCCGCTGTATCACCTGCATTGAGATTGCTCGCGGCGAACTGACTCTGGCCAAATGGAGCATGCAGGCACGCATGGACAGTGTACTGTATGTGGCGCGGGAAGTCATATCCGGACCCGTTGCGCTGCTAAACGGTCGCTCCTAGTTTTCCGTGCGCCCGACTTTCTGCCGACGGTTCCACGCATACTGTAATATCCTCACTGACAATTTCCACGGTTCCACATATACTATAGTAATATTGCCGTCATGAGGAACACCCTATGCCTTTTGCCGCTATCGCAATCGTCGGGCGCGCCGACGCCACACACAACTATGAAACTGCTCTCCATCGTCTGGAGATTCCTTATATCACCACTCTGTCCGTGGAGGAAGCGGCCCTTGCCAGTCATCTGCTGCTGCCCGGCGGCGGAGACATCACACCCGCCTTCTTCGGACAGAACAACCACGGTTCCTACAATATTGATACGGAACTGGATATCATACAGCTGCAGGCGCTCAGCTTTTTTATGAAACAAAAAAAGCCCATACTGGGCATATGCAAAGGGATGCAGTTAATCAACGTACAGCTTGGCGGAACGATCATACAGGATATCGACACCGCGGATATGCACAAATGGATCGGTAAGGATCAATATCACTATGTCTATCACAACGGACTGAACCGCATGGATTTCTTCTATCAGCTATACGGCACAAGTACGCTGGTCAATTCCGCCCATCATCAGGCCGTGGACCGGCTGGGCAGCGGACTTACTGCCGTATGCCGCTCCGGCGACAATATCATCGAGGGAATCATGCACACAAGTCTGCCCGTCATGGCCGTCCAGTGGCATCCCGAACGCATGACGGAGGCCGGCGGCGAACATCTCCTACGATACTTCGCCGCACAACAGCCTATTTCGTAAACATCTGCTCCAACTGCAGCATCCCCTCATCGAATCTCTCTCTTTGCAGTTCGGTCCTGCTCTTTACCCGTTCTTTGGCATTCAGCGAGACAATGTCAAAGAGAGACTTCATGATCCGGATCATAACCCTGCCGGTTTCCGGATCGATACCCTTAAGCGCCGCACTGATCTTGTGTATGCTTTGAAACCAGTTGGCGGTAAAGTCGATCAGATTATCGGTCTCGGAAGCAAGTATGATCTTATAGAAGGTATCTACAAAGGTGTGCATCTGCTCCTGATCCAGTGAAAGTATCCACTGGTTTAACGCCTCGTCCATGAACCTGCGACCCTCGTATAGTTCCTCGACGATCCGGAAGTGATCACCATCCACCAGCCACGTATAAGGATTATGCTGTGCCAGCCCGATGGTCTTGCTTTCCACTACCCGGTAAGCGCCATCCGTATACAGAAGCATTCCCACTAAAGAAGAATGCGGTATCGTCTTATGGATTCTGTCTGCGATCTCGCCGTAAGCGCTCTGCTCCTTCACTTCCGGCCGGAACCCCGGTCCGTCGTGATCAAAGATCGCAAAGATGCGCTGCCGCACCTCTCCTCGGCAGTTCATGCAGGCATAAGTGGCCAGATTGCCGCCCTTAGAGTGTCCGCCCACATAGAAATCCCCTTGTATCCTGCGCGCTGCGCGCTCCAGATAGTCCACGCTCATGTACTGTCCGCGCACCGGTTCCGAAAAGGCCAGATTCATATCCTCTTTCCATCCTACGATGTTCTCATCGGTTCCGCGGTATGCCACATAGCTTATGCCGTTCGGCAGAAGAAATGTCACCGCCGAAAACTGTGTCTCCGTCTCAAGATCAATATAGTTTACATAACTTCCAACTTTCAAACCGCCGAAACGTCTGCCATGATACATTGCCTGAAAAAGCGCTGAGTTCTCCTTCCGATAGCGTTCATCACCGTACAGGCTGTCATACTTCTCATGCTCAGCAATCTCACGCAGACTCACCATGGTCTGTTCCTCATCGGCACCGAGCGCCACCTCGTCGAATTTCAGATAAGCAAACTGGCTGAGCACCAGACTGTCCACTTCGCTAAGAGGCTTCTCCTGCAAGGTATAATCACCGTATTCTTTCAGATAATCCAATATCGTCCCCATACACTTCACCACTCCTGCTTTCTACAGCTTCGCTTCCAGATGTTCGATATTCTTAATCAGTACCGAGATCGTTCCGTCGGGATTCGTGATGAACTCCACGCTCCGCGGATTCTTATACTGTTCCATCGGTATCTTAATCTCGATCCCCGTATCCGTGTACAAATGCTGGCTCTGATACTTGCGCACCGTATTTTCACTCTGGGGCTGAATCTCTTCCTTCACCATATCATACTTTTCCATTTTATCCTGAAAAGCCACTTTTAATTCCGGTTGTTCCTCGAAGATTCGCTCCGCCAGCTCCTCTACCACGAAACCGCCCTTCTCCTCGATCTCCTCCTGTATGATGCTCTTGGCACGCATCTGCTTCTCGAACCGTTCTGTTTCATCGTACCCTTCCTTCTGTACATTCTCCACGGCACGGCTCACGATGGACAGTTTGGATTTATGCGACAGATGTGCACTGCACTTTAAGAAGAGAAAAGAAAAATAATTGATCTTCTCTCCGTTCACCTCATACTTTTTCTCGATCACCCACAATGCCAGATCCTGCAGCCTTATGATCGCCGCTTCCGTCAACCGCTGGGTCTCCGAAGGAAGAATCGACTTATGCCTGATAATCTCATTGCTGTTGCCCTCGCCGTCCTCTGTCGCCATCGTGCGATGCGTGTAGAGGGATTTATAATTCATCTTAAGAAGAGCCAGATACTCATCCTCCCCCTCCTTAAAACGCACCACCATCAGATCCGCCGCCGGGATATCTATATTGCTGTTCATGATCTCATAGAGCTGCGTGGCAATATCCTTGCTGATCGACACGAAATCTTCGTCCGCATAGGCGTTCAGCAGATGGTATACCTCCGATTCTTCTTTATAAAAACGACACTCCTTCGCATCGTCTCCGGAACTGATCCGTGCGATATGTTCTTTCAGAAACTCAGCCACCTCAGAGCCGTATTCCAGTTCCGTATCCGACAACACCGGCATACCGATGGTAGAATCCAGAATATGCACGATCACATTCTTAATTCTGATCTCTTCTTTATTCATCCTATGTATTTCTCCCGTTCTTATTTATATTTTTCAGGATAATCCGTCCCTGTCTCGGTCTGCAACAGATTCACATACCGCTCCGGATCACGCTCCATCTTAAGCATGGTATGAAATGCCATCAGTAACATCTTATCCCCATTGTTCTTCATATCATCTCTGCCCCGATCCATCTGTGCCTTGAAGTGATCCATCTGCCAGACCATCAGGTCTACTACACTGTATCCTGCTATCTTATACTCACATAAGAAATCCTGATGTTCCAGATAATGTGTAAATTCCCGATAGACCCCTTCCGACTGTGTCAGCAACTGCCAGAATTCCTGCAGAAACGCTTCTCCTTCACACGCATAATGACACAATGCACGTGCCCATTCATATGCTTTCTCTTCCATAGTGACCCTCCATGCCGAAATCTCCGATCGTCCCGCTTCTTATCCATCTTACCACATTTTGGTTCTTTTTACCGCTCCATATTTATATACTGAAAATATAATCGAGCGGAAAGCGATACCGTCTATGTCAATACTGGAGCGACTCAACGACCTGATCTGGGGATTTCCCCTGCTTGCGCTGCTGTTAGGCACGCACATCTATTTTACCGTAAAGCTGCATTTCCCGCAGCGCAATCTCCTCTATGCCCTGAAGCTCTCTCTGGGCAAAGCCGACAATACGGAGCAGAACCTGTCACCCTTCTCCGCTCTCGCCACCACACTGGCAGCTACGCTGGGCACCGGCAATATCATCGGTGTCTCCACTGCCGTAGCCCTGGGTGGCCCGGGTGCCATATTCTGGTGCTGGATCACCGGTATTCTGGGCATGGCTACCGCATACAGCGAATGTTACTTAAGCGTCCTGTTTCGCAGCCGCCGTGATGACGGCTCCTACGTCGGCGGTCCCATGTATGTGTTAAAAAACGGTTTACATAATAGTAAACTTGGCAGTCTGTATGCCTTCTGCACACTGCTTGCCGCTTTCGGTGTCGGCTGTACCACGCAGGCAAATTCCGTCACACAGGCGGCCTCCGCTTCCTTCGGTCTGTCGCCCCATCTGGTGGGAATCATTCTGGCCTTTCTCACCGCGGCGGTGATTCTGGGCGGCGTCCGCAGTATCGCCAATCTGTGTGAACGCACAGTGCCGGCCATCAGCTTTGTCTATCTGTTAGGCTGCATACTGCTGCTGATCCTCTATCGAAGCGTACTGCTCGATACCTGTGTACTTATCCTCAAAAGTGCCTTCGGCTTCCGCTCCATGGCTGGCGGCATGGCGGGTGCTGCCCTTCAGCACGCCGTACGCTACGGCATCGCCAGAGGCCTCTTCACCAATGAGGCAGGAATCGGTACTTCAGCCATCGCCGCGGCAGCATCCCATGTCAAGGACCCCCGCATACAGGCGTATGTATCCATGACCGCCGTATTCTGGGACACCGTGGTCATGTGCCTGATCACCGGACTGGTTATCGTCTCCAACATGCTCTACGATCCTGCCTCCGTGGCAGGCGCGGCCGAGACCGGACTGACTGCGGCTGCTTTCGCTCATCTGCCCTATGTCGGAGATGCTTTCCTGACGATCTCTCTCGCCGCCTTCGCTGTCACCACGTTAATCGGCTGGTCATACTTCGGAGAAAAAGCAACGGAATACCTTATGGGTAAAAAAGGTATCCCGCTCTATAAGCTCGCCTATACTGTGATGATCTATCTCGGTGCCATCATCCCGATGCGTCTCGTCTGGGAGAGCACGGATCTGATCAACGCCATTATGGTACTGCCCAACGTGCTGGCACTATACTGCCTGCAAAAACATATCAGATCTTAAATGTCGCTGCGATCTCCTGCAAGGACCGGCTGCTTCTGTCCAGAATCGCCATTTTGCGCAGGATCTCCTCAGAACCGACATTGGTATGCTGCATAGCCTCCGCTACATTGTGGACTTCGTCGACAATCACGCTGTTTAACCCTGTCACCGTCTGCAGAGATGCCAGCATCTCCTCCACGGAAGCGCCCATTTGCTCGGAAGCCGCTCCCAGATCGCTGGCAATATTGTCGAAGAATGCCGCATCCTTCTGATACTGCTCGGCTGTGTCCACCATGGAATGATAATCCTGAATCACGTGATCCGTCATGAAGCTTAACAGCTTCGTGGCGCTGTCTCTTAAATCCATAACGGAACTCACCACATCATCTATTACTTTCTGTATCTTGTCCACCGTAACCTGTGAATTCTCCGCCAGACTCCGCACTTCATCGGCAACCACAGCGAATCCTTTGCCCGCCTCACCGGCTCTTGCCGCCTCGATTGCTGCATTTAACGCAATCAGATTCGTCTGGTTGGCAATACCGCCGATCTCCTGCGACAGGTTTTTGATGATCTCGATCTTCTCCACTTCCTTCAGCGCACGCTCCAATTCATGCTCCGTGCTGTGATAGATCAGACTCGCCTGCTTCTTAGACTCTAGCGTACTCACATACAGCTTCTCCGCACGGGTATTAATCTCTCTCGAAGCGCCCGCAGAATCGGAAGCTTTGTGCGAAACGTCATCCACCGTCTCACCGATATCATTGCTTGCCTGACTGATCGACCGTGTCACTTCCGCCGCTTCCTCAACCTGACCAATGAGCCTCTCCATAATCTGGTCCATCTCGTCAATATTATTATTCAGGGTCGCCATTTCGGCATACGCCTCCGAAGCAGTCTCGGCTATGCTCGACGCTTCCTTATTCGTACCCGTGGTAATCTCCCTGATATGCTGCTTAATGCTGCTGGTAGCATATGTAACCTCTTCCATCTCATCCTTAAATCCGGCTGCCACCTTTGCCTTACTGCCCTCACTCTCCTGACCGCTGAAATTACCTGTGGCGAATTGCTTAAGCTCCGCCAGCGGGCGCAGTGCCTTATTGAACGTGGTTCCTACGATCAAATCAACCGCCGCCATTCCGATCACGCCGATCACAAGTCCTGCGCCAACCGCACTGCCCGTGTCCGCCTTACCGATACTCAGAGCGCTTACGACAGAACCGATAAACAAAACAGCAAAAGACGTTATCGAAACAATGATCATCAGCTTTCCTTTAATTGTTTTCATTGCGTGTAACCTCCTGAATTGCCAGTATCATAGCATCCATATTATACACGATATCTATCCCGACTTCAATAATGGAATCTATCCGAGCGCCACATCCAGTATCATCATGATCACAAATCCGGCTGCTGCTCCGATGGTTCCGATATTGCTGTGTTCTCCCATCTGCGATTCAGGTATCAGTTCCTCCACCACTACATAGATCATGGCGCCTGCCGCAAAGGCAAGCAGATAAGGAAGCGCGGACACAATCTGCTCGGCAAGCAGTATGGTAAACGCAGCCGCAACAGGTTCCACGACACCCGACAGGGATCCGTAGACAAATGCACGAAGCTTCGAGATTCCTTCCCCGCGCAGCGGCATGGAGATGATCGCTCCCTCCGGGAAATTCTGAATGGCGATCCCCAGCGCAAGCGCAAATGCTCCCGCCATGGTGATGCCCGTATTGCCCAGGAGTGCGCCCGCAAAAGTCACGCCTACGGACATTCCCTCCGGAATATTATGCAGTGTCACCGCAAGGACAAGCATGGTTGTTTTTTTTAAATTAGCTTCTATTCCCTCCGGCTTACTGCTTTCCGGATGGAGATGCGGAATCAGACTGTCCAGCGCCAGCAGGAATAATACCCCACCCAGAAACCCCACAGTTGCGGGAATCCACGCAATTTTACCCTGTTCCTTGGCCATGTCGATGGCCGGAATCAGAAGCGACCATACCGAAGCTGCGATCATCACGCCTGATGCGAAACCCAGAAGCATTTTCTCCACTTTCAGGTTCATTTTATTTCTCATGCAAAAAACCATTGCGGACCCAAGTGTCGTTCCGACAAACGGGATCAGCAGTCCCAATGCAAGCTGCATATGATCACCTTACCCTTCCTTGTACTTACGGCAGTTATTTTATCTTATGCAGCCTGTTGCCGCACGAAGTATGTTCATCTGTCCTATTGTAATATATTCTGTCCGATCCGTCATAAAGATACACATCAAAAATATTTTACTACAAATCAAGTTCGTTCATCCTGCGACGTTTGTCCTCCGCCGAGGTCGTCGTATAGATTCTGGTAGTCTCCATACTGGAATGTCCGAGAATATCCGCCAGTTCCGTCAGATTGGAATATTTCTCCATATAAGTAATGGCAAAAAGGTGCCGGAAACTGTGCGGATGCGCCTTTTCCCACGGAACGCCCGCCCGCTGTGCCAGTCTTACCAGCATCTTATAGACCGCGATCCTGCTGATGGGCTGCCCCGTACTCCCGCGAAAGATCACCCCGTCGTCTATATGTTCTTCCATGCAATATTGCTTCAGGTCGCCGGTCAGTTTGCGCGGCAGATATACATTTCGCCTCTTTCCCTTATTCTCCACCTCGAAACTGCCCTGCCCTACCGCTTCCACTGTGCAGCCGGACAATTCGCTGACACGAATCCCCGTCAAGGCCAGCGTTCTCATGATGCAGTAATACTTCTCCTGACCCGTCTGTCTGGCATATACCATCATTTTGCGGTATTCCGACAGGCTTAAGATATTATCGGGACACTGGGGCTTCTGCACTCTGAGCGCACGCACCGTACACTCCTCATATCCCGCATAGCGCAGATACCGGTTGAGCGCTATAATCGCCAGATTAACGGTAGCCGTTTTCCTGCCGTCCCGGATGACCGTCTCCTTGTAATTCATGACCTCCTGCTTTGTCAGTTTACGTCCGTCCAGCCATGTCAGGAAACGTTTTGCTTGCAGAAGATAGATTTCCCGTGTCCTGTCGGACAACTCCTCTGCATGCAGAAACGTCCCGAATCTCTCTAATTCTTTCGTATTGTTTTCCATTCGTCTCTCCTTCCGTTAAAGTAAGAGAAACGTAACACAAACAAACTACATTATACAAATATTAAAACAAATCATAGTGATTGTTTCTGCATAAGATCTGATATCGTAATACTGTCAAAATATTCGTTCATCATCTCATAAAATTTCTGCCACATCGGAAACGTCCTGCACTCCGCACTCCTGCCGCAGGCCCCCGCCGCGCTCTCCTCCAGACACGCCACCGGTGCGAGATCTCCCTCCGTAAGCCTTAAGATCTCCCACACGCTGTACTCCGACGGTTGTCTTGTCAGACGGCAGCCGCCGCCTTTCCCCTGAACTCCCTCTATCATGTGGTTTTTCGTCAGAACAGGCAGTATCTTTTCAAGATATTTTAAGGAGATTCCCTGCCGTGCCGCCACGTCCTTCATGGGAATATAACTCTCCCCGCCCTGTTCCGCCAGATCGATCATGACCCGCAGCGCGTATCGTCCTCTCGTTGATATCATCATATAAACCGTACCTTTCCCGCTTATACATCGCATCCGTGACCACAGCTTACACAATCGGGAAACAGCGTGTGGTCATATTCGATATTATTCTTATCATAGTAGTCCTTAAGCGCCGATTTGATCGCTTCTTCCGCCAGCACCGAACAATGCAGCTTATGCGCCGGCAGCCCGTCAAGCGCTTCCGCTACCGCTTTATTGGTAAGCTGCAGCGCCTCCGCTACGGGCTTGCCCTTGATTAACTCCGTCGCCATTGAACTGGATGCGATCGCACTTCCGCAGCCAAAGGTCTCAAATTTCACGTCCGTAATCATGTCATTGTCTATTTTCAGGTAAATCTTCATAATATCTCCGCATTTGGCATTCCCCACCTCACCGATGCCGTCGGCATCTTCGATCACTCCTACATTGCGGGGATTGCGGAAATGATCCATTACCTTGTCACTGTATAAAGCCATATTCCATACCTCTCTCTTCCTTAATATTATGATTACACATATTATGCCTGCGATTCATTTACCACGCATTACTATTCCGCTGTCACGAACTGCCTCGTGCCGTTTAACAGATCACGCCACACCGGCGATATACCCCGCAGATACCCCACAGTCTCTTTCACTGCGCAAATCGCATAGTCGATCTCTTCTGCGGTAGTCTCCTCGGAGAGCGTCAGCCGCAGGGAGCCGTGGGCGATCTCGTGTGGTCTTCCGATGGCCAGCAGCACATGGCTCGGATCCAGCGAACCTGATGTGCATGCAGATCCTGAGGAAGCATATACCCCTTTATCATCCAGCAGAAGCAGCAAAGATTCTCCCTCGATTCCCTCGAAGCAGAAATTAACGTTACCGGGCAGCCTGCACTCCCCATCTCCGTTCAGAACGGAATGCGGAATCTCGGACAGCCCTGCAATCAACCGATCGCGCAGCGCGGATATTCTCGCCGCATTGTCGTCAATGTGTCCGCAGGCCTCCGTAAGTGCTGCTGCCATGCCCATGATCGCCGGAATGTTTTCCGTCCCCGCTCTTCGTCCTCTCTCCTGCATACCGCCCTCGATCAGATTCGTGAGCCTGACGCCCCGTTTCGCATAGAGCGCACCGATCCCTTTCGGTCCATGGAACTTGTGTGCGGATAACGACAACAGATCAATATTCTGCGCCCTGACATCGATATGCAGATGCCCCGCCGCCTGTACCGCATCGGTATGGAACAAGACTCCCTGATCCCGGCATACCGCACCGATTTGCGCAATCGGCTGGATCGTCCCGATCTCGTTGTTGGCGTACATAATCGTCACCAGACAGGTATCCGGACGTATCGCTTCACTTACCTGCTGTGCCGTAACCAGCCCATTCTCATGTACAGGAAGAAGCGTGATCTCGAAGCCCTGTTCCTTCAGTCTATCCAACGTATGCAGCACCGCATGATGCTCGAAGGCGGTGGAAACGATATGGCGCTTCCCCTGCTTCTCCCCGATGCGTGCTGCGGATATGATCGCCTGATTGTCCGCCTCGCTGCCACCGGAGGTAAAGATGACCTCTTCCGGATCACATGACAGACAGCCTGCTATACGCTCTCTTGCTGCAATAAGCGCTTCTCCGGCCCGCTGTCCCACAGAATGCAGACTCGACGGATTGCCGTATATCTCATCCATATAGGGCAGCATGACATCGATCGCCGCCCGGCTCATTTTCGTTGTCGCTGCATTGTCCATATATATTTGCATGATGTACCTCCCTGCCAGCATTTATTTACCTACCTACTAAGTGGGTAGGTAAATAGTATCACGAAAGACTCAGCATGTCAAGATTCACGATATCTCATTTACAAGTCTTACTAATGAAGTTGTATTATCATGCGCTCTGCCACAACAGCATACTGTCCTGAATGGTAACCGCTAACTTCCCGGTATCCTTCAGCCACGAAAGATAAGAGCGCACCGTGCTGCCCACCAGCACATACTGCTCAAAATTCATGGAAAGCCCGTATCCTTTAAACACTTCCTGCAAAATTTTCTCAAAATGCTGCGGTTTTTCACAAATAGACAGAATCCTGTCCGCTACCTCATGCACTTTATCTCTGTTGTAACGGACAAGTTCTTTCAGATCCGTAGCTGCTTCCGCATGAGCCGGAACAAACATGGCGGCTTCCATCCCTTCCACCATATCCAGCGTTTCCAGATAAGCGCCCACATCATAGACGAAAGAAACAGCATACTTCTCCAGCGTTTCCCTGCTGCTTATGCAGTCCGCAAGGAACACTACTCCATCCGGCATACGAAAACCAACCATATCAAAGAAGTGTCCCGGCAGCGGTATCACTTCTATTTCCTTCGGGAATCCTTCATCTGTAAAGTCCGTCACATCACTTTCCTGCGCCATCAGAAACTTATGTCGCAAGTCCTTACACGGAAAACCGCCGTAAAGAAAGGACGGCTCCAGTATAGGGTATTGTGTGAAAGCAGCCTCGATACCTGCGGAATAAACCTTACATCCCGTCTGCCCCTGCAGATAACGGTTACCGCCGATATGATCTGCATTAGAATGGGTATTCAATATGGCGGCAAGGCGCCAGCTGTTCCGCTCCAGAATCTGTCTGACCTTCCTCCCCGCATCTTTATCATTACCGCTGTCGATCAGATACACATGATCCTGATCCGCTGCATAAACTCCTATCTTCGCCGGACAATTTATATAATAGCACTTTTCACTGACCTGTACCAATTCGTACATTTTCACTTTCTCCTATCGGGTCAAAATCACCGTAACCGGAAGCCTCATGCACAGTTGCACCGCTTCTGTATCACAATCTCGCCCTTGGCCTCCTGATCATCGCGGATGATTTCCTCCACACACGGTACATAAATGTGACCGGATAACGGATTTTTAATACTTACTACCGGCGTTGTGATCGTTGCCTCCACATCCGATTTCTCAAAACTCAGATCCGTATCAATCATTTCACAGTTTATGAGCCTTAAATTCTTGCAGTAGCACAGCGGCTGCGTTCCGATAATCCTGCAATTCTCAAATGTAACGTTTTCACAGTACCATGCAAGGTATTCACCTTTGACAACACTGTTACGGACAGTTACATTCTTAGCATGCCAGAAAGCATCTTTCGTATCGAAATTGCAATTCTCAAACACAGAATCCTGAATATACTGGAAAGAATATTTTCCTTTTAACTGCACATTTGTAAAATTAAGCCGATCAGAGCGCATCATGAAATATTCGCTCTGCACCATGCAGTCTTCCATCCCGATATCCTGCACCGACCATCCGAATTCCGGTGAAATGATATCACATCCACGCATTTTCACCCTGCTGCATTCCCGCAATGCCTTGATCCCGTGAAGCTTCGTGTCCGTGATCTCAATGTCATGAGAATACCACAACGCCGCGCGGCAAAGCTCTGTCATTTCCGAATTCGCAACGGTAAGTCCATTATCGTGCCAGAACGGATATCTGAGATTGAAAAAACAGTTTGAAACACTAATATCCTCACTTTCTTTCAAAGCACTCTCACCGTCCGCCGGTCCGTCAAAAGCACAGCCATTCAGTGCAATGCCCTTGCTTCCGTATAAAGCCCGTTCCATATCAAAAGTTTGATTTTCTATCGTTTTCATTGAATCAGCTCCTTTTTTCTATTATATCAATTTTTCTGCAACTTTTCCATTTTGTATACCAGATAATCGAGGCAGTCTATCCGTTTCTGTTCTTTATGCAGTTCATCCAGTAAAGATCTCCGGTGCACCGCTAACAATTTCAGTCCCTCTGCTATCTTTTCTGCATGGATATCCTCTACAAACGCTGTAATGACAGCCTTGTCGCACCCTGCGTCCATTAAATTTTGAATAATGGCCTCATCATAGCTGCTCTCCTTATCCGCACCAGAGTCCATCCATTCATTGTGCGGATATAATTTCCCTCCTATATTTTCACTTCCCATCGTCCCATCCCTTTTCTTGTCTATTGTCAATATCCTGTGCTGCCGGTCAGAATCTCTTGTACATCCAACCTCTCAAATACAGGTTATTTTCGGGGTCTTTCCATCAGAAAATGTTATCATATACTTTTACTTATTTGATTATAACAAGGAGACTTGCATAATAGCAAATACTTAATATTATATATTTATCTATGCTTGACAGGTATATCCATTCATAGTACGCTGTATCTGTCAAATACCACGCGGTTTTTCATATCGTTTTATTGTACTAAAAAGGAGATTTTCATGGAACTCAGAGTTTTACAATATTTTCTTGCAGTCACAAGAGAACAGAGCATTTCGGGAGCGGCCGAATCCTTACATCTTTCGCAGCCTACGCTTTCCAGACAGCTTAAGGAAATGGAAGATGAATTGGGCAAACAGCTTTTTATCCGCGGAAACCGCCGCGTCACCTTGACGGAGGAAGGCATGATCCTGCGTAAACGTGCAGAAGAAATCATGGAGCTTGTGAAAAAAGCAGAAGACGAGATTTCTTTGTCGGATGAAACCGTTGCCGGTGATATCACGATCGGCGCAGGAGAAACTGACGGTGTCAGACTACTTACAAAAGCGGCTCAGAAAGTCCAGAGTGAATACCCGCTGGTCCACTTCCATATCGTGAGTGGAGACAGAACCACTGTTGCAGAAGAAATGGACAAGGGTTTGATCGACTTCGGTCTCTTACTCGGAGAGATTGATACATCAAAATACGAATATATAAAAATTCCCTACAAAGACAGCTTCGGTGTCTTAATGCGGCGCGATTCTCCGCTTGCCGCCAAAGAAACAATTACGCCGCAGGATCTGTTGAATCAGCCGCTGATCCTGTCCAGACAAATGATTCATGACTCGGATTTTCACAGACTTTTTCATTGCGACGTGGAAAAACTGAATATTGTGGCAACGTATAACCTTCTTTACAACGGCTCGCTCATGGTGGATGAAGGCATGGGATATGCTGTCTGTTTCGATAAGATCATAAATGTTTCGGGGGAAAGCAGCCTCTGCTTCCGCCCGCTTGCACCGCAGATGGAAGTCGGGATGAGCCTTGTCTGGAAAAAGTATCAGGTATTCACAAAGGCTGCCGAAAAATTCCTGTTAACGTGCCGGGAAATGTTGGAATAGCTGGGGAGTACACCCTTATAAAATGTGTAAAGTCGCCGCTTCCAATACCGACCATTTATTGCTTGGTTATATATTTCTGCAGTCTGCTTTGTGGTTTCTCTGGTATTGTATATACCAACCTATTTCCTTCCAACAGGGGTTTAAGAAATTTACGTGTCATATATGTTAAGTTTTTATAACCTATATATTCAGCAATATCTTTTTTTGTCCGGGCAATTTTACAATATTCAAGTATTTTGTCCTCAACAGCATTCTGCAACACTTGGTCACTGACTTGGTCACTGACTTGGTCACTGACTTGGTCACTGGCCATCGGACCGAGCTTCATCGTTGCTTTATTATTCAGCGGAATAATGGTTTTGAAAATATCTCCTTCTATAAATTGCGGTGTTCCTCCAGAATATAGTTTTGTAAATTTATAAGTATTCCGCATACCGGAACCCAACTCATCCGCAAGCCCAATTTCCCGAAACACTTTAGAAATTGCAGGATTCTTAGGAAATGGTTCAAATGTATTCAGGTTTAAATTTCCATGCCCATGCGTTCTATTGCTATTTTCCGCAAATATACGGTCTTTCTCAATTACCATTTTTGCTACATAACCACTTGAATAATCACGATGCGCCAAACTGTTAGATATAATTTCTCTTAAAATTGCATCTCTGGCACTAACTGACTGCATTCCGTCCAAAACAAACGGGTCATTCAAATGTTTTTTTGCAAACTCACTCATTCTGTCATAGCTGTCCAACAAATTGGTAACAATTACATCCCGGTCATCATATCGATCCAAATTATACACCCTGAAAATCATATCTGTTTTATGCTGTGGAAGCGCTGACATGATGGTTGTGTCTTTGCCAAACAATAAAATTGCTGCCAGTGTAATTCCTTCCCTTCGGCTTTCACGGTCCAAAAGAATAAGTCCTGCACTTCTCAGTAATTCCTCATCATCCATAGATAACCACGTATGATTATTACCCCTTGCACGTGTCATCTTTCTGACACGGTCTATTAAATCCGAGCGAAGTACATCCATTCCCCACTCTGGAAATACCTTATTAACAAAATATGTGCCCTGTTTTCGTGCATACAGTTTATAAACAAGCTCTTCATTATCTGTTATATCTATATCCGATTCATTATTTCTATCATAAATTCGTCCGGAACATCTGCATACCTGTGTGCCTACCGGCACATAGATATGCAGTATCCTTTTTCCCTGAAACTCATATTCTTTCGGTGTTAAAAACAAAGGCGGATACATTTTATTGGCATTGTTAATTGCTGTTATAAAATCCTTTTTCATTTTTTCAATACAATGCGGCTCAATACCAAGTATCTCTCCATTATCATTAATTCCCAAAAAAATATGCCCGCCATCACGATTGGAAAATGCACAGATACTCTCATAAACATCTTTTGTAATATCCGCCGTGGATTTTTTGAACTCTGTTATATTGCCTTCTCCCCTGCCAATAATCTCCAATAATGATTTCTCATCCAAACAATTTCACTCCTCTCTGCATTTCCACCATATCAGCGAAGCGATTTTAACATACTACTTAACTAAGTTCTTCTTATTTCTAGTCCTAAATCTGTGATACTTAAATTATATCTTAGCTGTTATTATAAAACAATTAGAACTTACCATTTTCTCTATACAGCATCTGCTACAAAACGATAAATCACTCAATACGATCTGCCTGAATTACCAATTTGCTGCCCCACACCTCTCTTCCAACTCTTCCGGTGTCAGTCGAGGTGTATGCCAAGTTTCCGAAAATCTCTTTGTCTTTCTCTGTAAAATAATTTTACATATATCATATATTATTTAATGTTATACATTAATTATTAGTTGACAAACATAATATTCTATGCCATAATTTGTTAAAACAAAACATTATATAGGAGTATCAATTATGGGTAAGTTAGAAAACATTAAAAAAACAAGTAAACTTATTGGGAAAGTAGGAAAAATATTTCAAATATTTGCGGGAATACTTACAGGATTTTCATTGTTTTTTATTATCATACTGTCTATACTGCGAACTACACTCAACACCATGATTGCTGAATCTCAAGCAAGTTTTGATTTTAGTAATATGTGGCAATATGCTGGAAAATTGGAAAGTGAAGGTAAAGTAGTAGAAGCAGGTATTCTTATTTTAATATTTGGAGCATTGTTTACGTTAATAATTACAATAATTATGCACTTTATTGCCAAAATATTTAATAGAATTTATAAGGGTGATTCTCCATTCTTACCAGAAATTGTAAACGATTTAAAGATTGTTTCTGCATTGTCCACGTTACTGATTTTGCGAAACAGTATCGGATTAGGCATTGTTTCGGGATTTATATTTTGGGGAATCATACAACTTTATGAATATGGGTGTGAATTACAAAATCAAGTAGATGAAATATTATAGGTGATAAATATGGCTATTATATTAAGATTAGATAGAGTTATGGCAGATAGAAAAATTTCATTGAATGATTTAGCCGAACAAGTAGGAATAGCAAATGTAAACTTATCTAAAATAAAAACCGGAAAGGTAAGCGCTATCCGGTTTTCCACATTAAATGCGATATGTGATGTATTGGATTGTCAACCGGGAGATATATTAGAATTTCAAAAAGACCAATCTGATAGCAAAACTAACCCAGTTTACCAACAATAGGATAACTGCTGTTATGCTGGCGGGTAATCAAGGCGCAATAAATTGCCTGAACCATCAATAATATAAATCTGCTTCTCATTAATAAAAGTATAATCAAGCAAAGAGTCACAAGGAATTTCGCTGTCCAACATCCAGCTATTGCCGGCATTATCTGTTATAAAGAGTTCATAGGCAGCATTTTCTCTTACCACTTTTAGTATAATTATCCCATTTTGTTTATTTTCACTATAAAACACAGGTATGTACCCATCTACATATTTCACATCTTCCGTTCTGGGAAATATCTCTATAGCCTCCCAGTTTTTAGCTCCATCAGTTATTTGATATAGATAGCTGTCAGTACCATGATAGGTCACAGCTATATTTATTGTTTCATTGTCGGTCACCGTAATTCCTTGTGGATACCCTGAAATTGTATTTGTTAATTCTTCCGTAAATGAAAATGTCTGTCCTCCATCATCGGTAAAAAACAAAAGCTTTGTCATCTGACCGAGTGCCGGAGTAGAACAGTATAAAAGGTATCCCTCCCTATCATTTGCAAAACTGATAAATATGCTGCCGGCATCACAGTTTTCAGAATAATCTCCATATTTTATTAGTGTCTGATTCCAATTGTTACCGCCATCTCTTGTATATTCGACTATTAGATGCTCATTGTCTGATGAAAAATAAGTTATATATGCGAGTTGTTCATTTATAAATGCGGCATTTGCATATCCATCCGTAAAACCATTTACATTCTCTAAAACTTTAACTGGTTTAAAATTTTCTAAACCATTTTCGGTAAAAAGAATTTCGTTTTCAAATGATAATCCCCATGCGCTTTTCGCATTACACATATAAAGTTGTTTTAATTTATATGGACACTCAATTGATTTACAATCTCTGTTATTACAAGATACTAATAAAAGGCAGCAAAAGAGTATTAGTAAAATTTCAAATTTTTTTGTTATCATCATAATTTTTCCTTTATCTGAAAGATTAATGAAAGCCCCCAAATCTGTTTGGACTTGGAGGCATTATTCCAACCATCTATACTTCAAATGCTTTCATTTCTTCTATATCATTCTCTAAAGATTCTCAAAATCTTTTCCTTGCTGTCAACCAGCATATGAAAAACTCTCAATATGTATACGGTCTGCTCCCTCTCATTAATCAGAAAGTAAATCTTATAATTTTTATAATACGTCTTTCTGATACCATACCTTGCCAGCTCTTCATCTTCATCCAATTCATGACTTTGGGGGAACAGACTGAGACTGTTAATTACCTTCTTAAATCCTCTTACCATATTAATTGCAGTTTCTGGGGACTTCAGTTCAAAAGCAATGTAGTCTGTCTGATCTGCAATATCCTCTTCTGCTAATGGCAGAGTAATCACCTTATACTCTATCATCGGAATACCTTGTCTCCAGTTCTTCAAAGAATTCGTTACAGTCTCGACCTTTTCCTGCTGCGATATCACGGTAGCTTTCCATTACCATCTCTCGTATCTGTTTCTGGTTTTCATCTATTTCTCTCCGATAATCTAAAGCCTGTTGTGCCGGACTCATACAAATCACCTCTTTCTTTTCTCGGGTTTTCTGTGACTTCCGCTTACGCTTCACTCACAAAAAACACCTCGCGGAAGCACCTTCTGAACAGTTACCTTTTCTCTATAAATTTAGTATACTCAAAAACGATCTGCAATACAAGAAATTAATGTTCAAAAATTTCTTTCCAGTCATAAATTCCCCTTATTTCCACAATTTTCTCTGCCGGAACACAATATGTATCTTCCAGCCTAATCATCGGATTAGACATACACGAAGTAATTGCCGTCTTTTTGTAACCCATGTAGCATAACAGATACTGTATAATTTTTTTGTCTTCTCCTGACATGTTATATGGATGCATGAGACAAGGCCAGCAGTTCCTCCGCAATACCTTTTACCCTTGTAAATGACTCTTCGGTCAACCCCGTGATTTCTCCTTCATTGTTGGCATCATCCACGATCTCATCAGCCCTGCTCTTAAAGTTTGAAACAATTTCATCCAGAGAAAGAGCCATATCGCGTACCTGTTCACTATGCGACCTGGTTTTGTCGCTGCGCGCTACGATCTGTTCCGTCATGGTTATGGAATTCTTCTGCATGTCCCCCAAAGATTCTGCTTTGGTCTTGGCATCTAAGATTTTTTCAATTCCCGACTCAACAGATAAATGATTCTGTTCATTGATAGATTTTACCCCCTCCAGCCTGGCCTGGATCTTGGGTACCAGTTCCTGAATGGAATTACTTGCCTCTTTTGACTGTTCCGCCAGCTGCTGTACGTTATCCGCCACAACTGCAAAGCCTTTGCCCTGTTCTCCGGCCCGTGCCGCTTCAATGCTCGCATTTAAAGCCAAAAGGTTGGTCTGCGCAGAAATTCCGGAAATCTGTCCCACAAAATTAGTGATCTCATCGAATTCATTCTCCAACTGGCTGATAGATGTCCCTGTCTGATTTGCCGTTTCTTTGATCTGATGCATGGAATCCACTGCCACATCCATCGTCTTGATAAATCCTAAAGTATGGTTGGTAACATCCTCTGATATCCTGAACATTTCTTTGGTATTTTGATAAATACCATCGATAGCCTCTGACATCTCCGAGACACTTTCCTGAATACGTTCCACCTGATTACGGCTTTCATCACAATCTGCTGATGTATCACGGGCAGAAGAAACGATCTGTTCATTGGCACGCCGGGAGTTTTCCAGATTCTCCTCCACATCTCCCACCATAGTGACCAGCTCCTCAGAAGCAGATTCACATTTTTTGAGAAGTTCAGCCATCTGCATACCTTCCTGCTCTTTTTTGGTCTTTTCCAAAAGGGTGTTTTTGATGTAATTCAAGACAGCATTAAATGCCACCAGTGCCATGATTCTGGGAAATACAAAGAACAAAATAATATTTACAATATTCGTATTAATGGTAAGAGTATCTGCAAAAAGTTTTTCTGCTTCCCTGGCTGAGGTTGTAGTAGTCAAAAGTAATGTGTTGGCATCACACAGTCCCCAATAATATCCGCCGACAACTGAGAGGAAGAAACCGCCAATGGTCAATACAAAAGTAAAAGTTTTATACTTTTTCTCAGTATAGACAATGGAAGTTACCATAGGAAAAATCATAAAGAGGGATGCATGATAAGCCAGTTCCATATTGGCAAAGGAAATCATAGCCACCAGCAAAAAAAGCATGATGTAGTTGGCTGCCGCCTTCTCAAAACCAATTACATATTTAGCGGCATGTCCCAGCACCAAAAATATAGCGACACCAATGAGAGCGCTGTTCATAATGGTCTGATCCACTATAAAGATGTGCATCACATTCAAAATCCATGCTATGACCAAGACAATAAATGCGACGCGCATACATTTCAACGAATAGTTATTCGCTTTTTTAAACTCAACCTCGTTTACCATATTTATCATTCCCCCGTATTCTTCTATTTATCTAATAAGAAAAACCAATAGAATCCCGTGTGGAGCTATTGGTTTTCTTATTATTTCGTATCTATCAAATTAGTCCTCTGCCGCTGTTCTTCTTATTCTTTCGCTTTATCTGTTTCCTTTTTTCTTCTCAGGATCACGATCACAACCACTATGATAACAGCCGCTATGACCGCCAGCCAGATAAAGCAGCAGACACTTAAGAAGGTCGGGCAGATATGGCACAGCCCGCACTTCGTGTCTCCGTCCTGCGCATGAGCCATATTGCTTGCTCAAAATTCTCCTTTCCTCTGCCATGTCTTGTCAACTCCTTATTAACGTTTTTAATATTTTTTAAGTTTCGGAAAGTTTACTGTATCAAAGAAAAAATAACAATAGCTATGGTACAATTCGCACTTTCTGAGGTACAGATTGCAATTTTTAGCGAAAAGAGTACACTTTCAACCTTAATAACATTATTCTACAATATTTTTCAATTAAAAAAACGTCAGGTAAAAATTGTTACCTGACGTTTACTTTCGCGCATGGATTCTCCACATACAGGTTCTTCCATACTGCCCTAACAAGATTTTGAAACTTTTCAGCATCTGTCACGTTCAGTTCCTGCGTTTTTCCATATTGCATTCACACACATAATCTGCCATGCATACCCTCAGTTGTACACTGACCATCTCACTCCAACGGAATTTCTGCCATTTTTCTCCAAATTCTATTCAAAACCTTTTTTGCCCTCAAACCACAACATCTTGTGGTTTAGACCGTCTATTTCTTCTCTTTTCCACAATACTGCATCATTATTATTACCTCAACATGCCTCGTATACGGAAACATATCCACCGGCGTAATCTCTGCCACCCGATACCCTTTTCCGCTTCTCCCACCTTTTCTTCCACCCGCATTTCCTGCAATACCCTTACCGGTCAGATATTCCAGATCTCTCGCCAAGGTCTCAGGATTACAGGAAATATATACGATCCGCTCCGGACGGAGTCTGCAAAGAGCATCCATAAATTCCTCCGTGCTCCCGCTTCTGGGCGGATCCATGAATACGACATCCACTTTTTCTCCCGCTTCCGCAAGCTGTACCATAAATTTCCCCGCATCGTTTTGATAGAAATTAACATTCCTGATAGCGTTGATCTTTGCATTAATCACAGCGTCCCTCACTGCCGCCTGATTCAGCTCTACGCCGATCACTTTCTTAGCCTGCTTAGCCGCGGCAAGCCCGATCGTACCGATACCGCAATATGCATCGATCACAGTTTCACATCCTGTCAATGCGGCATACTCTATTGCCTTATCATACAATTTCTGCGTCTGCACCGCATTGACCTGATAGAATGACTGGGAAGAAATGCGAAAAGTTCTGCCGCACAGTTCATCCTCGATATATCCCTTACCGTAAATCACCTGTTCTTTGTCACCCAAAACCATGCTCGTCTTTTTATTGTTCACATTCAGAACAATGGTTGTGATTTCCGGATGTAGTTTACATAACGCATTTACAAAATTCTTTTTAGATGGCAATATGGGCGAACCCAGTACCAAAACCACCATAATCTGTCCGGTAGCATGCCCCACACGAACCAGCACATGCCGCAGCAGCCCATAGCCCGTGTCCTCATCATATGTCTTGATTTTAAAAGACTTCGCCAACTCCCTGACGGACACGATGATCTCATCCGCTTTGCGGTCTTCCAGAAGACAGCTATCCACAGGTATCACTTCATGAGTGCCCTCACGGTAAATCCCCGACACGATCCCTTTTCCCTTCTGAAAATCAAAAACAGCGTGCACCTTATTACGATAGTGCTCCGGCTGTTCCATGCCGATGATCCCGCCAACCTTACCATATTTATTCAGAAGAAGTTCCACCTGCTTCTGTTTCTTTCTGAGCTGCTCTTTATAGGGCACATCGATATACTGACACCCGCCGCATTTTCCGGCCACAGCACAGAGCCGTACTCCCGTTCCTTTATCCGATTTCTTACCTACCGCGCTTTTTTTCTTCGCATTGTACTCCATTTATCTCTACCATCCTTATCCTGGCAAAATCGAGTAGGGAAGATTTTCTCCCTACTCGTCGCGCGACCCGTGCGCCACTTTAGTGGCATACTTCCTTTGCACGGGTCTGCGCATAAAAAAAGCTCCAAGATCTCTCTCAGAGCTATTCTATCATATATTCTTCTCGCGCGGAACCATATTCCGGCACCTCGTCACACTGCCTCTGCTCCCAGCATCACGCATTCGATCCCTTCCACAAGATCCCGTGCAAGCACGCAATCAGCCTCATTAATCCGAATCGTAAACACATTCTTCTCAGCCGTCTCGTCAAAAAACCGCTGCCAAAATTTCTTTTCCTGCCATTCCACAAAAAAAGAAATCCGATTCGTCACAAGCAGTTTTTCCAATTTATCCTTACTTTCCATGCTGTATACCTTGCAGAATGGAATTTCATGATTAAAAAAAAGCGCGTTAAAATTGATTGGTTCCACAATACCACCCCCATAAAACTAATATTCAGTCTGATCTGTCTTCCGTTTCTCTTTTTAGCTTTATGTCAACTTGTACGTTTATTATACTCTATATATTGTGGAAAAATCAAGAATTTCTGTCTTTTTCTACAAATTGCATAAAATTTTATGTAAATCTTGTGTACTATGTTCGTCTTTTTCGGTCAATATGCGATCTCCGTCCAAGGACGGTTCCTCTTTCCCAGCCAATAATCCCTGCGGCTTTCATATTGTTCATTAAGCCAGTCCGCGGCCTGTTCAACCCCTTCTTCGGTGAGGGGCACTTCCATTGACTCTCTGAGATGTTCCGGCGTACGCAGCATATTAAGCGGTTCCGGCCAAATCGTCACTCTGATCACGTCATCCTCTCCGCTTTTTACTTTCTTAAGCATATAACGCATACCTTCCATGCTGCCGGAGTATTCTTCTTTCTTGATGTAGTTGAGCGGATGAAATGTTTCTTTGTCTATCATGGAGAATTTCTCCTATATCACATTTTGTCGTTTAAAAAGCCATCAATCTTCTTCCCTGCTTATTATCCATTTTCAGCCCATTTCAAACAGTATAGCACAACATCTATGGCGAAGTCCATGCAAAGTTCTTTCTCCCGGGGTATCCGCTTCCAGGCGTATTGGGGACTCACACCATTAGAGTACCCCATGGCACGCAAATCGTAAAAAGGCACCCGGTTCTATGAACCGGATGCCTTCCTGCAAACTCTTTCTACATCGTTTTTTTAGCAATAAATGATTTCTTCACAATTTGAAAATCGAATATATGCTGTATATGATTACCAATGTACTGTAAATAAGTTTTCCGAATAATACCATTAATATTTTAACCTAAATTGTCCTACCAACTCTTCCAAATTGGTGGACTGTGCAGATAACTCCTGGCTTGTCGCCGAAGTTTCCTGCGCCGATGCAGAATTGTTCTGTATTACGTTTGCAATCTGCTCTACAGCCAGCTCTAACTGCTTCATGGAATCTGCCTGTGCATCAGACAAGTTGCTGATTTCTTTGGTAGAACTTGCCAGCATCGAAATGCCATTGATAACAGATTCGATCGCCGCCGTTGTTTTTCCCGTTATCTCATTACCAAGCTCAATCTCTTTGAGCGAGTTTTCGATCAGGTCCTTTGTCTTCACTGCTGAAGCAGCACTGTCTGTCGCCAGCTTACCGATCTGATCTGCCACAACTGCAAAACCTCTGCCGGCTTCACCTGCTCTTGCAGCCTCGATGGAAGCATTCAGTGACAACAGATTCGTCTGGGATGCGATATCTTCAATATCACCGATGATATTGGCAATTGCCTTGGATGTCTCATTTATCTTCTCCATCGCGTTATTCAACTGCTTAATATCCTCATTGCTCTTTTCAGCCTCTTCCCTAAAGCTTGCAGCATCCTTAGAAGACTGATTTGCTCTCGCTGTCGTCTCCACCACATTCTCTGTGATATTCTGGATCGTAGCAGTCAGCTCCTCTACGGAAGCAGCCTGATCGGTCGCGCCTTCAGCCAATGTCTGTGAACTCTCAGCAAGCTGGGTTGCCCCTAATGCCACCTGCTGCGATGATTCACTGATATTCTGAAGTGTATCGCTCAATCTGTCAGTAATTGTTGTAACGGAGCTGCCCAGAACCTCAAAGTCACCACGGAAACCACTCACATTTGCAGTGATATTGAAATCTCCGCCTGCAACTTCATCAAGCGCTATCTCCAGTTCACTGATACATTGCTTGAGCATGGTAATCGCTTCATTAAAGGACTCCGTCATATCACCGATCTCATCGTTATGCACTTTATGGATATCAATATTCAGATTTCCTTTAGCCAGCTCCGCCGTAGCATTCATCACATTATTGATAGGCTCTACAAACAGACCCGTTGCAAATTTTGCAAGCTTCATCGATACAAATACAGCTATTACTGTAACAATCAGAATAAGCACTATCATGAGATATGAATTCCGTGAAAGTTTACTCGAGGTTGCATCACCCATCTCAACATTTAGATCCATCAGGTCTTCCGCCACTGTCGTAAGCTCTGTTAATACAGGTTTCACCGTGCCTGTCATATACGTTACCGCTTCCTCATTGCGGTTTTCCAGCGCCAGCTGTTTCAGCTCTGCAGTCACCGTAAGGTATTGCGGCAGAAGCTCTGTGATGCGCGACGTATACTCCAATTCCTCTTTCGTGTTACAGTTTTCCAACATTGCTTCGTATCTCACCTGCAGATTCTCCCTCGCCTCTGCCTCCTCCGCACTCAACGACTGCAGGGTTTCCTCATCCGTTATCAGGATCATCTGCCTTAATATAGCCGGCATCTTACTCACATAAGTATTGAACATACCAATGTCACCCTGTGAAAAGCCGTTTGCCACCAATGCGTTGCTGTAACTGAAATTCGTGTAGAGCAGCGTCACAAGACCTAAAAGCCCTGAGATACTGGCAATACATACTACCAACGTAAAGCAGTACGATAATTTTTTCTGTACTTTCATATCTTTTACTTTATCAAGCATAATCTTTTCTCCCTTGCTAATAAATAAAGTTTATTTTTTCTTTATTTACAGCCTGCTCTATGTACAGCATGATATTCAAATGTCAAGGTGCGGTCTCTTTACAGCACAACACTGAAATTTTTGCAGNAAGAGACAAAANTTACTANANTATTATATCACTTCTTCATTTTNGATACAAGACTACAAAGCNGAGTTTTAACAGCATTTTAGCATTTTAGCATTCGGCATTTTAGCATTTGCAGTGTTTTAGCAGCGCTGAATCGACAAANANACTGNNNATATNACCNCNTCGAGTNTTTNATATCATATTTCNNACATAAAAAACCTCNAAAGNCCATNCTTTCAAGGTTTTTCNATTATCGGANTGACAAGACTTGAACTTGCGNCCTCTACTTCCCTAAAGTAGCGCTCTACCACCTGAGCCACANCCCGAAANCANTTATCATTATACCTAATTCTTACNGAAAAAGCAAGNCCAAATTCTTTTATTTTATANCTTCCCNCTCTTCTGATCCATAAACAGNTCNAATTCCTCCTGCGGAATCGGTTTGGAGAANTAATANCCCTGCTGGATCTGNCAGCCGATCTGCTTNAGATAATCGCTCTGTTCNGGTGTTTCCACACCCTCGCACAGCGAGGTAATGCTCAGNCTCTTNGCCATGTCAACCACACAGGAGATAATGATCTTATCNCTTTCCTGAAGNGTGTCATCTTTCAGNAACACCTTGTCCAGCTTAATAATATCGATGGGCAGTCTGCTCANCAAATTTAAGGATGAATATCCGGAGCCGAAATCATCCATGGAAACTTTTGTTCCAAGTTTATGTAAACCTTTTACCAACTCNAGTGCNCTTTCGGTATTATCCAGATANATACTTTCAGTCANCTCAAATTCAATCANTCCGGAGGGAATCTGATATTCCTCAAACAGTTCGCGTACATATTCCAGAATATGCATTTTNTTTAAATGGATACGCGACACATTCAATGANATCGGCACNACGTTCTTCCCCGCCGCCATTCTGTCGGCAAGAAATTTAAATGTCTCCCGATAAACATAATAGTCCACATCCACAACCTGTCCGCTCCGCTCGATCAANGGTATNAACTCGTCCGGATAAACAAATGTACCNTCCGGTTTCTGCCAGCGCACTAACGCCTCCGCNCCNATCAGCCGCAGTGTCTCCGTCTCGATCTTAGGCTGGTAATAGACTTTTAATTCATGATTGGCGATTGCCTTCGGCACGTGTGAGGTNATCTCCACTTCCCGCTTGATCCCCTCCATCATGCTGTGATCAAACAGCACACAGCAGTCGTTGTCCATTTCCTTGGCAACTTTCCTTGCCAGATTGGCATTGGATACCGCTGTCTCCGCATCCAGGCTTCTGCTGTTCTTATCGATAATACTGATTCCNGTACAGAACTGAAGCCGGCTGTTGAGATACTTCTCTCTGAACTTGGTCTCCCACTCTAAATTCACCTTGTGGATAAGCTCCTTGAACTGCTCATTTGTTAAATCCTGACGCAGAATATTGGCAGTAACAAAATTATCCGAATAGACTCTGGANCANCAGATCAGCNGAACGCTATTCTCGGTTATCTCCTCCACAAAGTCCCGGAGGAGNGCATTCCCCACCTGATAGCCGTAAGTATCATTGATATATTTAAAATNTTTGATATCGGTATATACAATCGATATCCGGGCATCTCCNATCTGCTCNATGGCCTTCTCCANCTTCTCCAGAAATACCTCATACCTGTCCAGCCCCGTCAGAGAATCTTTCATATTGATTTCCTCTGTCCGGGTCACGTCTTCACCTGTCTGTCTTATTAATGTATCCATCCGCTCATCCTCTAGTACTTACCGACACCCTGTAGATATGTTTTTCTTTTATCTTTTATACACATACTACGATGCCCCAACATCTGCTGTCAACTCATGAAATATGCATTTTCACGGAAAAAGGAAATATTAATCATTTGTGNGCAAGGACANCCNGCAAATATTCCCACATACGCTGTACAGAAGCAATATCAAGNCTCTCCTGTGCNGTATGCACATCCGCCATATCCGGACCNATCGAGACGCAGTCAAGNCCCGGAATCTTAGATGCCAGTATGCCACATTCCACACCTGCATGAATNGCCTCCAGAACAGGTTTCTTNCCATACATCTTCTCGTAGATCTCTACTATGATATCACGAAGNGGNGATTCCGTACGATATGCCCAGCCCGTGTAGGCATTCCTGACTTCNGCCNCTGCTCCNGNNTCTTTCGCAATCTNCTGCATCTGACNACACAGNGCCTCTCTATCCTCATCCACGGAGCTTCTGACCGCATAAGACAGCTTAAGCGNCCCCTGCTCCAANGNGNCAACACCCAGATTCAGGGAAGTCTGCACCAGTCCTTCCAGTTCACGNCTCATGGCANTCACGCCGTTTGGCAGTTTACACAGACATGTAATCGCCTGCACAGTAGAGTCCGTGTCATAGCGCTTCATCCGCNGCCCCTCTTCANTGCCATTCTTCCCGNCCGGAAGCTCCTCCGGATTTACAACTCTGCAGTCAGCCGTAAATGNCGGATCTTTATCCCCCAGCTCCTGCCTGATCCTGCCGGCTTCCTCCTGTACATAGGCAATCGCCGTTTCTACCCTAGTTATGTCAACTGCAATTACTGCTTCCGCTTCCCGGGGAATCGCATTATCCGCCAATCCGCCATGCATGGTAACAAGACTAATCGCAAANTGATCTGACATTCCCTTAAGAATACGTCCNAGCAGACANTTGGCATTGCCTCTTCCNTTATCGATCTCAATCCCGGAATGCCCGCCCAGCAATCCCGTNATCTTCACCTGCATTAANTCCCGNTTNNGTCCTGTCGCACTCTGCTGCGCCGCCTCTTCTGCCGCGTTCTCTTCCTGCAGCGGTATGCTCACATCCACTCTGGCACCGCCCGCGCAGCTTGTGATGACAACGCCCTCTTCCTCCTGATCCAGATTGATCAGCCGCNTGCCTCNCAGCATNGACAGATCNATTCCTTTTGCNCCCTCCATACCGGTCTCCTCATCCACCGTCAGAATCACTTCCAGACGCGGGTGGCTGATGTGATCGGCNTCCAGAAGAGCAAGNGCATAGGCNACCGCAATACCGTCATCNCCGCCCAGACTCGTNCCNNGCGCATGGATTCTGCCNTTCTCTACNCACAGCCTTAAGGGNTCCTTCTTCATGTCAATGTCACANTCGGGTGCGCTGACNGCAACCATATCCATATGNCCCTGCAANATATAGGGCTCCTCCTGCTCGTATCCCGGCGTTGCATCCTTAATAATAATGATATTAAACAGCTCGTCCTGTATACATTCCAAACCTCTGTCCGCAGCAAACTTTTTCAGATAATCACTGATCTGCTTTACATTGCCGGACCCGTGCGGAATCCGGGTAATCTCCTCGAAATAATGAAATACGCTCTGCGGTTCTAATCCATCCAAAACTCCCATTCCNTNATCCTCCAAATTGTATTGATCTATCCGGTAANTCTTCATAGATTATATTNTACCATAATTTATGTATTTTACACTATACAAAAAANNTCNCGCGTCNATTTTAGAAAATCCANATGACNAAGCCNGACACAAGAGAACATNTTGTGCAATTTGCCCTCTCAACTTATATTTTGCACCTTTTGACATCTGAANCCTNTGAAANATNAAAAAGGTAAAGGGTCTCCCCTCTACCTCTTTTCCAACTTGATGCTTAATCTCCATGCCGGNCGCNGTCTCACCGACTCATCCGTTATGATCCTCTCGTTGCGGTGGATACTGAGTAACAATCCGATCAGCGCCGCATAAGTTATTNCCGTGCAGGTNCCGGATGATACAAACGGAAGCTGTATGCTGTTCACNGGACAATANCCNGTATTGATCAGAACTCCTTCCAGACAGTTGACCAGAAATACCATAAANCAGGCTGCGCCTATCATGNATCCCAGTTGNTTTTTCTGNTTTCTCACAATGCNAAACGCNCTTATANNCACCGCCACAAATGCCACGACCATAATCAGACCTGCCAATATNCCGTAAGTACAGATCAGNTGCAGTAAAACAAAAGGNGTTGTGGGATACNACATCGGAGCTCCTAAAAGCCANGACTTCGTACCTTGTATGATTGCANCNTCCATNAAAANTGTGTTGTCGGATGCCCCGATGANCTTCGCTGCGCTCCACTCCCGTCTGANCCACANATAAATATAACCTGCTCCTTCNGCATATTGNTCGGGNTGGATAAANGCCATCAGACGTTNCTCCCGNAATCCTTCCCCGTCCCACANAATTATCATTCCCATAATANCCAAAATANCCNNCAACAGCAGATGCGCCNCAATGATGGCCGTGGCNGTCTTCTTATTTACAGCAAACCACCCTTTCCAAACCGCAATGATTAACAATACCGTACACATCACATATATATTGATTGCTGCNTACCGCGAGACCNCAAGATAATTTGTAAGCAGCATAATAACAATCTGCTGNCCGATTCCACAGGCAATCGCNCTGTATCCCTTTCCTCTNANCCGGTACAGGATTCCCGCATAAAGCGGAACATAGAGATAGGCAAGCATAAACGATATGGGCATCGCTCCGTNTCGNNCTGAGTACATTAGCCCGATNAACAANGCNATCGTNACAAACACATAGGCCCCGTAAGCGTACCGTCCGATAAAACTATAATCAAGAAAATACATTCCGGTCATCACGCCGAAAGACAGCAGCAGCACAAANCACTGCCCGATAAAATATTCCGNATACNGCGCCAGACCATCCACCGCAGATATCACAAATAATCCCGCAACNCTGAACACAAAAGCCATCCCGATCANCTTANAATCTGTCTGNGGTCTATGTATNCTGTCCAGTTCCACACCGACNNNCACCGGATCNCCCATCTCCCGCACTGCCTTTGCAACCGCTTCCTCGNGGGANTCACCCGCCTCTTCATAGGCCGCCGCCTGATCCTCTATATGNTCGGNTAATTCTCTCGCTACACCGGCNCTTGCCTTAACNCANCGAATNTGTTCCGTAACGTTTCTGATAAACTCATCCATCACCCCATCGCCTCCCATAGTACNTTCAGTACGGCAGTCTGATACTCCTGCCACTCTTCCTTCCTGGACTNTAAATACTTTCTTCCCTCTTTCGTAATACTNTAATACTTCCGCTGTTTCCCNNTCACCCCGCTCTCGTAGGATGTCAGATAATTNTTGCCCTCCAGCGCATGAAGCAGNGGATAGAGCGTCCCCGCCTTCAAAACAAATACGTTATTGGATTTCTTCTGCAGCGTCTCGATCATCTCATACCCATACATATCCTGCTCCTCCAGCAAACGCAGCAATAGCATGGACGTGCTTCCCGAAATCAGCGATTTGTCTATTGCCATGATATTGTTTCTCCCCTTTCTATGTGTTATGTAAACCTTTCAATCTTAGCTCACCTGCTTCGGTGCTATAAGTACTTTCAATCTTATATATAGATCATCTATATATCTTGTGTTTTTATTATATATAGATCATCTATATATCTTGTGTTTTTATTATATATAGATGATCTATATATGTCAAGCCAGTTTCCAACATAATAGAAAAGAGACACGACCCAAGCCATGTCCCTTGCTTCATTCGATATATTGTCTACCAAACGATCCTTATTTCAGATTCGCCTTAGCCAGCTCCGCCAATGTGGTAAATCCTGCCGCATCATTAACTGCCATCTCAGCTAACATCTTTCTGTTCATGTCCACGCCTGCATTTTTCAGACCAAACATGAATTTGCTGTAAGATAAGCCGTTCATTCTTGCGGCCGCATTGATACGTGCGATCCACAACTGTCTGAACTGACGCTTCTTCTCTTTTCTTCCCGCGTAAGAAGATGCTAAAGCTCTCATTACAGACTGCTTTGCTACTCTATACTGTTTAGATCTTGCGCCTCTGTAACCTTTTGCAAGCTTTAATACTCTGTTATGTTTCTTTTTAGCGTTTACACCGCCTTTAATTCTTGCCATGTCTTTTTCCTCCTTATAACCAACATGCCGTCTTTACAACATAATCAATCACTGTATGAGACATAGATTTTCTTAGACAGCGTCCTCTGATGCCGTGGAAAATCTTCCCATACCTTTACAGATAAGGTAAAATCTTCTTCATATTCTTAACATTCGTTGCGTCTGTCATAGCCGGCTTTCTAAGATTTCTCTTATTCTTAGTCGTCTTCTTGGTTAAGATATGGCGTTTATAAGCTTTATTTCTTTTCAGCTTACCTGTTCCGGTTACTTTAAAACGTTTCGCAGCAGATCTGCTTGTCTTCATTTTGGGCATTGCACAATTCCTCCTATATTAATAAATTTTTGAGATATCAATCCAAGATATCAGTTTATTTCAACTAAGCAGCTATCGCTTCTCAGCCAAAAACATAGTCATGCTCCTGCCTTCAACCTTAGGAGCCTTATCCACAATCGCAATGTCGGAAAGCGCTTCGGCAATATCATCCAGAATATGTTTACTGTTATTCATATGCGCCATCTCACGACCGCGGAAACGAAGTGTGATCTTTACCCTGTCGCCCTTGCTGATAAACTTTCTGGCGGCATTGATCTTCGTGTTAAGATCGTTGGTGTCAATATTAGGAGACAGACGAATTTCCTTGATCTCAACGGTTTTCTGTTTCTTCTTCGCCTCTTTCTCTTTTCTGGTCTGCTCATACTTGAACTTACCGTAATCCACGATCTTGCAGACAGGCGGTTTCGCCGTAGGAGCGATCTTCACCAGATCTACGCCCGCTTCCTCTGCCAGTTTCATGGCTTCTTTCGTCGGCATGATACCGAGCTGTTCGCCGTCCTCGCCGATCACACGCACTTCTTTGTCTCTAATCTGTTCGTTAATGAATAATTCGCTAATGGTTCTTCCCTCCATACCATAAGAAAATATTAAAAAAAGTGGATAGCATAACTATCCACTGATCAATTCATTATATTCACGCTTCTCTACTCTGCCACTATGGTAGAGTTTAATCAGAAGTCCCGAATTATGAACGCTTGCGAACTCAATCGTTGCAAGGTGAGAGTGGATACTCTGCTTGGATGTCGTGCGTTCTCGCACATTTGCTAATGTAACACAAGATTTGGTCTGTGTCAACCGGTTTTGAAGATTTTTACCGAAAAACTTTTATAAACCTTCGCCCTGCTCTGTACACTCATGAAAGATCTGATTCAGTTCCCGGTTCAACGCCTTTATCGTATCCGGATCGATCTTCACAACCTCTCTGTCATAAGTCATAACACCGTTTATTTCCGTCTCGATATCACTGACCTGGGTGTAGATTGCCGTAGACAGTCCGCACGCAACATTCGGAAAAACTTCCTCTTCTATCAGTCTCCGATATCCAGCCGTCAGTGCCTCTCTAGAAGAATAATGCCGATAGCCGAATTTCCTCTTGCTGAACATATGTCCCGCAACCGGATAAGCATATCCGCCGAATTCCGTCAACGCCACCACCCGGTCTTTCTGCGGCGAAACCGCAAGTCCGCGTCTGTAGTTATGAATGCTGTACATATCCCCGCCCTTTTGGTCAAACCATCCGCACGCCTGATTGATCAGCCGGGTCTTATCCAGCCCGCGCAGTTTCGCGGTTATTTTCGCGGCGTCGAACTGTCCCCATCCCTCATTAAAAGGAACCCATGCGGCGATACACGGATGATTATAAAGCTGTTTTACCATGCCTGTCAGATCGCGGCAGTACTGTTTCCTGCCCTCCGGGTCTTCCCGTTTGAATCTTCGGTAATTGCTGTCGGACATCTCTCTGGCGATACTGTCGGAAAAATTCGCAATCCCCGCCACAAATGCCATGTTGTACGCGCCGCCTCCATTCGGCATATCCTGCCACACCAGCATTCCGAGCCTGTCGCAGTGATAATAGAATCTCTCCGATTCCACCTTAACATGCTTGCGGATGGTGTTGTATCCCAGCTCCTTCTGTTTCTCTATGTCATAGACAAGCGCCTCATCACAGGGCGGCGTCATCAGACTCTCCGGCCAGTAACCCTGATCTAACAATCCGTTAAAGAAATACGGCTTATTATTCAGGAAAAATCTCAGTATCCCCTTTGCGTCCCTGTCCACCGAAACTTTGCGCATCCCGAAATAGGACGTAACCACATCATCTCCCAGCGCAATCTCTACATCATAAAGGAAAGGATCTTCCGGCGACCATGACTGAAAACCGTTAAGACCGATCACACAGTCCTTCCCCGGATCGGCCTGCGCCTGCGCGATGACCCTATCCTGTTCCATGATCGTAATCTGCATGGTCGGCTCACCTTTGCTTATTGCTCTTTCCTGATCAGACCTCACCGTTTCTATCGCGTCGGCTCTGCTTTTCATCCCCGCAGTCTTAAATTTGAACCGTACCGCGCTCTTATCATAGAGCGGCGTAATCTTAACCCACTCGATATATTCTTCCGGCACACTCTCCATCCACACCGTCTGCCAGATTCCACTCTGGGGCGTATAGAACAGCGAACTTAAGATTCCTTTCTTCGAAAGTTTCTGCTTTCCCCTCGCATGGGGACTCCATTCGGTTTCATCCGTGACCCGAAGCGTCAACACATTTTCATCCTGCAGCACATCTGTCACATCGAAACGAAAAGGCAGATAGCCGCCCCTATGCTGTCCCAGTGATGTGCCGTTTAAGAATACCTCGCACTCCTGATCGACCGCACCGAAATGAAGGAGCACACGGCTCTTCAAAAACCCTTCCGGTAGTCTGAAAGTTTTCCGATAATGCAGATACATCCCCGGTTTCAGCTGCTCCTCCATGCCGGACAGAACCGTCTCCGGTGAGAAAGGAACCAGAATCTTTCTGTTATATTCCGCTGCCTCCATCTGTGCCGAACTGCTGATACAGCAGTCCCACTCCCCATTCAGATTAAAATAACTGTCCCGCACAAGATTCGGCCGCGGATACTCCTGCCATACCTGTTCCCGATTCAAATTTCCGCCCCATCTGCTGAACAATTGCGCCATGCTCTCTCTCCTGTTCTTTCCGGTCTGCGACGATTCGCGATTTTGATGTATTCTGCCGTTTTTCGGCAGCATGATATACTGTATTCATTGTATCAGATTTTCATACACTTTCAAAGTGCTATTACGACATCATACGGCAAATAAATGAAAAATTTTTTGAGATTGGCTTCGGTCAGTGCTTAACAAGGTTTCAATATTTACCTTTTACACATTGGCAACACGGTCGCTCAGAGGGGAGTTAATATCTGCGTCACCGCGCTCTCGCTCCGCAAAAAGCGTAGCGGACACTAGACTCGTGAGATACCTCGTCAAGTGCCGACGCTTTTTGAGGGGTTCCTTCAGA
>JAAUZK010000010.1 GCA_014804655.1 Lachnospiraceae bacterium | reverse complement strand
TTGTAAGTTCGATAGATGATGCTTTTCTTCCCATGGCATTGTCCTCCAAAATTTATCTGGATTTATTATACCATGGCGGAGATATTTAGTCCACTTATTTAAAAGATAATATACTAGTAGAATTCCACCTCGACTGTGAGATTATCAACTTCTGGATTCAACTGCTTAATCAATGCCTCTATTGTACTCTTTGCAGCGTTCATTGCATTCTGGTGATAATTCTGATTTGAAACAAATTCCCTGTTTATAAGAGCATAAGCCTTATCATACTGTTCCTCTGCAATCTTTTCTCCTTCCTTATGATTACCATTAAGTATTCCCTCTTTCCTAAATAACATTTTTTGCACATTCGCATAGTCTATACGAACATTGCACAATTCTGGATACGGAACTCTTACTAAGACATTTGCCCTCTCTACATCAATAATATATTCTCCTGCTTCCATATCAACCACAAACGTTCCTTTTCCCGGAACCTCTAGCCATGCAGTGACATTCCCTGAATTATCATCTTGATCCTCTATGATAAATTCCACATCGCTCACCTCTAAAACTTCTAATTTCTGTTCTTCTTTTAACTTTCCAACATATATAGAAGCCTTATTGCTTACATGAAACCTTTCTTCGGCTGCCTCTTTATAATTATCATATTTATTTTGATATGTTATATCTTTTTCAATAGTGTATGTTTGTTTATAACTTGAAGTCAACGCTGTGGCTCCGCTATTCACTGTACCAATAAATAAACGTATGATGAGTGCCAGCATGACAATACAGAGACAAATAGGAAACATTTTTCTTATATTTTTTTTACTCTTACTATCTTTGGATTGTTTCACCTTGCATTGAAAAGTTCTCTTCATATCATTCATTTTCATCATCCATTCCCTCTGCTTCTTGAAAATCTACTTTCACGCCATGTTCAGACAAAGAAACGGATTTAGCCAGCTGTGTAACCTGTTTCCTCGCAGACTCTTTTACTTCTTTCATAAATGCATCATCCTCATTCAATTTCCTCTCTACTTTTTCCCCCACTTCAGCCATAGTATTTATAAATGCATCGTATCCTGCTTCCGTATTGCCGCTAAAAAAATGCTTCTGATACTCAGCAACTTTTTGCGTTTCGTTATGATCATTTATAAATTCTATCTCCGGCTCCGGAATCGTAATATGTAGTACGTCCTCCTCTTTTACAATTTCCGCCATGCTAAGATCCACAGTAACAACCACATCCCCTTTTTGCAAATACAAAGCAGCATAATCATCGCCGATCGAATGCATATCAGTTATTTTAACGCTAGCCACCATAACTTCTAATCTTTTTATATCTTGTATTTTGTTAGCTATTTCAGCCGTCGTATCTTTCGCACTAAGCCCCTCATTCTTACCCTCTGCAAAAGCCTCTTGGAAATCCGCCATTGCCGCAAGAGACCCCATGACTTTTCCCACGTTGGAGCCCGCTGTTTCCCCTAATGTGCTTCCCATTGATTTCGCATTTATCCGAAGTTTGATTACAAATACCAATAATATTGCAAGAACAACAAGTAGTATACTGTACATTCCCGATTTCAATATCTTCCTACTCATTTTTCACTCTGCCTCCACAACTTCAATTCCAAATTCAGATCTTGTAATTGTCTTGCCATCATAATCAGCCACTATCTCTATGCTTGCCTTAACCTTTTTATTTGTTTTTCCAATTCCTAAAAAACCACCAGCCGTCTCTTTCAATCTATAACCTGCTCCGATAATTTCATATTCCAATGTAACTTTTTCACCCTGTTTTAGACGCACTTTACCACTTAAATTTTCCTTGCCGCATTTATATGTATAACTCGCGTATGCATCCGATTCATCCAACGTAACTTCGCAAAATTTTAAAGCAGGATGAGTAGATATTAACTGATCAATTTTAGATATATACTTTGAATATTTTAACGTTTCCTGATATATTGTATCATTTGAAACATTTCCTCCAGATACATAGTAACCTATATTGGGAGAAATTGTCACCCCAACCTTTTGGGATGGCTCTATTAAGTCACCTTCTACTAATACTTTCATTGTATCCATATTCTTCACTGTAACAATTGAGTATTCTCCCGCCTTAGGCAATACAAACGGAGATACATCAACAATACTAATTGTAATATCAAGCGACCTATACCAAACTGTATCACTTTCCGGATCTGAATAAATATTAATTGGTTCCTGCAATTGTGTTAAATCATCAATATATCGAACCTCTGAGATATTATCATTTTTATCCGCATCTGTTCTTTTTACTATGATCTTAATAGCTTTTCCTGATGGAATCGCCTTATTCTTCATTGATATAGTAATTCCTTTTTCCGTACCAATCTTATGCGAATCTATTATTTTGTAATCATTTTTATACCATGTGCCTTCATAATTTGCTTCATTCACATTTAGTCCTGGCGCAGAAAAAGCAAACAGCATATCCTGTCCAACACTCTTCTCAATAACAACCGTTAATTCAGGTTTATGCTCATTATCTTCCGAAAAGATGTTCTCACCATCTATAAATTGGTTACTGGATTCAGTCGTACTATATTGTGTTCCATCTGTCCTGTCACACTTCCAGCCCTCCCAAGGTTCAAAATCCATACTGATTTTCGTGCCACTATAAGTTTTTACTTCGCTAGAAGTAATTTCTTTTCCGCCAATATAGTATACAATCTTTCCACCATAAGTTGGCTGCCCTAAACTCACAGAAACTTCTGTTTTTTTCGTAAAACATATATCTGTTAGCTGTTGTTTTGTCTCTTCCTCTTCTCCCACAACTATATAGTGTTCACCTCCCGGTAACCAATATCCTTCATCCGCTGTTTGCTCTTCATAATAAATTACGCTTCCCTTTGCCAAGCATTTTACATCTGTCACAACCGTTCCAAGCCACTTAAAGGTCAGTGTGCCATGCTCAAATGTGTAATCTGCGGGATTAAATATAAACTCACCATCTTTTTCAGGTACCGTTAACGAATATACATATAAATCATCAGATAACTGCTCTATATTTGTGCAAAACAAGCTGTTACTACTATTTTTTAGTTCCTCCCATTCCTGATCCGTCTCAACTCTTACTTTATCACCATACTTTAATTTCGGAATTAAAAATTCTGTGCCAGCCTTTACCTCCTGTCCTGCTTCACTGTTTACTTTTACAGTTCTGCCAACGCTTGAATGTACGGAAGCTGATATATACTTATGAAGTTCAACTGAATATCCATCTGTCTCACTGTTCACCTCCTGTTGGCTGAATATAACGGTCCCATCCATACTATCGTTATAGTAGCACTCGGGTTCGGTTGATACACAAAAATATTCATTACTATCATATTGATAGCTAACCACATACGAGGATATTGGCGATACTTCTACTAAGTCATCCGTGCATTCTAAATCATCAATCAACCAAGTTCCATCTAAATTGTGTTCTGTCTCTTCACCATTTTTTCCGTCCTCTATATAATAATCCTTTAATACAATTTCTCTTTTCCTATATCTTCCAATTGGTTCCACAGAAATTTCTGTTCCCTCATAATCACTCGGTATATGCAACACTATTCCAGTTTCCAAAAAATCACTATCTAACTCAGAAATGCACGTCTTTTCTCCTTCATCGTCATATTCACTAATCTTAAACGATGAAAATTCATACATAGGGCTATTTACTTTTTTACTGACCAATACATCAGCATAGACGATATCTGATGGATTTAAATAGCATGAAGACGTATCAATGGCAATACTATGTTCTTCATCCGCATAATATTTAATATTAAGATTGGTATTAGTTGCAAATGTCACATGTACAACTCCCTTTTCCTCCGAATCTTCCGACTTTTGAAAGTAATACCCTTCTTCGTCTACATTGTTGGATTCAACTTGATTCCGATAAATAATATAGCTTTCTTCCTCAAGAACCCCTGATTTCTCTAACATCTTTTTTTCAATAAAGCTATCTACGCTGCCACATCCAGTTATTAATGTCACCATAAATATGCCTAGTAGCAAATAGCAATAGTATTTTCTCATGCTTATTCTCATCCTCATCTATATGTATAATATCATAAAAATCTCTCCTATTTGTGCTTACTACATAAGCAGTCACATATGTATTATTTTAAAGTATTGCATATCATATGTCCATCAACAAATTTTTTCTTTTCCATGTGAAATACTAATGACTCATATTCCTTCTGCTATTAATGTCATTGATTATTTCATGTGCTTTCTCAATTAGAGCATTCATATTTTCCTGTTCTTTCTTTAACTGTAATATTCGTTTTTCGAGCGTTGTCGCTACTACCATAGCGGGTGCATCAATCAGTTTCTGAATATCTTTGATGGTAAATCCTAGCTGTTGGTACAATCTAATTCGTGCAATTTTTTCCTGAGATTGTTCATCATACAACAAGTGTCCATACTTATTTTTGTCTGTTGCAGAAATCAATCCAGCCCTTTCGTATCCCTGTATAACGCGCCTTGTCACTTTTAATGAATCACACAATTCGCGCAAAGTTTTACTTCTATCCATATAGTTTTCCTCCTTTTCACGGTAAAACTGCACGCAACGTGCAGTCAACATTTATTCCGACAGGAATATTGAACCCCGCCTCATTAAAGGAGCTGCTTTTTGCGCGAAATCAAAAAGGCCTAAATCTATATAGGGTATTTCCCTAGTTTAGGCCTTTTTTACTATTTTATTACTTATGCTTTTAGATTCTCCACCGGAAGTTTTCCCGATTGTGCCACAATCTTTTTTTCCTGCGATTTAACTCGTCGTTCCAGTTTTTTAATATCCTCAGAAGGCGGAAGTTCTTCCGGCTTAATTCCACGACTTCCTAGCATATTTCGCACGGAGCAGTTATTTTGAATATGCTCTGCAGCAATAGCATTTTCCCCTTGCAAATCTTTTTCCTCAACATTATAGTTCGTCATTTCAGTTGCAAGATTCTTTGCCGCAATTGTAAGTGTAGGCAGGAAGTCCGCCAAAGGTCTATTATCGCTTATACCCAGTTTCCCTTTCATTTCTTGTGTAGTATGACCGCCAAACAAAGCTCTGTCGCCTTTAGAGCGAATTCTCCCAAATCCGGCATCATCCACACCACGCTCATAGATATTTTGCGATAAGCGTTTTTCCGATTCACGCAATCTCCCTCTCGCTTCCATGCGTTCTATATAAGAAATTCTCTCCTCAATAAGCTCCTGTTTTCTTGTTTGTACAGCAAAATAGCTTTGTGCAAATGCGATTTCTTCCTTCTTTGAATCACCGTTTTGTGCAATCAAATAACAAGCATATCTCGTTAACATGTAGTCTTTTACACTCCGTCTCGCACCACTTCCCAGTTGAACCATTTTCGTGATTTCACGAAAATGGTCCGACATAGATATTCCAGATGCCTCACAAGAGTCCATTGCTCGGCATATTGCATTTTCAAAATTTTCCCAACGTTCATATCCAAGCAAAATCATCAATTCTCGAGCCAGCCAATACTCGACATCCGTTCCGTCAACCATATGTATAGAATCATCAAACTGAAACCTAATCATCTCGATCCTGTTTTTATCCATCTTACATATCCTTTCCATCATTTACACTTAAAAATCATTGCTATAATTTTACTTATTATTTTAAACATTATCCTATTTTTGTCAATCTTAATTTCCGTTTTTTAATATGTGTAATATCATTCCTAAAAACAAAAAAGAAAACCTGAATTTGAAAATATACATTTCCTTCATTCAGGCCTTTTCTTTTTATTTCTTTTTTCAACGATGAAAAGCATATTCTCGCAAATGTCCTTCCGACATTGCACCTATACCTTAAATCTCAAACATCAACTCGCCATATGTAGGAATCGGCCAGATTTCCTTATCGACGATCATTTCCAGTTCATCCGCCGGTGCACGTAACTCATCCATAACCACTCTAACCGTATCCTTGTAGAAGAATGCCTGCGCCTTCACATCTTCCATTGCAGAGGCTTCTTTCTCAGCTTTCTCAAGTTTATGAAGAGCAGTCTGCATAGCTGCTAGCTTCTCACTCACTTCTCGTAAGATTTCCGTCTGCGTAGAAGCGTCAACTCCTGCTGCCTTCACCGCATTCACGGTATCCGCCAGAGATTTAGAATACTTAACAACTGCCGGAATGATCTGCTTGCCGGCCATATCGATCATGGCAAGAGCCTCGATATTGATGGTCTTCGCATAGGTCTCGTAGATGATCTCCTCACGGGACTCCAATTCCACTTTCGTGAAGATACCGAACTTCTCGAAGAGCTTCACCGCCTTATCGGTGGTAAGCGTGCTTGCCGCCTCAATCATGGACTTGATATTCGGCAATCCTCTTCTCTCCGCTTCCGCTACCCAAGCCTCGGAGTAACCGTCTCCGTTGAAGATAATTCTCTGGTGCGCGGTCATATATTCCTTGATCAGATCGTGGATCGCAAGCTCCAGATTGTCGGCTTTCTCCAATCTGTCAGCAGCTTCGCAGAAGGCTTCCGCCACAATGGCATTCAATGTCGTATTCGGGCTGGCGATGGAATCGGCAGAACCCACCATACGGAACTCGAACTTATTTCCCGTAAATGCAAAAGGTGATGTTCTGTTTCTGTCAGTCGCATCCTTCTGAAAATCAGGTAATGTTTTAACGCCTGTCAGAAGCTTGCCGCCCTCTTTTACGCTGGTTGCCTCACCGGTCTCAATCAGCTGGGTAACCACATCCTCAAGCTGCTCGCCTAAGAAGATAGAGATAATCGCCGGAGGAGCCTCATTTGCACCGAGTCTGTGATCGTTACCCACGTCGGAAGCCGACTGCCTGAGCAGATCTGCATGGGTATCTACCGCTTTCATGATGCAGGCCAGCACCAGAAGGAACTGTATGTTATCGTTAGGCGTATCGCCCGGATCCAGAAGATTCACGCCGTTATCCGTAGTGATCGACCAATTATCATGTTTACCGGAACCGTTCACGCCTGCATAGGGCTTCTCATGCAGCAGGCATCTCATCCCGTGGCGAATCGCAACCCTCTTCATCGCCTCCATAACCAACTGGTTATGATCTACTGCGATATTAGCCGTCTCATAGATGGGTGCCAGCTCATGCTGTGCAGGAGCTACCTCGTTGTGCTGTGTCTTAGCGGTCACACCCAGTTTCCACAGCTCCTCGTTCAGATCTTTCATGTATGCGCCCACACGCTCTCTGATAACGCCGAAATAGTGATCCTCCATCTCCTGCCCCTTCGGTGCCGGCGCGCCGAACAGGGTACGTCCTGCAAACATCAGGTCAGTTCTCTTCATAAATAAGTCTTTATCTACTAGGAAATATTCCTGCTCCGGTCCTACGGAAGCCGTCACCTTCGTTGCTTCCGTGTTGCCGAACAGCCGCACGATACGCAGCGCCTGCTCACTGAGCGCTTCCATGGATCGTAAGAGCGGTGTTTTCTTATCCAGCGCCTCACCTGTGTAAGAGCAGAATGCTGTCGGAATACACAAGGTCATTCCGCAGCCGGATTCTTTCAGAAACGCCGGAGACGTAATATCCCAAGCGGTATATCCTCTCGCCTCGAACGTAGCGCGCAGACCGCCGGAAGGAAATGAGGATGCATCCGGTTCGCCCTTAATCAGCTCCTTACCGGAGAACTCCGTCAACATTCTTCCTATATCGTCAGGATGAGATACGAAAGCGTCATGCTTCTCCGCCGTGATACCCGTAAGCGGCTGGAACCAGTGCGTATAGTGCGTTGCGCCGTTCTCTACCGCCCAGTCCTTCATAGCCTTGGCGACCATATTCGCTGTATTCATGGACAGCTCGCCGCCTTCATTCATAACCTTTACTACTTCTTTGTACGCATTCCTCGTCAGACGTTCCTGCATCTTGCTGAGTGTAAATACGTTCTTTGCAAAAATCTCTTCCACATTAAATACTTCACTCATTTTTTCATCTCCTCCATTCCAGCTTGTAGGTATCGCACTGTGTGTATCAGCAGATTCGTAAGCCTTCGTCTTACTCATTCGCGTTGCTCGTCGGAAGCCTTCCGCAGCACGCTTACGTGCGAGCACGACGCCTGCTGTGGAAAGCTTCCGACTCTGCTGATACGCGCAAAAAAGTGTTCCAAAAATAAGCCTTTTGGAACACCATCGTTCATGATACCACTATGTCGAACCGTTTCAATCAGCGATTCTTTTTATAAGATACATTACTTTTTATCAAAATGCAAGAGGAAATTATAAAAACTTTTCATGCCTGCTCTGTATCAGTCACCACATGAAACCGGCAAACAAACTAACAATTCCCAACACGCAGTATATCATACACCTGCGGGGTCTCGGAAAGCAACACATCTATCACCTGCTTAGAATGCGGGCAGGATTCCACGGGCTGTCCCTGTTCGTCATACATGGCAAGAACCTGAACGGGCACATTGGTCCCATCGGGTTTCATGATCTCGATGGAATCGCCCACGCAGAACTTGTTGCGCTGTTCGATGCGAGCGCACAGACGTGCGCCGTCTTGTCCGGCAATCCCGCCACCAGCACTCTCAAAACCGTGTGCTCCATCATCGGCACCCACGTAACCACCCGTCTCACATCCGGCTCCCGGCACCGGCCCCAGACTTCCCACGATGCCAAGATAAGTATACTCGTTCACATAGGTATTATTGTCATAGATCTGGGTATTCTCATCGGGTTTACCAAAATAAAACCCTGTCGTAAACTGCCGGTATGTACACTTAGAAATCTCCGCCAGATACCAGTCCATATTAGCACGGTATTTTTCCTCCGACTCCAGATAATCGTCGATCGCTTTACGGTATGTACGCGCCACCGTCGCCACATAGAGCGCTGTCTTCATCCGCCCTTCTATCTTAAAGCTGTCGATCCCTGCGGCGATCATTTCAGGAATATGCTCTATCATACATAAGTCCTTGGAATTAAAAATATAGGTTCCCCGTTCATTCTCATAGACAGGCAGATACTCTCCCGGGCGCGTCTCTTCCACCACCGCATACTTCCAGCGGCATGGATGGGTACAGGCCCCATGATTGGCATCCCTGCCCGTAAAATAACTGCTCAGAAGACATCTGCCCGAATAGGAAATGCACATCGCTCCATGAATGAAGCTCTCGATCTCCAGATCATCAGAAATATGTTCTCTGATCTCCCTGATTTCACGCAAAGATAATTCTCTGGCGGAGACAACACGCTTCGCGCCCAGCTTCTGCCAGAATTGATACGTCATATAATTGGTATTATTAGCCTGCGTGGATACATGAATATCAATTTCCGGGCAGATATCCCGCGCCATCATAAACATTCCGGGGTCCGCAATGATCAGCGCATCGGGCTTCATTTCTTTTAACTCGCCAAAATATGCTTCGGCACCTTCCAAGTCGTAGTTATGCGCCAGAATATTCGCGGTCACATGCACCCTCACGCCATGCTCATGGGCAAAAGCAATTCCCTCCGCCATTTCCTCCGGCGTAAAGTTCTTCGCCTTAGCACGCAGACCGAAGGCTTCGCCGCCGATATAAACCGCGTCCGCTCCGAATATAACCGCTGTTTTTAACACTTCCAAGCTGCTCGCCGGAATCAATAACTCAGGTTTTTTCATGCTGTTTCTATCCTTTCAGGCACACACCGCTACACTAAGTCATGCTCTCTACGACCTTAGTGCAACTTCATGTCCTTCGTACGCTGATCGTCACCCCGTCCCCTACCGGCAAAATCACCGTCTCCAGCTCGGGATGATGCTTTAACTCATATAAATATTCTCTCATGCGGCTGTGTATGGTGCGGTTTCTCCGCGTCACCGCATAACGCGACTCTATGATATCTCCGTCCTGCAGCACATTATCCGACAGCAGGATTCCTCCCGGAGAAAGCAGTCTTAAGACATCCGGCAGAAAGTGAATATACTGCCCCTTCGCTGCATCCATGAAGATTAGGTCATAAGAGCCGTCCAGTTCTCTCAGAATATCCGATGCATCTCCTTCTAACAGTGTGATTCTGTCTTCCCTGCCGGCGCGTCTGAAATTTTCCCGCGCCACAGGAATCCTTTTCTCATAATTCTCAATCGTCGTAATATGGCAGTCCACCGGCGCATACTCACTCATAAGTAAAGCAGAAAAACCAATGGCACAGCCCACCTCCAGAATTGACTTCGGCTTCTGCATCGCGAGCAGCAGCCTGATCAGGCTCTGCACCTGCGAGCGGATAACGGGCACATTGGTTTTCTTCGCTTCACTCTCTATTTCATTTAAGAAAGGAGTATTGCCGGTATCCAGAGAATCGATAAACGCGCTCATGCGCTCGTCTGTTATCATTGTAATACCGTCCTTCTCACACTAATACCCATGCCTTTCTCACAATCTGCGAATTTGTAGCCGCAAGGCACAAATTTGCGATTGAAAAATCTTTGATTTTTCAATCTATTCTTCACTCTCTTCTTCCTCGTCCGGCGCAATCACGGCCAACATCTCCTGCGCTGTCATGGAAGTGTTCAGATCATAGATCCCAGGCTTAATCTTTCCCCGGTGCTCGGACAGAAGCTCCTGAATCATGAACAGATTCGCATCACGAATCAGTCCTTTGTCCTGTAACATCTTTCCTACTTCTTTCGCGGATTCCTTATCCTCTATATAGACGCTGATCGTCCTGCCCTCTCCCACTGAGACCGGCGTTTCCGCAAATACGCGATAGCCATAGTCGTACGCTGCCGTTGATATACGAAGAATATACGTAACGATAAACACAAGCGCAACCAGTTTAACAATCAGTTGGATCGTTCCTCCTACAAGATACTTCCAATTCATAACTTTCTCCATTCCGACCGTCATTCAAAGTCGATCTCTGCCGCAAGCAATATTTCAACATCCTGCATCATCCTGCAAAAAGCGAGCTCCGCCCTCAGGAAATCATCCACCAGCGGGTCCTCCCGGAATTTCGCATACTCCTGATCAAACGCTTCCATCCGGTCAAACAGATCTTCACCGTCCAACTCATTCTGCAGTTCGAAACTCTTCTTTCGAAACTCATTGACTTTGTCATACAGTTCAGGCTGTTTCTTTACCTTTTCCCTCTGATTATAGTATTCCTTATAAGTATCGGTCTCCTGAATAATTGCCGCAAACTTCTTAGCAGCTTCCATAATTTCGCTGTCTGACATGTCGCCATTCCTCCTTAAGTATGGATATATCGCTTTCTCCACTGTACAATGACATAAACTGCGGTCGCGGTGTTACACTTCCATGATAATAGGCAGGATCATCGGACGACGTTTTGTCTTCTTCCACACAAATTCGCTCAGTACATCCTTGATCGTAGACTTTAACCTGCCCCAATCGGTCTTGCCCTTGTCAAGGCAGCCCTGCACCGCATCATTTACCAGAAGCCGTGCCTCATCCAGAAGCTCATCGGATTCTTTGACATAGACAAATCCCCTTGACACGATATCCGGCCCGGATACGAGCTGATCGCTGTAAGAATCCAGTGCCAGCACGACGATCAGGATACCGTCTTCCGCCAGATGCTGTCTGTCGCGCAGAACCACATTACCCACATCGCCGACACCCAAACCGTCTACCAGAATGGCGCCTACAGGCACTTTACCGGCAATCTGTGCATTCTCCTCGTCCATCTCCAGCACGTCACCGGACTGTATCATAAAGATATGATCCTTCGGAATCCCCAGTTCATCCGCAATCTTCGCCTGCGCCTTCCGATGCTTATATTCCCCGTGAATCGGTACTGCGTACTTCGGCTTCACCAGACTGTAGATCAGCTTGATCTCCTCCTGACAGGCATGTCCGGATACATGTACATCCTGAAAAATCACGTCTGCGCCCTTCATCTGCAGCTCATTTATAACATTTGTGACCGCCTTCTCATTACCCGGTATTGGATGGGATGAGAATATAACCGTATCGCCGGGCAAAATCGATATCTTCTTATGATTGTCACTGGCCATACGGCTAAGCGCCGCCATACTCTCTCCCTGACTTCCGGTCGTGATGATGACCGTCTTGTCATTAGGATAATTCTTTAATTGCTCTATGTCAATCAGCGTGTTCTCCGGAATGTGCAGACACCCCAGCGCAGAGGCAGTGTCGATGATATTGACCATGCTCCTGCCTTCCACCACAACTTTTCTGCCAAACTTATAGGCGGAATTAATAATCTGCTGTACACGATCCACATTCGATGCAAAAGTCGCAATAATAATCCTCGTATCCTTGTGCTCCGCAAAAAGGCTGTCAAAAGTTCTTCCCACCGTCTTCTCGGAAGGCGTAAATCCAAGCCGCTCTGCGTTGGTGGAATCACACATGAGCGCCAACACGCCCTTCTTGCCGATCTCAGCGAACCGCTGCAGATCAATGGCATCTCCGAATACCGGTGTATAATCCACTTTAAAGTCACCGGTGTGCACCACAACACCTGCAGGTGAATAGATCGCCAGTGCCGCAGCATCCACGATACTGTGATTCGTCCTGATAAATTCTATCCGAAACTGTCCCAGATTAATGGACTGACCGAATTTCACGACTTTGCGTTTCGTCTTAGCCGTCAGATCATGCTCGGCCAGTTTATTTTCAATAATTCCCATAGTCAGCCGTGTCGCATAGATCGGCACGTTCAGTTCCTTCAAGACATAGGGCAGAGCGCCGATATGATCCTCGTGCCCGTGAGTGATAACAAACCCCTTTACTTTATCCGCATGCTCTTTCAGATAAGTGATATCCGGAATCACGAGATCTATTCCCAGCATCTCATCTTCGGGAAATGACAGCCCGCAATCCACTACAATAATGCTGTCTTCATACTCAAAGGCAGTAATATTAAGCCCAATCTGCTCCAAACCGCCTAATGGGATCACTTTCAGCTTAGAAGCTGCTTTCCCCTGTTCAATTTTTTTCAAACATTTTCCTCCATTCCCTTCCCGTCAAAAAGCGATGCACATCGGTCTGACCCATCGTCATTCCCTGCCATCGCCATGACCGGTACTCATTACATTAATTTCACGTCGTCTAACATATTTTCAAATACAGCCGCCACTGCATTCAGTTCCTCGTCCTCTGTCACAATCTCGTATACGGCTTCCGCCTCTCCATCTGCGGAAATATCCCGGAGAATCAAAGCCTCCGCGTCTCCGTCCTCGGAATCCGTCACCAGAATATAATTGATCCCGCCCAGTCTGGTCTGCTCCAATACGTAGAATTCAACAGCTTCTTCTCCCTGTGCCGTAAAAACAATCTTTTCCACTTACTCTTTCTCCTCGTCTGCGTCATTCTGCGAATGACTTGCGCGATAATCCAGATATCCCTGCAGGATAAAAACCGCAGCGATCTTGTCCACATATTCCTTGCGATGTTCCCTGCGTATGCCGGCCTCCATCATCGCCTTATCCGCCGCCACCGTGGTAAGTCTCTCATCCCACATTGTAACGGGCAGTCCTGTTCTTCTCTCGAGCTTGTCTTTAAATTCTAAAGACAGCTCCGCCCTGTCGCCTATCGTATCGTTCATATTCTTCGGCAGACCCAGCACGATCTCAGACACCTCATACTCTACAATCAGTTCCTCGATCCGCGCAAGCGTCTGTCGTAGTTTATTCTCATCTTTCCGTCTGATGATCTCAATTCCCTGTGCCGTAATAAGCAACGGGTCGCTGATTGCCACGCCCACTGTTTTAGACCCGTAGTCCAAACCCATGATTCTCATATGTTCGCCCGCCATCACTTATGCAGAGAATTCCTAATGTATTCCACAAGCATCTCTTCCACCAGTTCATCACGCTCCACTTTCATGATCAGGCTGCGTGCGCTCTTGTGACTCGTAATGTAGGTGGGATCGCCGGACATAATATAGCCCACGATCTGATTGACCGGATTGTATCCTTTCTCCGTCAGTGCTTCATACACCGTAGAAAGTACAAGTTTAACTCCCGTCTCCGGTTCTGTCTCTACCGTAAAAAATTGTGTGTTTTCTAAATCCTGCATTGTTTCACGCCCTTATCCATTGTCAGTTTTGATATTACCCCTATTATTACCATAATACTCTATCGCCGCACAAAATTCAATCATTTTAGAAGCATGATGTCTTCCTCCAGAAACCCTGCTATGATTCCTCTTTGAATCTGATTTCCCAGATTTTCCGTACCGGCAGCCTCCTTTGCCGCTTTTATATACTGTGGCGTATGCCCGATCCAGTAGATTTTGCCGTCTAGTTCTTTCTTTTCCTCAAACAGGACTTCCGCTTCCCTGCCAAGCCAGCCTGTCCGGTAATCATGGGACATTTCCCGCTCCGCTTCTGACAGGATCATACTTCGCCTGCTCTTCTCGGCTTCCGTGAGCTGCCCGTCCATCACCGCTGCCCGTGTTCCCTGCCGTCTGGAATATTTAAAAATATGCATCTCGTAAAAATTGACTCTGCGCACGAACACTTCCGTTTCCCGAAATTCCTCCTGCGTCTCTCCCGGAAATCCCACGATCACATCCGTAGTAATCGCCGGATCTCCGTAATACTTCCTGAGCGCTTCTGTTGTCCGAAAGTATTCCCCGCTGGTATAGTGTCTATTCATTCTCTGCAGCACCGAATCACAGCCGCTTTGCATAGATAGATGAAAATGCGGACATATTTTAGGCATCGCGCTGATCTGACTTGCAAACTCTTCCGTCACGATGCGCGGTTCCAAAGAACCAAGCCGTATACGTTTCAGTCCTTCTATGTCATGCAGTTTCGTCAGAAGCTTAAGCAGCTCCGACGCTCCTCTGTCTACTCCGTAGGAACTGATGTGTATACCCGTCAGCACGATCTCCTGCCAGCCTGCATCCACGATTCCCTGCACTTCGTTCAGAATGTCTTCCTCCCTGCGGCTTCTGACCCGTCCTCTGGCATAAGGGATGATACAATAAGAGCAGAACTGATTGCATCCATCCTGAATCTTAATATAAGCTCTTGTGTGCTCTGCTGTCCGCGTCAGCGTCATTTCCTCATATTCATCCGTATGGTTGATATCGATGATATCGGTCACAACCGCCTCGCTTACCGCGCCTGTGTCTCCATTCCCATTCTCCCGCTTGTTCAGATATTCCTCCAAAATGAGAACCAGATCCTTCTTACGGTTATTGCCGATTGCAAGATCAATTGCCGCATCCTGCTTTACGTTCTCCTCCCCGGTCTGCACATAACATCCCACCGCTACTACCACTGCATCCGGATTACATTTCTTAGCGCGATGAATCATCTGCCGGCTTTTCCTGTCTGCAATATTAGTCACTGTGCACGTATTAATAATATAAATATCGGCTGCCTTATCAAATGGTACAATTTTGTACCCTTTTTCCTGTAATCTTTGTTGCATAACGTCCATTTCATATGCATTCACCTTACAGCCCAAATTATGTAATGCTACACTTTTCATAGTAATCTCCGCATTTTTTGTATTGTTTTAGCATTGACTTTTACCCGTTCAACCCTTAGTATTATAGCAACAGATATAAAAATCTAAAGGAGGTAATGCTTAAATGAAAACAGTACAGATTTCTTTAAATTCTATTGATAAGGTTAAATCTTTTGTAAACGATATTACAAAATTTGATTATGACTTCGATCTCGTATCCGGCAGATATGTTATTGACGCGAAATCTATCATGGGCATTTTCAGCTTAGACTTATCCAAGCCGATCGACTTGAATATTCATACTGAAGAAGGTACCGAGGAAGTCCTCGCTACATTAAAGCCGTATATCATGTAATCAATACCCGATACAAGATTCAGGAGAATGCCAAAACAGGCATTCTCCTTTTTTCGAGTTTGCGAAGCAAATCTCGCAAAGTTAATTCCAAAGGAATTTACTTTTGTTATTTTCGGAGAAAATTACTTTTTTTATCTAACAATGATCACCTCATCCTCGTCCAGCGCCATCTGCACCAATTCATTAATCTTCTCATCCAGATTATGCTCATGTTTTCTGATAATCTTCAGATTCGGCTTCGTCACCGGATGTTTCGCCACGAAGATCGTGCAACAGTCCTCGTAGGGCTGAATCGATGTCTCGTAGGTGTCGATCTTCTCGGAGATATCCACGATCTCCATCTTATCGAATCCGATCAGCGGTCTGTAAACCGGCAGCTCGCATACCTCGTTAGTGGCCATCAGGCTGTGCATCGTCTGGGATGCCACCTGTCCAATGCTCTCTCCTGTGATCAGTCCTAAGCATTCCGTCTCTTTGGCAATATGCTCTGCTATGCGCATCATATATCGCCGCATAATGATCGTCAGCTCATCATGAGGACATTTATCATAGATATATAACTGAATATCCGTAAAATTAATCACATGCAGATAGATCGGTCCCGTATAAGCCGCCACCTTAGCCGCCAGATCCACCACCTTCTGCTTCGCCCGCTCACTCGTATACGGCGGTGCATGAAAATATACGGCATCGATCTTGACACCGCGCTTGGCGATCATCCAGCCTGCCACCGGAGAATCAATGCCGCCGGACAAAAGCAGCATGGCCTTGCCGCCCGTGCCCACCGGCATGCCTCCCGGCCCGGGAATGATTTCCGAATAAATATAGATTTTGTCACGAACCTCTACATTCAGCATAATGTCAGGCTTATGCACATCCACGCGCATCTCCGGGTAGGCATCGAGAATCATGCCGCCCAGCTCCACATTCATCTCCATAGAGTTAAGCGGATAATTCTTTCTCGCACGCCTCGCTGCCACCTTAAAGGACTTATTCCTGTCGGGATACACATGACCGATATATTCAACCACCGTTTCACCCAGCTTCTCAAATCCCTCATCTTCCACATAGATCATCGGGCAGATTCCGGATATACCGAACACTTTCTGTAATGCCGCCACTGTCTCATCATAGTCAAATTCGGAAACCGCATCCACATAGATGCGTCCGTCCGTCTTGCGCACGGCAAACTCGCCGTCGCATTTCTTTAAAGCGTACTTAATCTGCTGTACCAGTGCATTTTCAAACAGGTAACGGTTCTTACCTTTCACACCGATCTCCGCATATTTTATCAAAAAAGCCGTAAACATAGTACTTCCTCCCATGATATCAACAAGTGATTCCTACACGCACTTATCTTCTGGAATACCGCCTGAGCGCCGGAATCAATTCATGCAATGCCTGTATAGTATACTGGATTTCCTCTGCGGTTGTAAAGACAGAAAAGCTGAAACGTATGGTGGAGTCCAGCAGTCCCCGTTCCACACCGATCGCCTTAAGCGTAGCCGATGTCTGCGGTTTATTGGAAGAGCAGGCGCTTCCGGCAGACACATAGATCTCTCTCTCCTCCAGCGCATGGAGCAGCACTTCACTCCGCACACCCCGCACCGACAGGCTCACGATATGTGCTGCGCCCTTTCTGCCCGGACAGCCGTTGACTCTCACATCTTCTATATCACCTATTCCCTCTATCAGCATATCCCGCAGCCCGTACATTCTATCCATATCCTGATCCAGATTCCGATAGACCAGTTCCGCCGCTTTAGCCAGACCTGCGATTCCCGGAACGTTCTCTGTTCCTGAGCGCATTCCTTTCTGCTGGCCGCCGCCGTAGATGATCGGATTGACTCTGGCGCCTTTTCTGATATAAAGGAAGCCGACGCCCTTCGGGCCGTGAATCTTGTGCCCGCTCACGGACAACATATCCACATGCGCTTTCGCCGGATAAATACGAAACTTGCCGAATCCCTGTACCGCATCCACGTGGAAAAGCGTCTGCGGATTCATGCGCTTGATCAATTCTCCCGCTTCCGCAATAGGCTGCACGCTGCCGATCTCATTGTTTGTATGCATGATCGATACAAGGATCGTGTCCGGTCTGATCGCACGCTCCAAATCTTCTAACGATATTTTTCCCTCATGATCTACAGGCAGATATGTCACCTGAAATCCCTGATTTTCCAGATACGCCATCGGCTGCAATACTGCCGGATGTTCGATTCTGGTCGTGATCAGATGTCTTCCTCTTCTATGATTTGCCATCGCCGTACCGATCAGCGCAATATTATCAGATTCCGTACCGCCGGAGGTAAACAGGATCTCTTTCTCATCTGCTTTCAGCAGATCCGCCAGTGTCTTTGTCGCGTCTCTTACATACTTCTCCGCCTCTACTCCTTTGTGGTGCATACTGGAAGGATTCCCGTAATCCTCACACATGATCTTATGCATAAGATGTGCGACTTCCTCAAAACAGACGGTGGTCGCAGAATTGTCTAAATATGCTTCCATGTTTGTCATTCCTTTATTTACTCATAATTGTAGCATAAAACAGATCGCTGCTTCATACCTTATAATATGATGCTAAGATTCCAATTGATACATCAGCCATGACAGCACTGTCATTCCTGCCGTCTCCGTCCGAAGAATGCGTCTCCCCAGCGTAATCGGCTCTATGCCGGCCGTAACTGCCGCCTGCACCTCGCTCTCCTCAAATCCGCCCTCGGGTCCGATGAACACCGCAATACTGCTGCCGGCAGAGACTGCCTCGATCAGAGTCTTCGTGTGACCCATATCCTTTGCCAGTTCATAAGGAATCAGACGGACATCCATATCCTTCGCATATGCAATCGCTTCTCCCATACTCATGACATCGTGTACGGTAGGAATAACGCTGCGCTTACTCTGCTTCGCCGCCGCTTCCGCGATGCCCTGCCACCTGCTTATCTTCGCTGCGGCCTTTTTATCATCCAGCTTTACCACACAGCGTTTTGCGGCCACGGGAATCACCTCATACACCCCCAACTCCACCGCTTTCTGAATCACCAGCTCCATCTTATCCGCCTTAGGCAGTCCTTGGAAAAGATATATTTTAGACGGCAGTTCCACGCCGTCTTCCTTAATAAAACGAAGCGTGCAGATCACTTCATCCTCGGTATATTCTTCGATTCCGCAACGATATTCCCTGCTGTCGATCCCGTTGCTGACCGCGATCTCTTCTCCGATCTTCATGCGAAGCACGTTCTTGATATGGTTGACATCCCTGCCCGTTATCACGATTCTCTTATCCTGTATCTGGGACGGTTCTACAAAAAATCGGTACATTGATTCTTATCCTCGCTTTCCCTGTTCGCGCCGTTTCCGCAACCGCTCAATCAACCTCAATATCAACAGAAAAACTGCCATCCCCAGCACAACGCCCGCACTGTCTATGAGCACATCGCTGAACCTTCCGGCACGCCCCGCTACAAACAGTTGATGCAGTTCATCGCTGCATGCATACAATACCGCCAAGATTGCCGCTGCCGCTGCCTTGCGCAGACGGGAAAGCTGCCATCTGCACAGCCATCCGTACAGCAATAATGCCAGTATCGCAAATTCCGTCATATGTGCGCCTTTTCTCACAAAGTGCTCAATAGCGCCCGCAATCTCCCTAATCTTCTCCTCGTCTATATGCAGGTGAAAAAGCAATCCTGTGGAACTTACCATACGGTAGCTGAACCCTTCGCTGACTACACTGGATTCTTCTTTGGTCTGCGCGGAGAAGGAGAAGATCACGCACATCCATATGATTGCCAGGATGCCTGCGATATTACTCCATTTTACTATCTTATTCTGTCGTACTGTTTCAATCATTATCCTATCCGTTCTTGCGTGCCGTAACGCTGACCCACTCACCCTGATATGTCACCTCGAGAATCTCCAGCCCTGCCGCTTCCACTGCATCCCTGACGGTCTGTTCTTTCATGTCAATAATGCCCGAAGTGATGTATATGCCGCCCTTTTTCATCTGATGGACGATAACCGGCGTGAGCGGTACAAGCACGTCCGCAAGGATATTGGCAACTACGATATCATAGCACTCGTAACCTACCTGTTCCTGTACTTCCTTGTCCGTGATGATATTGCCGATCATCATTTGAAAAGCTTCCTCGGCAATCCCGTTTGCTTCCATATTCTGTGCCACTGCCTCCACCGCGCAGGGGTCTAAGTCCGTACCGACTGCATGTTTCGCACCGTACATAAGGGCAAGAATTGCCAGAATGCCGCTGCCGGTCCCTACGTCAAGAAGTTCTGTCTCAGGCGTAAGATATTTCTTAATCTGTCGGATACATAGCTGCGTCGTCTCATGCATGCCGGTACCGAAAGCTGTTCCCGGATCGATATGCAGTATCTTCTTATTCCTGTCTTCTTCTTTTACCTCTTCCCAAGACGGAATCACCAGAAGATCGTCTATGTAAAACTGGTGGAAATATTGTTTCCAGTTATTGATCCAGTCAATGTCCTCCGTCTCAGTTACGGTGATAGTGCCTTCCCCGATCTCCATGAGGAAACGTAGCTCTTCAAGCTCCTGCCGTATCTGTGCCTCCACGGCATCCCTGTCAGTGGACATACCGTTTACTTCCAGACTTCCGTCTTCCTTCTGTTCCACGAAGAAACTGAGATATGCGATGCCGTCGTCCTCCGGTCCATCCGGCAGGATATCCACAAACATCTGCTCTTTCTCGAGCGCTGTAAGGGGTATCTTATCCTCAATCTGCGCACCCTCCAGACCAATGTCATAGAGCGTACTGATAATGATATCCTCCGCCTCCGTTATTGTTTTAATCCTGAATTTCGTCCACTTCATGTTTTACCTCTTTTCTGCACTGTTATTGCGCATTACAACAAAGCGTATATCTTATACAGACTAAATGCAGCATCCACGCCGGTCTGTCCCGGTCGGATGCCGCATGTTTTTATTGTTCTTTGGCCTGACCGGCGGATTGAACCGACGGTACATTCGGTGTGATCAGGCTGTCATCGTCCGCGCCGTACTGCACGCATTCGCCATATTCCTGCCAGATATTGCATACCCATGTCTTACCCTGATTAAAAATAATCTCTTCGCCATCTTCATCGTAATACTTCGCGGGCGTGAAATCTCCGTCGTACCGCATCCATCTGCACGGAATCGCCTTACCGTTCGTGAAGACGATCGCATCGCCCTCGCCGTGTACCCCAAATGCAAGGTAATCATGATCATCCCTGACCTCTCCGTGGCAGTACTGGAATATCACATTGCTGACCGCAAGCTGCTCATTGTTAAGCTCATCGATCTGCTTGCCCCCGTCCTGATAACGATAGTAGAGCTGATCATCCTCATGATATTCAAAATACGGATTATACGCTCCATATCCGCCGGAATTATTACCCGTCTTACCGCCCGGATAGATAATCCGTGCATCCTCATTCTCCGCATAATCCGCCCGCACATCATCTGCCGCAAACAGGAATGGCGGTACATAGGCTTCATCATAATTCCAGTCGTATCCGAGACGATCCACTGCCTTAAACAGACCCTCTATCTTGAGATATCCGGTAAATTCCTGAGCGTATCCCGGACGCTTCACTCTATAGAACGCCTCGTCGGCAGGATTGTGGATACCGCTCACCGCCGCACTGACATTATAATAGTTCGGTCTGTTGATCAATTCCTCCACATACGGCTTTGCCAATCCCCAGTTGCAGTAGATCGCTTCATATCCCATCGCCACATAGACGAAATAGTCACGGCTGCTTCGCACCGGTCCGATCCGCTCCAGATCATCAAAATCCTCAAATACAGCCATCAGTCTCGTAATACGCCCCTCTACCGGCGCCTCATATATAATACCGGCCTTCGATAATCCATACTGCGGCATCGCCGGCCTGTTATTCGGAATCATGACCGCAATCGGTCTTCTGTTCGCCTGCTCTGTGCTTGTCCACTGACCGGTCAGGTAACTCTGCACCTCACCGTTTACCACGGTTCTCTCTTCGATCACGGGATAAGCCGTCGTGGGTTCGGGTTCTTCCACGATCTCCTCTTCCGGCTCTTCCTCCGGTTCCGGTTCCGGCTCCTCCATCACTTCCGGCTCCGGCGCAGGCTCTTCTTTCTTACCGCAACCGCTTAAACAAGCGGTTACACATAATGTCGTCGCAATTAATAAGGCTATTTTCTTTTGAATCATCTTTCCCCCTCTTCCACGTCATACGTTCTTTTGTCATATTATGTTGCACATGAATTAGTATGCGGATGATAAACAATTTTATTATAACCGAAAATTGGAAGGGTGTATATAACAACTTCTGTTTCGAAATATGCCACTAATTTCCCGTTTCTTTGCAAGTCATAATTTTCCTTCCCTGTATTTCGGCCTTCTACTGTTAATCAGGCAAAACATATTTACTGCTTCTTCCTTTACCACGCTGTACAAGCAACCCGTTTTCCACCATCTTCCTCAACATACGCGTTGCAGAAGAAGCACTGATTCCAAATTGCTTCTCCACATTGACCCTTATAATTTCACTGTTCCTTTTCACAAAATTGATAATCCACTCTTCATCGCTGTCAACAGAACTTGATTTCTTGAGTTCAGCACCGTAATTGGTGTTCGGTAGTGTAATTTTAAAAGCATTATTTGTTGTTTCAATCACCGGTGTCTTACCGGTATTCTCATAAGACTTCATGATCTTACGAATTCCGGTACCGTATGCTTCAATAAGCTCTAATCGATAAAATACATTCGCCAGATTCTGATTCCTGCATACGGACAGTCCGATCATCACATCTTCCAAGTCAATGCCCGGAAGCAGGCCGCCAACAGAAGTAAATTCCATACGATCTGCGTAAATGCTGATAAGAGCACTGGCACTGTATGCATAATCACGATGCACCAACACATTCAGCAACGCCTCACGTACAGCAACTTCCGGGTAATCCCTAGTATCAATGCGTCGCAATTTATCAAACGTTGCACGAGTCTGGTTCCGCAAGTCAATATAGGAGTAAACATCATTTAACTGTTGCATCAATGAGCCGCTAAACTCATGACGATCCTTAAAAATACTCTGGTCAGTTTCTTGAAAAACCGCAACTTTAATTGTATGCATACATTGCTCCGATAAAAGCAAGGCAAGATTCGTATAAATACCATCGGAATTCAGCATCTTCAATGTCTGCATTTGCTTAGATCCAAAAGGAATCTGCCGTATGCAAAACTCTTTCTCCATTACCAGAAACGTCAATTCCTGATCCATAGAACGCATTTTCTCAAAACGGTCTCCATCCGTTTCCTTAATCATATTCCGAATCATGGTATCAGTTGCAGGCACCGATGAATATCCCTGCCACACATACACACCTTCCGGTCGAAGCCCTTTCTTGGATATATAATAGGGTCTTTCTGTTCCCCTCTGAATATCAATTGCAACAACACGCTTTCCCTCAACTTCCAATGTTTCATAATGAAGAAACATTGTCAAATCCGGCTTGATTGCATCCCTAATCATATTGCTGACCCGCAGGGCAGTACCATCGGCATCCTCAACGCCTGTTACCGTTCCATCATCCTGAACGCCGATATATAATTTTCCACCACCACAATTTGCAAATGCAATGATTGCTTTCTTAATATCATCGACAACGATTGCTTTTAACTCAACATTTTCGCTTTCCTGAAATACCATGCCATGGTCTCCTATGAAAATCTTTCTGGTCATATTATAGTCAATCTCGTCAATCAAGTCAATTATTTGACGCAATTGACGAGAAAAGATTTTACACTGTTACGACAAAACAATTTAGATATTATTCATCTCCATGAAACAGGCACCTCTTAAATTAAGAGATGCCCACACAATCCAATCAAACTTTTCCAATAAATATGTATCTATGACCTGCCAACTATGTCCTGATGCCCACATATAATGCTATACGCCAAAGAAGTTTTTAAAAAATCACGCGCACCTTTCGAGTACATCGCTTCCGCCTCACCAGACCAAAGATATGATGTGTTGGAGATTGTATCCTTTACTGTTTTACCAGTTTTTCCCTCCAGTAGCAACGCTTCTCTTCGTTTCATGCACATTATTCAAACAGCACCCAAACCAATACAGTTTCGGTTCGGGTGCTGCTCTTCTTAATTATTTCATTAATAATTTAACATTATTACGGCTTATATACCTTAAACTTTATTTTTGTCTGAGCACCACCACCGTCCATCGCTTTCACAGTGATTGTTGCACTTCCAGTGCTTCCCGGAGACACTCTAATCATAGGATAATATTTGTCTTTTGTTTCATCATATACATCTATTTGCTGTACGGACAAAACTTTAGGATTAGAAGAAGAAACTGACACCCCTCCAGCGGGAAATTTATATTTATAACCCGTTTTTCCATCCACAACAACTTTTTCCCAATCACACATCAGATCAAAATCAAAGGGATATGGTTTTGTTCCATCCGCTTCATTCTCATACGGTAAAACCACAAGTGGTAGGTTATAAACATACTTTGAAGTCATTTCTTCATAATATCCATAAGAGCTCCATACATCACTCCACATAGCAAGCTTCTTCACCGGATCTGTAACAATGATCGGATATTGCGCTGCCGCTCCACCTCCGTCAGCCGCATATGCACGCACAACTATAAGACCGGGTTCTGCATCTTTTGTAGCAGCTACCTTACCTGTTTTCGAAATACTTAGTCCTAACTTTTTCGCCAGGTCACCCTCAACACACTGCGCCGTGTCACCCTGCTTCGGATAATTATTTGTTGTCCATAACTCCCATGTCACATTCTTATTAGAAACCGCTCCATACTCTGATTCAAGTGTGGCTTTTAACTGCAACGATTTCTTCTTCGCTACATAATAGCTATTACCTGCCGTCGGTGCAATATGTACTTTGGAAACCGGATTGCATACACTCACATTGCAGGTTGCTTTCTTTTTGCTTCCGTCTGTCGCCATCAGCGTAATCGTAGTCTTGCCTGCTGCATCACCGGTTGCTGTTACAGTAACTGTTACTTCTCCATTATTGCCCGTTGCTGTAACCCGAGCAATGCCCGGATTGCTACTTGTGCAAGTATATGCATTGGGCGCAAAATCGTCAGTTCCGCTTATGGTTGCCTTAAATGATATACTCTTCGCGGCATCTGTTTTACCATTTGTTCTGAAAATTGTTTTCGCTGCTTTATCTGCAAATACAATTCCTGTAATCTTGCCTTTCTTAACCTCAATGTCCTTAGTAGCAACGGCTTGATCAGTTCCATCTAATGCCTTGGCTGTGATTGTGTAAGTTCCCGACACGCCAGCCTTAGGTTTTACCACACCATTTTTTACAAGAACGTCCGGATTGTTGGAAGTCCATTCTACCTTTTTATTACTTGTCTTGTCCGGTTTTACCTCCGCTTTCAAGGTAATACTTGCACCTGCTGCAACTTTATCATCACCAACAATCGTTACCGATGTCGCCAACTGTTTGATTGTCAGTGTAAAGACCGCTTTCTTATCACTTCCGTCATTAGCTGTAGCTGTAATCTTAACGCTGCCCGGTGCTTTAGCCGTTACAACACCACTAGCATCAACAGTTGCAAGCGCTTTATTACTGCTGCTCCATACAAAATCCGCAGCAGATACAGTGCCTGCATATTCGGGTTTTGCCTCAGGCGTAAAAACACCATTCTCTACAACGTTGTATGGTTCGGGCTGTTCACCTATACTTACGGTGCCTTTTGCCGTTGTAAATTTAACCGATTTAATATAATCCGGATCTTCTGTAACCGTCACACTATATGGTACGGACACTTCATCGCTTTGTCCCTGACGGTCTTTTGCGGTCGCCCTGATTGTATAAGTTTTTGCTTCTACATTCGGATTTGTTATAACTTTACCTTTCGCATTGACTGAGATATTCTTTGGATTACCATCAATACTCCATACAACCGCCTTATTCTTTGCATAACTCGGCGTCACTTCCGCCGTCAACTGCGTGGATTTTCCTTTTGCAATCCTCGATACACCAGAAATCTCAATAGCTGTCACCCACGGTTTAATCTCTGCTGTTACTTTCTTCACTGCACTGGCCACACCGCTTTCATTAACTGCAATGGCAGATATAGTAATCTTCGTGAGCGCCTGTTTATTCGTGTAAGTAAGCTCCACAGGATTTGAATCCGCAAGAATTGTTCCATTTCCTGCAATACCATTCTTATAACTCGGTGCCTTACCATTGTCCGTATAATAAATTTTCGTTCCTGCTTGCGCCTTAATAGTGAAAGTTACACTCTGTCCGTCTGTAGCCACGTCAGGACTGTCAATCACAGGTGCTGTCGGTTTCGTTGCTGCTGTACTAAGTTTGAATACTTTAGTCAGACTGGTTACACCCTTACCCATACCGGAACCTGCCGATACAGTATTTTTCTTCATAAGACTTTCCAACGCATCTACCTTGGCTTTTCCTGTCTTATCATTTAATAGCCCGGAAGATAAAATTACCGCAGCCTCGCCTGCCGCTACCGGACTCGCCTGAGATGTGCCAGACATAATCTCAAAATCATTATTAGTGCCAGTAGACCAGATATCAACGCCGGGTGCACTCAAATCAACCCATGCTCCATAATTAGAAAAACTTGCTCTCTGGTTATTATTATCTATCGCAGCAACACAGATCACATGATTGCATGCAGCAGGATAACACATAACAGAACCGCCATCATTACCCGCCGATACAAATAGTGCAATACCTGCCTCATATGCTTCATCCACTGCCTTCTGAACGGCCGGATTTTCTCCGAGACCGCCCACGCTCAGATTCATAATATCTGCCTTGCCAATCGCCGCTCTTATACCCTGAATTATGCGTGAATCGCTTGTACCGCCCGCTGCGTTCGCAATTTTGACATTTATGATCTCAGCCTCCGGTGCAATACCTGCCCCTCCAACACCATTCAACTTCGCCGCAATGATACCTGCAACATGAGTACCGTGACCATTTGTATCATTCGCACCCGACTCTGCAGACTTATTAATATCTTCTATCGGAACAATATCAGAATTGCCGGATACACCACTGTCCAAAACCGCAACTTTGACACCCTGCCCCATGGGATTATGTTCCGCACCCCAGGCGTAAACCGAACCTACATTAACATGCTGCCACTGATAATAATCACTGTCATAATCCATATTGGGATCGCCAAGTATTTCAAGTGCCTGTTCGTATGACGTTAAAGACGGTTCCTCAGATTCGGGTACATCGAATGCATCTGACTCCAGTTCATACTCTTCTTCCGTAATTTCTACCGTCTGATTCTCCTGTTGATCTCCTTCCAAATGGATATGCCGATAATAATCCGGATATACTGCCGGAAGGTTATTGTTTGAAGATGCCGCTACTCGCAGTGTCGCTCCAACAGAAGTGCCCTCTTTCAGCTTCAGAACTGCTACGCCTTCATCATATTCAATCAATTCCGCATGATACGCTTCGGCAATAGTCTCCGCTTCTTCACGGCTATCCGCAAAGGCAAATACCTGTTTCTCCACATATTGTACACCTTCTGCAGAATCATCAAAGTCTCCCATGCTTACAGAAAGTGCAGACTTCATGTTCTTTTGCTCAGATGTCAGCTTATAATCAGATGGCATAGATAAGAGACCGCTTGAATCCTCTTCATCTTTCTTCTTTCCATCCTCATCCTCTACTTCCAGTTCCTCACCCGAAACGTCCACTCCATCCTCAGAGTCTTCTGTTTCTCCGTTCTCTGTATCATCAATCGCTGGTTCATCAGGATTCTGATCATCAGGGTCTTGATTCTCTGCTCCTGACTGTTCAGAGTCATTCTCGCCTTCTTCACCATTCTGATCAGATGAGGAATCTCCTGTGTTATCCTGATCCTCAGAAACATTTCCCTCGTTCTCCTGACTGTCAGAATTACTCTCCCCATTTTCCTCGTTGTTTTCATTCTCTTCACTGCCGGAATTCTCTGCATTTTCATCTACTTCTGCATTCTCCGTCTCTTCGGAGACCGCTTCCGTTGCAGTCAAGTCTTCGTCCACCTCGGTCGCATGGACAATCATCGAAGTGCTCGCAGGTTCTGCGATCATTACCGCTGACAACAACAATGCCAGCATCCGTTTGCTTAATTTCTTCTTTGCTCTCATTTCCTTTCTCCTTTTACTTCAGTTATTCCATCACTTATTGCCACAAAAGTATGTATATGAGATAGTTCATCAGTCAACAGTCATCATAGTTGTCCGTGTCAGATTCAAATACAGCGGCGGATATCCATTTTCCTCTCCTCTGGCAATCACCACCGCAGGATCCTCCTCTGTCTTGTACACCGCTACACCATCGGAATAAGAAACAAACTCAATCCCGTACTGCTCTGCAATACTCTGTGCCTCTTCCTCTGTTTCTACCAGCGCCATCAACTCTTCTTCCGCAATCACCCCTCCTTGCGCACCCTGCTGAATCTGTAGATTCTCTGTGCTGAGCTCCTGCTTAGGCAGAAACGGAAACGCTGGCCCGACCCCCATATAACAGAACAGAATATACCATCCTGTCGTGAAAGTTGCGGCAACGACAATAACTATCATACCAATTACCATCATCTTTTTCTTCATTTCCATACCTTTCCTATCGAATATCGCACACTCAATTTACTATGTGCTCTCGAAATATAGTTATTATATCACATTTTCAAGACATGAACATATATTTTTATGGATACGGCAAAAAGGTAAAAGGCCTAAACACGTACAACAATTTGATGATAATTCTATTTAAAGCATAATTCCGCACCTTAATGCCCTACAACCAGTCTTCCTCTTAAAAGCTTCTATATTTTATTTATTATTTCTTAAATATATTTTACATGCCTTAACATTAACGAAAGAGAATTTCGCCTACTTCTAACCACCTCTCACCTTACCACAAAATAATACTTCACCTGCGTCCCACTGCCATCCATAGCCGTCAATGTAACCACTGCAGTCCCTTTCTTGTATGCCGCAATCTCCAGCGTACCGCTGGCAGGAACAGACACCGATACCACTGCCGGATTTGATGAAGATACGGCAATGGAACCCTGTTTTGCATTTGAAGTCATTCCCACTTGATAAAGCTTCCCTTGATTAAGAATATACTGGTACATCGTAGACATATATCCGCTGTTGTCGCGCAGCTGTATGTAGGTAGCAGGATCTGCAACGGATATCGCATATGTCTTAGTCACACCACTGCCGTCTTTCGCCGTAGCCTTAACCGTGTAAGAGCCAGTCGTTGCTTTTGATGTAGCCGTCACCTTGCCGCCCGCCGTGATCTTCATACCAGTCGTCTTTGACAAGTTCTCATCGATCTTAGTTCCTTTTGAGTTATACAGCTCCCAAGTTACGCCCTTATTCGACACTTTACCATTCTCGGTTTCCACAACCGCCTTAAGCTGTAGGTTCTTACCTTTCGCTACATACTGACTTCTGCCCGCCGAAGGCGCGATCACGATACCGGAGGCCGGATTATTGACGGTAGCCGTACAAGTTAGTTTTTTGCCCGATCCGTCTTCTGCCGCGATCGTGATATTGGTTTTGCCCGCTGCCTTGCCGGTCGCTTTGATCGTCAGTGTAATTTTGGCTCCCGATTGTTTCGCGCTTACCGAAGCGATTCCGGGATTGCTGTTTGTTACCGTATAAGCGCTCAGATCCGCCCCGTCCGTTCCCTTTACTGTTGCAGATACAGCCGTGGAGGTCTTCGTTCCGCTGACCTGCTGCTTTCTGAATATAGACACTTTTTTATATGCCGTATTATCCCACGTAATACCGGTAATTTTTCCTTTTGTGACCACGACCGATTTCGATGCACTCTTTCCACTGCCGTCTGCCGCAACCGCAGAAACCGTATAGGTGCCGACGGCGGCCTTGGCAGTTGTCGTCAATCTGCCGTTTGTCGAATTGATACTTACCCCGATCTCTTTACCGCGTTTCGCAGTCACTTCTCCGGTTGCATCCGACAGTTTCCATGTCACTTTCTTATTACTGGTATAATCAGGTGTCACTGTTGCCTTATAAGTCTGGCTCGTTCCTGCCGCTACTTTAGCACTGCCCGATATTGTAATTTTGTCAGCAAGCTGCTTAATCGTTATGGTGCAAGTGGCTTTCTTACCGCTGGAATCATTCGCCAGTGCCGTGATCGTCACCTTGCCTGCTCTGAGCGGTGTCACAACACCAGAAGCATTAACTGTGGCAACTGCCGCATTGCTGCTGCTCCATTTGAAATCCGATAACGTTGCCGTCGCACCGTCCTTGCACTTCCATTCCAGACTCTTGCCCAGATTATAACTGCTGTCCTCGGGCAGTGTAAGGGTCTCATTCTTAAGCACTGTATTTTTGCTCTTGTCCATGAATTTAACGGTGTCGATCTTTACGGTATCGATCACGGTTATTTTATATGTCACGCTCTTAGCACCGTTATCTTTCGCCGTCACCTTGATCGTATAGTTACCGGGCTTTGCGTTCTTAGTCGCAGTGACTTTACCGGCGGACGTAATACTTACTCCTGTCTCTTTTGCAAGTTTCGCATCGATCTTCTTATTGTCGGCCGTATACAGTTCCCATGTCACTTTCTTGTTGGCCGCATATGCCGGCAGAATTTCCGCCTTCATCTGCACGCTCTTGCCTTTGGCGATCTGCTGCACGCCGGATATTGTAATGCTGCTGACATAGGGTTTCAATGTATAGGACGAGGATCTGACCGCACTCGCTACTCCATTCTCATTGACCGCAATGACTTTTACGGTAGCCTTCGCCTGATTCTTGATATCAAACGGCTGCGTATACTGCACCGCGCCGTCACCGACTAAACCATTCTTATATGTTGGCGTCTTACCATTGGTTGTATAATAAACGGTTACTTCGCCCTGTGCCTTAATCGTCACTTTCACGGTCTGCGCCGCCGCTTTATTATCCGGTGCAAAGGAAATCGTCGGAGTTGCGGGCTTCGTGACCGCCGTACTCAGTTTCAATGCTTTAGGCAGAATCGTAATGCCTGCCCCCATACCGGAACCGGTCCCAATGGCATTGGATTTCATCGCACTTTCTAAGGCATCTACTCTCGCCTTGCCCGTCTTACCACGCACACTCGCATTGCCGGATAAGATAACTGCCGCCTCACCTGCTGCAACAGGACAGGCCATGGACGTACCGCTCATGCGCGTATAGTTACTGCCGTCTTTGCTTGTAGACCAGATGAATACACCCGGCGCGCTTAAATCTACTTTGTTACCGTAATTAGAGAAGTATGCCCGCTCATTGCCCGCATCCGTAGCAGCTACGCTGATCACATGATCATAACAGGAAGGATAGGTATAGTTTGCCCCGCCATCATTACCCGATGCGGCGAAGATCGCGATCCCTTGCTCATAAGCCTGATTAACCGTCTGCTGGAATGCACCGTTATATCCGAGTCCTCCCAGACTCATATTGATGATATCCACGTTCTTTGCCTGCGCTGCCTTGATTGCTTTGATAATATCATCGTCCGTTCCCGTACCGTCAGGCAGCACATTGCCGCTGTACAATGTCACACTGGGTGCCACACCCACTCCCAGCTTACCGTTTGCTTTCGCACCGATTATACCGGCTACATGCGTGCCGTGTCCATGGCTGTCACTGGTGCCGGGACCGTATATGCTCGTAGCCGACACGTCCGTATGGTTCGCCACTCCGGTATCCAGAACCGCAACCTTGATTCCCTGACCTGTGTAGCCTGCCGCCCATGCATAGGATGAGCCGATGATTGTGTGATGATACTGATAATAAGAATTCGAGGATTTCAAATAGGGATCGCTGTAAGCCAAAGCTTCCATATAAGAAGCTTCTGTCTGCTCTGCACCGTCAATTCCGTCCACCGCATCTTCCATTTTGTATTCTTCCGTATCTATTTCTATAAAATCATCCTGTTGCGCTGTATCTTCCTGCGCACCATGCTGTTCGAAAAGGGTAGACTGCTCACCGTCTGCCAACGCATCCTCCGGGATCTCACCCGAGAGATCAGCCTCACCCGCCGTGATCTCTCCGTATGCATAACGGTAGTAATTCGGCCACACCGCCGGCAGATTAATTTCTTCATTGGCTGCTACCCGCATCGCTTTACTGACCGTGTCCTGTCTGTCCAGTTCCAGCGTTAAAACGCCATATTCAAACGCCACAATCCTAGCGTGATATGCATCGGCAATCTGCTCTGCTTCCTCCTGTGTCTGCGCAAAGGTAATGACCTGCCCATCTACATAATCAACGCCTTCCTCAAATGCACTGATTTCATCCAAATGAGAGGCCAAATCCCGCTTGCTCTCCATCTGCTCCGAGGTCAGCCGGTAATTCGAGGGCATCTGCTCAAATCCTTCCAACCGCTCGGCTTCATCCGTATCGGCCTCTTCATCCTCTGTCTCTTGTGTATTCTCGATATCTTCTTCGTCGTCCGCTGTATTCTCCGCCTCCTCTGAATCCTCTTCCGGCTCCTCAGCATCTTCTGCATCGTTTTCTATTCCATCGCCATCCGTTGATTCTTCACCTTCGCCGCTCTCGTCCGAATGATCGGAGTCTGCTCCTGCACCGTCTTCTTCTGTATTGCCGGAACCCGATCCCATACCATCGCCATCCGTGTTACCGTAATCCGTTGTCCCATTATCTTCCTCTGTGTTACCGGAATCTTTATCTGTACCATCCGATTCTGCATTTGCGGAATCCTGCCCAGTGACATTCTCCTCCGTATTGCCGGAATCTGCCGCCGTACCATTTTCTACCAGATTTGCGGAATCCTCGCCCGCACGATCTCCAGCTTCATCAACGCCGGTCTCTGTCTGTAACGCAGGCACAGCATTCTCACTTGCTTCCACGATCATCGCTGCCCCTGCCGGTTCCACCGCCAGAAGCGCTGCCAGAATCAAGGATACTATTGCTTTGTTTTTTCTTCGGTTTTTTCTCATATTACTTCCCTCTTAATACCAATCACGACCGACAAAAAAGTAAATTTACTTTGCGAAATTATGAGTATTTCCGCTGAGATGTCTCACCTCCCAGAAAACTCGTCGCGAACTCAGAAATGCATATATATCATAGCACATCATACTTTTAAAAGAAACCGAAAAAATTTCCAAAAAAAACACACTCCCATTCACCGAGAGTGTGTCCTGCATTCAAACCATTGTACTTTTCCGTTACTTTCTGAATTTCTTCTTGCCCTTGCCGGCAGGTTCTTCCGCATTGCCGGAAGATATATTCTTAGCCGCATTCAGCGTATCGCCCGTTTGCTCATCAAACTTCTTCAGCAGTTCCTTCGCCTCATGGGACAACTTATCCGGCACCTGTACCACCAGCGTGACATAATGATCGCCGCGAATGTTCTTGTTGCGCAGGGATGGAACACCTTTGCCTTTGAGGCGCACCTTTGTATCCGTCTGCGTACCCGCTTTAACATCATAAATCACTTTGCCGTCCACTGTATCTATTACGATCTCACCACCCAGCGCTGCAATTGCAAAAGACATGGGTACGGTAGAATATATGTTTTCATCCTGTCTCTGGAAGATCGGATGTCTGGTCACCACAACCTCCACCAGCAGATCTCCTCTGGGGCCGCCGTTAGTGCCCGGCTCACCCTTGTCACGAATACGAACACACTGTCCGTTATCGATACCCGCCGGAATAGACACTTGTATTTTCTTCTTATTGGCAATATACCCCGTTCCTCTGCAGTCAGGGCATTTATCCTTGATCACCTTACCGGTTCCGTGGCAGTCCGGACAAGTCTGGACATTTCTGACAGTTCCGAAGAAAGACTGCTGCGTGAAAACTACCTGCCCCTTGCCGCCGCACTTCGTACATGTCTCGGGACTGGTGCCGGGTTTCGCTCCGGTTCCATGGCACGCGGTACATTCATCCTTAAGCTGCAGCTCAAGCTCCTTTTCTACACCAAAAACCGCTTCTTCAAAAGAAATGCGGACAGTGGTGCGGATATTGGCGCCCTTCATGGGTCCGTTGCTCCTGCCGCTGCGTCGCCCGCCTCCGAAAATATCTCCGAAGATATCTCCGAAAATATCTCCGAAATCAGCACTGTTAAAATCAAAACCGCCGAATCCGCCGGCGCCGCCCGCACCATCGAAAGCAGCATGACCATATTGGTCATACTGCCGTCTCTTTTCAGGATCACTCAAGATTGCATAAGCCTCGGAGGCTTCTTTAAATTTCTTCTCAGCTTCCGCATCGCCGGGATTCATATCAGGATGATACTTCTTAGCAAGAACTCTGTATGCTTTTTTGATTGCGGCATCATCGGCATTCTTATCTATGCCGAGCACCTCATAATAATCTCGTTTCTGTTCTGCCATACTTATAATCCTCCAAGCCTATCCTTGCTCTTAGACCTCTCTGTAGTCCCCGTCTACCACATCGTCTGCTGCACCGGACTGTGCGCTCTCGTCTGCCGCACCGCCCATATTGCCCATATCGGGGCCACCCTGTGCCTGCTGCATGTTCTCATACATTTTTGTGAACAGCGCCTGTGCGGAATTAGTCAGTTTCTCTTTCGCCGCTTTCAGTTCGTCGATCTGGCTGTCAGACATCTCCTGATCTTTTGTCTTCTCTAAGATATCCTTCACTGCCTGTAAATCTGCTTCCACACCGGACTTCTCGGATGCGTCAAGCTTATCGCCCACTTCGGAGAGTGCCTTCTCCGTCTGGAATACAAAGGAATCAGCCTCGTTTCTTGTATCGATCGCTTCTTTTCTCTTCTTATCCTGTGCCTCGTACTCTGCAGCTTCCTTCACTGCTCTGTCGATCTCGTCATCGGACATATTGGAACCAGCCGTGATCGTAATATGCTGTTCTTTACCTGTGCCGAGGTCTTTCGCTGACACATTAACAATACCGTTGGCATCGATATCGAAAGTAACTTCGATCTGCGGAACACCGCGCATTGCCGGCGGGATACCATCCAGTCTGAACTGTCCGAGAGACTTATTATCCTTCGCAAACTGTCTCTCACCCTGTACGACATTGATATCTACTGCAGTCTGGTTATCCGCCGCAGTAGAGAATACCTGACTCTTCTTGGTCGGAATGGTTGTATTTCTCTCGATCAGTCTGGTCGCTACGCCGCCCATCGTCTCAATAGATAATGACAGGGGTGTAACATCCAGCAATAAGATCTCGCCTGCACCGGCATCGCCTGCCAGCTTACCGCCCTGAATGGAAGCGCCCAGCGCTACACACTCGTCAGGGTTTAAGGACTTACTGGGCTCTTTGCCCGTCAACTGTTTTACTTTATCCTGTACCGCAGGAATACGTGTGGAACCGCCTACCAATAATACCTGACCGAGATCGGAATTGGTCAGACCGGCATCCTTCATTGCATTCTGCACCGGAATTGCTGTCTTCTCTACTAAATCATGCGTCAGTTCATCGAACTTCGCTCTGGTAAGATTCATGTCAAAATGCTTCGGTCCCTCAGCCGTCGCTGTAATGAACGGAAGGTTAATATTCGTTGTGGTTGCGGAAGAGAGTTCTTTCTTCGCTTTCTCAGCCGCTTCTTTTAATCTCTGGAGCGCCATCTTATCATTGGATAAGTCCACGCCTTCCTGTGCCTTGAACTCAGCCAGCATCCAGTCGATTACTTTCTGGTCGAAATCATCACCGCCCAGATGTGTGTCGCCGTTAGTGGAAAGCACTTCGATGACGCCGTCACCGATCTCAATAATGGATACATCAAAGGTACCGCCGCCCAGATCGTATACCATGATCTTCTGCTCTTTCTCATTGTCAAGGCCATAAGCAAGGGCTGCGGCCGTAGGCTCGTTGATGATACGCTTTACATCCAGACCGGCGATCTTACCTGCATCCTTGGTTGCCTGTCTCTGCGCGTCATTGAAATATGCCGGAACGGTAATAACTGCTTCCGTCACGTTCTCACCCAGATAGCTCTCTGCATCGGCTTTTAATTTCTGCAGAATCATAGCGGAAATCTGTTGCGGAGAATACTTCTTCTCATCGATCGTACGTCCTCTGTCCGTACCCATGTCTCTCTTGATAGAAGCAATCGTCTTGTCGGCATTGGTCACCGCCTGACGCTTCGCCGGCTCACCTACAAGCCGCTCTCCCGTCTTAGTAAATGCTACAACTGAAGGTGTCGTTCTTGCGCCTTCCGTATTGGCGATAACGGTGGGTTTACCACCTTCCATAACTGCCACGCAGCTGTTTGTTGTTCCTAAGTCGATTCCGATAATTTTACTCATAATTTCTTCCTCCTGTTATGATATATATTTCTAACTCACTACCGCCACCATGCTGTGCCTTACCACACTGTCACGATAGGTATATCCCTTCTGTAACTCCTGTGCAACCACGCCGGATTCGTACTCTTCGCTCTCCACCTGCATCACTGCATTGTGGAAATCAGGATTGAACTCTTCTCCGACTGCCGGAATAGGTTTCACATCCATATTTTCAAGCTCTGTCATAAGCTGCTTATAGATCATTTCCATGCCCTGTGCGAAACCGCCGTCTTTTTCATTCTCCGGCACGGCCGCCAGCCCTCTCTCGAAGTTATCCACCACCGGCAGGATCTTCTCGATCACGCTCTTCGCGCCGGTCTCAAACATGGCCGTCTTCTCTTTCTCGGTTCTCTTCCGGAAGTTCTCAAATTCCGCCATCTGACGTTTGACCCTGTCTTCCAGTTCCTCGATCTTCTCCTTCAGTGCCTCCTGTTTTTTATCCGCCTTTTCTTTCTTTTTCTTCTCTTTCTTATTATCGTCCTTAGATTCCGCCTTAGCCGGTTCAGCCGCCGCTTCTGTACTGCCGCCGTCCGCTACCTCTTTGTTTTCCCCGGTCTCAGGAGCTGCCTCTTCGGTCATGTTTTCTTCCTGTAACTTATCTTTCTCCTCTGCCACGCCTCTCATTCCTTTCTGTTATGCCGAACTTACACATTGCCTCGCCTTTGGACTCAGCCACGCTCTGCTGTCGGTTCGCGTCATTCTTATTTTCTATATAAATCATCTAACTGATGTTTTAACAGTTTCAGGTTCTTAACTACTTTCTCATAATCCATTCTCTTGGGCCCGATGATACCTATCGTTCCCTTCATTCCTTCGTCCAGCTCATATGTGGCCGTCACGATACTGCAGTCCTTCATGCCCTGCACCGGCGTCTCATTGCCGATATAAACCTGTATGCCGGTATTATTCTCATCCGCCAGATTTCCCTGCACAAGCTCGCTTAGAAGCTGCTTTTCCTCAAAGGTAGTGATCAGTTCGCTGGCCCGCTCATGGTCTGACAGTTCCGGATACTTGAAAAAATTCTTCGTGCCGCTTGTATAGATCTCCAGATCTTCATCCGCCTTGATCGCCTCGGCAACCGCATCGATCACATCTGCCACGATCTCACTGTGTATTCCCGCCTGCTGCTTCATTGCTGATATCATTCCCAAATTGATCTCATCCAATGACAACCCGTTCAGATGCGTGTTCAGAAGAATGTTCAGTTTCAAAAGCGTCTCATCACTAAGTTCTTCCTCCACCGTGAGCATCGTATTCTTGATCACGTTGCCTTCCACCACGATGACCGCCAGAATCTGATTGATATCCACGCGGGATAACTGAATAAATTTCAATTTATTACGGCGGTACTGCGGTGCGGAGACCATCGCCGCATATTCCGTATTGGCCGCAAGCATTTTGGCCGCCTGTTTCAGGAGATGATCCATCTTATCTTCTTTCTCAAGAAGATTCTCCCTTAGTTCTTCCACTTCCCGCTCTTTCTCTTCCATCATCTTATCCACGTACAGGCGATAACCCTGATCGGACGGAATACGTCCCGCGGAAGTGTGCGGCTGCAGAATGTAACCCAGTTCTTCCAGATCCGCCATCTCATTACGAATGGTTGCCGAACTCAAGTTCAGATCGGTATACTTGGAGATCGTTCTGCTTCCTACCGGCTCTCCAGTCTCTAAGTAGTTGCGAATGATGGCTTGCAATATTTTGTATTTTCTTTCGTCTAACTGCATACCATTTCTCCCGTTGTTAGCACTCGACCAGCTAGAGTGCTAACATCTTCTAGTAGTAAGTTATCACTTAAGATTTTTATTGTCAACATTTCCCTGAAAAAAAATTATTAAAAAATTATTAAAAAATCGAGCAAGCTCGATTACGAGATTTGCTCCGCAAACTCGAAAAAACGGCCGATTCAAGATTTCCTCAAATCGACCGCCTCTGCGTCATTTTAATAGTAGGCTATGTATATTAGATACCGAAGTTACCTGTCACATCTCCGTTGATTACGTAGTAAACTACGTTTTCTTCCGGCTTCACATACAGCTCAACCGTTTTGAAATCGCCGACCTTCTGGTTCAGATCGTATTTCCATACGTCCTTCGCAATCTTAACCAGATCTTCCGTTGTGTAGGATTTACCTGCAAACTGTAAATTGAATGTTGCTTTAACCGCCTCTTTCTTAACGGTCTCTTTCTTCGCTGTTGTCTTCTTCTCAGCTGCCGTCTTCTTAGCAGGCGCTTTCTTTGCTGTTGTTTTTCTGGTAGTTGTCTTCTTCGCCGTCTTCTTGGGCTCTTCTTTCTTAGACTCTGCTGCAGGTGCTGCCGTAGTTGTCTTTACTTCTTCTGTCTTTGTATCTGCAGGTTGTGCTGCTACTGCCTTCGCTACCGGTTTCGCAATTGCTGTTTTCTTTGTTTCTGCCATTAGTCTTCTCCTTCCACACTGTCCGATTCTCCCGGACGCCAAATGTTATGAATTACTCTTTTTCATAAGTCCCCAGTCCACACTCTTTCGGACTCTATGGGGATTTTAACGCAATACCGATGTACTGTCAATCAACAATCTGTAACAAATACTTGCCCTTTTCTTTCGGTATTTTATACGAAATGACCCAAAAAAAGCCAAAATAACGCCCTTTTACGCCAGTTCACACCGCTATCCTGCCAGTGCAAAATATAACAGCACCGCCGCCCCCAGCACAATACGATACCAGCCGAACACTTTGAAATCATGCTTCTTAATATACCCCATCAGGAAGCGGATCACGATCACCGATACGATAAAAGCTACCGCCATACCAACTAACAGAATCACTGCTTCCGCACCTGTAAAGTTGAATCCAAACTTCACAATCTTAAGAAGACTTGCACCCAACATAACCGGAATTGCCAGGAAAAAAGTAAACTCTGCCGCCACAGTTCTGGATACGCCGATCATAAGAGCGCCGACTATCGTTGCGCCGGAGCGGGATGTTCCCGGAAATATCGCCGCCAGGAGCTGGAATACACCGATCATAAGAGCCGTCTGATAAGTGATCTGACTCAATTCCCGAATCTTCGGCTTCATACTTCTGTTACGGTTCTCTATCACGATAAACGCAATACCAAAAACGATCAGGGCAATCGACACACACCAAGGATTATAGAACAGCGCGTCCAGCACATCATCAAATGCCAGTCCTATCACCGCTGCCGGAATACACGCCACCAGAATCTTAAACCACAGCGCGAAAATATCCTTCTGTATCACCGGCTTCTCCCGAAACCGGAACGGAAATATTTTATTCCAGAATAATATCACTACTGCCAGAATCGCACCGAGCTGTATCACCACCAGAAACATTTCCCAGAATTCCGGCGAGACATCAAGCGTCACAAACTCATTGAGCAGGATCATGTGCCCTGTGCTGCTGATCGGCAGCCACTCCGTAATTCCTTCCACGATACCAAACAAAATTGCTTTCAGGATTTCGATTATACTTATCATGTATCTTTCCATGCCTTTCTAAATAATCAGTACTCACTCTTAACAAATTTCCTGAACGCTTCCAGAGAACGCTCCACCTTCTCCGTATCAATGCAGTACGCAAGACGAACATATCCGTCCGCACCGAACGTATTGCCGGGCACGATAACCAGATCATACTTCTTCGCCTTCTCGCAGAACGCGACTGCGTCTTCCTCCAAAGCCTTAGGGAACATATAGAAGGTTCCGCCGGGTTTTACGCATTCAAACCCGAGACCGGTAAGCTCCCGATACAGAATATTCATATTCGTCTCATAGACCGACAGATCGGAGGTCAGATCGAGCACCTCCGCCACCGCAAGCTGTATGATGGACGGCGGACAGTTATGCCCTGTACCTCTGGAAATCTGGCTGCATATCGTACTGATCAGCTCTGCATCCGTACATTCCGGATTTACCGCCACATACCCGATTCGTTCACCCGGCAAAGACAAGGATTTCGAAAAAGAATAACATGACAGTGTATTTGCATAGAATTTCGACGGATAGGGCGCTTCCACCCCCGCAAAAACGATCTCTCTGTAAGGCTCATCGGAAATCAGGAAAATATCATGCCCGTACTTTTTCTCTTTCTCTGTCATAATTGCTGCCAGTTTACGAAGCGTCTCCGAAGAGTACGCCACGCCGGAAGGATTGTTGGGTGTATTGATCAGAACCGCCGCAACCTTCTCCGTCAGCATTTCCTCAAATGCTTCGAAATTGATCTGGAAGCTGTCCGTGTCTGCGGGAATCACCTTAAGCGTTGCACCTGTCAGGTTGATATAGGGACCATATTCCGGAAAATACGGTGCAAACGTGATGATTTCGTCACCGGGTTCACTCACACACCGTACAGCATGGGCGATAGCGCCCGCCGCTCCGGTGGTCATAAAAATATGGTTTCCCGTATAATTCATGCCAAACCGCTTATTCAGGGATTCCGCCACCTTATCCCGCACGGCCGGTATGCCAAGGCTCTGGCTGTAGCCATGGAGTTCCATGGGATTTCTGTTTTGCAGCAGATCGATCATTGTGTCTGTGAACTTCTGCGGCGTAGGCACGGAAGGGTTCCCAAGACTGTAATCAAACACATTCTCATACCCGATCTCTGCGCCCCTCGCAGTGGCGAACTCCGATAACTGCCTGATTACCGATTTGCCCTGAAGCATGTCTTTATATTTTTGTACGATCATATTCTCTAACCTGCCTTTTATTCTATTCTTCCTTGCATGATATTATGTCCTGAATATCATATTGTCCTGTATCTATACTATTTCCTGATCAAATGCATCAGCCTGCCCTTAAAGTCGCCGCTGATCGGCGGTATGTTGATGCCGGCATGGTGCAGGGTGTCACCCTTGTACTGTGTCTGCTTAAGCTCCGGCCAGTCCTGTGCATTTTCAATCACATAAACCGCTTCCGGATCAAGCCCCGGAATGTGGATGCGCCTGCTGTGGAAGTTCGGTCTGCCGAGCACCTGAATGTATGTGAGAAGCGCCTCACTCTTATCCTTAGCCACAACCTCATAACAGTCGTAATAATGATTGTCCGCATAGTGCGCGATTCGATAATAATCACCCATGCGCACCAGATCATTATACTTGTGATACATGGCAACCTGCTGCGGGATCATATTGCGATCCTGTTCCGGAATCTTCGTCACATCCAGCTCATAGCCGAATGTTCCCGCTAATGCCACGTAACCCCTCGTCTCAAAAGGGGTTACTCTGCCGACCGTATGATTCGGACAATCGGACACATGTGCCCCCATCGTGGACAACGGATAGATCAGGGACGTGCCCGCCTGAATGGACAGCCGCTCTATCGCGTCAGTATCATCCGAGCACCATATCTGCGGACTGTAATACAGCATACCCGCATCGAATCTGGCGCCGCCGCCGGAACAGTTCTCCAAGAGCAAATGAGGAAATTCCGTTGTCATCCTGTCTTGCAGCTCATAGACGGCGAGCACCTGTCTGTGGAGCAGTTCCCCCTGTCTGTCAGCCGGAAGCCCGTAACTGCCCAGATCGCTCAACTGCCTGTTCATATCCCATTTCACATATTCGATATTGGCGCTCCGAAGAACCGCCGCAATCATCTCATAGACATAATCCCTGACTTCCTTTCTCGTCAGATCAAGCACATACTGATTGCGTGCAAGGCTGCCTGTTCTGCCCGGAATCGCAATCGCCCAATCGGGATGCGCGCGGTACAGCTCTGAATCCGGTGAAATCATCTCCGGCTCCAGCCAGATGCCGAATTTCATGCCTAATTTATTGACTTCGTCCACCAGATATTTCAGTCCGCCTTTCAGCTTATCCTCGTTAACCTGCCAATCGCCCAGACTCGAATTATCGTCATTCCTGTGTCCGAACCATCCATCGTCCATCACTAACATCTCGATGCCGAGTTTTGATGCCTGTCGGGCAATATCCAATAATTTTTCCGTATTAAAATCAAAGTAGGTTGCTTCCCAGTTGTTGATCAGAATCGGCCGTTTCTTATCTTTATACTCGCCGCGGATCAGATGATTGCGGTACAGATCATGGAAGGTTCTCGTCATGCCGCCTATGCCCTGCGCAGAGTAAACGCAGACTACTTCCGGTGCCTGAAAACTCTCTCCCGCCTCCAGCTTCCAACTAAAATCCTGCGGATGGATTCCCATCATGGCGCGGATACTGCCGAACTGATCCGCCTCGATCTGTGCCAGAAAGTTACCAGAATAGACAAAGTTCATGGCATAGATATCACCGCTTTCCTCTGTCGTGGTTTTCTTTTTCCATGCCATAAAAGGATGCTCCTGATGGCTGGACTCCCCGCGCACCGACGATACGCTCTGTTTACCCTTCATAATCGGCCTCGTCTGGATAATGCGCTCTCTCGCCCACGAACCATGTAATGTGATCATCTCGTAATCTTCATTATCCATGTCAATGCATGCGGACAGAACCTTCGTCAAATAGATCGGCTCCTTGGCCTGATTGACGATCTTCACGCTCCGCGCCACGGCATCGCTGTCTGCAAAGATGCTGTAAGAAAGAATAACCTGTAACTGCAGCAGCTTATCCTCGCAGGTCAGCTCCAACGTCTTACAATCCGATGCTTCACCGAAGGTTGCCGGCAAGTCCTGCAACTCATCTTTACCATCATATATTCTGTGCGACACATAGGATAACGACACGCCATTATGCCCGCCCGCCGTCCTGACCACCAGCGTCCCCTCTCTGTAATCTCCCAATCCGCTGCCCGTATATTCCATGGGAAATGTATCCAGGAAGGATGTTCTGTCCCGATTGTTCTGAGACGGAACAAAAGGCGGCTCGGAGATGCGCATAAGGTATGTCAGATTATCCTCTGTCAACTTTCTTCCATAATAAATGTGTCCGACAAAATTATCCTCGTCCACAATTCCGATACAATAACTCGTGTTCACCGTGTCTAATTTGAAAACTCTGTTTTGTTCATTGTAGGTGATGTTCATACCGCCCGCTCCTTTTTTATATTCTAAACCGACCGCTTGGATGAAAGACAACATCTTCGTCGCCGCGCTTCCGCTCCGTAGAACACGCAGCAGGCGCTAAACTCGTGAAATACCTCGTTAAGCGCTGGCGTGTTCTAAGGGGCTCCTTAAGATGTTGTCTTCCCTCCAAGCTACATTTTGCTCTATCCATAAACAACCACATGCGCATGTATACTTTTTTCTACGGAGAATGCACGCTTTTCGCATTCTCCCGGACATGACTTAGTAGTTATACGGAGAATGCACGCTTTTTTGCATTCTCCTAAGCATGACTTAGTTATACTTGGACACCGTATTTTGGTGTCCTAGTATAACTTCATGCTTTATTATACCAACATCTTCCATATAAGAAAAGAAATATGTCAAAAACATAAATTTTAATTCAGACAAAAAATATTTTTAATATAAGAGGAATCGTGGTACAATATCCACTATCGGCGTTCAGACGAACTCCTGCTGCCGATACATTTTCTGATATGGGAATCAATGAGGAAGGGATATGTTATGAGTATCACAGTCGTATTACAGCAGATGGTTATGATCTTTATATTAATCGGTATCGGCATACTATTATATAAGAAAGAAATGCTGTCAGAAATGACTGCCAAGCAAATATCCGGCATTATTGTCAATGTGACGAATCCGGCACTGCTGATCTGCTCCGCTTTTCAGGATGGTCCTAAGGTATCTCTCAAAGAACTCGGAACCGCGTTAGGGATCTATCTGATCGTGTATGCTGTATTGATCGTTGTAAGTTTTCTGATTCCGCGCATCCTGCGTGTGCCAAGCATGTATCACTATGCTTATCAGATGCTCACGATCTTTGGCAACGTGGGATTCATCGGTATTCCGCTTGCCTCCGCCGTGCTGGGAACACAGTCCTTGATCTTCGTGTCGATCTATAATCTGATTTTTAATATTCTGATCTACACTTTCGGAATTTCGCTGTTGCAGAGAGCAGAAGAAAGGCAGAGGCAGATTTCTGCACCGAAAGGTACACTGCCACCTGATCCGTCTCAGAAAAGCAATTTGCCTCAGGATTCAGCCGCCGCACATAGCGCATCTCCCCGATGGAAGAAACTGATTAATGCAGGAACCATCTCCGCCGCAGCCACTATCATTTTCTATCTGGGTAATTTCCATGTACCGGTCATCGTATCCTCTACCCTGACCTATATGGGACAGGCTACTACGCTGCTGTCTATGCTGGTTCTGGGTGTCTCTGTCGCGCAGATGGCTCCTAAAGATATCTTTTCCCATCCGAGGCTGTATGGTTTTACACTGCTGCGTCAGATATTAGTGCCCATTGGGTGTATTATTCTGTTCCGGCCACTTATTTATAATCCTCTGATCTTAAATACCATGGCGCTCATGCTCGCCGTGCCCGCCGCCAACATGCCGCTGATGCTATCCAAGCAGCTTCATGTGGAGACGGATACGATCTCGCAGGGTATCATCCTGACCACAATCTTAAGTCTGGGGACGATTCCGGTAGTGAGTTTGTTTTTATGATACGATCTGCACTTTCATCATATTAGTTGTACCGGAGAATCCGATGGGCACTCCTGATGTGATGACCGTCAGATCTCCTTTTTCCAACAGTTTCATCTTCTCAGCAGCGTGGATCGCCCTGTCAAAAAGGTTGAAAACTTCCTTTTCTTCTTTAATCAATATCGGTGTCACACCCCATGTTAATGACAACTGCCGGCACACCTTCTCTGTGGTGGCGCAGCTTATGATATCACTGGTCGGACGATATCTTGAAATCATCCGCGCCGACGTGCCTGATTTGGTCACCGTCACAATTGCCTTGGCGTTCAGATCAAGCGCGGTAGTACATGTAGCGTGGCAAATAGCATCTGTAACGTCCGGATTAGCCTCCCGTTCATTCTGGAAGAAACGCTTCCGGTAATCCACATCCTGCTCAGTGCGCTCCGCGATACGCACCATGGTTCTCACCGCCTCCACGGGATATGCGCCCGCCGCCGTCTCGCCGGAGAGCATGATGGCACTGGTGCCGTCGTATACCGCATTGGCTATATCAGTCGTCTCCGCTCTGGTAGGACGCGGATTTTTAATCATAGATTCTAACATCTGCGTGGCGGTGATCACCTGCTTGCCGCTGCGGTAAACTTTACTAATGATCTTTTTCTGGATCACGGGCACTTCCTCGTATGGAATCTCAACGCCCATGTCACCTCTTGCCACCATAATGCCGTCAGACACCTCTATGATATCATCGACGTTGGCAACGCCCTGCGCATTCTCTATCTTGGCGATGATCCTGATATCCTCACCGCCGTTCTTCTCAAGCAGCTTGCGAAGCTGCAGAATGTCTTCCTTCTTTTGTACAAAAGATGCCGCAATAAAATCCACATCCTGCTCTATGCCAAAGAGAATATCTTCTCTGTCTTTATCGCTGATATACGGCATGGAAAGATCCACGTCCGGTACGTTGACCCCCTTGTGGTTCGATACTACACCACCGTTAATGACACGGCAGACGATATTATTCTTATCAACCTTTTCCACCGTCATCTCGATCAGGCCGTCGTCGATCAGTACCCGCATTCCCTCTTCCAGATCCTCATAGAGGCGGTTGTAGGTCACGCTCACGATATCCTTCGTCCCCTCCACTTCATCGGCGGTCAGCGTAAACAGTTGCCCTTCTTCCAGTGTCACTTTACCTTCTTTAAAATCCTTAACCCGCACTTCCGGACCTTTCGTATCCAACAGGATCGCCACCGGCTTGCCCACTTCCTTGCGAAGCTTTTTGACCACGTCCATCCTCTTCTTATGGTCTTCATAAGTTCCGTGGGAGAAGTTGCATCTGGCAACGTTCATCCCCTCTATCATCATCTGTCTGAGTACATCCTCATTGTCTGTTGCCGGGCCGAGTGTACATACGATCTTTGTTTTTCTCATGATGATCTGTTCCTCCTTGTGATGTTTTTCATCAAGTCAACATCCCCGCATCGGGCTGACGCGGCATATAACCGTTATATTTCTATTTTATACTGAAATGTAATATCTTAAACCGATGTTTTCTTCCCGCATTTCGGTTCCATATAACATATTGCACACAGTCTCGCCCGCTCCTGCCGATGTTAATGTCTCAATCATACCATAATATGGCAATACGTATCAATCGATTGCGGGATTTTAGCAAAATATTAATTCAGTATAATGCTACCGTCCACGCTCGGTAGCGTTTGCAGTCCTGCTTACCGCCTTTCTTGTATACGGTTTATTGATAATATTATTTAATAAAATACCAGAATATTTTGTTGACATTATCTTTTTTCTCTGCTACAATTTACCTACATATCTGGGATATCATCTTACAAGAAATCAGTCAGATTTCGCTTAGACAATCCCCATATGAACAATTAAATATGGCGGATGTTGTCAGAACAGATGTGTTATCTTCATTGTCTTCTCCCGGCATACCGCCAGAAGGAGAAGAACATATGAAAAAGAAACTTGAAGAACTGAACTTATTGGACGATTTCCTATTTGGAACTCTGATTTCACACCCCGTCTATGGAGAACGCTTTGCCCGAATCCTAATCAAGACCATACTGAACAGAGATGTGAAAATCTTAAAGGTCGTCCCGCAAATGAATTACTACGGACAGGATACGAATCGACACGGTGCGAGACTCGACGTGTATATCGAGGAAGAGGACGGTGTGGTACAAGGAGATGTACAATTAAGCAATATCTATGACATCGAACCGAACCAGAACGACGATAAGATTTCAAAAGAAGTGCTTCCGCGAAGGGTACGTTTCTATCGCTCCGTCATTGATGCGAGAAGCCTGCAGTCAGGTTCGGATTATAACCGGCTGAAAAATGTCATTATCATTATGCTGCTTCCCTACGATCCGTTCGGCTATGGCAGGATAATGTACACCGTCAGGAATAAGTGTATAGAGGAGCCGGAGATGGAATATGAAGACGGTGCACTGAACCTCTTCCTATACACCAAGGGAAAGATCGGTGCTATCTCACAGGAATTGAAAGAGCTGTTGCAATATCTCGAAAGCACAACGTGGAACAATGCGGTAAACGAACCCTTAAGGGAAGTCCAGAGCATGGTAGACAAAGTCAAATATGACAAGGAGGTGTCTATTTCTTATATGAAATCGTATGAAAGAGATTGGATGATGAGAAATGAAGGTAAAACCGAAGAATGTGCTGAATCAATAAAAGATTTTCTTTCCGACTTAAGCACGATTCCGGAAAATATCTCAAAACAAATCGACAGCGAGACAGACTTAGACACTCTGCGGCGCTGGCTGAAACTCGCCGCCAAATCGGAATCTATCGAAGAATTCATAGAAAAAATGTAAATCCCGCTAAACATATGCGCTACCATGCGCACCCATAAAACGAACCCCCGGTGGTGGAAGCACCGGGAGCCCGTTTTATATATACAAACTAAGGGATATAGGTATACGCTAAACTATAATACAAATTAACAACTGCAATCATATTGATTCAATCTATTCCACATCCTGCAATGCCGCGAAGTCTTCCTCACCGGTACGAACCTTAACGACTCTGTCAACATTGTAGACAAATATCTTACCGTCTCCGATATGGCCTGTGTATAGCGCTTTCTTGGCCGCTTCCACAACATCCTCTACCGGGATCTTGCTGACTACGACTTCTACTTTGACCTTCGGAAGCAGAGTCGCATCCATCTCAACCCCACGATACATGTCGCCGGCACCTTTCTGGATACCGCAGCCCATAACCTGTGTCACCGTCATGCCGGTCACACCCAGATCGTTCATTGCCTTTCTTAACTGATCATATCTGGACAGCTTCGCAATGATCGCTACTTTATACATACCTGTCGAAGATGCCATCGGCACTTGAGCAACTTTCACCGCCGCATCCTTCTGTACATCGGACGCTTCACTGTAATCTTCCGTTCCGAGGCTTGTATTCTCGTTGATCTCCATTGCCATCGTATTAGATATATCCATAATACTGAATCCCGAATAAGCAGACACCAGACCATGCTCCGTGGCATCCAGTCCTATAATCTCTTCCTCCTCAGAAGCACGCAGACCAATGACTGCCTTGATTACCAGAAATACAATCGTAATCGTAACCGCCGTCCATGCCGCAACGGACACGAAACCGACAAGCTGTAAGCCGAGCAATTCAAATCCGCCGCCATAGAACAGACCTACCAGCTCATTACCCGACGCATCGGCGAGGGAGTATTCCGGCGCCGAATTCGTAGCAAACAACCCGACCGCGATGGTGCCCCAGATCCCGTTCATACAGTGAACCGCAACCGCACCCACAGGGTCATCTATCCGAAGTTTATAATCCAACAGCCACACACCGAATACTACCAGAAGACCTGCAACCGCACCGATCACGATGGCTCCGAAAGCATCTGTAACATCGCAGGAGGCCGTGATCGCAACCAGACCTGCAAGAGAAGCGTTCAAACACATAGACACATCCGGCTTACCATATTTTACCCATGTAAAGACCATGCATACTACCGTTGCAATCGCCGGCGCGATAGTGGTTGTCACGAAGATCGATCCTAACTGTTCCACCGTAGTAGCCGCCGCTCCGTTAAATCCGTACCAGCCAAGCCACAGGATAAACACGCCCAGCGCACCGATCGGGATATTGTGACCCGGAAAAGCATTGACTTTCGTAATTTTGCCGTTCTTATCCTTCGTGAACTTACCGATACGGGGACCGAGAATCTTCGCACCGATCAGTGCCGAGATACCGCCTACCATATGTATTGCACAAGAACCGGCAAAATCATGAAATCCCATCTGGGACAGCCAGCCGTCACCCCAGATCCAGTGTGCCTCGATCGGATAGATCAGTGCGGAGATCACTCCCGAATAAACACAGTAGCTTAAGAATTTCGTTCTCTCCGCCATGGCCCCGGACACGATCGTTGCCGTAGTTGCACAGAACACTAAGTTAAATACGAAGTTAGACCAGTCGAATGCCTCATAACTTGTAAAGATGTCAAACCCCGGCTTGCCGATCAGTCCCATCACGTCCTCACCTAACAACAGGCTGAAACCGATCAGGATAAATACTACCGTACCGATGCAGAAATCCATCAGGTTTTTCATAATGATGTTTCCCGCGTTCTTCGCTCTGGTGAAGCCGGTCTCCACCATCGCAAATCCTGCCTGCATCCAGAACACCAGCGCCGCGCCGATCAGAAACCAGACGCCGAACACCTGGCCGTTCAGGACCTCCATAATTTCCTCTGTCATAGATAAATTTCCTCCATTCCCGCTCATTCTGTCACTACAGACATAAGCATAAATTTTCGTATGATTACTTTTCCGAAATATTTATGAGACAAATCTTTCAGAACAAGTTTTCATACTCTCCTCCTCACGCCGTAACATACCCCACTACACAAAAAAGCGGAGACAATGGTTTTCTTTTCCTTAAGCTCCATTGCTCCGCATTTTTCTAATGATCAGGTCATATGTACATTGTTTCTCAAAAGCGCGGCACGATGTCTTCCACGGCCATGCCTGCTTTCAAATAAAAGGTAAAGGCACTTCGAGTTTCCTCAAAGCGCCTTTGCTTTTACGAGTTGTATAGTAGCACCATCCGAACCGGGTGTCAATAGAAAAATAAAATTTTTTTAATATGAGATCGGCTTTTTCGTAATATCAAACTTCACAGTCACACTGCCGCCGTAATTCGGTGCAACGCCAGTAATCACCACGCTTCCCTTATTCTTACCGGATGTAGCATTCGCACCATATGAAAGGGAATAATCCTGACCTTCCCTAAGCGGTTTTCCGTCATAAGACACCGTCACTTCCGGCGTAACCTGACTCCCCGTGTATACCGCTTCGCCAATATCTACCGCCAGATTGGTCTTCTTCAATTTTGCCTGATAAATCGGCAACGAAACGATAATCGGTTGTTCCAGTCTGTATGAAGATCCTTCTGCTTCAGTAATGACCGCCACCGGCACTCCATCTTCCGCCGTCACATCGCCGCCTTGCGCCAAATTGCCGCCCGCCGTAGCTTGCTCCTGCAGCTTCTGTATATATCTTTCATAATCCGCCTGCGTATTATTCCGATATGCGATCTCGTAATCCGTCCCCGCACGCAGCGCCGCTTTGCCGTCCGTCAGCTTCACCGCAGGCTTATAGGCGTAATCTTCCGCCTTGTTGTCTTTATACTCAACCGGTGTCGTTTTGATCTGAATACTATCCGCCCTGAGATCAGTCCTGATAATATCGAACTTAAGACTGAACTCGCCGGCATAGTTACCCTTACCTTTCACTGTCACCGTCGGCGGCTTCTCGGCAGAAACACTTGCTACCGCTTTGTTATTCGCATACTTGAGCGTGTAATCTTTACCGTTTCGCAGCGTAAATCCCTCTTGGTTCGTAAGGATGATCTCGTCTACGGGCTTCACACCCGCCTTGCAATAGTTAAAGGCCATATTCTGCATCGTTTCCGAACGATTCACACTCGTAATATCAGCCGCCATGATCTTGAAAGTTTTCTTAAAGCTGCCGCTGTATCCCGCATTCGCAACACTTTTAATAGTCATCGTGGCCGTGCCCTTATTGATATTCTTGCTGTAGCTTATTGTGTAGTCCGTTCCGTACCGCAGCGGCTGCGGCTCCTCATCTCCTGTGCCGTATGTCAGCTTAACCCCATTCTGTGTGATCGCTCTGCCCGTATATACTTTATCCTCGATGTCTTTCACCAGAACCGTCTTAGCTGTAAACGCTCTTCCCTTGATATTAAAAGTCGCTGTTTTACTTCCGGCATACTCTCCCATTCCCGTAATGACAAGCGTCGCTTTTCCGACTCTTTCATTGCTTTTATCCAGATAGCTCACCGTATAATCCCGGCCGGGTTTAAGGAAAGTTTTTCCATATTTCACGGTAAAGGTATCCGCAGAATCAGTCTCCGCAGGTTCCAGTTGTACCGTTTTCCCTGCAAAGGTAATATTCTTCAGATTCGTTCCGATCGTGATCGTTGTATTCTTAATCAGGTGCGTCTTATCCGCCACATGAACTTCCCTGCAAATGCTTCCCTCATAATTGCCTACACCCTCTACGGTCAGCAGAAACTCACCACTGTAACCTGCCGGAACGGCAGCATCTTCAAGTTTCAATCCCTTCTGCAGACTCCTTCCTGACTGATCGCGTGCATTTTCCACCGTCAGACTCACATTAAAGTCAGTGCCCTTTTTCATACCTTTGACATACTTAATGGATGTAAATGGCTTCTGTACTTTCTTTGCCGTCACCAACTGATCTGAAACCTTCAACACGATTCCATCAGCCGTCTGACTACTGCCGTTGCCGATCGAAGCCCTTAGGATATTAAAATTGACTTTGACCGTATCCTTGTTTCCGTCCTTGATCCGATCCGTATAATTACCCTTACCGATGATTTCCACATAGGGAAGGTCCGCATTAAAATATGTGCCTTCACCGTTCCCCTGCTTCCGTACACCACCCTTGTTGGCATTGATGTTATTGTAATATTTGATCTGATAGTCCCTGCCCGACTTTAAAAGCGTATCACCGTCGTATACACTTACCACAGGCTTATATGCTTTACCGGTATAATATACATCGGCGATCTCCTGAAATGTAAATTCACCGCCCTCACTTCCGCCGAGCCACTTCGCATACAGAGTCATATCCGACTGTACAATATCTGTGTCAAAGTTCCATGCTTTCGTACATGTTGCGTCCCGATACCAGCCATCGAAACGGTATCCTGTCTCTGACGGATCTACCGGCCTGTTGATCGTACTGCCGACTTTGACATCGATCTGATCGGCCGGAGCCGTCCCATGTCCCTGCGCATCAAAGGTGACAATACATGAAACGTACTCACTCGCTACAGACAGTCTGCCATTCACATAAGTTATGTTATAATTCGCCCCAGCATCAGCGCCATAGGGTACGATCTCATAACGCCCTGCCACCGCACTGTTTACGATGCCACAAGAGAAGGCCGGCATAACCATCAGCGAGTCGCCAGTCATCAGACCATTAACCTCGTACTCATACTCATTGCCCGCCGGAATCCGCTCATCAATCAGAATCGCCTTATCCTTCGCCTTAATCTCCAATCGGGCAGGCATGATTTCAAATATCTTGCTGATACTACCGCGATAATAATTTATTCCTTCCACAAACACCGTCGCAGTACCGGCGTTTTTGTTATTCTGATATGTTAGTATATAATCCTGTTCCTCCACCAGTACGGCATTCGGAGTTGACACCACCACCTTCGGTTCCTGTTCCATCCCGTTATATGTATAGGTATTGCTTTTAAAGGTAACCTCCGTACCAGATCCCAATTCCATCTGTGCAGTTACTTGTATTTTCAGATCTGTCATTTCCTGGAATAACGCCTTGTCATACGGAGTAAATACTGCATCAAAGGTATGAATGCCTACTTTGTCAATAATCTGCGTATCGTCCTGCCATGCATAAATTCCATAGGCATTCTCAGGCAGCCGAATCTCGCTGAGCACTTGGCCACAGTCCGCGGTCAATTCCGGTTCCGCTATGATTAAGTTGTCGAAAGATACCGCATAGCCGCCACAGGTAACCGTCACTGTGCAGATCCCGGGCTTCGTTGAATCAAATCCACTTACCATGCCGGCTTTCATATTCTCGGTAACAGTTTTTGTACCTGACACATATGTCACTTTTCCGCCCGTAACATCCAGCTTCTGACCTACTTTATAAGTTGTCTTATCCGGCCGTTGAATCCAGATCGGGCTCTCATTCATGCCATAGACTGTAATTTCCGTAGCAGCAGACTTTATCCCTCCTCTGACAGTGATCGTCGTAGTTCCTTTTGCCAAAGCGGTCACCATACCGGTGCTATCCACTGACGCAACGGTCTGATCAGAAGAATTCCATCTTCCGCCTGCCTGATAAGGTCCGCTGTAATCTTTGGCATTCCCATAATAATCACTGTATGTTGCCGTAACGCTCAGCGGAATCTTATAAGAATCTCCTTCCCTGATAAAGCCGGCCATGTCCTTATCAAATTCCAGCTTCTTTACCGAGCCGCCGGCTACTTCCAGATACTGTACACATTTTCCCTTCGTATCATTCTTGCGCTCGTCCATGGAAGTGCTGCGCCCAAATTCCTGCGCTACACTATACCAGCCACCGGTTGAAAGCCGGAAAGCTCCCAGTCCGACATAGGTATATTCCGGATTGATGATACTCTTGTAATGTCCTGTCTGACCGCCCGACTGGTTTACCCAGTTATTCTTCTCATCATACCACTGTTCAATACCTGCCATTAATCCCTCGGAATTCCACGCCAGATTCTCCGCTGTAGACTTTACGCCATTGTTGGTGACTACAGTGAAACAGCTGCTCTCGTTGAGCCTTGTATGGGAATTATTGACAGATGCCTCGGCCGCTCTGATTCTGGCAATTGCTTCCAGATCTGACGACCACTTGAGCGGCACATAATCATTCATAGTCAGCGGACTCCCTGTCAGCGGATTCCTGACTCCCTGCTTACATGCTTCCTGCCGAATTGCATTTAACCGATTCAAAATCTTATCCGCGCTCTCCGTATAGTATGTACCCGAAAATCCCATGACAACATTGCCGTCTGTCGGTGTCATATCCACTTGCGGCAGACCTGTATCCGAAATCTCACTCCACTTCGCATAGAGCGTTATGTTTCCCGTACTTCCTTTTGCGATCTGTGTCGCTCTGACCGTATATGCCGAATCTTTATACCAGCCCTCAAACTGATAGCCGTCTCGGGTTGCATTCCCTAAAATGATCGTGTCTGTCTCCGATGTGTAGGTGGCCGGGTTAAGAACGCTGTTCATACCGCCGTTCAGAATGTATGTGATCGTATAGATCTGGGGCGCCTCGACTGCGGCATTGCAATATTCTTTCAGATTTGACAGTACCTCATCCACTGCAATAAGCGACATGGTTATATACTGCAAACGGTTGTTGGCATCAATATAGCAGATTACAGGCCATGAAATCGAGCCACCTGCGTTGATTCCGCCTGCCTGCGCATACGCCCACATGCTGTTTTGATTAGTCCTATCAATGTCATAGGAAAAAGTAATCTCCTCGCATCCATATTGACTCTGAAATTCGGCGACAGCTTCCTTTGTTCCGCCATTTGTCTCCATTGCATAGATATCTATGCCCGCAAACTGATCGATCTTATTGCTTATTCCCCAAATAGTATTCCGGCAATTGCCACATGTATTGCTGTAGAAAATCAAAAGTTTTGGTCTGCCCTCGGCGGTGGACGTAATCTTCACATCATCCACTGTAGTGTATTCGTATGACAAATTATTGAGATTAAGTGCGCCCTTTACCTGTATAGTACATTCCGCTTTCTTACCCCCTGCCGTGGCTGTAACGGTACAGCTGCCGACTGAAACTGCACGCACCCTGCCATTATCCACCGTTGCTACTGCTTCATCATCACTTGTCCATGTTACGGCAGAATCTGCAGCATATGTAGGATAAACTGTTGCAGACAGCTCCGCCTCTTCTCCTTCTGCCAGTTCCAGTGTATAGGCGCTCAGTTCGACACGCTGCACCGGAACATCGGCAGGATCGATGCCCTCCACAGTGATATCGGCTATTAATACTGTTTCTTTCCCCTCCTCATTTGGGTCTTTGTGCAAAACATACAACAACTTGCCCTGGCAGTAAGCGCTGCCGTATATATAACCTGTCGATGTATCAGCCGTAACCTCTTCGCACTTACCCGTACCGTCCATGGCAATGCTATAGATGGATGAGTGGTCATTATAGTATAAACGGTCGCCTATCTGGAAAAGACCGGAAAAACTGCCTCCCCAGCTACCGCTTCCACCCCAAACCGGCCATGTGCCGATGCTCACCACTGTCGTTCCCTGATTCGTAATCTGAGATAGATTGGTCTTATTAATACTACCCTTAGAAGACACGTAATAGCAGTCATCCCCTGCCAGCATTAACGGCGAATCACAATCTGTCCAAAAAGCATTATCGAACCTCGTGTCAGTGGCTTCATAGTCAACCACCTCGCTGCCGCTTGTCACCTGCCAGCCATAATGATTGGCAAAAGCACCATCGCTGCGGAACATATATGTATGCATCGATCTGCCGATCCTATCCCATGTAGGATCATCCCATGTAACGTCTACCTGATAATACTTACCATCCAATACAATCATATTCCATGCATGATTCATGGAAGCACTGGAGACCATATAGCAGTCGATTCCCACCTGATTCAAAAGATATTTGTAGGTAAGTGCATATCCCTGACATACCGCGGCACGATTCACCAATGTACCGTATGCATTGTATGAATCGGGCAGGATTGTCTTGTTAAGATAATTCTGATAATCATACTCACAATTAATGGTGAGATAATCATGTAAAACAACCGCCTTCTCCAAGTCGCTCATCTGATCGTTCACACACGATAACGCCGTAGCAACGATTTGCCGGAAATCGGCATCGTCATAAGTGTCATCATATGTGAACAAAATAACAGTAATAATCGTTCCGTTATTCCCAAAATAATATCCCGGCTCAACAAAATAAAGATCCGGATGTTCATTCAGTACGCCGCTTACCAGATTACCTAATATGTTCAATCCAGATGAATCATACGGTATGTTGTAAGCCGAGATATCAATCATCTCCTCGCGCGCCAGCATCTGCTGATAAAGATAATCTACGGCTTCATCACTCTGCACAGACACCGAATAGACTGAGAGATTCCCCCGCTTCGACGGCGCGCCTCCAAACTGATAGGCACCGTCTATTTCAGCCTCTATCATTACTTCCTGTAATTCCGGTTCCACAAGATCATTATCTGAAACTCCAGTAGCATAGAGCCCTTCCGTATCAGACTCTTCGATCCCGTCTTCCCCATCTTCACCCGCTGCATCATCACTCTCTGTAGTCTCCTCCTCATCAGACGGTTCCTGTGCATCCGCATCCGAAATATCTTCTCCATCAGACGGCTCCTGTACATCCGTATCTGAACTATCCTCTCCGTCAGACGGTTGCCCCGCCTCCTCATCTGAGGGATTTTTCTCATTAGTATCCGCATTTGCAGCGTCATCGCTCTGAGAAGGTTCTTCCACATCCGCTCCTTCATTCCCGTCCAGATCCTCTGTCCCCGTATTATCTGTACTTGATGAGCTTTCTTCGGATTCCTGCTTCGGGCCGCCGTTCTCATTCTCCTGCTTAGCTACCGTGATCTCTTCCGCATAGACAGCACTCATCGGAAGCTGTGCAGACGAAATCACCATCACCGCCGTCAAAATACCTGCTAATATTCGTTTTCCTGATAGCACTCGCTTTCTTGATATCATTTTCCTACCCCTCTCGTCAATCGTTTGTATCGCAGTGTTCTCCCACTTCACATCTGCCCTTGTAAACAGAGACTCTCTCAAATTCCGGCCTTTGCCGTATTCTTACTTAGTGTCCCTTATTCTATTCTTATAGTAAATCCTTCATATATTCCCACCGGAATATCAGTTCCAAAAGAATACTCCTCCACTGATTCTTTATCAAAAAAGTAAGCCGTAACCCGCTGCTTAGCAGGATCAACGATCCAGTATTCTCTTGCACCGGCAGTTCGATATTTAAATAGCTTTGTAAAATAGTCCATAGCCTTGCTGCCCGGTGAAACGATTTCAATTATCCAATCCGGAGCGCCGTTACATCCCCGCTCTGTGATCTTATTTTTCTCGCAAACAACAGATATATCCGGTTCCACATAGTTTTTACCGCTTTTATCTAAAAAAACTGCAAAAGGAGCGGGAAACACTTCACATTCTCCTTCATGCCTTTGAATATAATTACCGATTTCCCTATCAAAAAAATGGACCAATCTTTGATGATTCGTATTTTGCGGAGCCATATAATAAATTTTTCCATCAACCAGTTCTGCACGTTCACCGTCCGGCAATGAATAAATATCTTTGATCGTATATACTTCTTCTTTTTTCAATGGTTCCATAAAATCGCCTGCCTTCTAAATTGTATTATATACGATTCAATTATAAATTACCACTTAGAAACCCGATTGTACCCGACACCGTCCCGTCCCATAATGACTATGGACTCGGCTTTTACTGTACCGACAGTCTGGAAATGGCAAACGAACGGGGTGTAGGCAAAGATCAGGACGGCTATGCCAACTGTTACGAACTGGACTGTGACGATCTCCTATCGCCAACTCAACAATGCCATGCACCTGGGCAAGTTAGGACAACAATTTGTCCTCAAAAGCAAGACGGCATTTGAACATATTCGGTTCATTGGCAGTGAAATTGCCGAGAGCAGCGAGTGGTACGCAAAGAAAATGCTTAGGGACAGAACCGCCCGTCGGGAATATTTCAGTGTGGAACGTAACCGCCGTCAACGGGAGGATTTATATATTACGCAAATCATGGATGAGGAGATGATGCCCAATGATCCACGCCTATGATAAAATTTATCTTGATAAAGCCCGCATTGCCCTGGGGCGTATGCTGGACTTTGCAGTGTATGATCTGCAATATGATATCGAAGAATTTTTTAATCTATTCATTCATTCCGGCGTTTCAGCCCGATTTGAGATTGGAGAATTCTGGACAGGCTGGGCGCTGGCATATTATCAGTGGGAAACCTCCATGCGCTTTGTCGAAATTGTGCAGTATGTGCCAATCAAGGAGATTCTCGCTCTTTATTCGCCCTATCATGAAATGGATATTCGCCAGTTTGTGGATAAGATGAACGCACTATATACTGCAGCCAAACCGGAAACCAATCTCAAACTCCTGCGGCAAAAAGCCGGACTTTGTCAGCGCGAGCTTGCGGAACTGTCCGGCGTTCCGATTCGCACAATCCAGCAGTATGAGCAACGGCAGAAGAACATCAATAAAGCGCAGGCAGAATATCTTGTGATGTTTTCAAGAGTTCTGTGCTGTGAGGTTGAGGATCTGACGGAAAAAGTTGGGGATCGAGCTTCATTGCTCTGATCCCAAAATCCCCCACATCTCATATGCTTTATGGTATAAATTCTCGATTTTATCCAGATTCTGCTCATACAATTCAACATTCTCCGGTGTATTCTCCAAAAGCTTCATGTTCTGATCAAGCATCATACTCTTAGCGACATGATGTGATGAATACTCATCAACCTGCACCGGCACAAAAATATCCAGCCTAACTTCATAATTGCTGATTCCTTGCGGCCATATTATGATATCTGCCGTTGTTTCATGGCTGTTACTGCTTGTTTCAGAAATACCCAGATTACCTGTAAAAGACAAAAAGGCCGGCTTACATACGCTGTATGTATATGGTTCTTTCCAGAGAGTTGTAGCTGATGCGCCTGTGACGCCACCAAGTTTCTTACAAAAAGGAGTATACCGCAAATCCGCATTCATCCCCCATATAAAAACATACATACAAGCCATAACCCCGAGGATGATCAAAACCCGTTTCGTTTTGCTGTTCCACATAAATATGCTCCTTGTTTCCTGCTGTCCGATACAATGTGATAAATATACTATAGCACAACTTTTATGCTATTTCTATTGTGCGAAACCCCAACCGCTTATACTTCTCAACATGTGTTACCAGAATGACCGTTCTTCCCATCTTATGAAATGCCTGCAACAGCTCCATTACCTTATCCGCATTGCCCGGGTCCAGCGATCCTGTAGGTTCATCCGCCAATATAATAGAACATTTCTTAATCATAAGTCTTGCAAGTGCTACCCGTTGCTGCTCTCCTCCCGACAACTTAAACACCTGTTTATCTACCACATCTGACAGACCTACACCTTCCAGCGCCTGCTCCACTGTATACTCGGATCGAGTCTGTTTCTTTACCATATTCAGGTTCTCCCGTACCGTTTTTGCCTCGATCAATGCAAAATTCTGGAAAAGAAATCCTACCTCATTTCTTAAATACTCTCTCTGGTTTTTCCTCAGAAAAATATCCTTATGATTAACCAGAATTTCCCCCTGATCAATCTTCTCCAATGAACCGATCATATTGAGAAGTGTCGTCTTCCCGCATCCACTTTCTCCCCAGAATACTACAAACTCACCGTCCTCAATAACCAAATTCAAATCCGAAAACAGTTGTTTCTCGTCAAATCTCTTATACAAATGCCTGATCTCTATCATCATAAAAACCCGCCTTTCAATGTTTTCTGGATACTCTCTTTCTCTACATAAAGAAATCTTCCGAACATGACTGCCGTTTCGATGAGCATTAAAATCAATACAACAGCACACATAAGACCGGCATGCTCGAGTCCAAGTATTTTATAACATATCCATGCTCCGGCAACGCCTGCCACACTCGACGTTATTGTCATGATAAACTGCCTTCCGATCCGTTCTATGACAGAATAGCCCAGTATTTTCTTCATTATGATCTCCAGACGGTTTGTCTCAAACTCAAGCCTAATGATAGCCGCACTCAAACACAACTCCACTGCACACTGAAACAGCAGCAGGACTATATTCATAATCACTCCTCTTTTTACATTTTGTAATTCATGCTCGAAAGTAAGCCATACATTTTCCTGCAAATATTGGCACTCATGCTCCTCGCAGAAACGGTCAAGTTCCTCCATATCCGGCTTCATCATAACCTTGCCGAAATTAAGTTCAAACAAAATACGTCCTTCTTCAATCGGTCTTGCATCTTCTATACAGTTATTATAGATAATAACAGGACAGTATGATCTGACATATCCCCTGTATACATCATAATTAATGATACGGGGATGATCACTGTAATAAATTACTGCAACATCGTTCTCCTCTAAATTTGCAAAAGAAGCAGACGCATCCAGCAAAATCTCCATTGCATCATCAGACACTTCTTCTCGTTCCGGAATCAGCACACATGCCTTACATTTGCTGATTCTATCTGCTACGGATGGCAGGCTCTCACACAAATAGTCTTTCATGTTTGCATTTACACAGATCGCAAGTTTATCCTGATCTTTCCAGTCGTAAGATCCGTTTCCGCAGATAAACTGCATATCAAACATCGTAAAATAGTTCCTGTAAAACCATGTCTCCATGTACCCTGAACTATTTATCAAATATAAATAAGAGTATGCTTTACGCGCCTCATAAAACTCCCTTTGCTTTTCCAAATCTATATATTTGGTGCTTAGAGCAATCGTTGTTGCCGCGGAAACAGACAACGCAAGGGTTAATAATGTTTTCAACATATAACTTACATTCAGAAGTTTCCGTGACATCCTCACGCCCGAAAATCCCAGCTTAAGATCACAACGAAGCAGCGAGGCATAAATTACAGTATCTCCCAAAATAATAACAGCCAACGCAATAATCTCATAATTCCATAGAAACAGGCAATGATATATCCGATACAAAATCAATGATGTTGCAAAAAAACAGAGGCAGTACCACAATATATCTATAAGAGCATGAAGCAAGACGATTCTTTCTATGGATTCACCCAGCGATAACCGCACCACAATCTCTTTTCTGATCTGTATGGTTTTATAATAAGTCTGCATCCAGATCAAAATCCCTACCACAAGCCAGATCCAGATCAAGCGCTTCAACGCCTCCTGCATACTATCTCTTTCTTTGGGACGCGGCAGACTGCCGCCGTAGGTATCAACCAGTTCTGCTTTATATGCAGTGGCGTTTTCAGTGCACCCCAAAATATAATATTGTTCTGGTTCTTTTTGCATCCGTTCTCCGGACAATTCCTCCACGGTGTGAAACACTACATCCGACTCACCGGAGAAAAGACTGTCGTAATGCCCCTCCGACAATTGATACTCTCGCGCAAACACTTCTTCGGCAGCGGGAGTGCAGTATACGTCAATTCGTGTGTAATAGTCTCCCTCAATGTATTTATCTATGTAGATTACTTCTAATTCATACTTTTCTGCGGAATCAAAGATCTGCTCTTTCATCTGTTCCACGCCGATCCCGTCCTGCACATAGAAAGATGTCTGCCAGAAATCTTCAAAATCGTATAAGAAAATCTGAAAAAGATCACACCCGATCAGCAATGCCGCCGCAATCAGCAAACCGCTGAATATATATCTGACAGATTCCATTTTTTTCTCCTCATTTAGTCTCAAAATTCCTACATATCATACGCCATATTGTATTTGAAGATCAAACATCCCTGCTTAATCTTATCGCAATATAACCATAAAATCTCTTTTCTTATAAATTCCTAAAGCGACTACTTTCTCACAATCTTATAACTATTAATCCTAGGCGCCTCGAAATCCAGCAGCTCAATCCGCCGCAGCTTCTCCTGCTCGATATACGGCGCCGCCAGACTTTCCGGCACGAAACTGATTCCCTCAAACGTAATCAGATACGGGATCAGCTTCGTACTGTTGTCAATCTCAAATCCGAACTGGTAATGCGGCGGAAAAAGCTCTCTGATAAAGACTCCCACCTCCTGCAGGGCAAAGTTACAGTACAGATAATTAGAATGAAGCAGCTCTTCCTTCGTAATGCCGTCTTGGTATGTCGTATTCCCGTATCCCGTGACGAGTACCAGCTCATCCGTTGCAAACACATCACACCGAAACCCCGCATGATAGAACGGCAGATAAGAGTACGCCACATCCAGCAGATTATCCTGTATCGCCTGCAGCAGATCATTGGAATGCCCGATGGTGATCTTTACAGCGTGCTCGGGGTGTGTCTCCATATATTCTCTGATCATCGGAAAGAGATAACACTCATAGATCGTATTCGTCGTCCCGATCCGATAGGTATCCTGATATTTCTTAAGGGAATTAACTTCCTGAATCCCCGCAGTCTGTAGCTCCAAAATTCTTTTCGCATAGAAAAGAAAAGCTTCTCCTTCCTTGCTCAGAGTCACTTTCCTCTTATTTCTGTCAAAAAGCTGTTTCCCAATCTCCCGTTCCAGCTCTGCGATCCGGTTCGTCACCGTGGACTGTGCTATGAACAGCGCGTCAGCGGTCTTGGTAAAGTTCCGGTACTCTGCTAGTGCGATGAAAGTCTGTAATGATTGCGTGTCCATATGCGGGCTCCCTTCGTAATATCTGCAAGTATTATTATTTAAAAATTGAATTAGTGATATCTGATTAATCACATTTACAGATAGTATATCATGCAGATATACTTGATTCAAGCAAAAGCAAATAAAAGACAATCGGTAAATCACTAAGGAGGAAACCATGCACTCATTTTCAATCACTTTACGGCAAGTACCATACAGTCATCCTGATTTTCTTCAGCTATGCAGTGAACTGGATCAGTTTCTCAATCTGGCGATCGGTGGAGAGGATAAACGGGAGAAATATAAGAAATACAATCACTTAGACACTATGGACTATGTGATCATTGCTTACGATGGACAGCATGCCGCGGGCTGTGCGGCGCTGCGGAAGTATTCGGATACCGAAATTGAAGTCAAGCGGGTTTTCGTGCAGGAACCCTATCGCGGACAGAATATCGGCGGTCGGCTGCTGGCACACTTAATCGAACACTCACAGGAATCGGGTTATAAACGTATGCTGTTAGAGACCGGTGCGTTTCTGGCCGCCTCCGTCCGCCTGTATCGACGTTACGACTTCGAACAGATCAGTAACTACGGTGACTACAAGGATATGCCGGAATCACTTTGTATGGGCCGGGATATCAGCACCCCATAACCGTCTTGTAATCCACCCTCCGACCGCCATTATCGCACACACACTCCCGCACACCCCGCCAATCACCGCCGCGTATGTCCCGAATCCCGCCAGATCATGATGATACACCCGTTTCACAAAAGGCAGCGCCAGCACAACCATAAGATACCAAAATACTGGTATAGTCAGATTCCTGTGCTGTATCGTGCGTGCAGATACTTCCCCGGAGAGCGCTTCGACAGCTTTCCCACCCTCCCGCTGAATCCGCCCGAAACTGCGTTGGTGAATCGACAATACAAGCAGATAAATCACGCACAATGATATAAAATATGTTACAGTTCCGATCAGCGTATGCAGTCTGTCGGGTGTCAGCCACCCGACCATGAGCTGTTTTCTTTCCAAGACAACGGGCAGGTAGATGGACGCAACAATCCGTATGCCGTTGACAAAAATCGTGGATACATAAGCAAACACCAGACTAAATCCCAACCATGCCCACTGTTTTCCTAAACCGCGTGCAGATTCATTTTTTCCGAATGAAAAAAACAGCATCAGAAACGTGATCAGCATGAAGCGGCACCCTGCGCAGGAAGGTGCGATCACAAACTGCCATAGATGATTGACATATCCCTGATGTGGAAGGTATTCAAAAGGAATACCGCCAAGGATACTGACCCACCATGCGGTGGGTGCCAGTATCCAAGTAAGGGCGTCACTGTCGCTTGTCCTGCAGAAATAATACATCACGAGAACAATGACGGCTGCTGCCATAAGAAATATCCGATTATGATATATTCTGTCGTACATTATATTTTTTCTCATTTTCATTTCCTATCTGCATACACATTTTCTTTACGCATAAACCTGTTTCGAGTACGTGTCATCACGCTAATACCCATGCCTTTCTCACGGTCTGCGAATTTGCAGCCGCCTCTTCACCAGCGCCGATAATAGCAGCAACACCATCAACATTCCGATAAACATGATATCGCCCGGTTCCGATCCGATCCGATAACCGATTGCCAGATTAGACACCTCCAACGGCAGCGGAAGCGGCTGATCCACATCCGTGCTGTCACCCTCAGGATTCCGAACGGTATCTAACACCGCGATAAAGGATGTATAAGGCGTAATCATATGGTGGTCTAATCCGATCTGTGTCACTTCTGCCCGTACCTTCGGATCGTCTTCGCTTCTGCCGTAATCAGTCAGCCGCTCCACTCTCTTGCGCGCCCACAGATATCCTACCGCATCGTTCTGACCGTTTTTTGCCTCCGACACATCTATGCTCTGTGAGTATTGTCCCTCACCGGTCATGCCGCTGATCCGAATCGTTCCAGTCGCTTCGCCTCTCCATTTGCCCAGTAGTACAATGGGCTTCTGCGCATACAGCGTCGGCAGCACGGTGGGTTCGAAATCATAAGTATCCATTCCTTCAAAAACTACTCTGATATCCGTCAGTACCGGGGACTGTATGTATGTGCGGAACTTTTCCGCCACCTCGGATGCCTCTTTTTCATCAGTCACGATAAAAGGCTCTCCCTGTCCGATCGACGCGATCCCTTCGATCAGATAGCGGTTTACAGCGGAGCCGATACCGAAGGAAAAGAAATCCGCCTTATCCATATTGTCATTGATCATATCAAATACTTCTGACTCTCCGTATATGTATCCGTCGCTTATGATGACGATATTGCGTGACGTGTCCTCTGTCGACGGAATCTGCAGCGCATCTTCGAGTGCGGAAGCCAGTTCGGTGCCGCCCGCTCCCTTCTGCGCGTTAATCAGACGGAGCGCCTTATTAACATTTTCCTCCGTGGCCGGAACCGAACTGTCTGACATCTGCAAAGAATCCCCGGAAAATAAGATCAGGTTAAAGGTATCGGTCTCCCGCAGGCCGGATACCAGATTATTAATCAGCTTCTTAGCCGTATTCAGTGGAAATCCCGACATGGAACCGGATACATCCAGTACAAAAATATATTCTCTGGGCGGAATCTCCTCTACTTCATAGCGTTCCGGCGGCTGTATCATTAACATGAAATAATTCTCATTTTCTCCCTGACTGGTGATAAGTCCCGTGTTGATCTCTTCTCCTGTCAGTCTATAGTCCAATATAAAATCCCGATTGCCGGCATAATTCGACGGGTCCGCCAGACTGACATGGGCTGTCGTATTATCTTCCCAGTCAATCTTGACATCATGCGAGTTGCTCGAAAGTGACGAGATCGGCACACCGGAGGCAACCGTCACATTAATATGGTATTGATCGGCGGGCGCAGTCCCCTCCGGCAGATACGCTGTGCCTGTCCATTCCTCACGATTTCCCGTATCGTCCAGCACGGGACCCACATACCGCGGACCCACCACTGTCGGATAGACAAACTGATAGGTTCCGTCTGTGGGCGTAATCAGCTCCGTATAGTGCAGCTCGATCCGCACCTCATCGCCGGGCATAATATTGGCAACGTCCATCGTGAACACATTTGCTCTCTGCTCTGACAGCATGGAGGCGCTTTTGCCTTCGCTCTTAGCCGTTTCAAATTCCTGCTTCGCCTCTTCCTTTTCCTTAATGACCGCCTTCACAATCTGGTTCCCGATCTGCATCTGCATACCGTGTATCGTGACCTTAGTCGATGCCGGGAAAATGTATCTGGCGTTAATCGGCTTCGTCCCTTGGTTGGCATATGTCTGCACTACATAAGTGTCCGCGATGATTCCCTCTATCGTTGTGTTCACATCCGTGCTTTTCAGCGGCAGGCAGTCCACTCCTGTCTCTTCACTTTCTACATAGAAATAAGGTGAAAGCGTTCTGTCCTCATCGGTTTCCTCTTCCGCATGTACTGTGGGCGCATAACCCATAAGCAATAACAGTACAGCCAAAAAGCTTAATAATTTTCTGTGTTTTTTCATACTGCACATCCTTCCTTCTCACGTCTTTTGATCATCCTGAATCTGACGGTACGTGTAATCTCTACGTCTATGCTACCGTGTGAAAGCATCAATCCTGCATCAGATTTGCAACATAAAAGCATAATCTTTGCATCAAAACTCCATCAAATTTGTATCAAAATTGCATCATCATGGAAGAATGTGCCGCTTTTCTTTCTTACAGAGTTGTCTAGGTCAGCTCCGCCAGATATCTGTCATACTGCTCTCCATCCTCTTCGACCCGCTCCCCTTTCCGAAATCCCAGTTTCCGGCACAGTGCCGCCGACTTCTCGTTTCCCTCCATTACAAGCGCCTGTACCTGTGTAAAACCCAATTCTATCTTTGCATAATCGAGAATCGCCCTGCACACCTCATAGGCGTATCCCTGTCCCTGCCAGGGCACTCCGATCACGAATCCCAACTCCGGCAGGTCGAATCCCTCACGCCAGCTTATGCCTGCCCGGCCGATCACCGTACCCTCTTTCGTAAGCACCGTCCACATGCCATATCCATAGAATCCGTACATCTTCTCCCGATACTCTGCGACATAGGCCAGTTCTTCTTCCCGATCCTCATACAGATCTTCCATATATCTGGTAATCTCTGGTTCCGCATATATATTGTAGAAACTGTCCACATCAGCCTCCGTAGTCTCGCGGATTATGCACCGCTTCGTCCTGAGAACCTCCCACGGCAGTCCCGCAAGCCGCCTATATGCCAGATCGACAGTCTCATAATCAACCTCTTCAATCTGCTCAATCACATACGGCGCTCCCGTAAAATCCGCGTTCTTATTTTTCTCATGCCGATATGGCAGCACGTATCTTCCCCGCTGTCTCATAAGACGATACATCTCCTCCGAATCTGTGATGTACAAGTGCTCTTCTGCTTCGGTGTCCACAGCCGCACTCTGCCCCTGCCCGATAACAAGCTCCACCCCAAATTCCCGCAGATCGTCCGGCAGAATACTTTTCCCGCACAGAACTTTTTGCTGTAAAATATCTTCCTCGATCAGTAAAATCACTTTTTTCAGCATCATTTATTCTTTCTCCGTAAAATTAATCTCCATGCCCTCTTGCATTATCCGTCTTATACTATATATAATATTACCATATCAAAATTTCAGAAACGAGAAAATTGCGCCAAAGACAGCGCGGAAATGAGGAAACTATGTCACAAAACCCAATCGTTACTTTTACAATGGAAAACGGAGATGTCATCAAGGCGGAACTTTATCCCGACATTGCGCCGGTCTCCGTCAACAACTTTATCAGCTTAATTAATAAGAATTTCTATGACGGACTTATATTTCACAGAGTCATTAAAGGCTTCATGATTCAGGGCGGCGATCCCGAAGGCACCGGCATGGGCGGTCCCGACTATTCGATTCGCGGAGAATTCGCACAGAACGGCTTTCCCAACGACCTGAAGCACACCGAAGGCGTGCTCTCTATGGCAAGAAGCATGCATCCTGATTCTGCTGGAAGCCAGTTCTTCATCATGCACAAGACAAGCCCGCATCTGGACGGCGCTTATGCGGCGTTTGGAAAGGTGATAGAAGGTATGGATGTGGTGAACCGCATTGCTGAAACAGCTACCGATTATTCCGACAGACCATTGGAAAATCAAGTGATGCAGAGCGTTACCGTTGATACTTTCGGGGTAGAATACCCGGAACCGGAGAAGCTCTAAGCAGCTTCAGGGAAAAGTATTATTCGGTACTGTTCAGTACGGTTTTTATAAAGTTTGCATGACCCATTATCTCCTGAATTACCTTGATGTTCGTTTTATTTTCGCAAAACCGTGTGCAAAACGTATGGCGAAAAACGTGGCAACTGAAATGAGGGATGATAATGGGTTCTCTATTTTCTTCCTGAGCTTTTTGCTCTTCCTCTTTGTTGCACCATTGTCAAAATGGTCACAAAACTTCTCAGACCCTTTTGATCTTGGGATCGGCACACTCACAATACCTGCGCAAGCACCACACTCACACATAAGAGTCCGATACAGATCAACAACACATCCGTCTTCTGCGGCGTACGTTTCGTGCGTATGGAACCCGGATTACGAGGATTCAGATAAATAGGGTAATCGCTTCCCTCCTTGTACTTTTTCAAAAGTTTTCGTCTGCTGTACACTTCGCCTGTTGTATTTTGATAAGAATAATTATCGTATCGGTATGCAAAAATCGGATCATAATAAGTCCTCCCATATCTGCCGCCTCTGCAAGCCCTCGCACCCATGTAGATGGCCGTTATCTGCTCTCGGCACAGGAGAGGCTTGGCAATTCCCTGATAGATACCGATTCCCATAAACATTCCGCCAAAACCTGCCAAAAAAACCCACACCTCAACGCCTTCACAAAAAAAGGGAATCGCCAGCGTCAGCGATCCCCATATGACTGCATAGATTCCCATAACGAAAACCGCTGTCGGTGATGCAGATTTATTCTTATATCGGACGAACACAGTTCCGACAACCACCAGTGCGAGCCCCCAAAAGAATACACTCTGCGTAAACATAGCGATCACAATCAACGCCAGAATAATAATGCTTCCAATCAGTATTCCCAAAATCATTCTCCTTTATCTGTCTGTATACGATCTATACATTATGGATTAAACGTAATCTGCCTTTTATTGATTTCTATTACGCGAATTGCGATGCCGGTGTCGGAGAGACATCAAAGCCAATCTTTACTTTTGAGAATGCGATACCTACAACAATCTGCTGCAGGCTCTGTACCCATTGCATGTTAAATATACAGGCGGATCGGTATTCCCTTAGACATCTATCAACTTGGCTCCTAATGCCTATAAATACTTCTTCACCTGTTCCTCATCAATCTGATACTGCTCACAGATTCTCGTGACGATCTCCTGTTCCGATATGCTCAGGCTCCTCAGGATGCTTACCGCTCCACCCAACGTCCTTTCATGTTCTTCCCGTAACTCTGTAATTGTCCGGTTCCGCTCGTCGAGCTCCTCCTTCTGCGCATCTATCGTATCCTGCATCTCATCAATCATATACTGCACCGTATTCCGGTCAAGCTCGTACAGCTCCTTTGAGAACATCTCCATCACCCTTTCTACATTCCGGCAGATCTCATAGCCTTCCTCATATATTTCACGGAACTCAGGATATGCTTCCATCAACCCTATAATAGTTTCCGGCTCATCACTTGAAAACAAGGCCAACCATGCATCTCTCTTGTCTTTTATGTCTTTATTTTGCTTGCTTTTCCGAAAGATGTCAAGCGGAATGAACAGGTATTTCTGCAGAAACTCCATCTGCAATCCTGTGTCAGACTTTTGTTCGAAAAAATGATAATATATGTCAGGATATTCATAGAATTCTGCAGGGCTCTTCTCAAACAAAACTATTGTATAGACACTCTTGATATCGCGATAGCTGAACTTCTTTTTCTTCTCTCCTCTCACCCGCTTATACTGGCGCAGCAACAGATCTGCTGAGTAGCAGGCACATCTTTGTCCCGGGAACAGATAACCAATCTTCTGCATCTCAACATTGGCTATGCTCCCATCCTCCAGCTCCACAACAATATCCATGATCAGCAGGGAGCTCTCGTCCGCAATCCTAACGGAATCATTCGGCAAAACCTTCACTACCCTGACCTTTTGACCCAACAGACTGGATAAGAAATTATTAAACCTCTCTGGTACATACTTCGGGTTCATGATCTCTTTAAAAAAACCGTCATACAAAAGTTTCAGCCCTTTTACACCAGTACAGATATTCAGGAACTCTTCCTGCTGTTCCGGCTCCCAGCTGTCAAACCTTACCTGAAGTGCATCGTTCTTTGCAATCTCTGCCAGCACCTCCTCCCCCTCCCTGATTATCGGGAAATATTCTTTCAATTTTGTTGCCATACCTTGTCCTCCTCTTAGGTAAAATTTATTTCTCCAAACATATAACAGTTGGAAGTTCCGGCAGAGTCCGCCGAGTGTGCGAAACGCACAAATGATATAACTATAAGAATAAATCTGATATGATAATAAATTATCTCTTTTGAGTAGGATTGTCAAGTATTTCCTCCTCTCCCGCAGCAGTGCCCCAGGCACATATACGAATATTTGTGTACAACCACGTTCATGATTTGTTCATATTTAATTTAAAAAAACTTCATTCAGGAATCATTTTTTAGACATTTCTCTTGCGTATACTAAGACCATAAGATAACAACAGAGAACACATCAAAGTAACTGATTAATTAAAACTTTTTCATAATAAATGCCAAGTAAAGATTTTCTTTACTTGGCATCCTCCCTTTTCAGGGGTATTTTTTCCTCTTATTAATATATGAAGACAACGATTCAGTTTGGGGTTTTATATTGCATACTGCAATATGCAAATATCCATGTATACAATTCCCCTTGCTATGGCATTCATTCTATGATATACTTTGTAGCGTGTAAACTTACATATAGTATATCAATAAGTGATTTCCGAATGTCAGCGTAGACATACTTATCATGTCTGCGCTTTTTTACGGAAACAGATGAAGGAGGAGACTATTATGAACGAATTCTTTACCGGTCTCGTTGATACCATTACAACGGTCAACGGCGCGGTCAACAATTTTGTCTGGGGTATTCCGATGCTGATACTCCTTGTCGGTACAGGTATTTTGATGACCGTACTTACTAAATTCTTCCAATTGTCACATATCGGACACTGGTTTAAAAACACCATAGGCGGCATCTTCAGTGATAAGCACATCACGAAGCATACCGACAAGGACGACAAATCTATTTCCCAGTTTCAGTCCTTATGTACAGCGCTCGCGGCTACGATCGGTACCGGTAATATTGTAGGCGTAGCCAGCGCATTGATCGCAGGCGGTCCCGGTGCAATCTTCTGGATGTGGATCGTTGCTTTCTTCGGCATGATGACGAACTATTCCGAAAATGTCCTCGGTATCTACTATCGTCGTAAGAATTCTAACGACGAATGGTGCGGCGGCGCCATGTATTACTTAAAAGACGGTCTCGGCTCCTACAAAGGCTGTAAACAGATCGGCGCGGTACTTGCGGTGCTGTTCTCTGCATTCTGCCTGCTTGCTTCCTTTGGTATCGGCAACATGAGTCAGGTAAACTCTATATCCGCTAACATGGAGGCGGCATTCTCGATTCCGACTGTTGTGACGGGTATCGGATTGATGATCTTAGCGGCGCTTGTTATTGTAGGCGGTCTGAAGAGAATCGCATCCGTTACCGAGAAACTGGTTCCTTTCATGGCAATCGCATATATCCTCGGCGCACTGGTAATCTTCTTCGCTAACATCGGCCAGGTTGGCGCCGTATTTGCCGCTATCTTCAAAGGCGCATTTGGCTTAAAAGCGGTAGGCGGCGGTATCGTCGGTTCCGGTGTGAAGATGGCTCTGACATGGGGTATGAAGCGTGGAGTGTTCTCCAACGAAGCCGGACTCGGTTCCTCCGTTATGGTACACTCCAACTCCAATGTAAAAGAACCTGTTCGTCAGGGTATGTGGGGTATCTTCGAAGTATTTGCGGACACTATCGTTGTCTGCACGCTGACAGCATTTGCCGTTCTCTCTTCCGGTCTTGTTGATCTGAAAACCGGCGCTGTCTTAAGCGAGTCTTCCGGTTCCGCACTGGTAGGCGAGGCATTTGCAACTATATTTGGTTCCTTCGGACCTATGTTCATCGCTCTTGCGATCCTGTTGTTTGCATTCTCCACGGTTCTGGGATGGAGTCATTACGGATCCAAGGCTTGGGAGTACTTATTCGGCACGAAATCCACAATCGCCTATAAGATTGTATTCGTTCTGATGATCTTTATCGGAGCAACCATGAATCTGAGTCTTGCATGGGATCTCTCCGATACATTTAACGGCTTGATGGCTATGCCCAACTTGATCGGTGTGCTCTGCCTCTCTCCGCTTGTGATGAAGATTACGAAAAACTATGTAGACCGCATAATCCGCAAGAAAGATGTGAAACCGATGTTGTCTGTATTCCCGGACATCAACGAGGATCATGCGGAGTAAAGCAATCTATATACTGACAACTGCGCTTTTACTTAAATCATCCGGTTTGGGTAAAGTACATAATAATATGGATATATCTACCGTAATAAACAAAAAATAACAGTAAAAATAAATACAGCACGTCTGGCAGGACCCGACGATTTATAGTACAATAAAAAAAGTAAATTCCTTCGGAATTAACTTTGCGAACAAGTTCGCTTGCGAGATATTGCTCATGAGATGCTGCGCATCTCCGCAAACTCGAAAAAAGCGGTGCAATAACTCGAATCAAAAAAAGGTGCGGATCATTTTGAAGAAAAAACGCAAGCTCTTTATTGTTCTGTTAATCATAATACTCCTGCTGGCCGTGCTGTATTTTATTCTGGTGAATTTCCTTGTAAGCGCCGCGCTGGTGCCTTCCTTTATGCGGAAACTGGAATCCTTTCAGCGAATCACGGATGAGAGTTACGCCGCACAGGTACAAACATCGGATATTCAGGTAAACCGGCAGCTCGCTCTAAACCATACGAATGAATGGCTGGAGACAGTAGACTCAGACAAAATTTCCGTCGTAAGCACAGACGGTTATACTCTGATTGCAGCTGAATTTTATGCGCAGAATCCGGAGGATAACACACATCTGTGGGCGCTCGTGCTTCACGGCTATACGGGCTGGAAAGAAGAGATGTATCCCTTCGCCTGTTGGTATCATGAGTCGGGATATCACATTATCGTACCCGATCTGCGATGTCAGGGCGAGAGTGAAGGGGATTTTATCGGAATGGGATGGACGGATCATTACGACTGTAATCTCTGGATCGACTATATCCTGTCGCAGGACCCGGAAGCGAAGATCATCATACACGGACAATCTATGGGCGCCTCCACAGCGTTAATCATGACCGGTGAAGAGACTCTGTCAGATCATGTCGCCGCTGTCATCTCAGACTGTGCCTACACGGATGCTTATTCCATGTTCGGTGACAAGGTGACGGAGTGGTTCTATCTGCCCGCTTTTCCGCTGGTGGATTCCGCCCGCGTCGTGCTTAAGCTTCGCGGCGGGTACGACCTGATGGATGCCTCGGCAATCGATGCCGTAGCTAAGAGCACTACACCGACCCTCTTTATACACGGCGCTTCGGATGCCATGATATCTGTCCGAATGTCAGAAGATTTATACGAAGCTGCATCCTGTCCCAAAGATCTGTTGATCGTGGAAGGCGCGGGACACGCGCAGGCACAGGATAAAGACCCGGAAGCATATTATGATACGATTTCGGAATTTTTGCAGAAATATGTTGGCAAGTAAGAAAGTGCCGCTTCATAACCACTTTTCGGTTATGTCGCGGCACTTTTTTATTTTCATTGATGTTACGCTCTCTGATTAAATCAGATCACGTTCTGCCTGCTTCTTACGCTTTACCGTCAGAACCAAGAACGTTCTTAATCTTATGAGCAACCATATCTTTAACAGCCTGACGAGCCGGTTTCAGATACTGACGAGGATCGAAATGATCCGGATGCTCTGCGAAGTATTTGCGGATGTTACCTGTCATTGCAAGACGGATATCGGAGTCGATATTGATCTTACATACTGCAAGCTCAGCTGCTTTACGAAGCTGCTCTTCCGGAATACCTACTGCATCGGGCATATCGCCGCCGTACTGGTTCACCATCTTAACGAACTCCTGCGGAACGGAAGAAGAACCGTGCAGAACGATCGGGAAACCGGGCAGACGCTTGATGCACTCCTCTAATACGTCGAAACGAAGCGGCGGGGGAACAAGAATACCATCGGCATTTCTTGTACACTGAGCTGCCGTAAACTTGTACGCACCATGGGAAGTACCGATTGCGATCGCAAGAGAGTCACATCCTGTTCTGGAAACGAACTCTTCTACTTCCTCCGGACGTGTATAGGACTCTTTACCTGCCTCTACGACAACCTCATCCTCAACACCAGCCAATGTACCAAGCTCAGCCTCAACAACTACGCCCTTATCATGAGCATACTCTACAACCTGCTTCGTTAAAGCGATGTTATCCTCGAAAGATTTGGAAGAAGCATCGATCATAACGGAAGTAAATCCGCCGTCGATACAGGATTTACACAGTTCAAAAGTATCGCCGTGATCCAAATGAAGCGCGATCGGGATCTCAGGATTCTCTGCAACTGCTGCCTCTACTAACTTAACCAGATAAGTATGGTTAGCATAAGCACGAGCTCCCTTGGAAACCTGAAGAATAACAGGGCTCTTCAGCTCGCCGGCTGCCTCTGTAATACCCTGAACGATCTCCATGTTGTTGACATTGAACGCACCAACCGCATAGCCGCCATTGTATGCCTTCTCGAACATTTCCTTTGTTGTAACTAATGGCATTGTCATTACCACCTTTCTTAATATTTTTATTATTATGACCGGCTGTCGCGCCGGATATTAACTATCGTACTTATTATAACCCAAAGCTTGACCTTACGCAAACATATTCTGGAAAATATTAGTTTTGATTACTCTTCCGGAACCCTGATATTCAGCACTCTCTGTCTGTTCTCGATCACCGCTTTGCAGTGTTCCCCTCCGAACTCTCCGTCCAGAGTCCATGAGACAGGCTCCTCGCTCTCCACAACCAGCCTGGAGGTCTTAAACGTATGAATATGCTCTGATTTCACACGTTTATCTACCAGCGCCAGAATAATATTATTCAGATCCAGCGGATTAGACGGTTTGCGGATCATCGTCACCTCAAAGAGCCCGTCATCCAGCAGAATATCCTGCCCCGTTATTCCGCGAAATCCTCCCACGGAATAAGAATTCGTAACCATACCGTAAAGAAACTCTCCCTCAATCACCTGATCATTACAAGTGATTTTAAGCGGATAGGAGCGCACCGATGGTAACCGCTTAACCCCCTCCAGCAAATATGCGGCATGTCCCAGAACATTCTTGACATCCTGCTTCGTCTCATAGGACACATCCGTAAAAATACCGAATGCCGCCACATAGATAAAAGTATCGTTGTTAAAAGCACCGATATCACAAGCATAATCCCTGCCGCCGACCACTACGTCAGCCGCCTTGATCATGCTCTTGGGAATCCTAAGACTATTAGCAAAATCATTGGTACTGCCTGCCGGAATATATCCGATCGGAAGTTTTTCCTCACACTGCATCATACCGCTCACCACTTCATCCAGCGTTCCGTCTCCGCCGCTGCATGCTACAATATCATACCCTTCATGCCGTGTTTTAACAGCCTTAATGGCATCTCCGGCGGCCTGTGTCGGATACGCAGTCACTTCATAGCCCGCTTTCACAAATATATCTATAATATCCAGCAGATTACTGCGAATCTGCGCCTTGCCCGCTCTCGGATTATAAATAAACAGCATTTTCTGATCCATATCTGCCTCCGTTTTTCCATGTACACCTATATGATTATTTATACCTTATTCTACCATTCCCATATAATGGGTGCAAATTATTTTTGCCATCTTGTAATTCCATGCAACAAAAAAGAGACTCCCCCTCCGGAAATCTCCCTTATATTATGCCTTATCTAAATGTCAAATACGAAGTCTGTGCCTATTATCTGCCGCTTAAGAACTTCTCAATCTCCTCAACCGCAGCCCCTTCATCATTGCCCTCCGCAACGACCACAACTTCTTCACCGCTGGCAAGTCCCAGACTCATCATACCCATAATGCTCTTTGCATTGACTTTTCTGTCATCCGCATTGATGTAGACTGTGCTCTCAAACTGACTCGCCACCTGTACAAGCATAGCAACCGGTCTGGCTTCCAAGCCTGTCTCCAGCTTGATCTGGATAGATTTTTGTATCATAATGTTCTCCTCCTTTTACGGTTTGATCCCATCGGCTATTTCACTCAATCTACGTAATCTGTGATTGACACCTGATTTACCCACAGGCGGTTCCAAATATCCGCCCAATTCCTTGAGCGCAGCATCCGGATACTCCAATCGAATCTCCGCCATCTGTCTTAAATTGTCCGGCAGATTCTCGAACCCATATTTGTCTCTGATCAGTAATATGTCTTCGATCTGCTTGGACGCCGCGGTAACGGTTTTGGAGATATTCGCCGTCTCGCAGTTCACACGCCTGTTAATGGAATTACGCATCTCCTTGACGATCCTGAGATTTTCCAGATTCATCAGTGACACATGCGCTCCCATAACATTCAGAAGATCAACGATCCCAGCGCCTTCTTTTAAGTACACCACGTCATACTTCTTGCGTTTAATGGTTTTCGCGTCGATCTGGAATTCCCGCATCATATCGCAAAGCTGCCTCGCCTGTACGCTGTCTGTGCATACATATTCCAGATGATAACCCTTCGCCGGATCGCTCATGGAGCCGATACATAAAAACGCTCCCCGCAAATACGCCCTTGCGCAACAGGAGTTCTTGATCAAAAGTGAACTGACCGGCATCTCAAGCGCGATCAACTCTCCGTCCTTCCCCGTAAGGTGAAGGGCCTGTATCACTTTTCTCTCCATCTCGTCGTCGGGCAGTAATCTGCTCTTTTCTTTCATCACAACATTATCTATATTAAATGTTTTTTTGAATAATGTAAAGCACTTTCTGGCAACTGCTTCATTTTCCGTATGAAAACATAGGTGTGCCCCGTTCTCACAAGTGCTTCCGGCAAAATGAATCAGCGCCGCCAGTTCCGCAAGCTGGCAATGTCTCGCCGCACCGATCTGTGCCGCCAGTTCTTCTTTCACTGTTCCGGAAAAAGACATTCTACACTCCCTGTTTGATATCCCTGTGATACAGCTTAACGCCGTAATTTCCATGATCCTTCATACCCGCATAAAGCTCATTGGCCAAAGTAACGCTCCTGTGCTTACCGCCGGTACAGCCTATGCCGATCACCAGTTGATGCTTCCCTTCTTTGATATAATTAGGGATCAGGAAATCCAACATCCCCATCAGCTTCTCCATGAATACGGACGCTTCAGGAAAACTCATCACGTAATCCTGTACTTCCGTGTCATTACCGGTTTTATGCTTCAATTCATCGATATAGAACGGATTCGGAAGAAATCTCACATCAAACACCAAATCGGCATCTGCCGGTATGCCATTCTTGAAGCCGAAAGACAGGATCGAGATCATCAGAGAACTATACTCTTCATTGCGCACAAAAATATGATCGATCTCTTCTTTTAATTCCCTCGTCAGAAGATTGGACGTATCAATAACGTAGTCGGCTTTCTGTTTAGTTTCCCGCAGGATCTCCCGCTCCTTGTTGATGCCCTCTTCCACTCTCCCGTCCGGCGACAGCGGATGCATCCGCCTTGTCTCCTTATAACGCTTGAGCAACGCCGAATCTCCCGCATCCATAAAAAGGATCTCGAACAGATAACCGTTCTTCCGCATCTTATTCAGAACACTCTGTGCCTCACCGAAAGGCTGATCGGCGCGTACATCCAATCCTAAAGCAACTTTATTGATCTCACTGTTAGGCGTCGCAACCAACTCCACAAACTTCTCAATCAGCGGCACCGGCAGATTATCCACACAGTAAAACCCTACGTCCTCCAACATCTTCATGGCCGTTCTCTTCCCGGCACCGCTCATGCCGGTCACCACCACAAATCTCATAGCGTCATCTCCTTGTATGCTGTAATCCGGCCTCCGAATATGCCGATCTCATTAGAAATCTCCCAGAAAAACCACTTCCGGCTCCAGCGAAACATGAAATCTTTCCTTGACCCGTTCCTGCACTTCCTCTATCACTTCTTTGATATCCGCCGCAGTCGCCCTGCCTGTATTAATGATAAACCCGCAATGTTTATTCGAAACCTGCGCACCGCCGATCCGGTAGCCTCTCATGCCGGCCTCCATAATCAGCTTGCCCGCATAATATCCCTCCGGTCTCTTAAAAGTACTGCCCGCACTGGCATACTCCAAGGGCTGTTTATTTCTCCGCAGCTGTGCCAGCTCCTCCATCTTCGCGCCGATCTGCTCCGGATCGCCCTCCGCAAGCTGCAGCACAACCTCCAGCACAATAAACGGTCTGTTCTTAATAATGCTGGTACGGTATCCGAACTCCATTGTATCATTATCCAGTGTCGTGATCTCTCCTTCCCGATCGATCACGCGGACTGTCTCTACCACCTGTTTCATTTCTCCGTCATACGCACCGGCGTTCATCACCACACCCCCGCCGATCGTTCCCGGTATGCCTGCCGCAAACTCCAGTCCCGTGAGCCCGTTCTCCTTAGCGACCACCGCTACCTTGGCAAGCGGCGCACCCGCCTTCGCTGTGATGCGCATACCGTCCGTCCGGATCTGCTCCATCGGGCCATCAAACTTAAGCACGATTCCCCGATATCCCTTATCTCCTACCAGCAGATTACTGCCGTTTCCTAAAATAAAGTAATCCTGCTCTATCTGATTCAGATAAGGAATCAGTTTTACCAGCTCTTCCTCCTGCTGTATGGAAAAAAAACATTCCGCCTCTCCGCCCACACGGAAAGTGGTGTGCTGATTCATGGGTTCATGAAACAAGATGCGCTCCCTCGGAATGATCGTTTTGATGTAATCATACATTGATGTGTTCAATCTCTATACCGTCCGTTTCGCAGATTTACTTCTTACTTATATATATTCCGGCAGACCGTCGGCCGCTACAGCCAATACCGGTCTGCCTGCATTCTATCTTAGAATAATCCGATACCGTGCGAATTATGTATCGCTTAGTCCAATACCATCTTAGCCGCACCGTATATACCGGCATCATTGCCCAATGTAGCCAGCGCAAATTTTGTGTCCTTGCAGCCGTGGAACACCGTCTTGTCAAAAGCAGGTCTGATATAATCAAACAATACTTCCCCCGCCTTAGACACACCGCCGCCGATCACGAAGATCTCCGGATTAATAACACCTGCTATTACCGCCAGGCCTTTGCCGAGATACTCACCGAACTGCTGTGCGACCTCAATGGCAAGCTCGTCCCCTGCCTTCACCGCATCGAATACGGTCTTCGCAGATACCTCGCCCTGTCTGAGCACACTGTCCTTATCACTTGCCTGCAGCTTCCGATTGGCAAGTCTGGTAATGCCCGTAGCGGAAGTATACTCTTCGAGACAGCCGTAATTACCGCAGCCGCATGCCTCTGACTCTTCGTCCTCCACATGAATGTGCCCGATCTCGCCGCCCGATCCGGTAGCGCCTGTCATAATCTTACCGTTAATGATGATTCCGCCACCGACACCCGTTCCGAGCGTAACCGCCACCAGATTGCCGTAGCCCTGTCCACCGCCTTTCCACATCTCGCCGAGCGCCGCTACATTGGCATCGTTGCCGCCCTCTACTCTCATGCCGCTTAAGAGCGTACTAAGCTCCTGCTTCAGATTCATCTCGTTCCATCCTAAGTTGACCGCCTTGTGAATGATCCCCGCGCCGTCCACCGGTCCCGGAGCGCCGACACCGACACCAGCCACATTCTCCTTGTCAATATTTTTCTCCGACATCTTATCCTGAATGCTCTGCGCGATGTCAGGCAGGATATTCGTCCCGCCATTCTCGGTTCTGGTGGGAATCTCCCATTTATCCAGCACATTGCCGCTATTGTCAAACAATCCAAGCTTAACTGTCGTGCCGCCTATATCTACCCCAAATACATATTCTGCCATGATACTCTTCCTCCTCTTCTCTACTCTTCCTCATCTCTCTTGCCTGCCAAAGATTTCTGTACACGTTTATACAGCTCCTGCGCCGCGTTGTAACCCATCTTCTTCTGACGATGATTAACCGCCGCCGACTCACAGATAATCGCCAGATTACGTCCCGGTCTGATCGGTATGCTGTGGCAGACTACTTTATTGCCCAGGTATTCCGTATATTCCTCCTCCAGTCCGAGACGGTCGTACTCTTTCTCTTTATCCCAGTCTTCCAGTCTGATGACCAGATCAATGTTCTGCGTATCTTTGACGCTGGAAGCGCCGAATAACGCCTTCACATCCACAATACCGATACCTCTCAGCTCGATAAAGTGTTTTGTAATATCGGGTGCGGAACCTACCAGTGTATCCTCGCTGACTCTTCGCAATTCCACCACATCATCGGTGACAAGACGGTGACCTCTCTTAATCAGTTCCAGAGCCGCCTCGGATTTACCGATACCGCTCTCACCCGTAATCAGCACACCCTCGCCGTATACGTCCACCAGAACGCCGTGCACGGAAATACACGGAGCCAGCTTTACATTAAGCCATCTGATCACCTCCGCCATGCATGCCGATGTCGCCTTCTTCGTCATTAACAGCGGCACCCCGTACTTCACTGCAGTCTTCTTAAACAAATCATTCGGATGCAGCTCTCTGCAGAAAATAATTCCGGGAATCGGATTATTAAGCAGCTTCTCGTATATTTCGATCTGCCTCTCTTCGTCCAGTCCGTTCATGTATGAGTATTCCACAAATCCCACCACCTGTAAGCGCGTGGTCTCGAAATGCTCAAAATAGCCTGCGATCTGCAATGCCGGTCTGTTAATATCCGGCTGCGTCACGTTAATTTTGGAAATGTCGATCTCCGGTGTGAGGTTCTCCAACCTGAATTTCTCGATGACTTTCGTCAAACTGATGCTTGCCATATCCTTCTCCTTATGATTGATGTGAAATAGTGTTACCAAATTACAATGTACTAACCCCTGTATCATACAATATAGTACAAGACCGGACATCCGTGTCATATACGGATGTCGAAACCCTTGTATATTGTAGCATACAAAAGAAGTGTTCGCAATTATAAGTACTTTATCAAATGGTTTTAATTTCCTTTTATTTTATGTTTCAGCATCATTCATTAACGATCTTGCCATCCTTCACTACAATTACGCGATTGCAACTCTTAGTCAGTTCCATATTATGAGTGACAAAAAGAATCGTTTTGTTCATGCGGTCAGAAAAATGCTTTAAGAGCTTTACCACCACCTGCGTGTTCCTGCTGTCCAGATTTCCCGTAGGCTCATCCGCCAGAATAATGTCCGGCTCACTGAGTAGCGACCTTAGCACTGCTGCCCTCTGCTGCTCCCCGCCGGATAATTGCATAGGAAAAGCATTTTTCTTCTCCTTCAACTTCAGCATATCCAAAAATCCGTCAATAAGTTTCTCATCTATCTTTTTCCCTTTTAATTGAAAAGGCAGGATAATATTCTCGTATACGGTCAGTTCGTTAATCAGATTATAATCCTGAAAAATAAATCCCACCCGTCTGCGCCTGTATAATGTCCGCTGTCTGTCGTCAAAATCAGATATCACCTCCCCCGCAACAGTAATCGTCCCCTCACTGACACAGTCCATTCCTCCCACCAGATTAAGAAGCGTTGTCTTACCACTGCCCGAATCTCCCACGATTCCCACAAACTCACCCTTCTTAATGCTGACATTCACCCTGTCCAAAACACGACTCCTACCCGACTGACTCTCATAAATTTTACTCACATCTTTCACATCAACTACGATTTCTTTTACCATATTCTCTTTCTTCATATTTCCTTTTTCCATATTTTCCTTCCCCCTTATTTTACTTTCCCTTATTTCTCTTTATTTCCCTTTATCTCTCTCCATTTTCCTTCCGTCTACGCAGTTCAGCCACAAACCTTCATCCGGTAAACTTAGATAGGCAGGCGGCATATAATGTTCTCTCGTGTCGGGCGCAGTCATATGAGATTTTCTTAATATTCCGCCGATGTAACAGCGATTGAGGGACATGGATGTCCCGAAAAGTCCGAACTGCGCATGGATGCGCATTGAGGACGGTCGCGTCCACCATCTCAATCTCCCCGGAATATTTAGAAAATCCATATGACGGAGCCCGACACGAGAGAACATTATGTGCAGCCTGCCCTCTCAGCCTACCACACCTCTCTCTATTCCCTACAAGCCCGTATCCTATACAGAAAATCTTCCTTCCGATCCATCACCCTATACGCCACCCACGGCACCACAACCGCCACCGCACACCCCAACACCGCAAACATCAGATAGACGACCTGATAAAAATGATATTCTATATAAGGCTCCATCAAAAGCCTCTCAATCAGCACCCGGACGCCGGGCACTGTGACCAAAACTCCCGGCACGAATCCCCCTGCCATATACAACATTCCCTCCTTGGCAAGGCTCTTCCGGATCTCCTGCTCTTCCATCCCCATACTCTGTAAGATCGCAAACTCTTTTCTCCTGTTGTAAACACTTCCCACCATACAGTTGATGAAGTTCAAAATACCCATGGACAGTAGAATCATGCTCAGGACAACCCCCGCCAGCTTTAACCCTCTTACATATCCTTTTGCCTCCGCGCCCGCTGTCTTGGCTGACCGATAGGCAAGCCGGTCGTCTTTTCCCTTTATGCTGCTCTCTAAGGCGTTGTCCCATACCTCATGAAATTCCTCCTCCACATCGAAGGCATACAGGTAATAATCATTCCGCTTTTCCCTTGCCTGCCACTCTTCCATCGGAAGATATATCTGACTCGCCGGGTACCTTCCCGGAAATGCCAGCGAATAATGCAGGTCTTCCACAACAGCCATGACCGTATAAGTCTTTTCTTCCCCGCTCCTGAACGGAATCGTCAGCTTATCTCCCGGCTCATAACACGCTGCATTTTCCTCATTGTTATCACTGTAAATGGGATCTAACAGCACATAGTTTCCCGTGTGGAACAGCTCTAAATCTATTTCACCTTTTATGGGCTTTAACTTTCCTAACATCATGTCATCCATCCCGTAAGCCCCTGTCCACATCTCACCCGGTGTAGAATAACAATCCTCACCCGCGATCCTGACGAAATTGTCCCATACCTGTTCTGATGCATAGATACATATATGAGACATAGTGGCTCCGCCTTCCTCTTTGATTCCGGGCAGGTCTCTGTATGCTGCAATCTCTTCTTGTGTAGTGCGCAGATAGGAAATAGGATTCACATTCGGACTCGAAAATATGGGTTCTTTTGCAATGATAAAATCTGCATCCAAATCACTCTTCACATATTCCTCCTCGTCAAATCCTGCTGCCACGGCATAGAAGGCATTGGCAAGCAGAATGCTGAGTGCAACCGATATACATACCTTCAATACTTTTGCCTTATCGCTCTTAAAATTCCTCACCACAAACTTTCTCAGGCAGTCCTTGTTGTCGGCTGTTTTCACCCGCCTGAACTTCCCCATATACCGCCTCATTTCTATCGGAGAGGCATTCTTCGCCAGTCTGACTGACTTTCGCTCACTGACCTTCACCGTTGCATAGGAAAACGCCAGAGAGAAAACGAAGATCATCGCATTACCGCTTCTTTCGATCTGAATCGTGGCATAAGCGCTTAAAATACCGGGCAGTATGGTAGCCGAAAAAACATAGCCCGCAAGCAGCGCCGGAATGGTGGAAATCAGGAAAAGGATATTATTTTTCTGCTGAACGATCTTTTTGATCTCCTTTTTCGTCACCCCGTTAGTGGACAGTTTCCCGTAAAACCGTGCATCTCCGGATATGGAAATCTGGAAAATATTTGAGATAAACAGATACCCGATCATCATCACAAAAAGAAGCAGTCCCAGAATCGCCGCCCACGCCCCGACACCCATACCGTCAAGCAGGGAAACATCATTTACAATAATCTCATCCTCTTCCAGATCAAGCTCCTCCTCCGCAATCAGCATGGACACGAGCCTCCTTATATTCCCGCGGAATTTAAACATAACGCCAGTTATTTGATATGTTGCGTCTTCAACCTTGATTCCGCGCTGCTCTAACCGTTCACATACTTCCCTGTAGAAGTCATCTGATGTCAGCACGACATGCAGAGGCTGTCCGGCCATCTCATACTTTCCCACTATCGTAAAAGTGTCTGTATACACTTCCTCCTCAACATAATACGTTAACTCTATCTGCTCATCTGCCTTGTATATAAGTCCACTGTCCTTCAGATACTGGTCAGATACCACGATCTCATTACCCTTTTCGGGCATACGTCCCTCTACAGGATAATATTTCATCCACTGTGCCATCTTGTCCTCAAAATTGAATAGCGGGATTACTCCGACGCCCGAAGGTTCTATCATAACGCCAAATCGGATTCCCCTGCCCGCCTCCGCCACACGCTTACTCTGACAGATTCTTTCGTATTCTTCCTCCGTTACGCCAAATGCCGCATCCGACCGTATCGGCGAAGCTGCCTTCATCATCTCTCCCGCCGCATCCATCACAAAAAATAAGGTAGAAAAAACCGTGACAAACAATACTGTCGTAAAAAATACTGCCGACATGACGCAGAGACTTTTCCCCTTTTCCCGGATAGCTTTCCTTATGGGAATTTTCTTTAATGTACCTACCATAAAGCAGACCTCCTCATTTTTATACATTCTTATATTCTTACAGTCACACCACTAAATACTTCGATTTGTACTAATCAGATCTACATATTTTATACCGATTTCTGCCGCAATCTTGCCACCCTTAGCCATACCTCATCTGACTTCTTTGCCGCGTTTTACATCCAGCATAATCAATCTGCATTTATACAAAATATAACTATGTATAAACTCAACAATAATCGTATAAAACGGCGATACAACAGCACCTGCCAAGAACGGTCCTATCACTTCAAAATGTGTATAATTAATGCTGATTGCCATAACATTGATCATAAAAACAGAGAAACCGATCATCCATGTCAGCTTTCTCACATATTCTAAAGTGCAGACAATTTTATTCATCTCATTTTCATTGTATTTTCTTATGTTGAACAAGCATTTGTATCCGGCTATATATTTCGGGAACGCTCCTGTAACACCCAATATAAAAAGGAAAAGTCCGACCATGTAGAATATTGTAGGTACATGGAGAAAAAATACGATGTTTGTCGCGCCTACCACATGCACCAATGTTAATGCCAGCGCGCAAATTATGATCGGGATACTGCATAATACTCCCAGAAGCCCGCCCTTTTTCGTCTCTTTTATTTCGCTTACCTCCTGCATGAGACCGATTACGTTATCCTCGGCTTTTTTCATGTATTCCTTCTCTGAATATTCTGACAAGTCCTCTCCCGCCAGCAGCTCGTTGACCGTGATTTTCAGAACGTCACAAACATCCTGCAATATCGCTACATCGGGCATTCTCAATCCGGTCTCCCATTTGGAAACAGTCTTATTTGACACCCCGACCGATTCCGCGAACTGCATCTGCGTCAGTTCCTGCTCTTTTCTTTTCCGCGCTATAAACTCACCAATCTTCATCTGGTCCATCTGCGAACATTCCTTTCCTTACGCCTTTATTGATTTTGCCCGTGGTCATATTCATATTCTGTCCACTTATATAGCTTACATTATACCCTGCACGGCTTGTATAATCATTTGTATTTGTGGAGAACAGTTCTCCGTTTTGTAGAATTCCCGAAAATTCCGAATACTTGTCTTCATTCACCTCGCGTCTTGAGCATTCACATTAGACGCCTTAGACTCCTTAGATTCCTTAAGCGGAAATCAACGTTTGACAGATACCACCCCTCATGCTATACTCTTACTAAATATTTGCCCATGAGGGAGTAGCAAGCGTATATCGTAGCAAGTCAACATACTGACCGTCCGGTCTGGCTTGTTTTAAATTGCGAGACTCATGTATAGCCGAAACTATGCATGGAGTCTGTATATTTACGAATATATAACCAAGTATAGTCTGAAGGCTGTACTTGGTTTTTTGTTGGTAACAGGGAGGGACAAAAGATGGAATGGAATTTGTTATTTTTCTTTAACAGCGCATTGCTCGGCGTCGGACTGGCGATGGATGCCTTCTCGGTATCTCTCGCAAATGGTCTGCATGAACCGGATATGAAAAAGAAAAAAATGTGCGGAATCGCCGGTGTATTTGCGCTTTTTCAAGCAGTCATGCCTCTGACCGGCTGGATCTGCGTGCATACTATATCACAATATTTTAGAACATTTGAAAAATTCATTCCTTGGATAGCACTGGGTCTGCTCCTTTTTATCGGCGGCAAAATGCTGATCGAAGGAATTCAAAACAAGCCTGAAGAAACACAGCCTCCTAAAGTCGGCATGGCTGCTCTTCTCGTACAGGGTGTGGCAACCTCCATAGACGCGCTGTCTGTCGGATTCACAATCGCAGAATACGGCTTCCTTATGGCGCTCGTGTGCGCACTGATCATTGCGGCTGTCACTTTTGCCATCTGTATGGCGGGTCTGGTTATCGGTAAGAAATTCGGAATGCAGTTTTCCCATAAAGCCTCTATACTGGGCGGGGTGATCCTGATTGTGATCGGAATTGAGATTTTTGTGAAAGGGGTGTTTTAAAGCAGTTTATAGCTGTCCTTTCCTCAATATACGGATAGAATATTAGAAAAATAATCCAGCTTTTTCGCATACTGATCATAATCAATATAATAAACTCTTCCCCAGCTTACCACTTGCAGAATATATTTATATTTCTGAGGCTGCCCGCCGGGGTACTTGTACAGTCCTATTATTGTCATATAGTGGGAATCTGCATTTGCCGGGTTATCTCTTTGCGAAACATTATCTTTTGCCTCTTGTATACTGTCATATAATATAATGCTTTTCTTAGCAAAACTATGATATGAAAATACTACCGGAATATCCTCACTCAGCATCCTTTCAATCTCACCCAATATCTTTTGTTTTCTTGTGATGCCGGCAACCTTTCCGTATCTCGCCCATTTAACATTTGTACGGGAGCTGTGATTTGCCCTTAGAAAATCACGGAGTCCGCCTGTCATTTTCCATGGATATAATCCGACCATAGTATTCACGAAGCTACCGGTAATTGTATATTTTGTGTGAAACATCCCTTCTATATAGTCTCTGTAAGCATCCATTTTACACAATCCGGTCTGCCGGGTATTTTCATCAAACGTGGAGGAAACGCTCAGGCTGTACCCGTTATTTTGAAGCGTCAAATATAACTCCGCGTCACTCATCGCGATTATTCCGCAGCCGATCTTCCATAAACGGTAATATTTATCCTCTTTCAGGCTTCTTATATGTCCCACATCATCGCCGGTTGTCACTTTATCCTGCCACCAGCCCTGATTTCCGCCGTGATAAGTCGAACCATCGTTTCCCGCGACATTAAGATAATGATCCGATAACTTACTGTTCAGTTTTGCAACTTCATACATTTTATTGACCTCTTTTCTGCGGTTCCGGTATACTTATATTTATTATATGGACTAATTAAGTGCAGCGTTTATTTGCAAAGCATGATATGAAAAAAATGCGTCAATACGCAAAAATTTCAGAAGTAACTTAAATGCTGTCAAGAAAACCGCTTTCTTCCCCCGGAATCATATACCTTTCATCATACGTGTGGACATAAGACAGGACTCCCCATTGGCAAAATAGATGATCCGATTCTTTGTATCCACCTCTTCAATGTTGTTCCTGTTCGCAAGAAAAGAACGGTGACAACGCACGAAACTGTCATCCAGCGTGTTTTCCAAGTCTTTCATAGTCCCGGAAAATTCTATCTGGCGGTCTTTGGCGTGTAAAACGACCTTGTGAATATTGCTGGAGGTTTCAAAAAAGAGAATATCCTGATAATCGACACTGATTTTTCGCTCTCCGATCTCAATCATATAAGTTTTATGAACCTTATTCGTCTGCAGGGTATGGCGTTCCCACGCGTGAAGCAGACACTCTCTGATTTTTACTTTCGCCTCGGCAGGATTGTCCTTCAGCACAAAATCCATCGCCTCTACCCGGTACTGAAACGTCATATAGCTCAATTCCGAATGGGCGGTTATAAATATGATAAAGCAGCGGGGATCAAACTTTCTGATCTGCTGGGCCAGCTTCATGCCGTTCATGTCACAGTTCAAATCAATATCGAGAAAATAGATTCCCGTATTCTGACTGGTCTTAACCACCTCTAACAACTCATAAGGATCGGCGGTATCCAGAACAAGCTGCATATCCAGTTCTTCCATCATCACCGCATTATGAATGGTCTGCACAACATTCTTCCGCTGTGCGTCATCATCTTCGCATACAAAAATATGAAGCATTCTACTCCTCCATTCTTACTCAGCTTGCGAGTTTAGACTTTCCCCCTGCAATCTCCAGATACTGCGTAAAACAGCCGTCCTTCGTGGTGGTTTCCCAAAGTATGTTGTCATACGAACGAATCATTCTCTGCGCATTCGCAAGACCGATTCCCGTATGTCCTGCTTTTGTGGTAAATCCCTGTTGTTTCAGTTTATGCAGGGCTATGTCGCCATCTTGCAGGCTATTACGGATAATGACTGCAACGGTGTCAAGATTTTGGATGATATTCAATCCGACTTCAGGGTGTACTGCCTCCAGAGCCGCTTCCACAGCGTTGTCCAGAAAAATTCCGAGAATCCGGGCTAAATCTACCGTATCCATAGGAAAGCCGGAGATGTAATCCGGAATATCAATGGTGACATTGATTCCCATTTCATGTGCATGAATCATTTTGGCAGAAAGCAGGCTCTTGATCTCCACCACAGCAATATTGCTGAGCTGATTCAGCTTATAATCCCCCTGCATAATCAGATTTTCGGTGGGGAGAATTTTTTCCTCAAAAAAGTCTTTCAACTCCGCCATATCTCCGTTCTCAATATAACCAGACAGCGAAGTTAGTATATTGATGTAATCGTGCTTAAAGGATCGCAGCCCATCATACATGGCTTCTAAGTTGCGTGTGTAATCTTGTAAATCCTGAAATTCTCTTTGCTTGGTTTCTGTCTGTATCTTTTCGCGATAGGTTCTGAACATCGAGAGAGACAGGAAAACCGCCACCATGGAATAGCCCACAAAGGGCAGCACATTATAATAAACCAAGCCGGCGGTCGAAGCTGCACCCTTCCCGACTCCTGTAAAGAAAAACAGAATGACAAACAAAAGCAACGCCGCATCAATCAGATACCACACCTGCTGCATCTGCAATAAGCCCTTTCTGTTTTGCAGTCCGCGCCGGATTGCCTTACCGCAAAGCAGCGTAATGATATAGTAAAACATCACCTGAAGGACCACCTCACAAACCTCTGTAAAGAGATTCGCCTGCAAAGGCTCGAAAGGCAATGACCTCCGGAAAGCCGCAAGCACATTCTCCAGAATAATGGCAAGTACGCATCCGAAAAGCCCCATGCAAATATTTTTAGGACGGGTATCTCGATAAGTAATTAAGCCGTATAAACAGACAGCCAACAGAACATTGAAAAACCCAAACTGCTTGAATGTCAACAGCGGTGTGGGCAGTGCGGCACAAAACATCATAGCATAAAGCGCCGCAAAGGCTTTTAGTCCCATTTTTTGAGGCCAGACATTACGAATCGTAATTGCAATAAAAAAAATGGAAAATAACAGAGAAATATAAGGCATCGTCCGGTTTCTCCCTTCGAGTTTCACAAACGTATATTATTATACTGAATGAAGAACCCAATAGCAAGCATCATGCGAAAATGATGAATAACCGTTGTTTTCAGAGGCATGGAAAAGCATTTATTCACAAAATCCGGCATTTTGCGACAGTTTTGAAGGAACCGCTGCTTTTTCTGCTATGCTGTATTCACGAGAGAGCCGTGAACACGGCACAACAGAAATATGCTTATTAATAGTTTATATTTGGTTTTGAAAGGAGATTTGAAATGATGAAGCATTTTTTAAAAGGAACTGCCGCAATAGCGATAACAATGATTGTTAATATAATAGTCCATGTAATCTGCAATATGAGTGGCATTGACTTGAATTCGATAGTAACAACCGTAGTGTCAACGATTTGTGCTATCCTGATTTATCAGGGCTTGACCAGAAATGAAAATATAAACGCTGAGAAATGAGGTGTTTTACATGCAGTTGAAAAAAATCTTATCCAGTACGGCATTTATAATCTGTCTGACTTTATTTTCAGGATGCGGCAATTCCGCATCATCCGCGTCAGCGGATTTGTCTTATACGCAAGCCGACGTTGACATGATTCCTATATCCTCTGATGTGCAAGTTGTGGGTCTGGGAGAGGCAAGTCATGGCGTGGCACAATATCATCAAATGAAAGCTGATGTATTCAAATCATTAGTAAACAACAATGGCTGCCGGACTTTTATTATCGAAGGAGATTTCGGCGGTGCGCTGAAAGTAGACAATTATATCAATGGCGGTGCCGGTTCTGCCGAAGAAGCCGCGTCTGAAATTGGTTTTGCGATTTACCGGACTCAGGAAATGGCTGACTTAATAGAATGGATGCGGTCTTATAATAAAGCTGTTTCACCGGAAGAAGCATTGCATTTCTATGGCATGGATGTGCAGCGCTTTGACAATAACAAAGAGTATCTGTTTTCCGTACTGGACCAGACTGTTCCGGAATTAAGCGCGGAATATACGGAAAGTTTTGCCCAGCTTACGGATGAAAACGGATATTCTTTAGATAAGACCTCGTTAAACAATGCAAAAGAAGCAGCCGCAGAATTAATTAATCAAATGGATACTGCCCGCGCCGACATTGTAGAGCTTTCCGGAGAATATGCTTTTGATTTTGCAAGAGAATGTGCGAATACAATTTATGCGAATTGTGATGTGCAGTTGAGCAATGACTACAATACGGCACGTGACCAATATATGTATGAAAAAGTAGAATGGTTCTTACAGCATGGAGACGGCAGTATTCTGTTTATCAATGGTCATAACGGACATATCGGAAAAACATCCGTTGCCAGATACACATGTTTAGGAGAGTTATTGTCAGAAAATCTTGAAAACGGCTACTATGCGATCGGAACAGACGCGCAGAAAACACGATTTAATTCGCAGAGAGACAAGGGCGGGTTTGAAGTTGTTGAAGTCAGCAATTCAAATGAACTGAACCGCCAGCTTGATGATGCCGACAACAATTACTATTTCATTGACTTTATAAGCGCGCAGTCTGATGAAAGATGGGAACAGATTGTGAGCAGTGAGCAGACTATTACCACTCTTAATGTCGGTCTGTCCGGTATGCTGAAAATGTTAAAATCTGCATATACAGCAATTATCATTCCACAATCCACATTTGACGGCATGATTGTCTTCCATGCAGTTACACCGTCAACGTTTATCGAATGATGGGATAGATGTACGGCAGGGTGGTATAGGCTGACGCCTTGCTATATGGACCGAAACCATGAAGCGCTTCATATGACACGGGAGCGCTTCATAGTGTTCAAATCTATTTTAGGTACTATAAGTATTCCTGAAGCAACTCAAGCTGGTCATCCGTAAGTACTGTCGCTTTTTGTTTGCTATAATCATAATACATATATCTGCCCTCATACAGAAAAATTTTACCTATGCCTCTTCCAACAACTTCATCTCCATATTTGACGTAAATCATCGTCCCTTTGTTTCGTGCATCTATAAAATCATTGCTGTCATCAATAAACTCATCATTATCTGTTAATGAAAAAACACAGTCAATGATTCTTCCATCATAAATATAGTTATCTTTCTTCCATCCAATGCTGATCCCGCTTACAATAGTTTCGTCGGGGGTATAGGATTCTTTCACAAATAATTCTGCCTCCCAAAAGTAACGGCATACTACATAATTATGCTCCTTATCTCCTTCTACTTCATAAACAATACCGCCACCATCTATTTTGCATATTTTTTTATTTGACTCCTTATAAAGACAACTGGATATTACGTTATATCTTTCTCCATCCAGAAATAAACCGTCTCCTCTGCTATATGCCTCATGTCTATGAGTGCAGGCATACAAAATGCATGCTGACAGAACTAATATTCCAAATATCTTTCCACGCGATAACTTCATCTTTGCATCCTCAAAGCATGATTTACGCAATTTCAAAATGCTGCTTATCACCTTCAGGCGCTATGCCCTATTCCTCATAGTCACTATGTGACCCGGTGCGGGATAAGGTAAGCACTTCCCAAATATCATACTTTATCATATTCTTCAATTAACTTTCTTATTTGTCTATTCTTTTTCATACTGCCAGTTGTACATTTAAACTTCTTAAGGGATGGATTTTTCAAAATATCTTCTATGCTAAGCAAATCCACTAATTTCAATTGATACATTTCAATTCTTTCAACATTTTTTAATGAATTGTATCCGTAATTAATTTTATATATAAATAAAGTCTCCAGTGCTTGAAATTGGCAAATTTTCTATCTGCTCTTTTCCAACCATTATTCCATGTATTTTGAAATGGGAGTTATTCATAATACCCCCTAACAAAAGCAATTACTCCCTCTACCTCTTCATCCTCCCCTGCTTTTAGAGTAGGCACATAGAGTCCAATCCCCAAATCATATATAGTACAACCGCAATCATTTTCGTCAATTTCTTTTCCATATTGTAGCAAATATTTCTTAGCTTCATTATAAGACTTTCCAACTAATTCCATCCCTTTATACTTGATTTTCGATAGTATGTTTCCTTCAATTGCAACACACTCCCCCTGTTTATTACATATAATACAAATGCCCTTATCCTGCCAAAATAATTTATATTCGTCTGTATATTTACCTACAACCTTATCCAATTTATTTTCACAAATATCATATATTTGTGATTCTTTCATGCCAAATTGTATTTCCCCAACTCCACAATAGCTATTTATTTCATTTCCCATACTTTCTTGCATTAAGATATTAATCTTTTCCTTTCTATATTTTTTCATTTTTTTGTGAAATGCCGTCTCTACTTCTTTCCACACTTTCCATTACTCTGATGCGCAATCTCATTTCGCTCATTAACCAGTCAAAACATCACAGTGGCTATTTTGCATATATGCCAACATAAATCCATGCTGTTTGCACTTTGAAAATAACGATATCTAAAATTGCAACATCAAAAGACACGCAAGGCGATCTACATTCATTGCCAAGATCGATAATGCCACACATCCCCTGATTAACCTTGTTTTATAACTTTTCTGTCCATTTGACACACATTCATAAAATGACTTTTTATCTGTAAGCAATTGTTTCATACCGCCAGACATTATAATTATGTACTAAAAATCATACGGATCTGCACATTGAAAATCTGCTTCCTCCCATTTTTCTTTTCTTTCAGTCATTTTATAAAATTCTGCAATTGTGTTTTCCAACGCCTCATCTTCCGATTTACCATACCCTACTGCACAATAGAAATCTCCTAATTCATCAGCGATGAGGATATTTGTATAACCACTATATATATTATCAGAATTCTCAAATATTTTTATTTTAAATTTTCCATATGGACTCTTATTCAATTCCCATATATTGTACTCCCCAACTAATTTTTCAATCCTCGCTATTCCGTTACGTTTAAAATTTTTCCACACTTCTATTACCTCGCTCAAAAAGATAAGATTTTGCCATCCGTATCTATTATAATAAATTGTCACAATACCACTCTGGTTTTAGAACAGAAAAATCCTCTATATACTTTCCCAACTCCACTTCTAATGCATCTATTCCCTTTATATCATCTTGATAAAGCTGACTTGTTAAATCGTCTTCAGTTACATCCCAATGATTGATATAATAATCAACAGATATTTCATAACACCGCAATTCAAAATATATATTTCCCAAGATATTTACATTAAGAATTTTTTCAAGTTTAATTATCGCTCCTTTTTCATCATAAGTATAACCCTGAATCGTTAAAAATCTTCTTAAATCAGAATTACTTGCTTCTAATTCTGTAGCAAGCTTAACTCCTGTACGTAGATTATTGATTTGTTTTACATCTAATTTCACATTAATTGCCTCCTGACTTACGGCTGCCGTCACGAAGTAGGTGCCAACTTCGAATGCATGTTTCTCTACCTTCATTGCTCTGAGATTAGCTAGCGATACCTGTCTAACTCAATGCAGAAAGTTCTTTATTGCTATCCTGCATTCTCACGTTTACTCCATTATCTCATCCTTTTTGTAGAATATATATATATCTTTCATTGTTTCGGCTTCAAACTCATCTAATAAGCTATATAATTCAATATGTTTGTTAATAAGCCATATTATTATATTTTTAGAATTCTGAATAATATCAATAATTTTTTTACCACAACCAATCTCTGTTTCTAATCCTATACCTACAGCTTCAAAAGAATCTTCAATTAATCCATTCAATTCTAAAATAGCTTGAATCAATTTTTTATAGTATTTGCAGTTATCTTTTGTTATTCTCTCACAATCCAACATTGGATAGCCATCTGTGTTAATCCATAACGTATAATGATATCTATTTTCGACTCTTTCGATATAAACTCCTACATCTTTAATTGAAGGTTGCTTCAAATAAATTATCACAATATGTTGTGAATCTAATATTGATGGAATCTGTTTAAAAGACTCAACCTTTTTCTCATTCTCCCACATCCAATTATCAATACTTTTCATGCATTCAATTTTTATTTTATACCTATTAAGCAATGTCTTTATCGCGCTTACGTCTATTAATTTATTGCATAAAAAATTGACATCTAAGACTATGGCCATACTGTACCTCCCATTCATAATCAATATCTTCTCGGAATCTTCAGCCCTTATTTCATAAGGCTTACAGACTCTGTCTTTCAAAAATCACCCACTTTTTTCTCAAAAACTCTTGACAATCCTCTCAAAAAATGCGGCGCTACGCGCCCTTGGTCAAAAGTACATTTTTTGATTGATAAAGGAATATCCATATTAAAAACCTGCTTTACTGTTGTTCATAAAAGCAAAACCCTATCCACTGGTTTTCATTAACAATTTGTCTTATTTTTCAGAAACATATAAAGTATCCCAGTCATGGGATAATCCAACGTTTCCAGATGCTTCCGCTCAAAATCCTTATTTCCACTTCTGAATGCCGTAGCGGCAGTGTATCTCTATGCCGTCACCCTACATGTTCCTTACGATGCGATTCCTTCTGGTATATGATTCATACGAACATCCAAATCCAAAATAGGTCATGATTCATTTCTGCGACTGGTAGATCATAAATATTAATCATGATATTTCCTGTGTGTAACTTCTATTGTTGGTTCCCATTCTGTAACAATATCAAGGTTATAATTTTGAGTAATCACTACATAGTGTTTCAATCTTAAAATCCTCCCATATTCTCCTGAGATTTTACTTATTTGTTTAGCAAATTCACCTTGTTGCACTTCATAAATAACATTAGTGAAATTATTATCTTTATATTCCTTGACTGCAGCGTCAGAATATAGGTCATTTTGTACAATTCCTTCATCTAACATCCGCACTGCTTGAACCATTCCAAACTTAAGCATTACACACACATTAGCACTCGATAGTTCTATTGTCAGTCCTTGTTTCTCACCATTTACCATTTGCATTTGATAAACCCCTTTGGGGATTTCACCTATAAATACTTCTCTCCATCTTTCCATCTATTTAATACTCCTAATATCGAATTTTGTACATCTCCCGCCGGCGTATCTCCTAATCCCTTAGTTCCCCCATCTTCATATTGAGCCCTCTGCCCACTGAGATCAAAATCTGGTTAACTACTTGGTTATTCTTACATTATAAACCTCTTCTTTAGGTAACAATGAACTTATATCGATTCCACAATCCTTCTGTTCTTTTAAATCTTTTACATAATCTGTGATATCTGTAATGCCAGCTATCCACTCATTAACATACTTCTGCACAGCGGCTCCTCTCAATCCAAGTTGTATTGACCTATACTCCAAAGGGTGCCCAAACATATCTCTTTCAGGATCCCATTGACATCTAATATCTGATTCCTTTATTTGTTCTTTCCACTCTGCATAACTTATACCTATTTTATCGCTATACGCAGATATCACCGCCTTTTGGACAATAAAATCAAATGCCTCTCGCTTTATATCAACTGCAAGAATATGTTCTTGATTTTCTTTAGTCCCCCAACCACAGCGATACATCATCCATAAAAACGATGGTTTTATCCAAGTCATCCTGTCTAATTTAAACCCTTTACCAAATGTACCCTTTTTAACGGCTTCATTTGCAATAAACCTATTATACGCTTGATAAACTCTTATAGTATTGTCCGTATAGAATGCTCTTATTTCTTTATCCATAAACCCTTTACTCTCTTACATCAATTTATTAATCTGTCTTTGAGCCATTTCTCTTATAGCCTCATTGGAATGCTTGCATAATTATCGTCCCATGCTAAATACTGAGGGTGCAATTCTATTGCATCATATAAATATTCCATACTTTTAACAGAAGATATCTTTTGTAAAAGTCGCACAATGTCTTCATGATTATGATGCCAATCTGAAACCAACATTTCATTTAACTTATCAACAAATTTTTCAAGTCCATGGACATTCTCCTTACCTATTTGTTCATCCCAAAGAAATAATGCATAAATGAAATGTTCTACTCTCCCAGCATTCTGAAGATTAAATGCTTCATTCATTTCATGCAAAAGTTGCTCTAAAAAATCATTTTCATAGATACCAATCTTTTCGATAAAATCTTCGCGATTTATTTGATTCTTAAAATACAAATTAAACAAACTCTCTGTCCATCGTTCCAGATTAGCGTCGGATGTCGCATTTTCTGCGGTTACGGTAATCCCTCTTTTGCTACAGTATATGTTAGTTGCATGAAATTCACAATACAAAATGAAAAAATTGCGTCAATACGCAAAAATTTCAGTTCTGTCAGTGGATTTTTCTACAGATATTTGGTAAAATTATAAAACAGTATTTCAATTCGCAAAAAACCCAGAGGTGATTTAGATGCTGCCAAGAAAACAATACCTGGAGAAACTGATCCAAAAAAGAGAGAACGGACGGGCAAAGGTTATTACAGGCCTGCGTCGATGTGGAAAATCCGTTTTGCTCTTTCATCTGTACAAAGATTATCTGATTAGCGAGGGTGTCCCGCCGGAGCAAATTATCGGTCTTGCTTTGGATATCCTTGCAAATGCAAAGTACCGGAATCCGATAGAACTGGATAATCATATCCGGGAACGGATCACCGACAGCAACAAGCAATACTATGTGTTCATAGATGAGATCCAGTTTGTATCCGATATACCGAATCCCTATGTAAATGATCCCGAAGCAAAAATCACATTTATTGATGTGGTACTCGGGCTCATACAGATGCCGAATGTAGACGTCTATGTAACCGGAAGTAACTCAAAGATGCTTTCCTCGGACATTCTGACACAGTTTCGCGACAGAGGTGATGAAATCAGGGTGTTTCCGCTTTCATTTGCGGAATTCTACGAGGCGTACGAGGAAGACAAGCGCGGGGCATGGCAGGACTACTACACTTACGGTGGTATGCCTGTTGTGACAACGCTGGATACGCATGAAGAAAAAAGCAGATACCTTCGTGATCTTTTCAGCAGGACTTACCTCAAGGATGTGCTTGAGCGTCATAAGATTATAAATCAGGAGGAAGTGTTGGAGATTCTGCTGGATGTCCTCGCATCAGGCATCGGCTCATTAACCAATCCCAATAAACTGTCAAACACCTTTAAAAGTGAAAAGCAGGTCAATATATCGCCGGAAACTATAGACCATTACTTGGATTACTTTTTGGACGCATTTCTGATTCAGAAGGCAATGCGGTATGATGTCAAGGGAAGAAAATACATTAAAACCCCTTCTAAATACTACTATTCTGATCCGGGATTGAGAAATGCCAGACTTGGATTTCGTCAATTGGAAGAGACGCACCTAATGGAAAATGTATTGTATAACGACTTGCTCAGGAGAGGGCTTGATGTTGATGTCGGTGTTGTTGAATATAACACCAAGGGACAGGATGGGAAGAGCATGAGAAAACAGCTTGAGGTTGACTTTGTGGTGAACAGGGGAAGTGACAGGTTTTACGTCCAGTCTGCCCTCAGCATCGCGGATCCGGATAAAAAGGAGCAGGAGATCGCATCGCTGCTGCGCATTCCGGATTCTTTCAAAAAGATTGTTGTTGTGAAAGACTACTTGAAACCCTGGACGGATGAGCACGGTATACAGTATATCGGAATAGAACAGTTCCTTCTTGATGAAGGGCTGTTGAAGTCTTATGATGCTGCCGCTTTATGAATGATCATTCGCCAAAGCGGCAGTCAATAAAATTAATCCTCCAAAACTTCATACCACTCCAAGTCCGGCCATATCTCGCACCAGTCGATTCCTTCCTCTTCTGCATCTTGCGCTATCTCTTTGATGACACATAATCTTCTGATGTCCGGCAAGGTAGTATAGGTTGACGCCTTACCGTAAGGGCCGGAACTAAAGACAGTTTCCCCGATATATAGATTTTGAAAAGATTTATATTGTATATATTCATCTACACCCTCATAATAATTTTGTAAACTGACTGCCGTTCTATATGCTCCCGATACAAATTCTTCCTCAATAACCAAATTTATTTTTTGCATTACCGTTTTGTCTTTTTTTATGACTGCATTGGCTGCTTCTACCATATCCGTCAGCAGGTTTGCGTCTTCATGATCACGTATTTGATATATATATGTGATATATTCAGCTGACACACCAAGATTACCCGGATTTTTTAATTGTTTGCCACAATAACGTACTTTTTCATCGCCTACTGCTTCATAGATTGCTTCCGAAATAAAATCATCGGGTTTGTATTTTTTCTCAAACCACCCAAACGATCTGAGCACAATAAGAAGGTAGCCGATCACAATTACGATTACTATTACTGCCATTCTAACTACTAACAGCGATATAAGAATCGATGCGCATGTTTTAATTAGTTTTTTCACATCTGTCTCCTCATCAGTATACGGATAAAATATTAGAAAACCTTACTTTTTAATCATATTTGCACCAATATCATACTTTATCATATTCTTCAATTAACTTTCTTATTTGTCTATCCTTTTTCATACTGCCAGTTGTACATTTAAACTTCTTAAGGGATGGATTTTTCAAAATATCTTCTATGCTAAGCAAATCCACTAATTTCAATTGATACATTTCAATTCTTTCAACATTTGGAACAAACGCCAACTCAGATATATCACTTAATTTTTTTATACTATCAAAAACTAAAGCTTTTACACTTTCACATCTTCTCATATTAGGAACCTTTTCAATATGATTATTATGAGAGACGTGACAATATTGCAAATTGGGCAAGCTTGATAATATATTTAAATCAGACAATTTACTTAGCCGTTGTAATTCCAAACTGTTAATTTTTTCATTTCCGTTTAAAGATGAAAGATCACTATTACTCATCAAACCTAATGACAAGGTATTTACATTGGTATCTTTCAGAACTGTAAAGTCCTTTATGCTACATGCATTTATTGTCAATGTTTTCAGCGCTTCCATATTTTTTAATGAATTGTATCCGTAATTAATTTTATATATAAATAAAGACTCCAGCGCTTGAAACTTCTCTATTATACTAAAATCCAAATTACTATTATTCACCCCGGTTCCTAACATCAGACTAATAATATTCGAATTTATATTTGACAGGAACGAAATATCTTCAAGTTTGTCAAGACAAACTCTTAAGCGTTTTAGATTCGTCAGCTTCCCAAGTACATCTATATTGTTTACCTCTGTCATTTCCCCTATAGACAAATCTACAACATTAGTAAGTTTTTCTAAAAATCCCAGATTACATTCTTCCCCGTAAAATCCATACACTCTAAACTGAATGTCTGGTCTTTCAACTAAAATAACATTATTAATCATCTCTAAAGTCTGTGCGGGAATTTCTTTACTTATCTGAATGTACTTTACATCCTCATTATTCTTAATCTCATTTACCTCATCCAAAGATAAATCGCCAAATACCTCTACACGGTTTATATTAATTTTTTTCCCAATCACTTCGCTCCTCTTTTGTCATTAATCGACAACTCTTTTTTATCTTTTCCTTCATGATTTCATTCGTTGGTAATACTGTCTTATAAAAAGGTATCGTATTTATGATGTTGTGAATTCATCACCACGCTGTACATCTTTTAGCAATTTATTTAACCTTTAAACTTCATTTATAAGCCATAGAATATCCTGCCTTGCGTTTGCTATAAAATCTTGATCGTAAATCGATGCCCCAATTAATTCAATATCATTCCCTGCTGTTCTTATAAAGTTTGAACCACATGTATGATCCCGATTCTCTACAAAAGATATCCATGGCCATCCGTTGTTTTACCTCGCTTTTTCAATTATTACATCCAGAGAATCTTCTTCTAACGAATTATATTTATCAAGATGAATATGTGTCCCCTCTAATACTTCATCTTGAGATAAAGTAAGTAAATGATTGGCTAAAGAAATTAACCCAGCTTTATTTGCTGAAATTAAAACTTCATCACCTTCTCTCTCTACTTTAATGTTAAATCCTTTTTCCCATTTTAATTTTAATCCTTCTTCCTTACTATAATCTTCAAGTTCAATTTCTACTTTCATAATCAGTCCCCCAAATATATATGTATATCTTTAATTACTTGCATTTTTACCTAGCTTTGCAGGATTAAGTGCTAATATGTCAAAATTAACATGAGTACCTCCGCCATGCCTGCCTAAAATATCATTTTCGCCCATTCTAAATACCCTGGTTCAATCCTGAGAAACAAACCATCAATTTTCCACAGTAAATTACACTATAATATAAATACAATCATCGGACACATATTTTAGTAATATATGTATCGGTCTCTGCCCAGATAAAATACTCATCATTTTTTCTATATCCTCATGTACAGCATTTTTATCAATTGACTTAACATACAATGAATTATACATATAGAAATCATCGCCTGATGTTGGCAATCCAACTAATAAAGTTAGCAATTTGTCCAAACACATATCTTCAATAGTATTTATGTTGATATTCTTCAATTTCTTTCGCATTATCTCTGATTTTTCAAAAGAAATACTCCCATTTGTTTTATATAATTCCCAAATATCATTAATATAACTTAATTCACCTTTTTTCAGATTCATCCATAAATCATACGAAAAACTATGCCGTCCTTCTAAAATAGCAAATATAGTATTAATTTTCTCTCTTAGAATATGATCTTTATACAAATCTTCGTCTTGCAATTCAGATATAAATGGGTATATTTTTAGATATTCTAACTTACAAAAATCATATTTGCTCAGTAATTCATTAAAAAGATGCCTCATTTGGTTATATAATAATTCAGCACTAATTTTACCACACATATATTTTTTAAGAATATTATCAAATTCCATAACCATTTCCATTCTGCACTTCGTCTGCTATATCAGCAATATCCACATACCACAAATTTTCTTCATCATCAATTAATATATTAACCAACCTCATAACTCCTTTCTAGTTTGTATCGCTTTCAATGCAATTCATATTTATATATCCAGCTACTTTTTGAATTATTGCACATTCTGCTTTGAATTGACAATTTACTGTACCTTTTATAAATACATGTATTAGATCGTCCTCCTTGGTAATGCTTATATCTCCAGTCATCAATGAATAATCACTCGTCATCTGGAAATCATATATACACCAAAAATCAACTTCTATGCACAATGAATTATACCCCAGTTTATGCCATTTTTCAGGAATATTATCTGCAAAACTGGGCATATCAAATACTATCGCCACTTCTCTGCCCTCATCTTCTAATGATATTTTTTTAATTCGTACACGTACTAATTCTGGAACCTGGCGATATAATTTTTTTAAGAAAATAACATGATCAATATACTCGTACCACATAAATACCTCATTTCTTAAACGGATAATGGTTTTTCAGTTCTTCTATCCCTTTTGTAAAAACAAATATTTCTCTTAAAGATTTTGCTATAAATATCATTTCATCAGCATCAAGGTCATTAAACGCAACTACATACACACCAAATCCATTTGTACCATTAACATAGATTATTGCATTTCCGTCTTCATCGTCACCAATTACCAATGAATTTGGTATACTGTCTTTTCGTCAAGTTCAAAACAAGTACTTTTTTCTCTCAGACAATTCCACAACCGGTTCTATTTAGTCACTAAAGCATAAAAGTAACGTATAGTAGTCAACTTTATAATTATTTCAGCAACTAATTATCGTATTTATGCTTTTCATACATTAATTCAGTCCTGTCATATGCAGTTTCTACTACTGTCTTATCGGTTGTTGCCAAAATCCATTGCTTAGCTATAGTAAAATGAAATCCCCATTTTTTCTCATAATATTCTAAAAATGAATACGTCTTTTCCATTATATTATTTACATCAACAGTTTGGGGCACAATAAAACTTTGCCACTCGTAAAAGATCGCCATATCCATGGGTTTCCCATTCCCCCATAATTCTGGGCAAATAGCACCCAGAAACCACGGCAGATCATCTTCCTCAACTTCTCTTTCTGCATAACATTGATCCCAGCATTGATCTAAAATATAGAAAAAAATTAAGAACGATTGCATTATTCTCATCATTTTCTTGTATAATGTTTATAGAAGCAAAAACACCATGTTTCCTTTCTTTTTAGTCTTTATCGCGGTTCAATGCAATTCAGATACTGTGGACTTTTTATTTTTACCTTGTATGTTCGCAAAATAACAAAACAAAATATCTACTATTTTTCTTTAATATTATACTTTAATCCCAATATAAACTTTTAATCTTACCTGGCTCTCTTTTCTCTATAAGCGATTTATAACTTTCCCCCTTACCATCCTCTAAAACTACTAATGCTGCTGCACCATCCATTGTTTCGTCTTCATCCCATAACGCTATATCACTTGGTTCAATATTTGGATTATTTTTAAACAAATTTGATATTTCTTTTATTTCCATTATTGTATTAATCCATAATGTATCCGCATAAATAAATATTTTATTATTTAAATAACTGATTCCATAGGTACTTACATAGATTTCTGCATTCTTATCTATTCTTTTTATTGTTAAAAGAATATCATCTAGTTCTCTTATCTCAGTGCTATCATCCAATACAAATTTACAATCCTGCTTAACCACATTTGTAAAAAACAAATTATATTCTATAAGAATACTTTCATCTGCTATTTCTTTTTGATATTTTTCAATTATTTCAGCCAAACTCATATTTCATCTCTCTACTTTTGAAATTATGGTAATATCTTCGCATATTTTATAGCTTCAAGTAGACCTTCATTATACTTAGTTCCAAAATTTTCACGAATATTTATTATATACTCTTCTACCGTAGCGCTGGTTACTACTCTATTATAAGAAATATATACTCTATGCGCTAAGCGTTTTTTACTGTTAAGGCATAATCCAAATAATATTTTCTTGTACAAAATCAAAAAAGTATTTTTTAGTCACCTTCCGTGCTTACATCAATTTAGGGGTTACACAGACTGTGAAATAGTCCCATTATTTCTGAGATATTTCTCCAAGATAATTTATTGGACTCTGACAAAATCTAATATCTTCTCCAGCATTTTTTTGATAGCGACCGCAAATCTAGCCTACAATATATTTCCATAAGAATATCTTTTTCATAAAAAAATTCAATGCAAGTTTCATCAGCTTTTCCATATTGAAATATTTTTTCAGACCAACTTTTTTGTTGTTCTAGAAAATCAATTTTCTCTATTGGTACACTTTGCTTCCCCCAAATAAATATTTCATCTCCTTCTAAGCAAATATTTGCAGTCACGTTCTTCTTAGGTATTATGTAACAATCAAATTGCCATATTAGCCTCCATTCCACCATCTCTATTTAACAGTGTAATATCGGAAAAAAACAACGTGAATTGACCGCTTCACGAATATTCATTCGCTAAAGCGGCAGTCTCAATAACTATTTCTCCAATACCTTATAATACTCCAAATCCGGCCAGATCTCGTACCAATCGATTCCTTCCTCTTCTGCGTTTTGGTCTATCTTTTCGCTGACAACTAAGCTTTTGATGTCTGGTAGATTAATGTAGGTTGATGCCTTATTGTAAAGACTTCCCTTATTGGAATGTTTACTTCCAGAGATACGCAGACACTGGAGAGTTTCATACTGTTGATTTTCATCCTCATACTCATAATAATTGCATAATGAAACCATCCCCTCAGTTCCTCCCGCCATTTTTTCCAGAATAGCCAAATCTATTTTTTCTGTCATCTCTTTTTCTTTCATGACTGTATTGGCAGCTTCCACCATATCCGCCAGCAGATTTTCATCCTCATAATCATTTACTGTATATTTGTACACGGCTTTTTCACCTGACTCAGAAGTTTTTTTGCCATAATAATGTACTTTTTTCCTACCTACCGCTTCATAGATTGCTCTTGAAATATCATCATCGGGGTTTTCATTCACTTCGGTTCGGAACACTTCCCCGCATCCTGTTGCTGTCATTACTAACAGCAGTGTAAGAATTAATGCGTAAATTTTAGGCATTCGGTTTTTCATAGCTGGCCTCCACAAACTGAAAGTTATCGCTTAATTTTTTCTAAGCTCTTAATTATTACATCAGAACAGTAAAACTTAAGCGCATTTTCTTCATAATCTCCCACTTCATACCTTGAAGCATTTTCGTATCCTCTTACAGACATATCTTTGATAAAGAATCCTGAGATTTGTCCATTTCCTTGAAAACGAAAAGAATCTACATCTTTGCATTCTATCAAAATTTTATAGTTATCAGAACTGGCCATTTCTAAAAGAAGATGCCTATGTTCTTCCCAAGATTGATTATCAAAAAAAGTTTCCCATTTCAAAGAAATAATCACATCAAATATATTAAAGTTTTCAATATTAAAATCCGGGAAAACAGATTTAATTATAGCTATATTCATTTTAACCCCTTCCTTATGCATTCCGATTTACTGCTATCAAAAATCTGCATTTTTATTCGTCAGGAAGTATTCCATCTATACAAAAATAAATGCTAAAAAAATATTACAGGAAGCGTTTCATCTATCTGTCTTGAAGAAATCGCTATTATCGTAGCTTTTTCCTCTTTAGTAACAAACTCATTTAACCAATCAATGAAAGCTTCTGTAGTAAACGAACAATATTTCTTTTTGCCCTCTTCTATAACCCAATATTTATGATTATTTGTCTTATCAAACATCCATTTAAGAAATTCACTTACCACTTCGTCTAAATTTCCTACTGCTTCATCCGGTATATTAACAATATCCACATACTTCAAACTCTCTTCATCATCAAATGTTATATTAACCAACATCATAAATCCTCGTATTATAATTTTTTGTCTCTATCCATATTTTGCCTCTCAACACCGCTTTGACATTATCATATGGGGTGTCATAATTTTTCTGCTAATTCAAAATTAAGTTCTTTTAATTCCTCGTATGAAACTACCTTCTTTGATGCTCTAGTTAAATCACATTCTTTTGCCCATAAAAAAGGATAAATTAATATTACTTCATCAAATTTAACATTTTTACAATCCTCACGCCAATTATCCCATCGCATGCTACTATATATTCCATTCTCCCCATCTCAGGTGGGAACGAAAATACGTTTTCATTTACCGCCTAAACTTCTTCGTTTTTACATAATATAGGATTAAATATTTTGGTTATTATTGCGTACCCAACTATATTTTTCCCTTCATACATTATAATTTTCTTTCCTATCCATAAACATGCCGGATAAGCTTCGGGAGAAATAAAAGTAATTGTTCCTTTAATATCCTCATTCGCATCATTTTCTATATTATAATAGCTATGCACACCAGTGGTTAAATAATCTGCGCAGATTAGATGCGCCGGACGATATCCTTCATACAGGTTATCTCTTCTATGTCCAACAAATTCAAATATTACTTCAACATCAGGTTTTAATTGCATTTGTCACCCTCTTCTATCATTTGCCGTACAGATGAATATTTAGTCCTCTTAGCATGTACTCATCCATCATTTGACCCGCAAACCGGAGAATATCTTTACCAGTTACATTATGATTATTCCTATAAGACACAAACTATTTTACATTACCGTCTATGCCGGAGAGGGATGGTTCATAGCTTTATAAAACTCTTAAATCGTCGATTGTAAAACTTAATTCATTACATTCCTTTCGCTGTATATCTTTTTATAATAATCATCTGGCAGCATTTTAATATTTTCATCTCATTGGCCACGAAAATCATGATCCACTTCATCCCAACAATAAATTATATTTTTGGTCAATTGCAACCCGACTTTCCCGTTTCGTGAACGAATTTCATATTTTGAAATCGTTCTTCCATTAGTCAAACATTCTTAGTTACAAACAGACATTTCATCTAACGTCTCCACAAAGATTTTCCCCAGCACATCCTGCAAAACATCCTGTTTCAAATATATTTGCAACATGCCCTTGGGCGTAATCTTATAGCCGCCCAGTTCCTCCTTATGAGCCAAAACTGCTGCTGCCTCAACATTAACATGATCCTTAAACGGAATAAGCCGCACAAAGGAATCGCCCACATAATAACTTGGTATTTTCGCCCATAACTTTTCTTCAATTTCATACGAAACACTGTCGTAAATTATTGTTCTTAATCTTATGTACAGCTCTTTCACTTCATCCGGATATTTATCAATATACTCTTGTACGCTTTCGTTCATATTTTTCGCCGCTCCTTTTTCTATATATAGTATCACATCCACATATGGGCAATCATATATTCTTCTGCGCTTACACATCTATGGCGTATTTGCCATTGAATATCTTTCATCAGCATTCGAATTGCATCCGAAATGCTTGATTGTTTGTATTATCTTGCTTTGATTTTTTAAGATCTTGCACAGCCCTATTATTGTCATATAGTGAGAAGGCGCGCCATCTCTGCAAGAAACCAGCATGAAACTGCCGCTTCACGAATATCCATTCGCTAAAGCGGCAGTCTCTAAAACTAATCCTCCAAAACTTCATAGTACTCCAAATCCGGCCATATCTCGTACCAGTCGATTCCTTCCTCTTCTGCGTTTTGGGCTATCTTTTCGCTGACAACTAAGTTTTTGATGTCTGGCAAGTTTATGTAAGTTAATGCCTTATTGTATGGACTAGCGCCTCCCTTATTGGAGTCTTCAGTTCCTCCCCTCCCGGTATTTTTTCACGAATCCCCAAATATATCTTTTCCGACACTTCCTTTTCTTGCATGACTGCATTGACCGCTTCTGCCATATCTGTCAACACATTTTCATCTTCACAGTCATGCACCGTATACTCATACCAAGCAACTTCACCCGAATTATTATATTGTTTACCACGATAATATACTTTTTTTCTGCCTACCGCTTCATAGATCGCTTTTGAAATATCGTCATCGGGGCTTTTATTTACTTCTGTTCGAAATACTTCTCCGCATCCTGGCACAATCAATACTAACAGTAGTGTAAGAATTAATACATATATTTTAAGTATTCGTTTTTTCATTTCATAGCTCCCATCAATATACTGACAAAATATTGGAAAAATAATCTAAATTTTTCGCATACATATCATAGTCAGTATAATAAACTTTTCCCCAGCTTACCACTTCGAGGAAATATTTGTATTGCAAAGGCCGATTGTTGAGATAACGGGTTCTGAAAAAGACGAACCTCTGCACGGCTTGTACATACGTGATGTTTCCTACTATATGTATTCCTGAAGCAGCTCAAGCTGGTCGTCCGCAAGTACTGTCACCATCTGCCTGCTCCGACTATAGTACATGTATTGGTCGTCATATCGAAAAACAGAACCTACACATTCCCCAACAGCTTCATCCCCGTACTTAATGTGTATTTTTTTCCCTTTGCTTCGGCTTTCCATCAAATCATCAGTATCATCAAAAAATTCCTCATGGGACTCTAATGATAATACACAGTTAATGATTTCTTCATCAGAAATATAATGATCCCTATCCCCGCCAAAGCATACAGCACTTACGATGGTTCTGTCCGGAGTGTACGATTCCTTAACAAACAATCTTGCCTCCCAATAAGAACGGGATACCACATAATTACGCTCCTTATCCCCCGCCACCTCGTAAATTATATGACCATCAGATGTTTTGCATATTTTTGTATTCGATTCCTCAAAGAGACGATCATCCTTCCTTACATATTTTTCATCATCAATAAACAAATTCACGCCTCCCCGAAGATGTGCCTCATGTTTTTCACCACAGGCACTCAGAATACAAATCAACAGAACTAATATTCCAAATATCTTTCTATGTGATAACTTCATCTTTGTACCCTCAAAGCATGATTTACGCAATTTCAATATGCTACTTATCACCTTCATGCGCTACATCTATTCCTCATAATCTCTGCTCAACACAGCCACAAACCGATCCATATTCTTCTGCAGGAAATCACTGTCAAGCGCCGTGTTCTGCCCGATGACGCTGTTAAGCAGACTGTCCGTATCCGTCCGGTCAACGTTATCAAATTTCTTTACGGTAATCTTGCTTAATTCCTTCTGCCACTCTGTGTAGCGGGATTTTATCTCATTGACCTCTTTTCTGCGGTTCTGATAAGCCCATTTCTCCCAATCACGGAAAAACCAGTATATTTCCATATTCATACCTCTGCCTTCCGTCTCCTTGGCCTGCCGGCACATTTCCTGATATGTTTTCCATTTTTCCGGTGAAATCTCCTGCATCAGTTCGCTCGTGCTCACATGATCATCCGGCCATCCGGGAGGCGGTCCCCATTGTATGTCGTATGTGACTTTTCCGGATGAGTCCGCTTTGCCGCTCATGCCATACTTCGCAACCTCTTCCATAGCCTCAAGGAACAATGCACCTTTATCTCCCATTTTCCCGGCAAGATATCGCACCTTCTCCATGCCGAAAGAAATAAGATCCTGACGCTGCTGCTCTGTCATATTTCCGATGTCATGTGGAAGGAGATCAGTCTCGATAATGGAAAAGGCTGATTTCACGATACTTTTATCCATTCCTGCCAGACTCTCCTGCAGCTTCAAGTCGGTTCGTATGTTTCCGATCCATCGCCACAATTCCTGCGCCGGCTTAACATATTCCGCCAGCTTCGCAGCCTTCTCTTCCATCTGCCTGATCGCTTCCTCATTCAGCATGGAATACTGTCCTTTAATGTCACTCTGCAGAATATCCAGAGCGTCACCGGAAAACTGTATCAGCACATTGTCCCCATATTGTCTGCTTACGCTGTTCATCAGTTCCATTGTTTCAGCGCGGCTTAATTTGTCCATGACTTTATTGCCACTCTGATCCGTTGTATTGAACTCATACTTTACAAGGGTATCCTTGTGAATATTTAATTCTTCGTCGCGACTGGTCATCGTCAGTGGTTCTGTGCCGACATAGAATGGTTGATAGTTGTTAATTTGTAAACTCACGAATGGTTCCCTCCCCTACTACTGTTTTAGCACAAATATTAACCTCAGATCCATAAACATAATCAAAAAGACTTACTTTAGATTATTATATACAATATGACACGATGAAATCAACTCCTGAATCACAAGATTCGTTTTCTCCATGCAGAAACTATATCTATATTTTTATTTCGTTCATATTCTGAAATTTTTATTATAGATTATATTTATTTTTATGATTCTAATCAATTAGTTCTCCCTAAAACGACACATTTTTGCTTATTTTGTTTAATTTTGGTATATGCAACACATCATTCGAATCCCACTTATACCAAAATTGACCTTTTTATGTCTTTTCATCCTCTTCTTTGCAAAATATATCTTTCTATACTATAATTATCTTGCAACTTACTACTGATTTGCTTTGACCTGTTGTAACAAAATCCATATTTCGCTTTCATTTTGCTGTAAAATATCCGGCTTACAGTCATGTTAGGAGAATCGCCTTGAGAATATGCATCTGTGATGATGACCCAATTACTGTTGATTGCTTATCAAACTCTATAAATACCTTTTTTAAAAAGAACCATATAAAAATTTCTGCACTATCGGTATTTCAAGATGGGAATTCTTTGCTGAAGGATCAAGGACCCAAAGAGCTTGTTTTTCTGGATATAGAAATGCCTGAATTAAGCGGTATCCATGTCGCACAACAACTGGTAAAGCTCAATAATGACGTAATCATCATTATTGTGACATCTTATGCTGAATATCTGGACGACGCGATGAAGCTGCACGTTTTCCGGTATCTGTCCAAACCGATTGACGAGCAGCGCCTTTTCCGCTGCTTAAAAGATGCTTTGGAATTGTACTCCAATACGACGGCCACACTTCCTATTGAAACGAAGGACGGCGTATACACGGTCCGTACTTCACATATTGTATCGGTAGAAGCCGTAGACCATAAGGTTATCGTTCATACAATTGATAAAGATTATCACACCGTACAGAATATGCAGTATTGGCTCGACAAGCTCCCGTCCGGCATGTTTTTTCAGTCCCACAGAAGCTTTATTGTCAATTTCGCTCATGTGACCGGTTTCGACCATAGTCTGATACATCTGTATCATGATCAATTTACCGCGTATCTCACGCGCAGGAAATATACGGCTTTCAAGAATGCTTTTCTTTTATACTTGGAAACTCACTGACTATAACACTATCTGATATAATGCTTTTTCCTCCTATTTGTCAAGAAAGGACGTACTTTGAATTTTTTTATTTACTATTTGCTCATATACTTAGTGGAAGCGCTTGCATGGGGACAATATGCCGCAAATGTTTTCCAACCTAAACGGGACAGTAAGACATGCCTTTTTTCTCTTTTTGCTATATACACCGCTCTTTTTCTGATTTTCCAGTTGCATATTATATGGCTAAATATTGTCGGTTTCTTATTGGGTAATCTGGTATTTATATTTCTTTGCTATGACTCCAAACTGCCCACCGCCTTATTCCATGCCGGTGTTTCTACCGCGCTCATGAGTACATGTGAGCTCATTGCATACCCTTTTATGCTTCAAGACACGAATGATACACATTATTTTTTCAAAATGATTCTATGGGCGGTTTTCAGCAAAACCCTGTATGTCGTTTCACTTATTTTTCTATCTCGTGCGGCCCATGAAGAGAAAACTCGCGCTGAGAATAGCGACAGCATTATCTTGTCGTTGATCTGCTTTCCTATGGTTTCCAGCGTTATCATGTTTATTCTGTATATGGTCAGCACCTCCTACCCGATCAGTAAGGAGCATGGCCGGCTAATTTCCATTGGTGCCATATTGCTGCTGTTTATGAATCTTCTGGTTATTTACGTTTACATCCATAGCAAAAAAAGGAACCGAATTTTCACGGAAATGCAACTCTCTCTGCAAAAGGAGCACGACCTATCCAAATACTATCAAAATATGCTAAAACAAAATGAAAACCAACGTATTCTGATCCATGATATCAAAAATCATCTGCATACGATCGCGCTGCTCAACATGCAGAATGCACGGGAACAAGTAGATGACTATATTCTTCAACTTACGCAGTCGCCCGCCCTTGCTTACAGTGCCCGTATCTGCGACAATAAACTGCTGAATATGATTCTCTACCAATATCAGCAGTTGTGCAATGAAAAAGCTATTAATCTCCACTTGGATATTCGGAGTTGTGTTATTGATTTTATGGAAGACAATGATATTACATCGCTTTTCTGCAATCTTTTAGATAATGCCATAGAATCCGCCGAAAATATAACCGGCGGATGCATAGAATTAGATATTAAGAAAGAAGCTTCCTCCCCGTTTACAGTCATTACACTGGTCAATTCCTGCCGCGTCTCACCTTTTTCCAAAGACGGCAGGAGATTGGTCAGCCATAAGAAGAACCCTTCGCACCACGGGTATGGCATGAAAAGCATTGAAAGGGTTGTCAGCAAATATAGCGGTGAAATGAACACATATTTTGACTCTGAAAGTGCTGCCTTTCACACGATCATTATGCTGAGGAATCAGTGAACAATCACTTCCCTTGCACAAATACACTCTTTGATGATACATCGTTTATTCGAGTTCGCGAAGTGAAGCTCAACTTTCTACAAAAACATAGCCATATAAATCGGCAGATGAACCACATTCTCCTTCACAAAAATATCTTTCGTATATAAAATATACGGCTGTCCGATTTTACCTGAAAATTTATTCTTGAATTTATCCAAAGAAGAATGCTTTCTGTATGCCCCCGACTTCACTTCTACCGGACATATTTTTCTTTGATGACGGATCAGGAAATCTATCTCCATGTTATTTTCCCTCTTATCCGTGTCCGATCTCGAATAAAAGTATAATTTATGTCCGTTTGCACGCAGTTCCTGTGCCACAATATTTTCCATCAGCATCCCTTCATTTACATGGAGTCTGTCTAAAAGGATATCCCGATACAACTCATTATCCGTAAACTTATCATCCATAAAGGAATGCGTTACCAATAGTCCGGTATCTCCCATATAGCATTTTCTGGTACTATACTCTCCGCTCATTGATAATCCAACGTTGGGATCTGTTGCATTATAACAGTTATTGACCACCATTGCCTCCGCAAGCCACATAAAGGCATTCTCGTACTCCCGGAACCTCGCCCCTTTTTCCATGTTTGACAATTTATATTTTTTCTCGGTTTTTGAAAGCTGGGACGGCATCTCATCAAAAATTGATAAAACTTTCGCCTCATATCCCTTTGCGAATTTGGTAATATCCTCTCTGTACAATGTCAAAATTCGTTTTTTTATTCTGTCTGCTTCCTCAAAATTTTTTGAATTTACATATGCCTCAACTGCCTGCGGCATTCCTCCCACAAGCATATATTGGCGAAAGTCATTCATTACCCTTCTATGCACAGCCTGTCCAAGTGGCTGTAATCCCTCATAGCATTCTTTCAAAAAAACAACTGTAGTCTCATCCCCCATTGCCCACAAAAATTCTTCAAAATCCATGGGAAACATTTCAACGTGTTCTTCTTCCGATGGAATCACAATATTCTCAACATTCTTTCTCAACGAAATCAAAGAGCCTGTTTCAAGATAATCATACCGTCCGTCAGCGACCAAATATTTTATGAGTTCTCTTGCCGCAGGATATCTCTGAACCTCGTCAAAAATAATGAGCGATTCCCTTCTGTAAAGCACCACTCTGTAATAAGCCGCAAGTTTATTAAAAAATAAGTCAAAGTCATTCAGATCATTTTCAAAAATTTCTTTTACTTCTTTCGGAAGATGTGCAAAATCTATCAGCAGATAACTTTTATATTCGTTCTTACCAAATTGCTCGGCAATATAACTTTTGCCTACACGTCTGGCTCCATCCAGCAAAAGCGCACAGTTTCCATGATCTTTTTCTTTCCATTCCAACAAGCGATCATATATTTTACGTTTCATCCGGCTACCTCTTTGCTCTCTATGTTAAATACTATACATTAAGTATTATATACCAAAAAACCACATCTACTCAACGCCATTTTCACAAAAAGGCACTTTCCATATTAAGTTCTTCTCACAAAAAGGCACTTTCAAGTCTCCGCATTTCCCACAAAAAGGCACTTTCCGCCTAGTACTTATTTCCTACGAAAGAACTCATAAATCTGCCTCCCGATATGCTCTGGGATCTCCGGCACTTCGCACAGCTTCTCCACGGAAGCCTCTTTGATTTCATTAATCGAACCGAAATGTTTCATAAGCGCCTTCCGCCTCGCCGGTCCCACACCCGGTATATCGTCCAGCACGGACTTCACCTGTGCTTTAGAGCGCAGGGAACGATGGTATTCTATGGCAAACCGGTGGGCCTCGTCCTGAATCCGTGTAATCAGTTTAAAACCTTCCGAGTGCGTGTCGATCGGAATCTCCACATTCTGATAATACAATCCTCTGGTGCGGTGGTTATCGTCTTTGACCATGCCGCAAACCGGAATATCAAGGTGCAGCTCCTCCAATACTTGAAGGGCGATATTTACCTGTCCCCTGCCGCCGTCCATCAGCAGCAGATCCGGAAACTTCGTGAAGCTGCCGAACTCGTGATCCACCTCTTTGCGGTTCAGCTCTTCTTTTTCCTCCATACCGTGTACGAACCGCCTCGTGAGCACTTCTTTCATGCACGCATAATCGTCGGGTCCGGATACCGACTGGATGCGGAACTTACGGTAGTCGCTGCGCTTCGCCTTACCCTTTTCGAAGACCACCATGGAACCTACGTTGGCAAATCCGCTGATATTGGAAATATCATAGGCCTCCATGCGGCTCACCTGTTCCAAATCAAGCAACGCGGCGATCTCTTTCACCGCCCCGATGGTTCTGCCCTCTTCCCGCTTAATGCGCTCCTTATCCTGACTTAAGACGAGATGAGCGTTCTGTGCTGCCAGTTCTACCAGTTTCTCTTTTGTACCCTTTTTCGGCACGCGGATATAGACTCTGGCGCCTTTGCGGCTGCTGAGCCATTTCTCCAGAATTTCAATATCGGCAATCTCTTCCTGCAGCATCAATTCACGCGGTATGTAGGGCGTGCCTGCATAGAACTGTTTCACGAAGTCCAGCAGAATCTGTGCCGTATCATAGCCCTCCACACGGGTCATATAGAAATGTTCCCTGCCGATCAGTTTGCCGTCCCGCACGAAGAACACCTGCACGACCGCATCGGTTTCATCTTTCGCCAGTGCGAGGATATCTTTATCCTCACCGTCAGAATCCGTGATTTTCTGTTTCTGCGCCACACTTTTCACGCTGTTATACAGATCGCGATAGCGTATCGCCTCCTCGAAATCCAAACTTTCTGACGCAAGCGTCATTTTCTCTTCCAGTTCTTTCAGAAGGGGCTTATAATTGCCGTTCAGGAAATCCAGCGCCTGTTCTACCCGCACCCGATACGCCTCCTTATCGATATATCCCTGACAGGGCGCCAGACACTGTTTGATATGATAATTCAGGCAGGGGCGTTCCAGCCCGATGTCTCTCGGCAGCTTCCGGTTGCAGGTCTTAAGCTGATAGAGTTTATTCATCAGGTCGATGGTATCCTTGACCGCCGCCGCACTGGTATAGGGTCCGAAATATTTGGATCGGTCCTTCTTCATCTCTCTGGAAAAGAGAATCCGCGGATATTCCTCCCCCATGGTCACCTTGATATAAGGATATGTCTTGTCATCCTTAAGCATGGTGTTATATTTCGGACTGTATTCTTTGATCAGATTATTCTCCAACACCAGCGCTTCCAGTTCAGAGTCCGTCACGATATACTCAAAACGTGCGATCTGCTGCACCATCTTATCGATCTGCGGTCCTCTGCCTACGATCTTACGGAAGTAGGAGCGGACGCGGTTATGCAGGTTTACTGCCTTGCCTACATAGATGATGGTATCGGCGGCATCATGCATGAGATAGACGCCGGGGGAGTTGGGAAGTTTTTTTAATTCTTCATCGAAATCAAACATTATTGTTTCCTTTTGTTTTGCTATTAGTTTACTGTAATATTAATAGAACAGATAGGGCAAAGTCAATTATCTGCATTGACTTTGCCCTGCAAAATATCTCTCTTTCTTATTTACTTATGCTCATCCTTACCGTCACGCGGTTCCGGTGCCTGTGAGAATCGTCCGCGGTTCTCCGGCTGCGGCTGGTTAGGAGGCATCCAGCGTGGCTCCTGTGCCGGCTGCTGTCCTGCCTGTTGTCCGGGTGCAGGCTGCGGCTGTTCCCATGCGGGCTGTTGTGGCTGTTGCCCGTACACAGGCTGTTGCGGCTGTCCCCATGCGGATTGCTGCGGTGGCTGCCCATACACAGGCTGTTGCGGCTGCCCGCCGGGCATTGCCTGCCCCGCTTGCGGCTGTTGTCCATACGCCGGCGGAATCTGCTGCTGTCCCGGAACAGGTTGTGACCCTGCTGCGAATTGTCCTGCCACCTGCATCCCCGGCGCGGGAACTGCCGGCTGTTCAGTCATAGGCACATCTGCTTTCGGTGCTTCTGCAGATTTCTCCTGTGCCGTATCTGTTTCCTTCTTCTCTCCCGTCTCATCCTCTGTCGGCTCCGGAAGACCTTTTTCCTTGCGGAAGATCTTCATGAACTCTTTGCCCGTGATCGTCTCTTTCTCGATCAGATGAGCCGCCAGTTTATCCATAATCTCCCGATTTTCTTTCAAGAGCTTCTTCGCCTGCTTGTAGCTGTCGCGAAGCAGCTTCATCACTTCATTATCAATCTCTGCCGCCGTCACCTCGGAACAGGTCAGAGACGCCCGGCCGTCCAGATACTGGCTCTCCACCGTGGCCAGACCCATGAGCCCGAACTTCTTACTCATACCGAATCGGGTAACCATATTGCGGGCGATACTGGTCGCCTGCTCGATATCATTGGCAGCACCCGTGGTAACGGTATCGAACACGATCTCCTCCGCCGCACGGCCGCCCAGCAGACCTACCAGTCTGTCGCGAAGCTCCGCCTCGGTATCCAGATATTTCTCTTCCTCCGGCACATGCATAACGTATCCCAACGCACCCATGGTTCTGGGTACAATGGTGATCTTCTGCACCGGCTCGGAATTTTTCTGTAAAGCGCTGACCAGTGCATGCCCTACCTCGTGGTAGGAGACGATCTTGCGCTCCTCTTTGCTCATGATGCGGTCTTTCTTCTCTTTACCCACAAGTACCTGCTCCACAGCGTCAAACAAGTCCTTCTGGCTCACATACTCTCTGCCTGTCTTTACGGCATTGATGGCCGCCTCGTTGATCATATTGGCAAGGTCGGAACCCACCGCACCGGAAGTAGCCAGCGCGATCTCGTTCAGATCTACCGTCTCGTCCATTCGCACATCCTTGGCATGCACTTTCAGGATTTCCACACGCCCTTTTAAATCGGGCTTATCTACGATAATTCTCCGGTCGAAACGTCCCGGACGAAGCAGCGCCTTATCCAGAATCTCCGGCCTGTTGGTAGCCGCCAGGATGATAATTCCCTTCTTGCCGTCGAAACCGTCCATCTCGGACAGAAGCTGATTCAACGTCTGCTCCCGTTCCTCGTTGCCGCCGCCGTATTTAGAGTCCCTGCTCCTGCCGATGGCATCGATCTCGTCTATGAATACGATACAAGGCGCGTTCTTCTCCGCTTCCTTGAACAAATCACGCACACGGGAAGCGCCCACACCTACATACAGTTCTATAAAATCAGAACCGGACAGCGAGAAGAACGGCACATGTGCCTCTCCGGCAACCGCCTTGGCAAGCAGTGTCTTACCCGTTCCGGGAGGACCCACCAGAAGCGCTCCCTTAGGAAGCCTCGCACCGATCTTGGCATACTTGCCGGGATTGTGCAGGAAGTCTACGACCTCCACCAACGACTCTTTCGCCTCGTCCTCACCAGCCACGTCTTTAAAAGTGATACCCGTTTCCTTCTGCACGTAAGCTTTTGCAGTACTCTTGCCGACACCCATCGGCCCGCCTTTGCCGCCCATCCGGCGGAACAACAGGCTGAGAAGTCCCCACATCAGGAGAATCGGCAGAATATAATAAAGCAGCACTGTCATGATCACACTGGAACTGTCGGACACCTGTTTGTTCACGGCAATATTATGTTCCAGCAGACGTTTCGTCAACGTATCATCATCTTCCATCCTGCCCGTATAGTAAGTGACGGTTCCCATACCGTATACATACATAAACGGAGATTCCGATTTTTCACCTTTCGGATAGATCGTGATTCTGTCCGACTCGACCGTTACGCTTTCAACCTGTCCGTCTTCTATCATCTGGATAAAAGCGTTGTAGGTGATCTCCTGATTGCTGGCGCCGGTCAGCATTTTCATAAATACACTGATACATAACAGTGTGACTAAAGCCGCGATCACCAACATGATCAGGCTCTGTTTACGGGGATCGTTACCGCTCCCGTTCGGACCTCCCGACCCGCCACCGTTATTGTTACCGCCCGGGCCACCCGACCCGTTCGGTCCGTGGCCCGGACCGCCGTCATAAGAGTTTAAATTATCATCCATGAGGAATCCTCACTTTCATTCAAGTATTTTTCTGTTATAGAAAATTCCTTGGCACATTTTCAAATCCGCATAAGCAGATCCTGCCAAGATGCTTCTGTGAAAAGTAAATCATAAATCCAAGAACTATATTTAGTATATAGAAGGAAAAATCATAAATCAATATGAGAATTATGAATTTCTGAACACATGTATTAAAGAATTATAAATTTTTTTACAAAATTTGACCTTAAGAGTAGATTTTTCCTGCTCCTCCATTGTATAATAGGCTATATATTGTGTTTAGCTGTAACTATTCACACAGCTTCTACTGTTTCGTGCTGAATAGTTACTTTTTGTTATTAAATCGCAGCGCTTCAAATATGGAGGAAATCATGGCAGTAAAATACGTATTCGTAACAGGTGGTGTTGTATCCGGTCTCGGCAAAGGTATCACCGCCGCCTCGCTGGGAAGATTGCTGAAGGCTCGCGGCTACAAGGTCACGATGCAGAAGTTTGATCCCTATATCAACATTGATCCCGGAACAATGAACCCGATCCAGCACGGCGAAGTGTTCGTCACGGAGGACGGCACGGAAACAGATCTGGATCTGGGACACTACGAGCGGTTCATTGATGAAAATCTGGATAAAAATTCCAATGTCACTACCGGCAAAGTATACTGGTCGGTGTTACAGAAAGAGCGGCGCGGTGATTACGGCGGCGGTACCGTACAGGTCATTCCGCATATCACCAATGAGATCAAGAGTCGTTTCTACCGTAACTTCACCGATGAGGATACCCGCATTGCCATTATTGAAGTTGGCGGTACGGTAGGCGATATCGAGAGTCAGCCGTTCTTAGAGTCCATCCGTCAGTTCCAGCACGAAGTGGGACGGGAGAATGCGATTCTCATCCACGTGACGCTGATTCCCTACCTGAGCGCTTCTCAGGAGATGAAGACCAAGCCCACGCAGGCAAGCGTTAAGGAACTGCAGGGTATGGGACTGCAGCCCGATATTATCGTGTGCCGCAGCGAACGTCCCTTGGATCAGACCTTAAAAGATAAAATTGCGCTGTTCTGTAATGTGCCCAGCAATCGTGTACTGCAGAACCTTGATGTGGAACACTTATACGAGGCTCCTCTTGCCATGGAAAAAGAGCATCTGGCACAGGTAGCCTGTGACTGTCTGAAGCTGAGCTGCCCGGAACCCGATCTGGCAGATTGGAAGGCGGTCGTAGAATCTCTGCGGACTCCTACCAGTGAAGTTACAGTTGCTCTCGTAGGTAAGTATACCCAGCTTCACGACGCTTATATCAGTGTTGTGGAAGCATTAAAGCACGGCGGTATCTCCAACCACTGCGTTGTTAATATCAAGTGGGTGGATTCCGAAACCGTCACTGCGGATAATGTAAGCGAACTGCTTGGCGGCGTCAACGGTGTACTCGTGCCCGGCGGCTTCGGCGACAGAGGCATCGAAGGCAAGATCCATGCCATCACATATGCGAGAACCAACAACATTCCTTTTCTGGGGCTCTGCCTCGGTATGCAGCTTGCAATCGTGGAATTTGCCAGAAACGTACTTGCCTATAACGATGCGCACAGCATAGAACTGGACCCTTCCACGACCCATCCGGTAATCGCGCTTATGCCCGACCAGAACGGTGTGGAAGACATCGGCGGCACTCTGCGTCTCGGTTCCTATCCCTGTGTACTGGACAAGTCTTCCAAGGCATATGCCCTGTACGGTGAAGAGACGATCCATGAAAGACACAGGCACCGTTACGAAGTGAACAATGATTACCGCGCCGTACTGACAGAGAACGGCATGAAGCTGTCCGGCTTATCACCCGACGGTCGTATCGTAGAGATGTGCGAGCTTCCGAATCACCCGTTCTTCGTAGCGACACAGGCACATCCGGAATTAAAATCAAGACCGAACCGCCCGCATCCTTTATTTAAGGGATTCGTGGAAGCGGCACTTGCGACGAAACAGAATTAGATCACACGATACTGACTAACTCCAAATCATGGCTTATAAATTATATTACAATCAGCACATGAAAAGGCAGAGCCCAAAAACGGATTCTGCCTTTTCTGATTGCTATATTTTTACTTACTTCGGATTATTCCTCCAGCAAGTTCAACTTATCTACCAACGCCTGCACATCCGCCATCGTCACCTGTCCGCCGAAACTGATCGGTCCACGCAGAGGCATATACTCTATCATAGCATCAGCCATCTCCTGCGTCATGGCTTCCGCGGCGCTCTCTCCCTCAGAGTTACCCTGCTCTTCACTAAAGAGTCCTTTCGACATAATCCCCTTCACGATCTCCCATGCCTTGGGGTCTTTCTTAACATCTCCCAGCGTCGTATCCGTGGTATATACGAAAGGCAGCTTCTCTGTGGATTCCACCGTCACTGTCTTAGTAAGCATAATGTCTCTGGAAGACTTGCCGATCATGATATCGAATTCACCCGTCTCCACATGCCAGTCATGAATCCTGACGCTATAGTACGCAAATGCTCTCTTATCCAGCGTAAAAGTCACCGTCTTCGTCTCTCCGGGCGTCAGCTCAACCTTCGCAAAATCCCGTAGCTCCTTGACAGGGCGTATTACCGTACTTTCCCGGTCGGCCACATACAGCTGTACTACTTCTTTGCCCGCCACAGAACCGGTATTGGTCACATCGACCGTCACACGAAGCGTATCGGTATCTTTCATCTCCTCTTTATCTACAGTCAGGTTGGAATAGTCAAAAGTGGTATAGGACAGTCCGTAACCGAAGGGGAACAGCACATCCATTTTTTTCTTATCATAATAGCGATAGCCCACGAAAATACCCTCGCGGTATTCTACCATGTCACCCTCACCGATGTAAGACAGATAGGATGGATTATCCTCCAGTCTGATCGGGAATGTCTCAGGCAGCTTCGCGCTGGGATTCACCTTGCCAAACAAAATATCACAGACTGCTCCGCCTACTGCCTGACCGCCCAGATACGCTTCCACAACGCCTTTTACCTGATTCACCCAAGGCATTTCCACAGGGGAACCGTTGTGCAGGACTACTACGGTATTGGGCTGCACCGCGGCCACTTTCTCTATTAATTCATTCTGGCAGTTCGGCATAGCCATATGCTTTCTGTCAAATCCTTCCGACTCAAACTTATCCGGAAGTCCGGCGAAAATAACCGCCACATCCGCGTTACGCGCTGCCTCTACAGCCTCTGCAAGCAGCTTCTCGTCGGTCTTGTCTTCCGCATCATCGAAGCCCTGCGCATAGGTAATGTTCTTCATTCCTTCCGCCGCATCGAGTGCAGACGTGATCTTATGGCTGTTGATATGGGAACTGCCGCCGCCCTGATAACGGGGCTTCTCGGCATATTTACCGATAAAGGCAACCTTCTGCTGATCGGACAGCGGAAGCACACCCTCATTTTTCAAAAGAACGATCGTCTCCTCGGCCACCTTACGCGCCATCTCATGATCTTTATCCTTATCAAAGACAGCATTTTTATCGCGGTTCTCCTCGTAGCGGAACACGATATTCAGTATACGCTCCACCGCTTCATTCACTACGCCCTCGTCCAGCTCACCGCTTAAGACTGCGCCCATGATCATCTTGTCATTGGCGCCGTTAGAACCAGGCATCTCCAGATCCAATCCCGCTTTCAGGTCTTCCACACGGTTATTGACCGCTCCCCAGTCACTCACGACATAACCTTCAAATCCCCACTGATCACGCAGCGTCTCTGTCAGATACTGATGATTCTGCGCCGCATAGGTTCCGTTGATCTTATTGTAAGAACACATAACGGTCCACGGCTTCTCCTTTTTCACCGCTCCCTCGAAAGCTGCCAGATAGATTTCATGCAGCGTCCGTTCATCCACACGGGAATCGCAGGACATCCTGCGCGTCTCCTGATTGTTCGCGAGAAAATGTTTGATGCTGGTACCCACATTCCTGCTCTGTATTCCATGAATCAGCGCACCTGCCATCTCGCTTGCAACAAGCGGATCCTCCGAATAATACTCAAAGTTACGTCCGCAAAGCGGAGAACGCTTAATATTAACTGCCGGTCCCAAGATTACGCTGACGCCTTCCGCCTGACACTCATTGCCCAGTGTCTCACCCATTTCCATTAGAAGTTCTCTGTTAAAGGAAGCCGCGGTTCCGCAGCCCGCCGGGAAACATACCGCCTTGATACTGTCATTGATTCCCAAATGATCTCCCTCTTGATTCTGTTTACGAAGCCCGTGAGGCCCGTCGGATAACACACTTGCCGGAATCCCCAGATGCTCCACCGCCTCCGTATGCCAGAAATCCGCACCGGAGCACATAGCTGCCTTTTCCTCCAAAGTCATCTGTGCCACCAGTTCTTTGATCTTCTCTGCTGTCATTTTGCAATAACCCTCCTACCTTCTCTATGATACTTCGTGCAGATGATCCCAAAGTATCAAATCGCTGTGATGCTTACAGTGTAGCACAGTGGCAACGGCTTTTCTATATCTTTTTTGTCAGTTTTTTATACAATATGCGCGGAACCGCATCTCACAGTAGCTTCCTCCCTCCGCATTATTCCGAAACAGAATCCTGCCGCCGTGTGCCAGCACGATTTTCTGCACAATACCGAGCCCTCTGATCTTCTGCTCTGCCCGTTTCTTCCTGCCACTGCGCAGTCCGTGCAGCACTTCATCGGAATAGCCGATTCCGTTATCCGCGAAGCTGATACAGCACCACTTTCTCTCCTGCCATACATGCAGCCGGATCAGCATAATCTTCCCTTTCCTGCCATGCTGCAGGCTGTTATGGAACAGATTCCGTAAGGCTCTGACCAGCAGCTTCTGATCCGCCTTGATCCATACTTCTTCCGCATGCCCGGATATATCTACATCAATCTCCAGTTCGTCATCCCTCGCATCGCTTAGAAACGCCGCCGCGACTTCGCGGACCACCGCTGTGGGGCGTACCTTCTCCATACGCAGCGGCTGCATGGAGTATTCCAGTCTGGAGGTCAGGTTCAGGTCTTCAATCAGCTCCTTCATAACCATGCTCTGATGTCTGATCACAGCCGCCTCCCGCCGCTCTTCCTCTGTAAGCGTTCCATCACTCTCCAGCATATCCGCATAGCCCATCACCATCGACAGCGGTGTGCGTATATCATGGGATATTCCGGCGATCCACTCGCTTCGCGCCTGTTCCCTGTTCTTCGCTCCCCTCCTGAACAGAAATGCAGCCAGAGCCAGAATCCCCAGAAAATCGAAAACAATAATCCAGCCCCCGATTCTCATAATATATTTTATCCATGCAACCGGAAGCTCTACATTGTATTTCCACATGGAATCCTTCGGACGTGCCACCACCATGATCTTATCCTCCCACACGCGCAGATAAACCGGATAATCGTTTAAATACCATCTGCACATGGCAGCAATCTCGGAACTGCTGTAGGAATCTTTGATCTCCGGCGGTTTCCTGAAGCTCCAGATAACATTCCCGTTTTCATCTAACAACATAGCCCACTGATCGAGCTCGGTCAGTCTTTCCTGCATAAGATCACTCAGCTCATAGCCTTCTTCTGTTAGCGTCAGCTCCTCCATGACCATACCGCCGTACATATAATCCGGGTTGAGCTGATGGTATCGGAGCAGCAACATAAACAGTAAGATAAAATTAATAATCAAAGTCAACACAATAATCCATATAAAAGCTGTAGCGTAATACATGACCGTGCGGACTCCCGACCGTCTGTTTCTGATCCTCATATTGTTTCTCATATTCCTTTCAAAATTCTCAAAACATCGTGCTGTTTTCATCAATCTGTAACGGCAGCATCGATCATACCACCGCTATACCAGCTTATACCCAAGCCCGCGTACCGTCAGCAGATATCGCGGATGGGAAGGATCTTCTTCAATCTTCTCCCGCAGCCGCCTGATATGCACGATCAGCGTATTTTCATAACCGTAATTGCCCTCCGGCCACACAGACTCACACAGTGCGTCGATGGTTACGATCCGGCCTCTGTTCGCCGCCAGTTTCTCTATGATGGCGTACTCCTTCGCCGTGAGGGTGGCGGTCTCCGTTTCTCCCGGTTCCGATGATTCCGATGCGCTTTTCCGACTCACTACGCCGCTGCCCAAGTCAACACAATAATCTCCTAACCGAATCATCTCATGCTCTTTCTCCGTCTCTTTCACGCGATACACCCTTTTCAGTACCGCCGTCACACGCAGGATCAATTCTTTGGGCAGGAAAGGTTTCGTAATATAATCATCCGCACCCAGTCCAAGCCCATGAAGTCTGTTCTCGTCCTCATCCCGTGCCGACAGGAAGATCACCGGCACTTCCGACTCTCTTCGCAATTCGCCAAACAGGCCGAAGCCATCCCCATCCGGGAGCATCACATCTAACAAAATAAGCGCAGGGTACTCCCTGTGATATACCGCCATCGCCTCCCGGCAGCTTCCCGCGCACACCACATTGTTAAACCCTTCCTTTGCTAAGAACTCTTCGACCATCTTACGCAGCGCCAGTTCGTCATCCACCAGCATGATCTTATATTCGTGTATATTCATATCAGGGTTTTCTCTCCTTTTCTCCATCCGAATCTGCCTGTTTCATAAAGTCTGACCTGCCAATCAGTTTCAGGCCGTTTCCGGTCATAATATCATCTGCTTTATATCCCGGCATCTTACACATAGCAGTATACTATTTTTTATCCTTGCCCGAAACATCTTATCCCGAATCTTAATGTAAATGTAATGTAGGCTTCATCCGGATTTAATGTGCCCCTCTTATTCTTATAGTGAAAGTCAGGCAATTGCCGCAAAATAACTTATAATAAAAGAGGAAGGACTATGACTACACAAAATCTAATCGAAACCACTAATCTCACGAAACAGTACGGTAAAGTCCGTTGTGTCAGCTCTCTGCATATGCAGGTGCCGCAAGGCGCTGTTTACGGATTCTTAGGTCCCAATGGTGCAGGCAAATCAACAACACTCAAGATGATCCTCGGACTTGCCAGGCCGACCGAAGGTTCCATCACACTCTTCGGTATGCCCGTAAATGAAAAAAACCGCATAAAGCTTCTTGCCGACACCGGTTCTCTGATCGAATCGCCCAGCTACTACGGTCATTTGACCGGAGAAGAGAATCTGACCATTCTCCAGACACTCAAAGGCTGCCCTAAAGAAGACATAGATAAAGTCTTAAGAATCGTGCGCCTGAGCGAAGCGCGTAAAAAGAAAGTAGGACACTACTCTCTCGGCATGAAACAGCGTCTCGGACTTGCCGCCGCGCTGCTCGGTTTTCCGAAACTGCTCATACTTGATGAACCCACTAACGGTCTTGATCCGGCAGGCATACAGGAAATGCGTGACCTGATCTGCACCCTTCCCCGGGAATACGGCATCACGGTAGTCGTCTCTTCCCATCTGCTCAGCGAGATCGACCAGATGGCTGACCATGTAGGCATTATCCGTAAAGGTGAATTGGTTTATCAGGACACGCTGGACTCTCTCCACTCCCATGCCAGGCAGCAGATTGCCCTGCGCACCGACCGGCCGGACACGGTTATTTCTCTGCTTCATCAGGATGGCATTGAGGTACAGAAAGAAGATGATTATCTGCTGATCCCCATGATAGAGGATGCGTACATCGCCGGGCTGTGCCGAAGGCTGATCGAACAGAATATTGCTTTATATCGCGTTGAGAAGAGGGAGAAGAGTCTGGAAGATATTTTCCTGTCTCTGACCGGAAAGGAGTCAAGTCTATGAAAACATTACGATTGGAATTCTATAAGACCAAAAGAAGAAAAGTCTGGCTGACCATGTTTGCTCTGTTATCCGTGCAACTCCTGTGGGGACTCTGGTCCATGAGCGATCCGAAAGAGTGGGAACTGCAAAGCGGCTGGATGTCGTTATTGTATTTCCTGTCACTTCTGGACGGCATCATGGTTCCTACGATGATGTCCGTGCTCGCTTCGCGCCTTGCCGATATCGAGCATAAGGGCAATACCTATAAACAGCTTGAAACACTCCGCAGCGCCGGAAGCCTCTATCATGCCAAAGCAGTATGCGGATGTATCATAATCACCGTCATGTTTGCCGTCCAGTTCGCCTTTTTTATTCTGCTCGGCTATCATCTGGGATATGAGGGCAATCCGGAGGTGAAATACTATCTGCTTTCCTATGTGTTGAAAGTTGCCGCCAACATTTCTCTGTTCCTGCTGCAGCTTGCCCTGTCCATGCTCTTCGCCAATCAGATGATCCCTCTCGTGGCCGGGCTTGGCGGCTCCATGGCGGCGCTGCTTCTGATGTTTGTAACAACTTACTCATTTCTGCCCTGGGGCGGCAACTTAAGCGCTTGTCTGGTCTGGTCAGAGTGGGATGAAGCCACCAGAATCAGCATATTCTGCTACCGTACTTTCTCACCGGCCGAAACGGCTGCCGTGATCTGCATATTCGTCTGGATCGTGGTTTTCTATGCGGCAGGCAGAATCATATTTACACGTAGGGAGGTGTGACACTTATGACACTATCATTTATGAAATCTATTAAAGCAGAACGGCTGAAACTGAAAAGGAGCCCTGTCTGGCTCGCCTTCTTCATTCTGCCGATTATATCCGCCTTTTTCGGCACTGTCAATTACTCGGCAAATCTGGGGCTGCTGAAAAGCGAGTGGTACAGCCTGTGGTCCCAGCACACTCTTTTCCTGTGTTATGTCTTTATGCCCGCTTTGATCGGCACCTACTGTTCCTATCTGTGGCGGCTGGAACATATGAGAAACAACTGGAACGGCTTTTTGACTGTGCCTGTCTCCTGCCTTTCCCTGTATGTGGGTAAATTGGTACAGGCGATCATAATGGTTATAGCCGGTAACGCGTGGGTCTTCTTCCTGTACTGTCTGTGCGGTAAGCTCTGCGGCCTGCCCGGTCTCCCGCCGAAGGCTTCCATCGGATGGCTCGCCGCCGGCATCCTCGGCGGCATCGTGGTCGGCTGTATACAACTTACCGTATCCATGATTATCCGCTCCTTCGCGGTTCCGATCGGCATCGGGCTCATCGGCGGCATCGGCGGTCTTATGGTGACCAACAAAGGATGGGGATTATACTACCCATACTCGCTCTATTGCATGGGAATGCGCGCCAACAATCCGTATATGGAACTCGAAACAGGTACTTTTGTGATTGGATGCATTGTTTATATACTGCTTTTCTCTCTGCTGTCGGTGTGGGGGCTGCGCAGACGGGAGCAGTAACAAATCGAGCTACGCTCGATTGCGAGCTTCGCTTCGCGAACTCGAAGTTTGCCGTGGAGTTTTCTACAGCATAAACGAACAGCCGGAGAGATTGTCCCCGGCTGTTACATACCTTATAGAATGCAGGCAAGTTTGCTTTTAACTATTATACCTCTGTTGATCCAGCAACTCCTTAAGCGCCTCGTCACCAATGCTGACCCACGCATCCTCTTCCTCTGCGTTCAGTCCAAGATACTCCCGCAGCGTGATCGGTTCATCACTGAATCCCCAATCCTGACTGTAATCATCGATTTCCTCAAACTCGATTTCTCCTGCCAAATATTTCTCTTTGAATTTCTTTTGTGTAGTTTCCATATATCGTTTGTCCTTTCCCGATCCCAAGGAATATACATTGGCTATGCTTCTATATATCTCTCAACAAAATCTGCAGGTGTCATAATCTCTGGCATTTCGACATCTACGTCTAAAAAATCCCTATCGCCTGTAATAAAAATATCTATATTTTCAATGATCGCCGTATAGAGAACCGGATAATCGTTTTTATCTCTAATTTCAAAGAGATTTCCTTGCATATTATAGGGAGTATAAACAAGTTCATATGCTAAGTCCGACAAGAAAGTATCAACTGCATGCCTTTTTGCCGGAAACTTGCGGTCAGCAATAGCAAATAATTCATCTATCACAAACGAGGACAGAACCAGCCTATGATTCCTTGTAATATAATCCAAAATCCGCCTAAACTGCTCACTCGGAAAGAACAACATTGAAATTAAAATGTTTGTATCTAACATTACTCGCATTTATATTGCTCTCCTTTTTCCGCGCGAATCTCTTTTACAAGGTTTACAACATCCTGCTCATTTTTAATGCCTAACTCCTCCGCCACGCCATCAAAAGCTTCTTGTGCTTTTAGTAGAGCGTCCGTTGAAGCATTCATCAGAACAACTTTCTTACCCTCCTCTACAAAAAGGAGTTTATCGCCTTCACGTATTCCAAGCATTTTTCTGATTGCAACAGGTATCGTAACCTGACCCTTTGATGTTACTTTCGCTAATTCCATAGCCTATAACCTCCTGCTAACAATTCCTTACTTTCCTTACCTTTATTATATTCAAATGTTAATCTTTTATCAACCGGATTAGTATACTTAAATTCGATTTCTCACGCAAGCCCGTCCGCTCTTGCCCTGTCCGCCACCATCTCATAGGTGGGTGTGGGCACGCCGTAACGCTGCCCCATCCGCACAACCTCATAGATCAGCCCGTCAATCTCGGAAGCCTTGCCCGCATAGACATCACGCTGCATGGAGGTGCTCGCCTCAGGATTCAGGGTGTCGAGAATCTGCAGATTGGTGGTCACGATATCCACAAGAAAAGGTACTCCCATCGCCGTCGCCAGCGCGTCGATCTCCCGCATTAACTTCACAAAAGTATCTCTCGCGTCTCCGGTTTTCTGCACTTCACCCGCTGACACATGATAGTACAATCCGCATGCCGCCATCGGTGACACATAAGCAAACTTCTGCAGTGCATCCCGTCTGATATTATCCGACAACACACCCTCGATTCCGCTGTCCTTTAAATCTTTTGCCACCTCGAAAAGCTCCGGTCGGAGTTCCTGCGGATCACGCACGCCATAGACGATTCTGAAAATATCTCCGCGAAGCAGGATCACGCCGGGTTCCTTGATCTCCCCCGCAATGTAAATACACCCGTCCGTCACCAGCAGTCCCGGCAGCTTCTCCTGCATTCTGCTGCCCGTCCCATATATATTTAATATCGGAATGACAATCGTGTCATCTTTTGCCACACGCTTAATAAAAGGAATCGTGTCCTCCAGAGAGTATCCTTTTACACAGACAAAAATAACATCCGGCTGTTCATCGTAATGTTCCATATCCGTGGCCTTAACAGGCTGTACGGTATAATTCCCTTTCTTCGTCGTCTCCATACGCAGACCATGCTCTTGCATCTGCCGCAGGTGTTCTCCCCGCGCAATGAGCGTCACATCCTTACCCGCCTCCGTCATATAAGCGCCTATACTGCCTCCCGTGCCTCCTGCACCGATCACTAAGTATTTCATTCTACGTACCTCCTTAAATCATTTAGCAGTATTTCCGATCCCATATTCGCTTTCCATTTTATCATATGCAGATGCTTTTTTCCACTTCCTCAGACAGCAAAAGCGGCATTAGCTTTCTGCTAACACCGCCCACATAATCAATTATATCAATTTCTCCACCGCTCCCCGCAGCCTCTCAAGTGCCTCCTTCAGCACTGCCCGCGGACAGGCAATATTGATCCGTTCAAACCCTTCACCCGCTTTGCCGAAGATCGCTCCGGCATCCAGCCACAGCTTCGCTTCGTGGACGATCAGATGCTCCAGCTTCTCCTCCGTAAGCCCTAATTCACGGCAGTCCAGCCAGATCAGATAAGTTCCTTCCGGTTCAATCAACTTGATCTGCGGCAGATTTTTCTCCAGGAAATCTCTGGCAAAATCCAGATTATCCCGCAGATAAACCTTTAATTCTTCCAGCCACTCTCTGCCCGTCTCATATGCTGCCTGACAGGCATGCAGTCCGATCATATTGACCTGGCTGTAACCTACTGCGGACATCTGTTTTAGGAACGCCTTTCGAATCTGAACGTTCGGAATAAAAATATTGGAAACCTGCAGTCCTGCCAGATTAAAAGTCTTACTCGGCGCCGTACAGATGATGCTGATCTGTTCAAACGCAGGATCTACCGTCGTAAATACATGATGCTTTGCGCCTTCATAGACAAAATCGCTGTGGATCTCATCACTCACAACCTTCACGCCATGCCGCAGACAGATTTCTCCCACCCTGCGCAACTCCTCCGCCGTCCAGACTCTGCCCACCGGATTATGCGGACTGCATAGAATGAACAGCTTCACATGATTCTGAATAATCTTCTCCTCGAAGTCATCATAATCTATCTCATAGTGTCCGTTTCGCAGGATCAGTTCACTATTGACTAACGTTCTGTCGTTATCGCGGATCACCGCGCTGAAAGGATAATAGACGGGTTGCTGGATCATTACGGCATCGCCCGCCTCCGTCAGAGCCTGTATCGCAATACCGATGGCGAACACGATCCCCGGCGTCTTCACCAGCCACTTCTTCTCCACATTCCAATCGTAATAATTCCGATACCACGCGGCCACCGCTTGGAAATAATCGTCTCTGCTCTCCGTATACCCGTAGATTCCGAGCGTTGCATCCGCCACCGCCCTCTCAATAATTCCCGGTGCCGTTCGGAAATCCATATCCGCCACCCAGAGCGGCAGCACATCCTCCGGCATCCCTCTCTCCGCCGCGAAATCATACTTTAAGCAGTCTGTATTTCTCCTATCAACTATTTCGTCAAAATTGTACTTCATTGCCATCTCCCTTATTACTCTTATCTGTATCTACAATATCATATCTTATCTCCGATTACACTAAAAACTATCCTCTGCATTCATCCCACATCGGCGCAATATGAACTGCAATGACCTGCAATCCCATTCACCCAAGCGCCTGTTCTAAATCTGCAATTAAGTCCCTCACATTCTCGATCCCAACCGACATCCGCAGCGTCCTCTCATCAATCCCGTTAGCCCGTCTCTTCTCATCCGGCACATCCGCATGGGTCTGTGTAAAAGGATATGTCATCAGGCTTTCCGTACCGCCCAGACTCTCCGCAAACTGAATCAGCTTCACCCGCTCCAATACGCTGTATGCAGTTTCCTGCGAGTCTACATGGAACGTCAACATACCGCCATAACCCCGGCACTGTCTCTGCACTATATCATGCCCTGTGTGATCTTCCAGCCCTACATAGAACACTTCCTCCACCTTCGGATGGCCCTTAAGCCATTTTGCAATCGCCAGCGCATTTTCCTGATGTTTCTCCATCCGCACGGACAGTGTCTTGATCCCCCGCAGAATCAACCATGCATCAAAAGGTGCAAGACAAGCTCCCGTGGTCTTTACCATCTCTCTTATTTTATCGGCAATCTCCGCATGATTCGTCACCAGAAATCCACCCAGTGTATCGTTATGTCCTCCCAAATATTTCGTCGCACTGTGAATGACCACATCCGCCCCCAGATCCAAAGGATTCTGGAAATAAGGCGTCAGGAAAGTATTGTCCACCGCAAGCAGACAGTTATGCCGCGCGGCAATCTCACTGACAGCGCCAAGGTCCGTCACCAGCATCATCGGATTCGTAGGGGTCTCTATGTAGATCAGCTTCGTGTTCTCCCGTATCGCCGCCTCCACCGCGTCAAGGTCTGACGTATCCACGTAGGTGAACTCCATTCCGTTCTTCTCATTCACTTTTCTAAACTGCCGGATCACACCGCCATACAAATCATCCGTCGCTACCACATGATCGCCTGGAGCAAACAGTTCCATAAAAGCGTTGACCGCCGCCATACCGGTGGCAAAAGCAATGGTATCCAGTCCATGCTCTAAGTCCGTCACTATCCGTTCCAGCTCTTTCCTGGTAGGATTCTGCACTCTGTTATAATCATATCCCGTGCTTTGTCCTACTGCCGGATGTGCATATGCCGCCGTCTGATAAATCGGGAAACTGATCGCTCCCGTGCTCTCAATCGCCTCTCTGCTGCCCTGCCCGTGAATACACACGGTATCTGTCCGATAACTCATCTGAATCCTCCTCCAAGTGACTGACTCCTATGAATATGTCCGCCCGTTTTATATTTCATACTAATCATATAGGAATTATAAATATGATAACATTTTCTATGCGATTGTCAACCCCTTTTACCGGAATCTTTTTTAAAAAATTTTTCTCAACAAATATCGGGATTCTTTACATTTTCTTATCACTCCGTGGACTTGACATTTTAAAAGAAAGGTATATAATTTCAACCGTTAATAAATTTTACTTTTTAATAAGAAGAAACTATACGGAGGAAAGCCTCACATGTTTGTCATATTTTTTCTCATATGGATCATCTTCAACGGCCAGTTTACTCTGGAAATCGCCCTGTTCGGACTGGTGATATCCGGCGCGGTCTATTGGTTTATCTGTAAGTTCCTAGGTTATAAACCTGCCAATGACATCATCCTATGTAAAAGGTTCTTTCTGATGCTCCACTATGTATTTGTGCTGTTGATCGAGATCCTCAAGGCAAACGGCGCGGTTTTCAAAATGATTTATTCCGAAAAATACTGCCTCGAACCGGCGGTGGTTCATTTCAAAACGACGCTCCATACCACCTTCGCGAGAGTGCTTCTGGCTAATTCCATCACGCTGACTCCCGGCACCATCACAGTCAGCCTGAAGGACAATGAATATGTAGTCCACTGTCTGGATAAGGAACTTGCGCAGGGTATTGACTCCTCCATATTCGTCAAACTGTTGGAGCGAATCGAAAACGTAAAATAAAGAGGGTATTGACAATGATCTATCATTACATTTACATCGCAGTTCTTATTATTCTGGCACTGATGCTGTTTCCCTGTCTGATTCGCGCGATCAAAGGGCCCCGCATCGCAGACCGTCTTGTGTCGGTGAACATGATGGGCACAATGGTCATGGTCATGATCGCCATACTCGCCCTGCTTTTGGATGAGGGCTATCTGGTGGATGTCTGTCTGGTCTATGCCATGATCAGCTTCCTTGCAGTGGTCGTACTGACGAAGGTGTATATCGGTATTTATGAAGAAAAAAGGCAGGCACCTGACGATCAGGAATCTACGGAAGAAGGAGGTATGTCCGATGGGAACTTTTGACTGGATCAGGCTGATCCTGGGCTGCGCGTTTATCATCTGCGGTCTTGTGATCTTTTTCACTGAAATATTCGGAGTATTCCACTTTCAATATGTATTGAATCGTATGCATGCTACTGCGATGGGGGATACTCTCGGTATCGCTTCCTGCATGTTGGGTTTGGTGATCTTTTCAGGATTCAATATGACATCCGTAAAGCTGTTGCTGATTGTGGTTTTCCTTTGGTTCGCTTCCCCGGTGTCTTCACATGTGCTGGCGCGTCTGGAAGTAGCGACGAACGAGAATCTGGAAAGCCGCTGTAAGGTTTATACGGATCTCGAAGCATTAGAGAAAGAACTGGCCGATACCGCTACCGTATCCGAAACCGCACAGCAATCCGAGACAGGAGGCAAAGAGCTATGACGACTTTTCAATGTATTCTGATGGGATTTCTGATCGTATGTGCGGTCTCTGTCAGTTTCTCCAGAAACCTGCTCAATTCCATCCTCATCTATATGTCCTACAGCCTGATTATGTCTATCCTGTGGGTGTGTCTGGAATCTCCCGATCTTGCGATCACGGAGGCTGCCGTCGGCGCAGGTGTGACCAGTGTCCTGTTCTTCGCCACACTGAAGAAGATACAGGCGATCCGCATCGAAAAGGATAAGACCGAAAAGGAGGAGCCTGAGAATGAGTAAGTTAAGACCGAGAGAAGAATATGAGAAGACCCATGCTTTCCGTTTCTTCCGCTGGCTGTCCGGCAGCAAGGACCCTTATGTCGGAGAGGTGGAAATGCAGGTGCAGCAGACACCCGTAGTGCCGGAAGAGACGATTATTGAACGCATGCGCGAGTCAGAAATGATCCGCGATAGAATCTATGATAAGGAGCTGAACAAAACAACACGCACTTTCCATAAAATATATGTCACGACAGCGATCCTGTTCTGTTGCGTCCTAGTGGCTGTCCTGTTGATGACCGTATCGTATCTGCCGCCCAGCGGCGATCCGTCGAATCCGATCAACAATGTTGTCTCCGAGCGTTACATTGAACAGGGATTGCAGGAGACCGGCGCACTCAACATCGTGTCCGGCATGATCCTGACCTACAGGGCTTTTGATACCTTCGGAGAGACTAACGTGCTGTTCATCGCGACATGCTGTGTCATGATCCTGCTCATGGTAGACGATGCGATCCTCAAGAAACAGGAGGCAATCAATGACCGCCGTTTTGAACCGAAGAACGATGCGATCCTGCAGGGAACTGCCTTCGTTCTGTGTCCTATTATTTTTATATTCGGTATTTATATCATATTGAACGGTCATCTGTCACCGGGCGGCGGCTTCTCCGGCGGCGCCATTATGGGTGCGGGACTGATTCTGTATGTCAGCGCTTTCGGCTTCAAGAAGACACAGCGCTTCTTCAACGAACACATATATAAGATCGCAAAGATCACCGCCCTATGCATGTACGGGCTGATTGGCACATACTTCTACATGACCGGTGCAAACGGAATCGAGAATCACATCCCGCTCGGCATCCCCGGACATATCCTGAGCAGCGGTATCATCCTGCCGATCAATATCTGCGTGGGACTGGAAGTTGCGTGCACTATGTACGCATTCTACGCACTATTCAGAAGAGGAGGTCTGTAAAATGGGGGCAAATTTATTCATAAACTACGGTGAAGCTGTCGCCATGATCCTCTTCGGCATCGGATTCGGAAATCTGCTCTTACAGCCCAATCTGATCAAGAAGATCATCGGTCTGAACATCATGGATACGGCGATCTACCTTTTCCTTGCGGAAAAAGGATATATCAGGGGACGTGTGGCGCCCATCGTCGTGGACGGCGTACAGAGTATGGAAGCCTATATCAACCCGATTCCCAGCGGTCTCGTGCTGACCGGTATCGTGGTGTCCGTCTCCGTGTCAGCCCTGATGCTGGCACTCACCATAAGACTCTATAAACGCTATCAGACGCTGGATCTCGATGAGATATCCAGCCGGCTGAAAAAGGAGGGGCTGTAATGGATATCATACGGAACTTTCCTTGTATCTCTATTATGCTGTGTCTGTTCGCGGGCATTATCAGCTCGGGGCTGCGCGATAAGGCGGCCATGTGGATCAGCACGATCCTGCTCACGATCAATATCGCGCTGAGTGCTTGCACGCTGGCATATACTCTTTTCATCGGCGAACCCTTCGTCTATGTCATGGGCAAATTTCCCGCGCCGTGGGGCAATGAGATCCGCGCCGGCATACTTGAAGCGCTGCTGGCATTCTTTTTCTGTGTGATCATGCTGCTCTCCCTCTTCGGCGGCAGACATAAGCTGCCGGATGAAGTCGAAGAAGACAAGACGTATCTCTACTATGTATTGTCCGATCTGTTGCTCAGCTCTCTGCTGGCGCTGGTCTACACAAATGATATGTTTACGGCATACGTGTTTGTAGAGATCAATACCATATCAGCGTGCGGTCTGATCATGATTCGCCAGAACGGCCGCACCATCGAGGCCGCTGTCAGATATATGATCATGAGTCTGTTAGGATCCGGCCTGCTGCTTCTCGGTCTGTGTATGCTCTACGACCTGACCGGCCATCTGCTGATGAGCAATATCAAAGAATCCGTGGCGCTTCTTACGGCAAACGGTGAGTATAACGTTCCTCTGATCGTCGCCATCGTGCTGATGTCCGTAGGTCTGTGTATCAAAAGTGCGCTTTTCCCGTTCCATGCATGGCTGCCGGATGCCTACGGATACTCTACCGTCTCCTCGGCCGCCATCTTATCCTCACTGGTGTCCAAAGGATATATCTTCCTGCTCATTAAGATCATCTACCGTGTAATCGGTTTCAGGATCTACCATGACAGCAGGATCATCGATATCCTCTTCCTGTTCGGTCTGATGGGTATGATCTTCGGCTCATTAAGCGCTATTAAAGAAAATGATGTCCGCAGAATGATCGCTTTTTCTTCGGTCGCACAGATCGGTTATATTTATATGGGATTCGGCATGGGCACCCAGGAAGGTATGACGGCCAGTATTTTCCATATCCTGTCCCATGCGGCCACGAAATCACTGCTGTTTATCGCCGCCATCGGGCTGACTGACGTATCCGGCGGGAGCCGCAAGTTTATCGAACTGACCGGCTCGGGTTACCGCAACAAGTGGGCCGGCGTCGCCTTTACGGTAGGCTCTCTCTCCATGGTAGGTGTGCCGCTTTTCTCCGGATTTATCAGCAAACTGCTGTTCTCGCAGGCGGCTGTCCTAAATCACACGAAGATGCTGCCGGCGCTGATCGTCCTCGGAATCAGTACGATTCTGAACGCGATCTATTTCATGAAGACGGTAATTCGGATCTACACACCTTTAAATAACTGTGCCTACACCAGTGTTACTTTTAAGGATATTTCGTTATATGCCATGGTTTTAGTGGCATTCATCGTATTAAATGTGATGCTTGGCATCAGTTCCCAGCCCGTTGTCGATATGATACAGCAGGGACTTGCCATGTTTGCGTAGAGGGGGATTCCATATGTATCTCATTCTTTTATCCATATTTATACCGATCCTGATCGGATTGTTCCTTCTGACATGGAGAACAAAATGCGCTCCGCACGATTGCGGGATTCATTCCACAAACTCGAATAAACAAAACGTCGGAATAAACTTGATTGCCGGTGCAGCTTTTCTTCTGACAGGTGCCTTGGTCATCGCTACACTCCTTACCGCTTACGGGACATCCTTTACACTGTTCAACCTGACAAGCAACCTGTCCCTCGTGTTTGCGGTGGACGAACTCAGCGTTCTGTTCGCGGCACTCGCGCTGGTGGTCATGATCTGCGCAGGATTTTTCTCTTTTGAATATATGAAACATGAAGAAAATGAGAAGCGCTACTACGGTTTCTATCTGATCGTATTCGGTGTCCTGAATGCGCTTTGTTTTGCCGGCAACCTGATCACCTTCTATCTGTTCTTTGAAGTACTGACCTTATCTTCCGTGCCGCTGGTACTGCATAACGGCAGCAGAGAAGCGATTATGGCGGGATTGAAATACTTGTTTTACTCCTTATGCGGGGCCTATATGGCGCTGTTTGGCATATACTTCGTCTGCAGGTACAGTGACACGCTAAGTTTTACTGCCGGCGGCGTATTACAAGTGGCGGACGCACCCTCCAAGGGTCTTCTGCTCATCATGGCGATGATTATGATCATCGGCTTTGGAGTCAAGGCGGGCATGTTCCCATTGCATGCATGGCTTCCAGCAGCGCATCCCGTTGCTCCTGCTCCAGCCTCCGCGGTACTCTCCGCAGTCATTGTCAAAGCCGGTGTGCTGGCGCTCATACGCACGGTCTACTATATCTTCGGCGCTTCCTTCCTGCGGGACACATGGGTGCAGACAGTCTGGCTTACGCTTTCGCTGATTACTGTCTTCATGGGTTCCATGCTGGCCTACAGAGAGCCCGTGCTTAAGAAAAGACTGGCTTACTCCACCGTAAGTCAGCTATCTTATATCCTGTTCGGACTGGCGGTCATGGACGTGCAGGCGATAAACGGTTCGCTCCTGCATGTGCTGGCACACGGTCTGATCAAAGCGACGCTCTTCCTCTGCGCCGGCGCCATCATTTACATGACCGGTAAAACACGAGTGGAAGAACTGCGCGGAATCGGCAAGGAAATGCCGTTCACTATGTGGTGTTACACGATCGTATCGCTGGGTCTGATCGGTATTCCGCCCACAGGCGGTTTCGTCAGCAAATGGTATCTGGCGATGGGAAGCCTGTCGAGCGGGATGCCATGGTTTCGCTGGCTGGGGCCTGCTGTCTTACTGATCAGCGCGCTGCTGACTGCTGGCTATCTGCTGCCGCTTACGATTTACGCTTTCCTGCCCGGTAATGATTACGATTATACGAATCTCAAGAAACGGGAACCGTCGCTTTATATGACGATACCGATCTGTATTATGACGGTCTTGTCAGTTTTGATCGGTTTGTTCCCCACACAGCTTATTGACTCTCTGACACGCTTTGTCAGTCTGCTTGTTTAGAAAGGAGGCGCGATTATGATAATATTAGTGATCCTGATTCCCTCTGTTGCGGGGATTCTCTCAACGCTGCTTCCTTTCCGTAAGAGAACTCACTGGGAGATTTTCCTGGAGTGCGCCGTTATCCTGAACAGTATTCTGGTCTGGTATCTGTTGCTGCACCACTCGAGCAGTACCTTCCTGCTGGCACACTTTACGGGCGATCTGTCCATCAGTTTTAAGGTGGACGGCATGGGCATGGTCTTCGCCGGACTGGTTTCCGCGCTGTGGCCCTTCGCCACGCTGTACGCTTTCGAATATATGACGAAAGAAGAGCACGAAAAGATCTTCTTCTTGTTTTATACGGTAACTTACGGCATTACGCTGGGCATCGCCCTTGCCGCCAATCTGCTGACCATGTATTTCTTCTACGAGCTGCTGACGCTTGTCACCGTTCCCCTTGTCATGCATACACTGACCAGAGAAGCGATCCTCGCCAGCCGGAAATACCTGTACTACTCTCTGGGGGGCGCGGCGTTTGCCTTCATTGGCATGATCATGATCATCGTCTACGGAAGCACCACCGAATTTGTACTCGGCGGTATTCTGGACCCTGCCAAGATCGGTTCGCGGACCAACGTCCTGTTATTCGTCTATGTGATGGCATTTATGGGCTTCGGCGTGAAAGCCGCTCTATGCCCTTTTAATTCATGGCTTCCGCAAGCAGGTGTGGCACCCACCCCGGTCACGGCTCTCCTTCATGCGGTGGCCGTCGTGAAAGCCGGCGCTTTCGCGATCCTGCGGCTGACTTACTACTGCTTCGGCACTGACTTCCTGCGCGGCACATGGGCGCAGACCGTCGTTCTGCTGCTGACTATGTTTACGATCGTGTACGGCTGCAGCCGCGCAATCAAAGAAACGCATCTCAAGAGAAGACTTGCTTACTCAACCATCAGTAACCTTTCCTACATCCTCTTTGGTGCGGCGCTGATGACACCGCTCGGAATGGTGGGCGCATTGTCCCATCTGGTATTCCACGCCGTGATCAAGATATCCTCTTTCTTCTGCGCGGGAGCCATCATACATCAGACCGAGCGGAATTATGTCCATGAGCTGGACGGTATGGGCTATCGGATGCCCTGCGTCTTCGGCATTTTTACCGTATCCGCCCTCTCCCTGATGGGCGTTCCCGGACTTGCTGGGTTTATCAGTAAATGGAATCTGGCTTCGGCTGCCGTGGAGAGCGGTAATGTGGTCGCCTACTTCGGCATCGCCTGTCTGCTGCTTTCCGCTCTGCTGACTGCGATCTATATGCTTACCATAGTGGCGCGCGCCTTTTTCCCCGTCAAGGGCTTTGACTACAGTACTTTACAGGGAATCAAAGACCCGAACTGGAAAATGCTGCTGCCGCTGTTTGTATTTACTTTCTTTATGATAGCATTCGGCATTTACTCCCAGCCGCTCACTGATTTCTTCTGTACGGTGGCGGGTATATGAATGTATTATATCAAATAGTGAGGTTTGTATTATGAATATACTAATATACTCAATTATATTTCTGCCGATGGCTGCGGCGCTGATCGGCTACATCATAGGACGGTTTCAGAAGGATGCCCGCAGTTATTTCGCCGATATCGTAACAGGTGTTATATTCGTTTGCACCTTGTATCTTTATCTACAGATACAGGCACAGGGCACTCCGGAAACTCTCTTTGAGATTCCTTATGTCTGCGGCATGGGGCTGCATTTTACACTGGACGGATTCCGTGCATTATACTGCATGGTTGCGGCGTTTATGTGGTTTATGAGCACACTTTTTTCTAAAGAATATCTCGCACATTACCGCAATCGCAACCGTTACTACCTGTTTCTGCTGCTCACCTTAGGCGCAACGGAAGGTGTCTTCCTCTCCGCCGACTTCTTTACGACCTTCATTTTCTTCGAAATCATGTCCTTCACTTCCTACGTGTGGGTGGCGCATGATGAAAACAAAGAAGCACTGCGTGCAGCGGCTACCTATCTTGCTGTGGCGGTAATCGGCGGTCTGGTGATGCTGATGGGTATCTTCCTGTTATATGATGTGACAGGATCGCTGTTTTTCAACGATCTTACAGGTGCATATACCATATACGGCATGCTCAGTTCCCGGCATACGACTCCGATTCAGCTCCGGATCGCCGGTCTGTGCCTGCTGTTCGGTTTCGGTGCTAAGGCGGGCGCGTTCCCGCTGCACATCTGGCTTCCGAAAGCCCATCCCGTAGCTCCGGCTCCGGCATCGGCTCTGTTGTCCGGTATTCTGACGAAAGCCGGTATGTACGGCATACTGATCCTGACAGCATACATTTTCCTCGGCGATACGACATGGGGATGCCTTATTCTGATTGCAGGCGTGTGCACCATGGTAATCGGCGCTGTGCTGGCTCTCTTTTCCATTGATCTTAAGCGGACCCTTGCTTGCTCCTCCGTCTCCCAGATCGGATTTATTCTGGTGGGTGTCGGTATGTCCGGGCTTCTTACTTCCGAAGGAGATAACTTGTTGGCAGTGCGGGGCAGCATGCTCCACATGGTAAACCACTCCCTGATCAAGCTGGCTCTCTTTATGGCCGCGGGCGTGGTCTATATGAACGTGCATAAACTGGATCTAAATGCAATACGCGGATTCGGGCGTAAGAAACCGCTGCTCAACTATATCTTCCTGATGGGTGCCCTCGGTATCGGCGGCGTGCCTCTATGGAACGGTTATATCAGTAAGACGCTGATCCATGAGAGTATTGTGGAGTATACCGAGCTCCTCCGTGGCGGACAGATTTCCGGTATATTGAACGTCGGCACACTGCACGCCATAGAATGGGCTTTCCTGATCAGCGGCGGATTGACCGTTGCCTATATGACGAAACTCTATGTGGCTCTTTTCGTTGAAAAAAATACAGATGCAAAAGTGCAGGCAGATTATGACGCGCTGAAAGGCAAATATATGAATAAAATCAGCGCCGCAGCCCTGACCGTAAGTGCGACCCTGCTACCGATCATGGGTTTCCTGCCGCATGTCGTACTGGACAGACTGGCTGATATCGGACAAGGTTTCATGCTGCCGGACGACAGTATCGTGCGCACGCTCGTGCCGATACAAGAGGCTGTTGCAGAGCCGGTCAATTACTTCTCCCTCACAAATCTGCAGGGCGCCTTAATTTCGCTTGTGATCGGCCTGTTTGTTTACTTTGTGGTCGTAAGGTTATGGATGATGAAACCAGCTCCGATTAAGGGAAAAATGAGTGATAACTATGATGTCACAAACCGTTCCGTCGCCGGCTCGTCGGTTTTCGTCGTACGTAAGAAGAAAGCGGCCAGAGAATACGTTAACCGCTGGCATCATTACTTAGACTTAGAAAATCTGATCTACCGCCCGATTCTGCTCAAGATCCTGCCTTTCCTGTTCGGCGTAATCTGCCGCATACTGGACAGTCTGGTAGACGGAATCGTCGTATTCCTGCGTAAGACGGTATATCGGGACAGCAAGCTTCCGCACGAGCTTCCCGAAGGAACGCCCTTTACCCACATGCTTGCCTGCATCGCATCATTTTTCCAGACGCTGGGTAACAGGATCTTCTTCCGCAAGGACAGAAAGGAAACAGACTTCGAGCATAAGTTTGCGATGATGTATGAAGAATGGTCCGAGAACAATACGTTGATCGCGCGAAGCATGTCCTTCGGACTGTTACTGTTCTGTGTGGGATTGATCGTGATGATTGGGTATTTGTTTGTGATGGATGTATTCTAGCCCGACGCTTACCGTACAGCACTGAGTCACCATAAAAGAACCGATGAAGATACGAAGTGAACCGCCCCGATATTCCGGAGCGGTTCATTCTGTCCTTTTCTATTTTTTCTCTTCCTTAGCAGCTGTCTTTGTCTCTTCTTGTGCTGCCTTTGCCTCTTTCTGATTCGGCGCTTCTGTTTCTGCCGCCTTCTTCGCTTTTTTCTTCTTTCCGGTCTTCCTGATAATCAAAATGAGGAGCACAAGCAGCACGACTGCCGTCGGAATAATATAGATCAGATAGTCCGTGATTCCCTTCTCATAAATGCACACGGCAATCTCCGCATTCGCACCATCAGCGGTCGCGACCGTAAACAGATGATAGATTCCCATAAGTTCCGTGTCCGCCTGCTTCCATCCGCCGTCCTGCTTCACGTAGATGCTCACACCTTCTGTCTGTCCCTCCGGTGCCTGATACCGCAGTGTATGTGCCCCACGGTTTTCATCCGTCTCTTCCGTCTTCATTCGCGCCGCACTGTCATCGGGAATCTCCACCGTCCAGCGCTCCGCCACATCATCCGGCAGCGCCGCATCTGTTGTACTGTTTACGGAAGATATTCCCCCTGTCACGTTCAGCACATCCTCCTGCTTAAACATACCGTCTGCCAAAATAACAGACTGCCCGTTCGGACGCATCTGCTCCGAAGCAAGTGTGGTCAGATACCGGACATATTCTACCGTCACGTCTTCGTCATACAGGACATTGTTCAGATCCTTAATATCCCAATCCGCGTAAAATCCCGGTTTTGCCGGTATCTCCGGATACAGATCAATGGGAACGCTGCCGCCGTAAGGACACTCTACCATCTTGACTTCCTCTTCATCTGCATAGAAGGAAATCGTCATCATGCGGAACTTATTCGGAATCCCTTCGATCTCCAGCATTTCCTGATAGCCGATCGGCTCCGCCTTGCCGCTGTAGCTGATTCGGTCGATACCCGCAATTTCATCCGACACGAAATAATTGTGCAACACAGTTCCGCTGCTGTCCGTATCGCCCGCAATCGCTCCCGAAAATGCATCCGATTCCTGAATGCGCACGATCGCACAGCAATTCTCGATACTCGAACCGGAGCCCGCGATCCCTGCCACATACTCCTTACCGGACACGGTACATTTCGCATAACTGTTCATAATATAAGACACGGATTGACCGGCTACCCCGCCCGCGTAATTACCTGTACTGGTCTCGATTCGTCCGTAATTCTCACATCGCAGGATAGTACCCATCTCCTGCAGACCCGATATCCCTCCGGCACAGCTCTTATGCGCCATAACCTTGCCCACATTGATATTCCCACGCTGCACGCACTTAGTCAGCAGGGTAGAATTCATCTTAGCATTCTCAATGCCTGTGACATCACCCTCCAGATCAAAATCATATTCGATGGCCATGGTGCCGGCAATACCGGAGACATTGATATCGCCCTGTACCAATCCGCCGTTCCTGCAGTCTGCGATCGTCGCGTCGGTACTGGTCTCGGCATTCTCCTGGGAAGTATCCTCGTAAACATTGGAATAATCCATATCCAGAACACCGTCAATCGCGTCCGTATATAACCGCATGATTGTGCTGAACTGATCGTTGATATCCGACAGATCGTCTATCAACACATCATTCGTGGAAGACATCTCGTCATTCAGCCGTCCCATATTTTCTGACAGCCCTTGCAGATTAGCCGTCAGACTGTTCGTTCTGGATCGGTAATCACCGCCCAGCTGTGGCAACGCAATATCCGGCATACCGTTCAACGTATCCAGCATATGTCTCGCCTCACTACCGGCGGACTGCATGTTACCCGCAGCATCTTCCACATATCCCATCGCGCTCTTAAGCTGCTTAGCGGCTTCCTCCGTCATCTCGTCTTGGTGCGCCATCACGATATCCGACATGATCTCCAAGTATTCCCGCATATCCCGATCATAGTCCTTCGTGATATCTCCGCCGCTGTACTGTTTATCCGCGTAGTCGGAAGCATCTTTCTGCACTCTAACGATATCTTCTGCCATCTGTTTGTCAGCATCATCCAGCAGGTCATGATCCAGTGTACCCAGATCCCCTTCCGATTGCGGAAAGTCTCTGTCCTCGCCTGTATCGGGATTGTGGTGTACCCATCCTGTCACCCCGAAATAATTCTCATAAGTATTGCTTCCGCTCCATGACCACCCGGAATCCACGCCGCTTTCAAACCGCGGTTTCAAGTCATTCTCGTTGATCTGATCTGACTGTTTATACTTATCTTCCGTGGAGCGTACACGGTCGATATAATAATTCTTATACGCCTCCATCGCTTCGGCATAATCTTCCGCATGCTGTTTCGTTGCACGCTCCATATTTTCCTTTGCATTATCGTAACGCTCTTTTTCTGCCGGCGTCATATACTGATAGATATCCAGTGAATCTACCATATCGCCCAATTTCTCTGCGGCATCCTTCACATTGCCCGCCGCATCGTGCGCATAATCGATGACTCCGTCGTCCTTCGTGGATTCATCCATGATATAATCAAGCCGGTTGACCGCCTCGTTGACGGAACCGATCATCTCGTCCGTCCATCCCACTGTTCTGTCGGCCAGAAAAGAAGTATCCTCCAACGCCTTATCTACAAAGTCCTGCACAATGCTTAACCGCGCCGATACCGTGTCAGATTCCGCCCCTGCATCGTCTAGCATCTGTCCGGTCAGATCGTGCATCTTGTCAATATTATCCATGAGCTGGTATGCGATATCTTCGGAAAGATCAACTGCAATATACGGCTCCGTCTGTCCCGCGATACCGCCTACATCCTTACGTCCATAGACAGTCCCCGTATTCTCACACGCATACACATAACCGGACTGCCTTCCCACGATACCGCCGATATTATATCCCACATGCTCATAGCCGACTTCTCCACTGTTACTGCAAAACTGTATAATACCCGTTGACAGCCCCGCAATGCCGCCGGAGTCAATGGTATTGCTGATAACTGCCGCCTCTTTTTCCGCCTCGCTTCCTTCACCGTTATCCAGAAATCCGGTCGTATACTGCGTAAGATTAATATCCTCAAGCGACTTGCCCTTATCTTCATTGGAGGTATTGATCTGCGCTGCATTCGTACAGCCCACTATATTTCCGATGTTTTCACCCGCAATGCCGCCTGTGTAATGTGCTCCCGTGATCTTACCGCTGTTTTTACAGTCCATCAGGATACCGCTGAGCTCATTGAAGCCCGTGATACCGCCGACGTAATCATTCCCCTCAACCGTTCCTTCATAATTACAGTTGATTATAATACCGCTGTTGTCTCCCACGATGCCGCCGACTACCATCTGATTGCCGGAAGGACGCACCGCCCCCTGCACGTTCAGATTCGCTATGACAGCTGATTTCTGCGTATAGCAGAACAATCCCGTATACGATACGCAGTCCCTGATTGTCAGACCACTGATCGTATGTCCCTGACCGTCGAAATATCCGCCGAAAGTCGGTATGGATATAAACTCACTGCCCGCCAGATTTAAGTCATCCCGCAGATATACCTTCTTGTTCTGCGACCATGTATCCAGCCAACATTTCCGGGAAAAGGCCTTCAGCTCTTCCACGGAGTCTATGTATATCTCTTCCCACTCGGTCTCTTCATCTTTATAGGAAGCCAGCGTTTCATTTGCATCCTCGACGCTGGTGATCTCTTTCGTGCTATCGTCCGCCACCTCTCCTGTATCTGTCTGCCTGGCACTATTGCCGTCTGTGGTTCTCGATCCTGTGCTATCCTCCATACGCTCTGCCGTCCCATGGTTCGATACGCTCTGTCCCTCTTCCACAGCCAGAACATCCACCGCGGGCGCTATAGCAAGCAGCGCCGCCAGAATAAGGGCAAATCCACTTTTCGCACCTTTTATATTCAAAATCCGGTTCCGACTACATTGTAACTCATTGATCGGAGATGATAACCTACTTTCCTTACGCATGCGTCTTCACCTCCCTGCTTCCCATCTCTTCCGACACCGCCTCTGTCAGATTCCTATATTCTTCCTCCGTAAGCTCCGTCACATCTCCTGCCTCTACGTAGGCGCTCACATTACCTCTGACAATCGCATTCATCGTACCGGTAACCGTACCCTCGATCCTGCCTCGTACCAGACCGTCCACCTTCACGAGACCGGAAGCATTCTTTGTACGGATCGGCATGTTCATGACAAACGCCGTCTTCTCTATAATCTTATCTCCCACCAGCAGGATCTGCGGGAGCACAAACATCGTAATGAAAATGGAGATCAGTGTTCCCCGCCCCAGACATTTACCGATACCGAAGATCGCCACATCCGATGTCATCTTGCCGATCAGTATCCCCGATATCGCAAGCATTGTACCGGAAGTAACGATCGTCGGGAAGGACTGATTCATCGTATCTATAATGGACTGCTTCCTGCCCATCTCCTTACGCAGCTCCGTATACCGGCTGGCAATGACAATGGCATAGTCGATGTTAGCACCCATCTGTATGGAACTAACGATCAGATAGCCCATGAAGAACAAATTATCGTTCTGCAGCGCAGGCACCGAGAAATTGATCCATATACTTCCCTGAATAACTGCAATCAGAAGCACCGGCATACCGGCCGATTTAAAGGTAAACAACAGTACTACCAGCACCACCAGGATGGACACCACATTTACCACGATATTGTCCCTTGAGAAAGTTTTCTGTAAATCATACTGACTCACCGACTCACCGCAGACAAGCACCTTGCCGCTGTAATATTTTCCGACAATCTCATGCATCTCATCCAGAAAAGCGAAAGTCTCCTCGCTCTCCTCAGGCAGCGTGAGATACACCAGCATACGACTGTAATTCTCTCCCTGAAGCTGATTCTTTGCGAAGTTCATCTGCCTGTAAGCGTCATCCAGCGTTTCCTGCAGATCATCCTCCAGCGTCACATAACCTTCTTCCACCTCGTCATAGACAAACATAAACATCTCGATCAGAGGCACCTGATAATCAGACAGCCCGTTGACTACCTTCGCATAGTCCTCGTCGTTCACCGCATAAGCCGCATAGATTAGCTCAGCCACTTCATAATCCAGATCGATCAATTCCGAAAATTGGCGTGGTGTCAGCTTATCCGTCAAATTGTAACCGTCCATCGCCTCAATGTTCGCAAGCCCCATCGTATAATCCACTTCCGGACATGCATCAAGATCCCGCAGAAGCGCCTTTTCATCCTCATAACTCCCCGCAGGAACAAGAAGCGCGACCATGTTGGATTCGCCGAAATTCTCTCCCTGCATCTCTTCCGCCTTCTGCACACTGTTCTGCAGCGGCGGTGTCACCGTGCTGTATCCGAACACATAAGGACAGCTGCCAGAAATCTTGTAAGCGACCGCAATCACTACGATAAAAAGCGGCGCTACAATATACCGCGAGAAGTACGCAAACTTTCCTACAATCGGAATCTCCGGAATGAAGTTCTTATGCTGCGTCTTTTCCATCAAATTGGAAAACAGCATAATGACGCCGGGCATCAATAAGAATACCGCACATAAACTTAAGAGAATCGCCTTAATCAGTACGACACCCATATCCGGTCCCATCTTGTACTGCATGAAAGTCATGGCGATCAGACCGCCAATCGTAGTCAAAGAACTGCCCGCGATCTCCGGAATCGCCTTGCTGAGCGCAATGATGATCGCTTCTCTGGCAGGAAGCGAGGCGTGCTCTTCTTTATATCTATTCAAAAGGATAACCGCATAATCTACCGACAACGCAAGCTGCAACACAATCGTTACGGAATCGGATACAAAGGAGATCGTCCCTAACAGGAAGTTTGTTCCCATATTGAGAATCGCCGCCGACAGAAATGTGATCAACAGCACCGGAATCTCCGCATACGCCTGCGTCGTCAGCAAAAGCACCGACACAACAATAATCGCTACCAGCACGGTAATCGTATTCATCTCTTGTCCGATCAGCTCCGACTGCGTATCTCCTAGCCCCGTAGTCAGATAATAATCATAACCGTCCAGCTTCTCCTTCAACGCGTCTAAGGCTTCCAGACAGGCATCGTCCTTCTCGTCATAATCGAACGTAACATTATAATAAGCGGAACCATTCGTGTAATGCTCCTCCGTATCGTCGAAGTCCACGGAGAAAACACCCGGCGACCGTTCCAGACGCTCGCAGATACGCTCCGCCTGTTCATAAGATACATTCGCAATCATCACGTTACAAGTTCCGTATGTAATAAATTCTTCTTCCATGAGATCAAGACCCTGCTTCGTCTCCGTTGTCCCCGGCAGGTAATGTGCCATGGAATTCTCCACCTCGACCCAGTTCCTCGATATGGCAGAAAAAATAATCAGGAGACCGAAGATTAGGAAAAAGAGATTTCTCTTATCCACAATAAAGCCGCATATCTTCACCATCGCCTGATTACTGTTTTTTTTCGTATTTAATTCGTTCTCCATCGTACAAGCGCCTCCCTACACCGTTCGAGGGAAATTATATCATTTTGTCATATTGTTGACAACGATTTGGAGAAGTATGGAGGAATACAATTTGGGGGATTTGTATATTCTATCAACAGATCTTCACTCAACATGCCTTGCCCGCTGAAGCTAACCAATTAAAACATTTTTCCCTTCAAACGCAAACCCATACTTTTTAATTCTCTCTGCCGGAATTCCTTTTTGCCGCAAATGTGTTTCATATTGCTTCTCCTCTATCTGCGCAAGCGCCGCCTCTACAGCATCCTCCAAGTTTTTGTCTCTTCTGGGATTATACACTTTGAATTCTATAATATATGCATCCTGTCCCTCTTTCTTCGGTTCTAACATAATATCATATCGACCGAAACCGCTCTCCCGATTGGATGTAATATGATATCTGCCTTCCAATTCTACGATCAGTCCCAGTACAAATCCATGATAAAACCGTTCCGGCTCCGCTTTACCGGATGCGCGTTTCCCGGTATCAAAATAACTGAATGTCTCGCTGGTAACGCGGTTCATATATTCATTCATAGCATCCACATCGCCTAACAGCAGAGCCTTCACAAAATCATTATAATCAGAAACATTCACGGAAAACCAACCACGCACCATGTTCCGAAACATGAGACTCACCTCATAATTCGTCAGCACCAGCTCATATTTGGGCGCGTCTGTTACCCCTTCCGACTCATATTTCTCATAATCCAGCACTTTCAGATAACCGCTTGCCACGAGGAGGCTCCAGATTGCATATTCATTATCATTCAACTGGCTATAGACAATCTGTTCATCAATAGGAACAGATAAATGTCCGCCCTGCAGTAAATGCTCAAAAGCCTCTTTCACTGTCCTGTTTCCCTCACGCAACAGCTTGCCTACGAGACTGTTGGAACTGGTGTTGGCCCAGTATGCTGTGAGATTTCCGGTATCCAGATAATTTAGTATGGACCACGGATTATAGATATCCTTCCAATCTCCGAATATAAAACCATCGTACCAACGCTTTACCTCATTCTTCTCTTCAAAACCATATTCGTCCATTGCAGTGAAAACTTCGTTTTCCGTAAACCCAAAGGCATTCCCGTATTCATTTGAAGTAGTAGTTACCACTTTCAGATTATTTAAATCAGAAAAAATAGACTCTTTACTCACTCTGGTTATCCCCGTCATAATTGCCCGTTCAAGCCATGGGTTGGTCTTAAATGCCGAGTTAAAGAGACTTCTGGTAAACGAAACCAGTTCTTCCCAGTATCCATGCACATACGCTTCCTGCATGGGTGTATCATATTCATCTAATAAAATAATTACCTTCTTACCGTAATATCTGAAAAGATAATCGGATAATTGATACAGCGCAAGCGTTGCATCACAGTCATCCATATCCACAGATACACGATTAAAAAAGTCCCTGTCCTTGTCTGTCATCTTATCAGATTCCAGCAAAAAAGAATGATGGGCATACAGATTGACAAGAAGCTGGCATATTTTCCGGCGTGTCGTCTCATATGTCTTCTCCTTGATATTTGCAAAAGAAAGGCTGATCACAGGATATGTCCCCTGCAATGCGCGGAATTCTTCCTCCTGCCAGATAGAAAGGTCTTCAAACAAATCGCTTCTTCCCGCGTATTTTAGCGAAAAGAACTGTTCTACCATGCTCATTGTCAAGGTTTTTCCGAATCGACGCGGGCGGGCGATCAATGTCACCTCATCTCCACTGTTCCACCACTCTTTTATAAAGTCTGTCTTATCTATATAGAAATAGTCATTCTCAATTATTTTCCCGAAATCCTGTATTCCGATCCCTATTGTCCTTGCCATATTATCATACCGCCTTCCGAACTTTTATGAGAATCGCTAATGATCATTATGATTTTTAATTCTCCATCATCACAATCCCCGAAACCATTCCGCATTGATAAACTCCTGTTTTGTCGCGGTTGAATGATATTCCGCTTATTTTCTCAGACAACAGCCTCAACAAGTGTCTTGTTTCCCATCTCAACCTTATGGATACCTCTCATCTTATTTTTATTAAAATTAAAGCTTATCATGTATCCTTTATCTTTATGGTAATAGTCCAGATAATCCGCAAGCTGCCTCTCGCCTCTTTCGTTGTATTCGTTTCCATGCCATATCTTAAGTTCTATAACGAACTGCTCTCCCAGATAATCTACAATTACATCTGTACGCCTTGCATCCCTTGTCTGAGCCTCGATATAATAATTTCCGGTACCGTTGATTATTGGCTTTAAAAACAGCAGAAAGAATTTCCGTCCATAATCTTCAATAAACTTATCGTCATTATCACTATAAATGTCTGTGAAAGACTGTACGAATTTCTCTAGCACAATATCCATATCCAGGTGCCCATCACGGATGAAACAACCTTTATCACGCTTTGCCACGTTCCCTATCACACTTGTAAGTTCCTCCTCCGAAAGGAAAAAATTATAAAGGCGCGTCTCAAAAATGCGGTTCGCTATCTGTACGCAACTATTCTTCTCAACAATATACCCGAACATATATGCCAGATCTATCACTTCATTATCGGCATTGTATGATATAGGTTCTCCCTGAAACAGGATTGCATATAGCATCCGTTTCATTTCTGGATTATCTCTGATATGCCCCCGCATGCTCTCGAAAAGCGCACTCTTTTCGTTCAGAATAATCTTCACAGCCTGTATGACCCCTTCCCTTGTCCATACATCCGTATAGCTGTCAAACCCAGGCTTCCCCACAAGTTCTTCATCGAGAATTTTACATATGGCCGAAACCAGATACGGATATCCAGATGTATATTGATAGATTTCTCCGGCTATTGCCCGGATATCCATTCCTGTATGACTGTCTGTTTCGTATTCTTCCAACATGGAAGCAATCTGATCTGCAGAAAAACTCATATCGACATCAAACTTCGCTGCAATATTCCATGGGCTGTTATACTTATGTTCTGCATCAGGACGTAATTTCAGCTTCAGATTTTTAATATCATAAACGCCTGCCAGAATTACGGACTGGAAAATCGGTATATCATCGCGCTCCAGATAATACCCCCTAAGCTGCGCAAGAAAATCAAGAAATACCTGATTGTTGCTGGCGCTGTCAACCTCATCTATAATCAGTACAATCGGTCGCGGACCAATCTCGCACAGACAACTCAAACACTCAAATAGCTCATCCAATCCTGCATCAGAATAATTCTTCTTAAAATCTTCTAAAGATTCCTGTAATTTATGTTTAACTTCTACCTCTACACTACGCAATGACTGTAGCAGCTTATCTGTAAACGCCTTTGTAAACATATGTTCATCTGTGAACTTTTGAGCAGATATCTTCTGAAAATCAAGAAAAAGAACAATATAATCTGCTTCCAAATACTCTGTCAATGCCCTGAGCATTGTAGTCTTGCCATACTGCCGTCCTTTATTAATCACAAAATAACTGCCTTCGTCTATATAGCCTTCCTTAATTTTTTTTAAAAGGTTATCCAGACGAACCATATAATGCTTTTGTGGGTTGCATGCTCCTGTTATATTAAACCTGCGCTTCATTCTGTCCGCCTTTCCGGATATTTCGTCAATCTATCGTTTGGCTGCTGTTATTTATATATTATAGTCGTTGAACTACCGAAACACAATGTGGACTTTTCGTTATTTCAAGCTTGCTCATGGCATCCGCACATTCTCCGGCAATTGCCCCCTGCTGACATGCCTGATCATCTGTTCCACTTCCGGAAGCATATTGACCGGACATAATGTGACCTGAGGATGTGCCAACGCGTATCCCCGGAAAAGTTCATCCGCGAACCCCTGCCCATCACCTCTACCCTGTCAAAGTCCAGAATAATTTCCTTGAACTCATCCAGCCGATTGCAGATCCGCCTTGCCTGTGAACGGGCCACAGGCTCTCCGGTAAGACATGCCTCTTTTACAGGGATTCTTGTACGTATGAATCCTTCTTCTACGCTGGTATACATATTAAATACCTCTGAAAGCTTTTTGGATGTCTCATTTTCCAGTGTCATCATAACTAATGTACCAATCTTCTTTATGCGTGACGCATATGACAGCAATCGATGTTCTATCACATCAATATTCTTTCCATATCCACACTTATAAATCTTTGCTCCTGACCAGATTGCAAATTCATCTACCGCTTTTGAAGAAAAGAAAATTCCTTCTCCGGAATGCCTGTTGCATCGCTTGTGAATTTTGCCTTATAAAGTTCGATCAGTGCATCCTCAGTACAGGGATTGCGCTTAAATATAAATCATTTCTATTTTCTCTAACTTATGTCCAAGGGTTTCTCCAACATCACCTTATTCGTAAAGACATCCCTATCCTGCATAACCGAAAGTCCGTCCGGCAATGCGTCAAAAGAAAATCTATGCGTAATCTGCTTGGATGGCTGTATTTTCCTTTCCTGTATTGCCTGAAGCGCCATGTGCCAATCATCATCCTCCGCTTTCGTGAACGAAGAATTCCATGTGCCGTATATGGTAAGCTGCCGCCGTAAAATCTTCCAGTAAATCTGTTTATCGAACTCTATATCCCCCGCCGGATTGCCCACAAACACGATCTGCCCGCCCGCCTTTGCAGAAGCGATCGAGTTGTTTATGCTATCCACAACGCCCACACACTCAAAAACAATATCCGCACCCGCTCCGCCCGTCTGCTGCCCGACAAAGCCAACCGGATCCTGCTCACGGCAATTGCTGAAAATACAATTTACAACGCCAGACAATAACTCCTGCTGCTCTTTCCTTGTCCCAATCGCATACAGATTCTTGACTCCCATAGCGGCAAGCCATTGAATCACCAACATACCAATCGTTCCGCACCCGTATACCGCCGCAGAAGTAACATTCGTCATATTAGCCTGCCTGATAGCATGCAGTGCGACACATGTCGGTTCCAGCATTGCAGCATCCTCCATGCTTACATCATCCGGAAGCTCAATCAGATTCCATACCGGGGCTGCCACATACTCAGCAAAGCCGCCGTCTGTTCTGGAACCCAGATAATTATAGGCCTGACACATTTCATAAGCTTTCTTCCGACACTGCTCACACTGCATGCAGGGAATCAGCGGGAACACGCCCACACGCCTGCCCACCAAATGGTTATTCGCCTCTGCACCCGTCTGACGAACAATTCCTGCGAATTCATGTCCGGGAATCGTCGGGAAATGATAGGTGCCCGTATGAAAAATACGCGGGATATCTGAACCACAGATCCCCGCATTCATTACTTCAACCAGTGCTTCATCCTCGCGAAGCTGTGGCGTCGGAACATCCTTATATGCTAATTGATTTATACCTTCTAATACGTATGCTTTCATATTTTTAACGCTCCATTCCAACCCATATCCCCTATGTATCCAGCAAAATCTTAAATCGACTCAAATCCATCTGTGTTGTAATCTTAAAATTCCCCTCGTCCCCCGGAATCATTGCAATATCCAATCCTGCCATGACTGCCGGTTCCGTGGAACCGTTAATCCGGTCTATTCGATCCGGCATAAGGCACCGATTAGCTTCAAAATATTTTCCCAATAAAAACGCTTCCGGCGCCTGCCCCGCATAAACCTGACTGCGATCCAAAAGAGAGGTGATCTTCCCGCCGTCTCCCAAATATACAGTATCCTTCATAGGCAATACCGGAACAACACCGTCATGCTCTTTGCACGCTCCCACACAGGCTGAAAGCATATCTGCAGAAACCAACGGCCTCGCTGCGTCATGCACGATGACCACATCTGACTTCCGCGCATACCGCATAATATCCTGAAGCCCGTGATAGATCGAACGCTGTCGGTTCGTTCCCGGTTCAGAGAATCCCCTGAACTTCTTACCGGCTTTTTCCGGTATCTGACGACATATCCCACCATGCCACTGCTCATGCGCGACAATCTGTATCGCATCGATCTGCGGGTGAATGCCAAATACTTGAAGACAATGGGTAATAACCATTTTTCCTTTTACGGACACATACTGCTTCGGGATGTCGGAGCCAAGTCTCGTTCCAGTTCCTCCAGCAAGTATTAGTGCTATGTTCATGTCATCATCCTTTACCTTTCACGCATTCTGCCTAAAACTGCATTTTCCTAATATCCGCTAACGTTTCCCCATACGGCTTCTCTTTACCAAACAGAAGCGTCGTCCCCAACACAAATCCGTCGATTCCTTTCGGCGCATATGTCATAATCTTGTCCGCCCCACAGGCACCGTCCCAGTAAATCTTAAAATCCATCCGCTCCTTCAATGTCAGAAGCTTATTGATTTTCTCCCCTACATAGGGCATAAACATCTGTCCCGCATTGCCCGGATTGACCGTCATTACTAATACTTTCTTTACAATCCGCAGCATTTCCATGACCGTCTCTACGCTGGTGCCCGGATTAATCGCAATCCCCGGGATCATCCCGGCATTAATAATCTTCTGTAACGTAGTGGATGGATGATATTCCGCCTCCGGATGAATGTAGATCGTATCACCTTTGCGAAGGCGGTTTGTAAATAACTCTACCGTGTGGTTGGGATGTTCCACCATTAAATGTACATCAAGCGGTTTCTTCGTTGCCGATGCAATATATGCCATATCATTTAATGACATAGCAAAATTAGGCACATATCGTCCATCCATAATATCAATGTGGAAGGAGTCGATTCCGCCTTTCTCCAAGTCTCGTACTTCTTTTTCCAGATTGCCGTAATTGGCACACATCATGGAAGCCATTAGTTCGAAGTTCATTAGTTACACCTTTACCTTTGTACAAAAATCCATTATACTGCTTTTATTCATCATTAGTATAATGGATTTTTGTAATTTAGACAATGTTTATCTCTTTAATGCAAAACTATAACATTTGCGATATTATTGGATGCTCAAACAAATCTGCCATTTTATATACTCTGGCATCCAAATATCTCGCAGAAATTTGCTCTATAATCTCATCTATTGACTGTTCCGATTTGATTGAAATAAAAATATTGGGTCTGTCTGACTCTATTTCCGAAAACGCAACAATTGGGATGCCCGCAAAACAAGTTCCTATTTTATTGGGATTATTATCAATGATTCCATTTACCTTTATCGTATTTTTTAATAGATACTGCACCATCAATGTTCCATATGTTCCCATTCCCCAAAGAAACACTCCCTCGCGATCAATACCCGGATAATAATCCTTTAATATAGGTATTATATTATAATTTTCCTTAGCCAATCTATTTATAAAAACATTAAACTTGTCGCTTATATACAAGTGTTCTTTATCAAATTCTATATTACGTTTGATAACCTCTTCTGTTAGAATACTTTCCCTACAATATTTTAAAAAAGATTCAGAGGATTCAAACATAGTTCGCATTTCATAAATATTTCCAACATATCTTGTTATACCCAATCGAAACCATTGAAACTTACATTTATCTGATAAGTTCCGCATACCCTTTAACAACAAAAATATGATTTCATTATCAGAATTTCCCCTCTTTACTATTCTATAAATATAACTTTCATTTTCCTCTATAAACTGAATCTCCTTTTCCGACCTTACTGCTCGTATGAAACAGGTTGGAAATTGCACATCATGAAGAAATCGTTCTGACCTTCGCATATATTTTTCATAAATCAATGGATATTCCTTTTCAAAATCAAAACTAATATCGTGGTTGCAGCAAAATCCATATTTTGTGTCATAAAACACTGTATTATCATTTTTATCGACCAAAAGATTTTCTTTTTTCATAAAATCAGTAAAATCCTTCTCCATCACTTTTAAAACAGATTCAAGATCAGAAAAATACCAATCAAAAGGTCCTGAATGTTTGCGCAACCCACAACGTCCCATGGAAGAGGCTGTACCGCAAAACCAACCAAGCGATATACAATTATCATATTTCTTTTCCAAGCCTGCCACCCCACTCCCAGACTACAAAACCTCTGCATAGTATTGATGACCTTCATTCAAGAATTCTCCCTTGGCAGGATATTAACCATCTCCAATATTCTCTGGCAGTTATGATCATCACAATACTTATGCATCCGCTTTCTCAAGCCACGTCTTTTCTCCGCCGTTATATCACACCGATTCGCAACTTCTTCCACAAAAGTACATAGATCCTCAAATGTAAATATCTCTTTTCCCGGAAGCCATTCCCTAATATTGTCAAAAACAAATCCACGGCTCTGTTTATATTCTTCTACATCTTCCAACATAAATGCAATCGGTCTGTCCAATAACATATAATCCACCGCTGCCGAAGAATAATCACTGATCAGAGCGTCCGCCATTCCAAGCAACCGATTAATCGGAATATCCTGTTCAGCCAGTTCGGCATTTTCGAGCAATTGTATATGACTGCACTTCCCACAATCTATACCATCCCTATTCTGAAAAGGGTGCAGTTTCACAATAAGAACAATATCGTTCTGCTTTAAAATATCGTCCAGTCTTTTCAGTTTATACAGTGTGTCCACAATCGGCAGACCGGTTTCAGATTCCAGCTCATACTCATTTAATTGCGCTAGTTTCTGTTCTGTAGACCGAAAAGTGGGTAGCCAAAAAATATATTGTTCTGCCTGTGGTAAACGTAGCTTCTGTTTGTCCGTTCCGTCCGGATGAAAAAGCCAGTCTTCCTTCGCATATCCTGTCACAAGAACCTGATCTCTTCTGAGCCCATAAATATCTGCATGAATATCTGCATACAAATCACTAATAACGGTCGTATACTCATACCGCTTTTCACAACGTACAAAATTCACTCTTGTCTTGAAACCACAACCATGCCATAACTGCACCCTAATCTGATCTTTCCTGCAATTTCTGGCAAAACCATAAGCATCTGTAAAAAACAGATATTTAGCAAGACATAAGACCCGATAATATGCGGCACGTTCCGTCTGATCTTCAGAAACTGACCAGTCAAAAGATACAAAGCTCACATTATCTACGGAATCATATCGTTTATATTCTTCCGGATTCTTCACAATCCATACTAATTCATATGTATAATTCAATCCTATTTGCAGTGCATATTCAAATAAAGCTCTCGCATTATCTGCGAAGTCCATACCCCGCACATAAGAAGATGCATGGGGGCCGCTTCGGAATACAATGATGTTTTCCAATTCTGTTCTCTTATAATGTATACGATATTCTTCTTCATATTCTGTCTCTTGATTGGCAAAATAATATACATTTATATCACATCTCTTCGCTTCAAGGATATGTATAATTTTCTCATATGCTTCTTTATAGTAGTCGCTGGTAATTACTATAACAGTTTGTTGTGGATCAATACTCAATAGTTTGTCCAGCCTAAATACTTCTAATAGTCTATCACGAAATACAAATTCCCCTATATTACGTTCATTAGTGTCCACTATAAAAGAAACCATTTCTAAGACATTATATTGAACGCATAATTCCTCTAAATAAGCAACCGACTTTTCAAAAATACAAATTTGCTTATCAGATAGATCTGTGATATTCTCCCTTGTTATTTTTTTTAATATCATATAATCCAATTCCCGCACAGTTACAATTTTGTTAAAAGACCTAGTATCAGCCTTCAGTAAAAGCTCCGATATCTGCGGCAGAATCTCATTTTCAATATTTGGATAGATTCCTACAAGCAGCGAATCATTATTTTTATATTATGCCAGAGTCTAAATACCTTGAATAGAAAAACCGTCTTTTTTCTACCGATATTTTTCCAACCACTGCTTTTCTACAATGTTTATCCACTTTGCCGCACTTTTCCTCTGCTCAAAATATTTATGTGGCTGCCACTCAGAATTAAAATGATGAATTCCTCTGGTTTCTTCACACTGTAAATAATTATATAAAAAGAAATCGTCTTTGGGTGTATAAAACCTGCGCGGAAGTATAAGCATATTATTTACAAGCTGCATATCGCCATTCATCCAAAACCCTTCTTTGCTAAATCTATCATTTATCCATACCGGTTGGACAAACTTTGTAATTTGTGGTTGCCCATCCTTATCCAAAAATGCTGTATCCTCATATAGTTCCAGCAGAGATCCAATAAAAGGATTATTTTTCACACTTCCAAATCCTGAACCAAGTTCAATCATATGCCGCATTCCATAATTAAAAAAAGCGTCGAATTGAAGAAAAGGTGCAAAATCCCTAAGCAACTCAACATCCATATCTAAATATATCCCGCCATAATGATAAATCACGTCAAGTCGTGCATAATCCGATACAAATGCCCATTTCTTTTTTTCGTATGCCTGTTTAACAAATAGATTCTTTCCACAATCATAAGAATCTGCATTCCATTCAATAATCTCATAATCCGGACATACACCTTTCCATGTGTCAATACACTTCTGATATTTCTCCGGTTTTTTTTCCCCACTAAACCAAAAACAATGAATTTTCTTTTCTATTATATTATGCATAATTGATTGTGAATGGCTTTTCCGATTCAGACAACTCGCTATTTCCGGATCGTCTTTACCATCTGAAACAAGCCAAATTAACGGCATAATAAAACATTCTATTTCATCTTGCAGATTTTGTGAAATAAGCTGTCTGTACATTTCATCAAGATATGTCGTCCCGCACAGCAGGACTACACCACTTATAACCGACTTTAAAAAATCCACTCCATGAATATTATATTCCTGTCCTAAAATATGAATTATTTCCCCTTTTTTTCCATTATCAATATAACCTACAACTCTTTTATGGATATCCTGATAAATTACTTTTCTGGACAGTCTCCGATAGAAATCTCCCACGCCGTATATATAGATATCTTTATCTTTAATATATTCTATAAAATTATCAACCGATGCATTATGTGTTATCATTAAAATTATCCGCCGTTTTATTTGATCATATTCTTACTTTATCACCTTAATCAAATGTCCGCCACAAACTGACGGACATCCAACTTGCCTGAGTTCATTTTCCATAGGAATAAATCCACCTCTAACTCGTTAACGCAGCCCTAAACTAATCTCTTATACCTCATATAAAATATCTTCCATTGATAAGATGGGACAATCCATCTTTTCCAATAAATTTTCTTCAATTTCATCAAAAAATGTTATTGCAGTAACAATAACTGCATCAACTTCCGCCAACTCATCATCCGGTGTTACAATATCGACATCTGAATAAATGGTATTAGCATTTTTATCAATCGCATATTTTACTTTTACATTTGAATTGGTCAGTTCATCCAGCAAGGTCTCACCGACATAATTCATTCCATAAATAGCGATCTCTTTGTAGCCATTCCCTTCTAGGTAATCAGCAATTGATTTATTCTCTTGTTTAACTTTTACCCATTGGTTCATCAAGAGATATAAAGACAAATGCTTTTCAGACATTTTTGACTTATAATCAACCTTCTCCTTCATAGTTTTGCCTACTCCTGCGGCTCCTAAAACCGCTCCTCCTACAGCGAATAATGCAGCAACTACTCCTTTTTTCATATTACTCATTCTCCTTTCCTATTTCTTCGATTAATGAACTTACGTTTTCAACAACATACTGCCAGCTATAATTATTTCTCACAAATTCCACCCCATTCTCTGCCATCTGGGAATAAACTTCCTTATCTGTAAGCATATAGTCCAAGGCTCTCTCAAATTCTGTATAGTTTGAATAATAAAGCCCTGCATTGCTCCTAATACACTGTCCCTTCAAGACTGCACAGTCTTCATTCACCAATACGGGTCTTCCTAATGCCATACTTTCAAGAATGACCAGTGACAGGCTTTCATACATGGAAGGCATAATTAAAAGTTTAGCATTTTTCATAAAAAGCGTCTTATCATCTTCCGAAACATACCCTGCATAAATAATGTCATCATGATAGGCAAGCTTCTCTTCATTATCCACTCGCCCTACCACCAACAATTTTAAGTCCGTATTATGTTCCCTCTTATATTGGATAAAATACCTGTTTAACTGTCTGAAGTTCTTCCCTCTGGCAACTCTACCAACATAAATAACATAATCATGACAATGTTCGTATCCCCTTGGCATTTCCGCCTGACTTACATCCGGCAAATCAATCCCTACACAAGTCAGCCGCCCAGGCCTGGTTCCGGTATCAAACTTATCAATTAAAAACTGCCTCTCCTCCACGCTGTTATATAAAAAAGCCTTTGCGGCATGGAAAGTCCTGCGGCATATGTCTTTGTAAATATTTGATTCATCATGAGCCGTGGGAATAAGTATCGTATGCTCCAATCCTAACTGCAGTCCAACTACGGCGGGATAAAAATTATATCCGAAAAAGATGACCGCTTTATATAGGGCCGCTCTATCTTTTAAAGCAGCAATCAATTGGGGACAATAAGGTCCTACTTCATCAATCCATTCCTTCTCCGCATCCTGATCCCCATGGTTTACTCTAGCTGACAATTCAAGCACACGTCCTTCATCCTTTGTTCTTTCAACGGGAAATCTGTATACCGTAACACCATTTAGCATATATGAGCCGGCCGAATAATGGTTATCCCATGGCATATAATCCCTTGCACAGCTTGTAAAAACATCCACATCATATCTCTCCGTCAAGTGTTCCGCCAAAACACGACAATGATATTCTGCCCCACCGTTCACCTCCATTCCATATCTTTGCACCACAAACACAATCTTATTTTCTTTCATATATATTTATCCACCATTCCTTCGCCCAAACATCAATACATAAAAGAGTTTATCATAATCGCTCTGTTAATTCTGCCAATTCTAAAACAAAAACCGATATTTGCAGCACATTAATCCCTATATCCACTAACTGCCTTAATATTTCATCTCCCCACCCCCTCGGAGTAATAATATACATGGCTTCTGGAAACCTTTCAACAGCCTCCTGTGGTGACAGAATATCAAGTCCGCCAAATTCTCTCCCCTGCCTTGCCCCTCCGTTATCACAAAAACATTTCACAGAACGAATACCTTCAATTTTTAACATTTTATATAAATCTCTTCCGTAATTTCCAGAGCCAAATATCACAATTTCTTTTTGTTTTCGATATTCCGTCATTTTCCTTTCATAATACCCACTGGCTAAATACTGCTCCCTAACTGGAATATTCTCATCCTTTATTTGCTTTTTTATAGATGCCATAACATCCTCAGTATAAAATTTCTTTGACATAATCACATCTCTCCATCTATTTTTTCCTGAAAATAAACATCATTGAATGATCTTGTCGTCCAGTACATAAATAAGGATATACTTCTAATGGAATACACTGATTCTCATATGCAAGTTCAAATATCCTGTTTTGTGGGAAACAATGCATCTCCATCCCCTCTGGCTGACTCATATACTCTTCGTAACAGAAAGTATACCCCCAATAATAAGTCGGAACCTGGAACATAAGAATGCCATTGGGATTTACCTTATTCATCATAACGTTCAATATATATTCTATAACAGGAGGGCAATTATGCTGTAATACAATAAACGAATATATGATATCCGCCTGAGGGAGTTTCAAATAATCTTCAACCTCTTTCATTAAAAAGAAATCCACATTCGTGTCTTTAATATGCTCCCTGGCAATTCTCAGATTACCCTCCGAAATGTCCACCGCATCAACATGTCCAAAATTCCGGGCAAGACTCTTGGTAATGCGTCCACATCCACATCCTAATTCCAAAACGCTCAACCTTTCAAGGTTACTCACTCCATTTCTTTTCAGGGAACTTATAATCTCAATTGTTTTTAGATTACCGCTCTGGAAAAACCTTGAAATTACCTCTTCTGTCAAATTTTCTGTTTTCATTTCATCATGTGTTATCACAGAAAAATAAGGTTCTTCTTTGCCAAGTTTCTCCCATGCTCTTTTCGTCCGTGCGAAAACCTGCTTAATCTGTTCTGAATTTACTTCTTCTATCTGCATTTTATAATTCTTAAAATAAAATGGTTCGTATACAACTTCATCATCATCCACTTCTGCAAGATCACATATCTCACCATAAAATTTATCTTTCAGGTTTACTCGAATTTCCTGATAGATCCTTGGGTTATCTGAGCAAAGCAATAAAACATAATCTCCTTGCAAATCGCTCAGTTGGTTTACCGATAAAATATTTTCTTTTGTCGGCTGATTGTCTGCAAGCACACAATTCTGAATATTATAGGTTTCTCGCAATATCTGCTCCACCATCTTCCCCCTGTTTCCATAGGGATAAATAATAAACAATTTCTTTTCATTCCCAACATACTTTTCTATGCTTTTATATACTTTACCTTCCGTTATTTGTTTCATTTTATACCTTGTATGATGTTTCCAGAAGCAAAAACACCAACTTTCCTTTCTTTTTAGTTTGTATCGTGGTTCAATGCAATTCAGATACTGTGGACTTTTGATTTTTACCTATAGCCTGACTACTCAACTGGAGTGTATTGCCGCTGCCTTTATCTGAATTGTTTATCTGCTGGATGAGCCGGAGTGTCTGCTCCTTAAGTTCTTATTTCAATCAAGTCTACAATGATAATCGATGGTGGACATCACGGTATCAGACTTTATGAAAGGGAGGTACCACCTCATGATTTACGTAGGCATTGACATTGCCAAACTCAACCATTTTGCATCAGCCATATCTTCTGATGGCACTGAACTCATGAAGCCGTTCAAATTCACAAATGACGGTGACGGCTTCCAACTGCTGAATCCCCGTCTCGTCGGACTTTCTTACGAGGACGACAGCATCATCATCGGTCTTGAATCGACGGCACACTACGGTGACAACCTTGTAAGATACCTTGTTGCCTGTAATTACAACGTGTGTGTGTTGAATCCCATCAAAACCTCGGTCATGCGCAAAAATAACATCCGCAAGACCAAGACGGACAAAGTTGACACATACATCATTGCCAAACACTCATGATGCAGGATTCTTACAGGTTTGTCTCTTTTTATGACCTTGACCTGATGGATCTGAAACAACTTGGCCGCTTTCGGCAGAAGACCATCAAGCAGCGGACACGTTTAAAGATCCAGCTGACTTCCTATGTTGACCAGGTCTTTCCGGAACTGCAGTATTTCTTCAAATCCGGACTACATCAGAAAGCTGTCTACGCACTTTTGACAGAGGCTCCCACGCCTCAGGGCATTGCTTCCATGCATATGACCCATCTTTCCAGCCTGCTTGTGAAATCCTCCCACGGACACTTCACCAAAGAGCAGGCGAAAGATTTAAGGGCTCTTGCACAGAAGTCTGTCGGCACATCTGACAGTGCCTTATCTATTCAGGTAACTCATACCATTGCACAGATTGAGTTACTGGACAGCCAGTTAGAACGTGTTGAGGCTGAAATGACAGAAATCATGAAATTCAATGACTCCGTTATCATGACCATTCCGGGTATCGGTTACATCAACGGTGGAATGATACTTGGAGAGATCGGTGATATCTACCGCTTCCAATGCCCCTCAATGCTGCTTGCTTTTGCCGGTTTGGACCCTTCTGTTTACCAGTCTGGTAATTATAGCGCCAAATGCACCCATAGAGAGCTTTGTTAAAGTTACCCTTTTTACCACGATACGAAAAAGATTTTTTTGCTAATTTAGGCTTGACTGTTCATAATTGTTACCATTCCTTCGCTCAAGACACAAGCAAGTAATGAAAAATGCTTTTATAATTTCTTTACCTTGCAAAAGAATGTTTGAGTCACACACAAAAACACCTTTCTTGCCTCCCCATATGAATAATATCATTATATAATATGCATCCCTGTTCGCCCACTCCCCATATTACAAGTTTATTTTCAAATAATGGCGTATTCTCTTTCATTAGTTCCGAATCTTTAATCATTTATTTCATCCGATCTAACTTCAAACTTTCAACACTCTTTGTCCAATTCCGCAAAGCTTATATCTACAAAAGCAAAAAGCTAATATTTTCTATATTCTTTTATTTGGACATTTTAGTTGCCACAATAATTACATCATCTTTAATAAATCCATATTTTTTGATACATATTGTATCAATCTCCTTCTCAGGACTAAAAACTTGTAATTCAAATCCATATTTCTCAAATCTGGTTTTATAATCATATCCATATAATCGCACATGATCACTCTGTCCATATGCCGCTAATCTGGCTTCATATGAAACAATTGCTGGATCCTCATATGTTGTTATATCGGTACAGATTGGAAAAGAGAAAATCCATTTACCATTTTTCTTCAACACTCGCTTAATTTCATTCACAGCTTTCTTTTCATCAACTATATGTTCCAAAACATGATTACTAATAACATAATCAAAAGTGCCTTCTCTATATTGAATGTCCGTAATATCTGTCACATGCATAGCCCGTCCTGAAACGATATCCGCTGTATAATAATCAATCCGCTCATTTTTCTTTATATAATTTATAATACCTTTTTCCGGTGCAAAATGAAGTATTCTGCCAGACATTTGGGAAATGTCTGTCTTATTTTGTAAAACATAATAAAGCCATCTCTCTCTATCCCAAGCTCCACAACATGGACATATGCAATTGTTTCTATGCCCCCCCAATAATATGGTACTTATTAAATATCTTCTCACTTATTCCTGCGGGCAAAAATTCTTTAAAACTGTTTCCGCATACAATGCAATATTTATCACCGGTCAAATGAATTTTACTTTCCATCAGCAAATTATCCTCAATAAAATTGCCACAATAATAAACTTTAATATTCGCACTGTCAGCATTATAAATATTCATTCCGACTTCGTAGGCTATTTTTTTGTTACCCATTGCAATAAGAACAATTTTTAGCCCCTTCATTTTTATCATTCTTTCAAATGAAATCACAGGAATTTTTTCTATTTCTTTCACAACTGGTTCTTCAGTCTGAACAAAATAATCTATTTCCATTAAGTCCCTAAAACACTGAAGTAATAATTTCCCATATTTACCAGCTCCATAGATAAAGCTCAAGGCCTTATTGCTCATCTTTGATTACCTCCATAAATATATAATTTAATGTTTGCTCATTAAACAGACAAAACTTCACAGTGGTTATTTTGCATAAATGTCAGCATAAATCCATGCTGTCTACAGAACACCATATTCTCCCTGTTCCGATAGCTCTTGTCCACAAGTACCCTCTGCGAATAATGACCGATCCGTTCCTTATATCTTTCTATGGTGCCGACCAATACATCGGATTCATTGTAGGTAGCAAACGAAAGTCTTTCCAGACGTACCATTCCGTTTTCACCGATGCTCAAGTCAAGTTTCATCCCAAACTCCACGGGTGCTACATCCTTTCCCCTGTCGATCACTCTTTCAAGGTTTTCCCTTGTCTCATTCAGGAAATTTACATCCGGCGGATAACTGATGTTCTGGGGGAGCGCAGGTGGCATCCAGAATAATCGTCCCACTATTCCCAGATTCCTCACCCTGATGATCCGTCAGATGTTTCCCCGCCACTGCCCAGATCGGAATCATCTAACGTATTGTATGCTATAATCATTTCATTAATCTATGCCATTATCTCCCAAAACATCATCCTAGTATAGCGTTTTGGGTAGATTTATATCCATCTTGCATCATTTTTTGACAAAGTGAAATAATCCGTATCGATATTCTCCATTATGCATATCATTATCATATTTATGAATATCCACACTATATTCAATTTTCTTTTCCGCAACACATGAATATTCCACTAATTGTAATGATGAAAAACTTTCTACTACTGTACTGGCATAAAAAATTCTGTGAGCATTAAATTCCACTCTCTCCTTTCCAACAGGAACAGAAATATAAAGCTCTCCATCTTTTTTTAATTTTTTTTGAATATTATCGAAGCACTTAAAGCAAGATTCAGGGTCAATTGAATCGCCATATCTTCCTAAACCAAAATGCTCCAAGGAACATAGCGCAGACATACTCTCAACACTTTCATCTATAACTTGATGTAGATAAGTAGCATCATCCACAATCGTATAAAGATGCTCAACTTCTCCCGGAAATTCACGAACATCAATCATTGTAACTTCAATGTCCGCTGCTAAAAGATGCGCTATAAATCCATCAAGTCTGCTTCCAATATCAAAATGTTTTTTTATCCCACTCCCTATAATATGTCTGGCAGCCCATAAATCCTGCAAAAAGTAATTATTAATAGTACCTGCAACATCATATTTATCCCTTATGATTGGCCACATGTTTTGCTCATTAATATCAAAATTAACTCTCTTATTCAATTTTTGGTATTCCATAATATCTTTTTCAATTAATGCGCTATCCTGTAATCCAAATTCCATACAATAGTTAATATAATTTCTTTCAAGCAATATCTCCTTTATAACTGCTTGATCCGTGCACCCCACTCTGTTATTAACCTTATATAAAAATATAATCTTGGAAACATCAATTCTCAAATTAAGACATAAATTATAAATTTCACTCACATATGAATTTGCTATAACAATATAGTCATATCCACTTGGTATTTCATGGCTTCCATAGACCGGTTTCTGCATAAAAAAATCTTTTGTCCTGACTGTTTCTATAAACCCTATAATATCGCCATGACATTGATTTTCAACGAACTGTTTCGCAAGCTTCCCTGTTCCCCAAATTAAAATTGTTTTCATTTATTGCCCCTCTCGCCTTTATTACCATAAAAAACTTATTGGCAAAATTTATTTATTATAACATCACTTCTGCATGTTCAATTCTTAAACATTTTATATACTATTTTACCCCAAGTAAACTCAGACATCACTTTATTATAAGCATTCTTCCCCATACTCTCTCTTACATCAGGATTGTCTAACAAATATTCAATATCATCTTTCCACTTCCCAACATTATAGTCTATCTCCAAAATCCCATTTATCTTGTGATCAATAACGGTTTTGGGTCCAGCTACATTCTTTGCAATACATGGCGTTTTGAAATACATAGCTTCAAGAAGCACCATTCCGAATATTTCCTCATCTGATGCCAAAACAAGACAATCTGCACGTTGATATATATCCGCCATCCGCTGATTATCTACTTGTCCCAAAAAAGAAACACGGTCTCTGTAAACAACATCGATTAATCTTAAAAGACGATCTATTTCTCTTTTATCTTTTATACCTACAATGACAAGTTGTACATCATCCCTTTCATTGCATAAACCCCCGAACACCTTCATGATAAACTCAACACGTTTTCTTTTTTCCGCAGTTCCCACATAAAGAATATTGTGCTTTCCCTCATGATCATTCATCATCACCTGATCACAAGCATTTGCCTTTTTGTAAAGCTTAGAAATATCCAGTCCAACTCCTACAGTTACTACTTTTTTCAAACCTTTATTTTTCAAAAATGTTGTGGCATCATCTGTTTTTGAAAAAATACATTTTACAAATGCATTGCATACCGGTACAGATATTAAATCGTAAGCTTTCATTTTTTTTTCATTTTCAAACGCATTAAAATAAGGTCCATTATATATATATACATTTCTATGAAGCAATGCCAGAAGGATACTCATAATTTGATCGTACTCATTGGAAATAATAATATTATATTTCCATAACTTAAAGGGATTCAAAAAGTCAAGATAAATTGCCCTTATTCCGAATACAACACCTCTTCTCCATATTATTTTTACTCTGTTTTTTTTGTCACGAAATACTATCTCTTCATGATTCGTCTTTGAAAAATAAACAATATCACAGTCAAAGCCCAATCGGCACAAAGCTTTACACAAACCTATTTCCTGCGAATTATAGGTGCTTATATTCATGACCCTAGCAAATGGTCTGACCAACAGTAGTTTTTTCATTTGAAACTCCTATATCTCTTTATAGCTTTTTTATACAATATTCTATACTTGTCATTCATGCTATTAGCTGAGAATAAATTCACACTCCTTCTATAAGCTTTTTCCGAAATATCACTTAACTTTTCCTGATCTGATAATGCCATTCTAATCTTCATTGCTAATTCCCCCGGCAAAATCTCATCTACCAAAAATCCCGATTCTTCATCTAATTGTTCAATAATACCTCCAACCCTGAATGCAATAACTGGTGTTCCCGACGCCATAGCCTCTAAAGTTGTACATGGAAAATTGTCTTCTATACTTGGAAGAATAAATAAATCGGCTGCTGCATATATTTCATTTAATACTTTTTCCTCCGAGATATACCCCAACCTATGAACAGGTATACCGTTTCCTGAAATTTTATGATCCGTCTTCCCTATAACCAAAATCTCCAAATCCTTCACATCGTTAAGCATCTTAACTGCATCTAATAAGTAATCCATGCCTTTCTTTTTATTATTTGTTGATGCAGCAACAAATAACAAATACTTTTTATTGTTGTTCAAGTGATTTTTTCTTCGCGCTGTTTTTTTATCAATTCTTCGAAAAGTTTCTATATCAACACCATTTGGTATACAGAGCAAATTTTTTACCCCTATCCCACTGTCCTTTATCATGTCATAAAGCCATTTTGACGGACATACTCGATATAAATGATTTTCCGTAAATAACGCTTTCTTTTGTAAAAAGAACCTTTCTGGCAAATCCTTACGTAAGACTCGATTTGCCGATAAATCTTTACAGTTTCTACACCTATCTTTCCATCTGACACATTTGGCCGAATACGTACAGTACCCGGTCATAGACCACATATCATGAAGAGTCCACACGACAGGAACAAACTTCAAAAGTACTTTTATCCCTCTGCAACTAATTAAATAATCATGTGTATTATGCAAATGTACCACGTCTATCCGTTTCACTAATATGATTCGCACAATACATACCAATGCCAATATCCTTACTATTCTTTTTAGAAAATCATATTCTATCAAATATTCTTCTATTTCCTTAAAAGTATGTTTTGAAAATAAGCTATATGAATTTTTATCACTATCCTTGTCTCCCGCTAATACAAAACGGTAATGCTTATCTTCTTGCGAAAACTGATTATATAATAAATTACATATTTTTTCTGCCCCGCCAAATTCATCGTAAAGATTCAAATATAATATATTCATGCATATTCCTTCTTTAACAGTGGTATTTCTTCAATTGTCTCTATGGACTGTATTATGCGGATTATTCATTTGCATGCTACTATTAAACACCTATTCGCATCAAACGCCTTACCTCCTATACTACAAAGCGAATCAAACAATACTGGACTTACTTCCTTCGCAACTTCAAAACAATTCTCCGGCCATATTTCCTGTATCTTTTGAACAGACTGCACAAAATATCCCGCCGCCTTAAAAAGATTACCAATATTTAGGCAATTCCACGTATAAAAGTGATTGTTCACATCACTCCTTGTATATTCTGTATCACAAGACTCATTGGGGACATGAAAGATTATTTTTCCATCTTTTTTTAACTTATTATGTAATTCCCGCAAAGCTCCCAGTGGATTTTCTACATGTTCTAATACACTTGTCGATATTATGACATCCGCAAAATTGTCAGGTAAATCCTTTATATTTTTCACACTTTTAATTCCAATTTCTTTCGCTGCCTCACGAGCTGAATCATTAATTTCTATCCCGATTTTCTCTTTTGCATCGATTAAAGCAAGCAGATACCCACCTCCACTTCCAAATTCAACAACAGTCATATCTTTCTTAATATATGGCTTAAACATGTTTACTTTAATTTGGGATCCAAATTCACCCATACTTTGCTGCCACTTGAAATACTGTTCATCGTAATACTCTTCACCACCGCCAAAGTCAATCTGCGTTGCCAAAATAAAATTATATACTTTGTTCATTAACAACTGTTTTTTCAATTCCCGCTCAAAAGTACTAATTATAATCATTGTATCTACATCATTTACTTTCAAAAGTTCGTCAAATGATATTATCTTAACACCTCTTATCAACTGATTTTGTTTTTTAACATCATTATCACAAAAAGCAACCGTTACAATATCATGCTTGCTCAAATCCCAAAGAACTTTTTGCCCCTGTCTTCCCGCGCCAAATATAATCACCTTTTTATCTTTTAAAAATTTTAAGTAATCAATGTCATTATTTATATACATTACTCATACGCCTCCCATTATAATGTTGTTTATTCTTTTTTTAATAGTGTTATTTCTTCATAAGACGATGACACTGCAACTATATAATAATTTGCTTTGTTTAATAATCTGATAAATTTAAACAAATGCCGGTATTTGTGTTTTTCCCAAAATCTATAATGTATTTCGACACACAACTGCTTAAACTTCAGCCCGCTTTGTAGAATATCTGGTACAGCCTCCAGTTCAGATCCTTCAATATCCAATTTGAGAATATCTACTTCGTCTATGCTAAGTTCTTTCATAATTGTCCCCATGGACTTAAAAGGAATCTGAATTTTTCTATTCGTAGTAACATTCTTAATAAGAGACCCTGAAATATCTCTCGGATTTTTGGGCAAATAAAAATTTTTTATTCCATCCTCGTTTGAAATCCCATACTCATAAAAGTGAAAATTTGTTATATCAGCACAGCACTGCTTTACCCAATTACAAGATTTTGGTGTTGGATCAAATCCGTAAACCTTCATGCCCCATTTATCCATCAAATATTTATCGAATGTAATGTCAGCCCCTATACCAAATGAAAATGCCTTTCCATTATACATTGATTTAAGGGGCACAACATAAAACCCGCCATAAGAAGACCCCGCCCAAACAACACGAGGTACTTTACACTGAACTCTTAATATAAATTTTACAATACAATTTACCTTTTTCTCCATAAGCCTTACCTCAACTTGCAAAAACATATCCATGTATAATCGTTTGCTTCTGCATACAATATTTTTTGCATTTCTGTATCGACCTTATCAAAAATAGGTTTACGGGTTGGATAATGTACATCGTCCCACGCTCTTCCCCACCTGACATAATCAGTCTTATAAATAGGCGGAAACTCAAAATATGTTTCGACATTCTCTTTGAAGTACACAGAATGTGCATGGTTTGGCGGAATAATTATTTTATCCGTTTCCTCAAACCCAACTCCAAGCAGAACTTTTTTTAAAGAATAGCAATCGCCCTCTGTTTCAGGATAATTATCTTCAAATAGCGCCTGTTTAAATCCCATAAATTTCATCTGCATCAATCGATTATATGCATTCTGATGATCATCAAAAAAAATAACGGCTTTTTCTTTGTCTTTAATAAAAGACCAATCAATACAGAAAAAATCTTCCGAAAAATATTTCACTCGTTCTGATATATATTTTCTATTATCCAGATTAATGTCTATGGAAAAAATCTGTGCATCAGGACATGCCTTCTCAAATAACCATGTACCTTGCCCTTTCCAAACACCACTTTCAATAATATACTGTGGGTTTAGAGTTTTCATAGCATACCAAGACCAAAATAAACGTGTACTTGACATACCTCCTCTATTGTCAATAATCGGTCTATTATCATATATTTCTTTAAATTCCTCAATTTCTCTTTCTATATTTTCTAATGTCCAAACATTATCTCCGTATACCAGCATATCATTTTCCCCCACTCCTCTGTTCTCGTTCTATAGCTAATTCTAAAATGTCTCTCAATAAAATTATTTTACAATTTTCTTGTTTAATATGATTTTTTACTTCATTCAAATTCACACTGGTAACAATAATCATATCTAATTCCGGCAATTCATCATCCAATGTATAAATCGGATAATCGCATCCTAAATTATGTGCATTTCTATCAATAATGCATGTGATCTTAATTTGGGCATCTTTCATATCATTGACCAACTGTTTTCCCGCAATCCCATAGCCATATATTCCTATATTCTCTGTTTCTATATTATTGAAAATGGATAAAATATTTATGTTCTTTTTTTCAGCAACAAGCCATTTATTTAATAAATCCGCTCTATAATCAGATGCCACTTGTCGCTCAGTTTTTTTGCTAAGTATTGATCTCACTTTTTTCTTTATCTTCCTATCCCCCAAATAGTGCCCCAGAAGTACACATACAATGCAACTAGCTACCCATAAAAATAGAATCATACCTCAAATCCCTATACTATACTAATCAAGTCCTTCTTTACTTTATTTTTTGCATTATCCTGCATTACTATATTATATAACTTTTCTCCTTTTTCGCGGCATCTTTCTTTTCCGTCTTTATATGCCATCTCCATTTTTTTATGTAACTCTTGAATATGATTCTCCTCGTCTCCATAAGTATATTTATAAATTAAATAATCATCATAATCATTTGCCATACAAATATCCGGTACAATAACCGTCCTTTTGTATGAAAAAGCCATAATCATTGTTCCTGAATTCATTGCACTTTTATAACTATACGGTAAAACCAGTATATCTGCCTGTTCCAAATAAGCAGCCATCTCCAGCGAATTTATATATCGAGCAGTAAGAGTAATCTTGTCATTAGCCTGCGCCATCTCCTTCAATAAATTAAAATATTCTTTCGATGGAGCCTGTCCCATAATAACCAGCTCACATTCATATGATTTATCAAGCCTGTTAAAAGCGTTAATTAGAACCTCAATATTTTTGTATGGTCTAATTAGACTATAAAATGCAAAAAGAAAACGATCTTTATTTCTCGGCGTTTCATCTGGTTGCCCGTATCCAAAGTAATCGCCCACAAATTCCGGATGTGCCAAAAATTTAACTTTTTCATATTTCAATTTGGGTTCAAATTGTTTTAAAATTTCAACACTTTGATGAGAATGTATAATTATAACATCGCTTATTTTGATTAGAAATCTTGTATTTTCTATTACCATATTTGTTTTATCAGAATCATGTGGAATTTTATTATGATAAACCCATACAATCTTTACTCCACAGAGTTTTGCCTTTTTTATCAGCCTGACATCTTTATCCTTAATTATACTTTCAGGCCAATTTAAATATATAGTTCTAATCTCCCATATATCATATAACCCATCCAACAAATCAAAATAATCTATTACTTTATATTCGCCTTCAAGAAATCCCTGCATAGTGTGAATATATGATGTCTGGCACAAGGAATAAGGAAAAAATGCCACCATATTTCTTTCTTGTCTTCTCATTTTTATTATCTCCCAATCTTTTTGTTTCCTTAACAACAACCTTTCAACCTCATATTTTATGATCAATCTTTCCCATCTTCCCAAGATAATAATCTAAAATCCCATAACATGCCGCCCTTAACATTTTCCCATTATATTCAGTTGGACACACGATCTTACTAATAATTATGTTACATAAAACATCTTTCGTATTTGCTTTTATATATTTTCTATATCTATTCACAAAATAAAGCCTGTTTCTAATCAAATAATATTCTTTCAAGGGAGATTTATATCCTCCTATGCTCCCACCAACCTTATGCCACACTTTAACACTAGGAATATACAGCATACGCACGCCTGCCAAATACCACCTCATACATAAATCTGTATCCTCATAGTAAAGATAATATTCAGCATTAAATAATCCATACTTCTTAATTATATCCTTATGAATCATCATGCAACAACCGCTAATAAATGTTACCGGTGATTCCTTTTTGTAATTTCTAATATATAAATGCCTTGCATTTCCAATATCCAATTGCAGCTCCCCACCAGCATACCAGTTTGCTCCACCATACTTTCCCATGCAAATCCGTGCGGTTGTAACGGTATTGGCATCAGCCTTTTCCAACAGCCGTTCTACCAAAAAAAGATCTGCCACTGTATCCACATTAAGCAGCAATATATATTCTGCTCCCATTTTTAACATCTGTTTAACAGCCAGATTATTAGCTTTTGCAAATCCATAATTATATTGACTCTCCACCAAACGCACTTGCGGATATAACCGCTTTACAATTTCTACGGAAGTATCGCTTGAATGATTATCCCAAAATAAAATCTCAATATTTGCATAAGTTTGTGCCTGTAAACTATTCAAACAGTCTGAAATGTACTTTTCTCCATTATAATTTATTAGCACAATACCTACTTTTCTGCCCATCCATACTCCAATCTATTACACATGCAACTTTATTATTTCTATTTCTATTCTTTTCTTAAATATATACTATTAATTCTACTACTATTCAACATCCCACACCCTTTCCTATAATTCTCTTTAACCAACATGTCCGGAAATAATTGTATTTTATACTTTTTATTGTTCATAAGAAATGTCCTAAGCATATACATTTCATTATAAGCCCGTCCTTCATATATCCACGATTTCGGATAAATAAACGGGTAAAAAATATCATGGAAGTGAATGTATACACCTCTTTTCAATCTTGGTAATATTTCAAAAAAAATATAGTTAACATCCGAATTAATTTTCGATATATGGGATGAATCTATAAACAAAATATCATTTTCATCCAGACATTCAAAGTAATCTAGCGGCATATCTTCCAGCCGTTTTTCATATATACATATTTTGTCCGTCGGACGTAGCAAACTCTTCAATCGATCCGGATAGGGCTCAACTGAAGAAATATGTATATTATTATTTAAGCAATGCTCATTGGTATCAAGCATAACTGCCGTTGAAAATCCTGAACCGACTTCTATAATTCTTTTTGGCCTTACGGTACACATCATGCACTGTAATATGTGTGCGCACCCTATCGTGAAATAATTATTATCAGAATAATATCTTAATTTTTCTATGGGATTTTTATCCCATTTCAAAAGCGGTATAGAAGCAAAAGCATCCAGTAACTCAAATTGCCGATCCAAATTAAAATCAATTTCTTTTACCTCTTTATTCTCAAATATCTTTTCTTCATTCTTATGTACTTCTATTATATCTGGATATGGTGACTCATAGTAATTAAAGGGGGCTACTCTTTTATAATCCTCATCGCACGTAGTCAAAGGGAAAAAAAAGTGTAGCTTAGAGAGAATTTTTCCAAGATTATATATAGTTTCAAAATTATAACTTCTTAGTTCTTCCTCAATTCCCTCGCTTTGATCAACAGAAATTAGAATAATCACCGACTGCAATTGCGCAGATGCATCTTCTAAGGAAATACATTTGATGCCGCAAAATCTCCCCCGCTTATTTATATCCCGATCAATAAATGCCTCTACTCCCAATGTCAGTTTCCGCATAATTGATAATAGCAGCAAACCATTACGTCCGGCACCATATATATAATATTTTCTGTCTTCTTTCATAACTTATCTCAAACCTTCCCCTTTTTCTCCAAAGCACTTTCTATTCCTGCTCATACTTATCAACTGCATTCCTCAAAGCACTTAAATAAGCGTAACCATTTTTTTTGTCCGGCTCAATATACGCCCCTTCCGACCATTCATTCCATGCATTTAAAAAAATAAATTCCTTTTTATTCCTTTCAGACAGTCTTAACATTTCTGCAACGTGCTTCTGAAATTTTCTCGGAGTACTCCCCGTCACAACAATTCCTGCTTCATCTTTTCTGGCAGTATTATCCCATCCTGCAAAAATTCCCGAATAAATTTTAGGGGCATTGATCTTTGCCATCTTTTCTATTCGCTCACATAAATAAGCGTATGAGTAAACATTTCTTGTCCATATCCAATTTGATAACCTACACTGTTCTTTCATGTTATTTATATGATTAACTTTCCAACACTCCAAATAACTTCTCCATGTTTTTTCATTATTAAAAAGGCTGAGTGGCTCAAAATCCATAAACGCGTCATAAAATTCGCTCTTGGCATCCACTCCATAGGACGTACTCATTGCAATTAAATATATTCCATTAAAACCTTCCTCCTTTGCTAACTTATCCCACATCATAAACATTTGCCGTCTTGATTTTATATCTTGAGGAATATAAATAATATACACTGGTTTATTGCCTATTTTGATATACCGTTCATCTTTAAAAAAATCTAATAAATAATAGAAATGTTTCTCCCAATCTGCTTTCCCACCATATTTTTGTTGTAGTAGTATTTCATTTTGGGGAGATGTTTGGTGCCATGTACGTATCCAAGATTGGTTTGCCCAAATCAAGCAATACGGAAATTTCTCTTTAGAATTATCTCTATACTCTTCAATTGGTCTTTCTAACAATTTTTTGCCCTTAAAATAATAATGATAAAAACAAAATCCTTTAATTCCTGCTTTCTGTGCCAACCGAACATGTCTCTCTAAAACTTTCAAATCTGACAAATCATAATAATCATCATGTAGTGGCTCTCTTGGCTGATAATGCCCAGGATAAAAAGGCCTACCGCTTTTTACATTCTCCCACTCTGTAAAACCTTTCCCCCACCATTCATCGTTTTCCGGGATAGCATGAAACTGTGGAAAATAAATACACAAAATTTTACTTTTCATAATTTTTCTCCCGATCTAATACTTCCAATCAATCTGGGGCTAATCCCTTTTCCGCCTATGTTTAACCCAAGTCTCTTTCTTGATAAACCGGATTATTCCCCATCCAATAGTCAATTCCAAGCCTTCTGCACCTTTGACAAGACTGACTTTGAAGCATTTCTTTTCTCTTCGTTTTCATCTGTTCGAAAGACGACACTTGAAATATACTTCCCCAACTATAGTCAACCAATTTTGAATCAGCCGCACAACATAAAACCAGATTTCCCTCGCAGTCTATAGAGATAATATTTTCCAGAAAACATCTATAATCTTCCGGTCTTTTCTTCAAAAGTTCTCTTACATGTGTAATATGTAATTCCTCCATAGCTTCCTTGAGAACCTCTGCATCCATCCGATTTTCTAAAAATTCTTCTGTCATACTATTACCATTAAAATAAGGATAATAAGGATTAAATCTTAATCCTAAATCCTGCGAAAATTTTTTTGCATTTGAAATTTCGTCATGATTAAATTGATAAACATGAAATGATACGCTTCCGTCTCCGCTAAAACCATGCTCTTTTATATTTTCATTTAGCATGATAATATTTTTCTTAATCCTTTCGAATGAAAACCCATGTATTCGATCATAAGATGCTTGTGAAAATCCTGACATCGAAAATATAAATGTACAACAATTCTTATATGCATCCTTTCTCTGCACCAATTGTACCTTTGAGGCATTTGTACTCACAGAAAACTTCTGCTTCTGTTCGGCCAGAAAATCTATAATTTGGAGATAATCCCTATTCAATAACGGTTCTCCCCAACTAAACAACATTATCTCCGTATCCTTCGCAATAATCCCATTTTGATATAAATGTGCATAAATATCTGTAAATTTAGCATATGACATATATCGAATGTCAAAATACCCGTTCTGTCTGTTTTTTTGTCCTGTAACACACCATTTACATTTGGCATTACAAAAGCCTGAAATATCTATTGAAATTCTTTGAATCACTAAATCATCAATACTCTTGTAAACCGGAATATCTGTTATTTGCTTTAACTGTTCTTCAATCTTATTTGCCTCCACAGATGCAATTATAATACATTCCAAATCGTGAAAATTTATTATACTCTCTATGCCCACAATAGGCAAGTGAAATTTCTCCTGCCCCCATATTTCCTTATTATTATCACCAAAAGCAACTATCTCATATCTTTTGTGTGTTTTGAGTATCTGATATACATTTTCCCCACGACGACCCGCTCCCCATATCAATATTTTCTTTCTCATCATATAATCTTTTCCTTCTCATTTACTAATCATTTTACACTAATATCCAGTTTTTCATAGCAATATTATTTCGCTTTTTATCTACAAACCATTTTTTAGGTGCAATCACAATCTTATCTTCATGCATATTTAGCCATGCCCCCCACCAACTAAATGTCGAATTAGCAATAATATTATGGTTACACTGGCTCATAAGTACCATTTCTTGTAGAGCCGACAAATTGTAATGATTACTTACTACCAAATTGGGAATTTCAAATTCCAGATTTTTCTCTACCCATTCTTCATCATCTGTAAATATAAAAAGGTATGGAGCCGTTAATTCCGATTGTAGACGGACAACTGCTGCCTGATAATATTTTTCTCCCAATTCACACATTAATTTTCTGACTTTAGAATTCTTTATATAATCACCTCTGCGAACATGCACTGACGCAACTTGATAATCTCTCATAATTTTTTTCAGCTGTTCAGGCATGCACCATTCTTCTGCATAAGTAAACTCCTTCAATAATACATTTCTATATTTTTCAAAATACTGATAATGCTGAAACCAACCAACAACATAAGTATTATCTTCTACTTGCAAATAATCCCTTGTATAGTTATATTTTAATTCCTTAAAAACTTTGTATTTCCACAATTGATGTTCCGCCAAAAAAAACTTTATTCTATGCAACATTTTTTTATCATTAATATATGTCCAATGCCTTAATATCGACTCTTCAGCCCTTGGTAATTTTATATTAAATTGCAAAATATCTAATGCTCGACCATATCTTTCCTTATCAAATTCAGTAACAGTTTTATCCCGCACATCAATATATACTTTTATCCCTCTGCTTTCCAACCTTTTACTGAGAGCATATGCATACGCGTATTCAAACATCTGATTTCCCAAACCCTCATATATTCGAACAACAACCATAGTTTCCTCTCCCTATTTAGTCAAGTCTTTTTCCCCTATTTTTCAAGGAATTTTTAGTTACATATCTCAGATGAATGAGCCACGATGATGGACATTTCTCTGTATCTGGTACGAAAATAGAGGTGTTGGGGTATACGAAGTAGAACGTCTTCACTTTCCGCTCTACATGGCCTTGTGTATGCCTCTCCTTCTACGGCAGCGTACCTCCCGTGTCTACCAGGATCACCTGCATCTCTGCCGGGTCCTAACTTCCTTCGTCCCGCCTGTCCATAACCAGGGTGTCAGCTCAGCTCCTTTGCAGGGGCATGCCCTATGGAAAATATTCCTGCCGACTGCCGGCTCATTCTTTGTTTTTAAGTATTACTGACCTTTTCTGTATGATTCCCTCTCCGGCACCTTCCGGTGGACGTTTTCCCGGACCGTTCCTCATGCCTTCCAGCCTTCCTGTCACAGCTGGATTCAGCTCTCAACCAATACATTTGAAAGCTCAACCCAGCTATGACAGGGTGTTGCCTGTGTTTTTTGTCCGTTTATTACGCTGCCTGGATCTGAGGCCTCCTGATGTCACCCATCAGTTTCCCCGCATCATAGTCCACGCCTTTTGTCAGTATCGTGTAGAATACCCTCAGTATCTTACATGCTACCACTACTACAGACTGCATTTTCTTTAACGGATTATCCCTGCGGGTTCTGTAATACTCATGTATCTCCCTGAACTCTGCATTCTTCCCGATCAGCGATATTGCCGCTTCATACAGCACATATCTCAGGCGTTTCCTTCCCCTGTGACTGATCCGGCTTTCGCCGTTATGCTTTCCGGAATCATTTGCTACGATCGCATATCCTGCCAGCTTCTGCAGCTGCTTTGGGTTATCAAAATGTCCAATGTCACCCACCTCCGCAATGAATCCGCTGACTGTCACCAGCCCAATCCCCTTGATCTCCATCAGCTTGTCAACATATGGGATCTCTTTCAGCTTTTCCTCTATGTTCCGGAGAATCTCCTCCAGCCTTGACGCATATACATCCATGTCATCCAGCAGGTTCCTCAGCTCAAGCCTTGCTGCTCCCGGTGCTTCTTTGCTTCCTACGCTGTGCTCCGCAGCCGATACCAGGGTCTTTGCCCTCTTCATTCCGGCGCCCCTCAGCTTTGCGTCCCTCCATATCCTGTTCACGCCTTCCACACCAAGCTTCTGGATATCCTCCGGTAGCGGCGCCTCCTTCAGCACCATCCTCCTTAATACATCTTCTTGGGCACCTGCATTTCTTATACCTTCGTGGAGACAATAACTTGCAGGAAATCTCCCTCCAGTCCATTTTCGAAATTTTCTTTACTATTTGGAAATTCTACTATCTTAGATTCCATGCCCGTGCTCTCATCAATCATTTCAAGAAAATCATATCCGCCCCATTCATATGTTACTAATGATCCCTCTCCACTAATTGGATTCCCATGATAAATCGGCGGCAAAATAAGCTCTCTTTTATCTCCTTCCATTTTTATTCTGGGAATTGTCTTTTTAAACGGATATAACGGTGTAGTAAAAATATGTTTGCCACCCTTTTTAAGGGTCCGGGCTATCTCCGTCAAAACTTTTTCCGGATGGTTTACATGTTCTAAAACATCCTGTGTGATGAAAATATCAAACGTTTCATTTTCAAATGTTAAATTTTCCAAATTCTCGTTTATACCACCATTTTGTAATTCTACACCTAATGCTTCATTCTCATACCAATAAGAATATGTATATTGTGCACACTGTTTCTTAAAAATACGCAAAATATTTCCGCTTGGTGAACTTTCATGTATTTTCATATCTTTCCAATTTGGCATTTCCCTCTCTAGTACCTTCATAAGCGCCCTTTGCCTTGGAATGCTTCCACAAAATAAGCACTTATAATAATCTCTTAACCAGTGGTCGTATGCTATAAAAAGTGTCTTCTCTTTGCAACAGGGACAAATCCCGCCATATATTTTTACTGCTTTATCCAAATTCAAGTCAGGTATTGACGCATATATTTCTTTATCTAGATTATCCAATCTATTTTCATTTTCTATACCACCATTTACTTTCCGTTCCATATTACGATAGACCGCGCACATCCTTATTGGATCATTATCATTCCCTTGATAATTCTTAATCCAGCTTTCAACGCTGTCATAATATGTCTGTGCATCATTCTGGAGTTGTACACAAACCTCTTCTTGTTCTATCAGAGCGATTACAAAAGGATATCCCACATTCTTCAAATCATCATATGAATATACCGGAACTTCACCTATAGATTTTATTTCTTTATAATTTCTATCACAATAGGCATATATAATGTCTTCCATATGGAGTGATTTAAAAAAATCATAGTATCGTCTTCCGATCATTCCCGCTCCGTATATAATAATTTGATTCATTTCCTTAACCCCTCCCCCAGTTCGACATAAGCTCTTTCTGGTCATTCGTTCCGTGTATTTCAAAAAATAAATTCTATTTCTTTACATGACTCACCCATTTTGCATAAAATTCTTCCCTCTCCTGTTCTGAATAAAAATATTTCATATATTTACTCTTCCTATACAATTCTTCTATCTCTTCCTCAGAAATTGTAAAATTTCTCTTAAAAGATTGAAATGCGAAACGATATAATTTTTCTTTTCCTACATTATTTCTTGACAGCTGAAAACTCTTAATCCCTAAAAAATTTCCTATTACCTCCTCCAAATTATTTAGTTTTTCCAATGTCAATAATAATACTTCTATATTCCCCTGTTTTATAATGGTGTATCCTTTTTCTGTATCAAACGGATATTCAAATATATCTATATTAAAAAAAGTTTTTATTTGCTCATCAAACCATTCTGCATCTCCATGCCAAAAACCTTTCTTAAAATAGTAGCTCTCAATTTCAGAGAAATCTACATTTGTACTATAACGCTCCATACTTGCAATATTCTCCCACATTTCAGAGATTCGTCTTGCAATTGGATCTCGTACTAAAGTAATTATTTTTCCAGATTTCAAATTCAATAATTTGCATAAATCGTCTTCCTTTTCACCTATATCTGCCAATGTATGACAATGCAATACATTCCGATTATAATTTCTTAGGCTCCTATATACCGACGATGAACCAACTTTTCCTTTTTGATATATCAATATGATTTCATCGTTATGCAATGGCAAAAGAGCAAAATATTTTAATGCTATATCCTTTTGCAACGAATGTTCTTCGCGAAGTAATTTGTTTTTTTCATGTTCAATTAACATTTTATCCCTAAAATCTTTTTTTATATATGGATTTTTTATATTCATATATATGCCCCACTCAATTGCATACTTAGTATAAACATCCACATCGTCTCCATATAGTCTCTCAATATTTTCTAAAATTTCATTTTGTGCATCTATTGATAAGACAGTTACTAATATTACACATTTCTCTAACCCTTCTTTTTCCATCTCCTGCTGAACATTATCAGGTGATGAAATCTCATTCCCCAAGATTGTCTTCCCCCACAATCTGCTGTCTGAGTCACAAAGATAAATTCCTTGCGAGCCTGCTCCCATAGCCACAATATCCTCTATAATTAAATGCCCCATATAACCTGCTCCCCAAATAACAAGCCGCTTTTCAAACAGAGGCGTAATATTCTTCATTAATTCCAAATCTTTAACCATTTTTTATCTCCTATCACAATGTCTCAATCTTCTATAGCTGCATAAACAGAATTCAGGATCTCTATCAGACCAATCACACAATACGAACATCTGGTTTTCAGCCATCGAACCAATTCTTCCTGCTGTGATACCACTGTCACTACTATTGCGTCCACTTTAGGAAGTAGCTCGTCATCCGGATTAATCAACATAAGCGAATCTCCAACTGCACCAGAATTTCTGTCCATTACATAGCTTATTTTTATAGAACTGTTTTTTAGTTCATTGTATAAACTCCATCCTAAATATGCCATTCCATAAATAGCTATTTCCTTTATATTATGATTCTCAAAGTAAGATGAAAGAGAATAACCGCTCTGTCTGATATGTAACCATTGTGAGGTCTGCCCGAATGTCGCTTCTAATCTTTTATAACGTTTATTCTCTATCTCTGTATAGCGTTTCTGCAATTGAAATAAAAACAGATCACTACTCAAATTGCTTTTTTTATTTAGAATGTTTTCATACAATGTAATTATTTCTGCGCAGTAATTCTGTAAATCAAAAGTAACTGTTGCATATTCCTGAGCATACATTCGCCGCTTCATCTTACTATCAATCGGCTCCTCCATTGCTTTCTGCATTATTTCAGCTAAATTTTTGTAATCACCTTGCCTGTATAAATACCCTCTTTCCTGCGCTTCTCCTATGATTTCTCTTGTTCCTCCTGTATCGGCCCCTATTACTATGTTTCCGGCCAACATTGCTTCTATCGTGGTTCTGCCAAGCGCTTCATATTTTGACCCTGTAATAGAATAGGTTGCTTCTTCCCTAAAATTGGCTAAATCTTTTTGAAATGGAAAAAATCGAATATTATTCTCCAATCTTCTTTCTAAAACATACTTTTTTAAACTTGCAACATAATTTTCTCTACCATCTCCTACAATATTCAACCTAATGTCTCTATATCCCCTATTAATCATAAGTTCAACTGCTTTAATTGCATCAAACTGCCCCTTTTCAGGTGTGATCATTCCTGCAAACAAAAAAATTGACTTTGAAATTATAGTACTCTTTAGCTCTTTCTTAAATTTATTTATATCTATCCCATTATATATCCGAACTGGGGTTACTTGATATTTTCTTATGTAAGACTGCTGAACGCAATCTGATATGGCCACAAGTGTACTTGCTCTGGAAAACAATTCACCTTTCAATTTCTTGTCCAAAAATTCACATCCAAAATCTTCCTCTAAAAATTCCCTTATATGCCATACATATGGTATTTTCATCATCAATGCCGTAATAGCCCCCACATTGCCAGTACTGGAATTTATATGGATTAACCTTATATTTTCTTTATGTATAATTTCTATAAGTTTTAAGGCTGCTTCATAATCATCTGCAAAATTTTGTTCGGCCCTTCCTACAGTCGCCGTATTAATTAGACATTGATCTCTTGGAAATGGAACAATATAATATTTAATTCCCAAGGCAGACAGATACTCTTCCATTACATTCTTTTCCTTCATAATTACAACAGGCTGCACTTTGTTCCGAATACCTTTTACCATATCCAATAAGGATTGCGATGCGCCCCCCATCGTTGTATCATTCCATATATACATAACATTTAATTCATCCATATATAATGCCCCTTTTCGCTTTACATATAAAGTACAATCCTATATTTTTATTCTTTTATTATTACTCTTTTATATATTGCGCAGAATATCAGTCAGCATTATCTTTAAGCAAATCATATAAAATCTCATCTATTGCATATACATGCTTATATCCTCTTTGAAGTAAGCGTTCTCTGATTGCATCAAAAGAATATATTGCAGTTACAATAACTGAATCCACATTTCTTTTCTCGCTTCCCGGATAATATATCACTATATCGGGCAATTCAATCTGCGGATTGCTGTCCATTGCATATTCGACATTGATGATACCTCTTTGCTTCAACCGCCTGCATAGACGAATCCCTAAGTACGACATTCCATATATTGCAATATTTCTGCTTCCTCTTGCAATTAAATAATCCTCGATTGTTCTTCCTCGTTCGTCATCCATCATCCATATATCATATAATCGTACCCACATAAGATACTTTTCGGATAATTCTCTCAAATGCTTGATTTGTACGCAATATCTATGTCCAGTGAAATACCATCCTAAAAAGGCCCCTATACCCAAACCACCAAGCGTAATACAACCTATTAAAAAAATCTTTGGCATAAATTCCCCTCTTTTATACAAATTTACATGTTTTTATAAATTTTCTTTCCAACATTTTCTTTTGAATTACATTGTGTACTATTATTATACATTTTTAATACTCCTATAAACTGTTCCAGGGGATACTCAGCTACCTCCATATAAATCTCCGCACCAAACACTTCCAGCAAATAATATCTCTCATAATCTTTTTGATATAATTTGCCTTCACAAAACTCAATCTTATTATTAATCAAATTACATATAACTATCTGATTCACTGCATTAGGCAATAATATTAATTTATTTTTTTGCATTAGACAGCCTCCAAAAAGGCTTAACGATAACTTGTTATCCACCCGAAAGAAATGTTCTGCAAACCCCAACGAGGAACATATTCCAGAATTTCTTTCTATAACTAAGATATTGTAATCAAGATAGGGAATCATAAAAATTTTATTATATGCACTACATATAAACCAAAAACATTCATCTTCCCCAATATTCACTTCCGAGTCTATATAATATTCTTCACATTGCCCGTATTCTGGGTTCCAATTTATTATACATCTTTCCTTGGCAGTATATATCCAAAAATCTTTACCATCATAATGAAAACTCGTAATATCATCACACTTTGTATCAAAAATTTGCATCTTTTTGTCAACAAGACTAAATGAAAAAACATATGTCGTTCCACAAACAGCCGCCCAAATTTTATTTCCAAGTTGATGTAGATTTGAAACATAATCTTCTTCTTTTAGTGCGATACCTTTTAATTTAAAAAGATTTTTAATCGACATATATTCTTCTTGTTTTTTTGTCCGAATATTAAAAAAAGCTATTTTTCCGGAAATATATGTTGGAAATAACCAAATATTGCAATCATTAATAAAAGCACCCCATATTTTTTGATGCTTTTCCAAAAGCGTATCATCTCCTCCATAAATCTCAGTTATATGTGTATCCAAATTATATTTAATAATACCTTTTTTGTTAAGAAAAACTAAAAAAATATCCCGACCTGCCTTAATCAGTCTTTTCACACATGCCTTATCATACTTAATCTGAGCTTCCACTTTGTACGAAAAATCTTCTACATTGTACTTCATTAAAAGACCACATGCGCTATTAAAAAGAAGTAATTCATTATTTACTAAAACAGCATCATAACTACTAAGATATTTTCCTCGCATTATATTAACTTCTGCCCCTCTCCCTATCACTTATTAAACAATAGTTGACAACAAACTTTCAAATTTTTTATATTAAAATCACATAACAGTCTTCTCTTACCCTCGCTCCACAAAAAATCCCACATATTTTCTGTATTTATGCCTACCCCATATTGCGCTGCCAAATATTGATCCAATTTTTTCCAAACCACATAATTATAAAATAGCATATTTCTGCCACTAGTTTTGCTAGTCCAACTATCGCCCTCGAAACTCCTTCGATGATCTGCCATTATTTCTCTAAAGAAATACACATCTCCCTGCATACCCAAAAAAGTCTGTCCAACCAAATCCCCATTTATATTACTTTTAAGATAAAATTCCCATTGACTATCCTTCCATTCTTTATATACATTTCTATAAACAAGACTTGCCGTCTGAGAAATCAGCTCATGCTTTAACGCCTGTTTCTTTCCGTAAATATGTTCTTCACAGACAGGATAAAACCGGAAATCTCTGTGCAATAGTTCTCCCCATTGATCAACACATCGAACATTATGCGCTGTTCCAATATAGTTCTGATGCGACTCTAAAAAAAAGACCTGTTTTTGTAACTTATGTTTATCTGTCCAATAATCATCACCTTCCAGACTTGCAATATATTTTGCATCACATTTTCTCATAATTTCCAAATCATTCTGAAGAACACCAACATTCTTCTCCCATAAAACAACCTCCATTTTATCTGAAAATCTTTCATAATAATCTAATACAATTTCCCTTGTATTATCTGTAGAACAATCTTCGCCAACTACTATTCTATAAGGGAAATCTGTCTGTTGCATTAATATGCTATCAAGAGCTTGTCCTATATACCTTTCATGGTTATAAGTAAGAACCATGATATCTACCAATGCTTTTTTCTTACTTTGACAGCGCAAGATTTTTTTCTCATTCATACTATTCCTTTCCTTCTATCAATTCCCATAATATCAAAACACATATACATACTCCGGTATCTCCGTTGAATCCGATATCCTATCCTTTGCTATCCTTATAGTTGCCCCTTCCTCTTCAACTAGCTTCGGTTTATATTTCATTGCAGTCACAGCGGATATCAATATCATCTCCTGCATCAAGTTCTCTTCTCCCCATACACCGCTAAACATATCTTTTAACTCGGCAAAGGTTTCAAAACTATATTCAACAGCTCCTCTTTTCTCCTTACGCTTTTCATAATAACTTTCTGCCTCGGAATCAAATTTAGAAAACACTCTATCTTCTGCCTGTTGATTATACTGTCTGACCGCCCATGCATACATTCTTTCTTCATCACTAGTCAAGTTCATATTCATTCCTCCAGTCTTCACCCTCTTCCCATTCATTTTGTTCTTCCTTATAAAGAATAATATTCTCTAAAAGCAGTACATCCATCTGTGTCCTCATAAAACAGGTACAAGCTTCTTCAGGAGTGCAAACAATAGGCTCTCCACGCACATTAAAAGAGGTGTTTACAACAACCCCACATCCTGTTTCTTCTTCAAAAGACTTTATGAGATTATAGAAATGTTCATTACACTCCCTGTTTACAGTCTGAATTCTGGCACTATAATCCACATGTGTAACTGCCGGAATATCCGACCGCATCTCATTTACGATCGGAAGCATATTATCACCTGATGCCTCAAATAATCTATCCAAATCAAATGCTTCTTGTCTTTCCTTTTTCACCTGATCTACCAACAGCATATATGGACTGGGAGAATGCAGTTCAAAATAGTCCTCTAAGCGTTCTTCTAATACAGCAGGTGCAAATGGCCGAAACGATTCTCTATACTTTATCTTTAGATTTAATTTGGACTGCATCTTCTGTGAGCGAGGATCCGCCACAATACTACGATTCCCTAAGGCACGCGGTCCATATTCCATTCTTCCGTGAAATAAACCGACCACTTTGCCCAAAGCCAACTCATGCGCAGCCCTTTTATAAAAATCTTTCATTTCTATAATCTCATGGTATACATATTGTTTTTCATCTAAATATTCTTTAATTTCTTTTACAGAATATGCCGGTCCTAAATAACTGCCATCCTGCTTGTCTGGCAGTTTCACATGACGTTCCTTTTGGTATATCATATAATATGCATACAATGCTGCTCCTAACGCTCCACCGGCATCCCCCGCAGCAGGTTGTATCCAAATATTATCGAAAATCTTTTCTCTCAAGAGTTTTCCATTTGCCACACAGTTCAATGCACATCCGCCAGCAAGTACTATGTTAGGAATATCGCACCCATATACTTTCTTTGCGTGGCTGGCAAGCTGAAGTATAATCTCTTCGGTTAATTTCTGTACAGATGCCGCAATATCCATTTCTCTTCTGGTAATCTGTTCCTCCGGCTTTCTTCTTCCACCACCAAACAACTGCGCGAATTTGTCTTCTTGAATCATAGTTCCGCCATTTTGAAAATCAAAATAATCCAAATTCAAGCGATAAGAGCCATCAGCTTTTACATCAATAATTTCCTTTTTTAAGACTTCATAATAAATTGGCTTACCATAGGGCGCTAAACCCATAAATTTGTAATCTCCCGAATTCACTTTAAACCCGCAAAAGTAAGTAAATGCGCTATATAAGAGACCCAAAGAATGCGGATATGATATTTGCTCAAATAAAGATATTTCCCTCCCATGCCCGACACCTATAGTAGTAGTTGCCCATTCTCCCACACCATCAACTGTAAGAATGATTGCATCGGTAAACGGAGATGGATAAAAAGCGGAAGCAGCGTGGGAAATGTGGTGCTCTGTTACTAATAGTTTCCCTCGTTTTCCCAAACCGCCAATCGCTTTTTCAATTTCTTTATGTATCCATATTTTTTTAGAATGCATTGATTCAAAGGTTCGTGCAATTAACCTATCGCTTTTTTCTCCCAGTGCCAGTGCATTTTTCGCAAAACGATCCAAGGTCATTATAGGATTGTCATAATACACAACACATTCCAAATCTTCCGATGTAATTCCGGCATATTCCATACAATATTTAATTGCATGGAATGGAATCCCCATATCATGCTTTTTCCTTGTAAATCGCTCTTCTTGTACTGCTGCAATAATATTACCATCTTTAATCAATGCCGCTGCCGAATCATGGTATAATGCTGAAATTCCCAAAATATACATTTGTATTTTACAACCCTTCTTTTATATAATTATATATTTCATCCGCTATCATTTGATTGCCTTTTTCATACACATGCATACTGTCAAAAAAAACATCCGGATATTCATCAAAAAAATCCTGCATATCTACCATCCAAGCAAATTGTTTTGCCAACTCCGATACCTCTTTCCTAAATTTTAAGGAAAACTCCCTATTTCCATCAACATTTACAAATTGCAATCGTTCCCATGGCAACAATTTCTCCTTAGAGATATATACAGGTTGTACAAAACAAATAAATTTTGCGTTATAGACATTCTCACTGATCTCGCGCATCATTTGCTCTTGTTGTATCCAAATTTGTGCCGTGCTCATAACTTCATTTTTTAGTCCCTTACATAATCCATCATGACATATTTCCTCAAAAACATTGATTAAATGTGATGATACATATGGATATACTGACCTTCTGCGGTTATTTATTCCTGAAAAACTGATGACCAGATCAGGTTTTATACAGCTTACGTCGCGTATTAGTTTATGTAGCTCATCAGCCGCTGTATATCCATCTACACCTCCATTATAAATAACAATTTCATGACCTTCTTCTATTAATTTCTTAAACAATAATTCGGGCCAACACGGGACTCTAAAGGCCTCCGACGTAGTCGTGGACCCACCCAATGTAACTATTTTGTATTTTTCCTCTCCCACTTCTCCATATATACGAAACCCTTCACATTCTGTATTTTTCAAAAGTTCTGATGTAACGTATCCAAGTGATATATCTGTTATATATGGAAGATGTCGATACGAAACTGCATATAACCCTGTATACATTTCATTAAAATCTGAAAAACCTAAACTTTCTATAAGTTCACAGGCTTCCGACCACTTATTTACCTCCTTGTTTATAATTATATATGTGTCTTTTGGATTCTCATAAGCAAGCTCATACACACTGTAAACCATATTCTGCATATTCTCACAGTTATCTACCAGTTTGTCCAAATTTACTCCCAAAGTATGCAAAAAATTCATCCACGCATTTGTAAAGTAGGATTCGGTTCCATACAATATAATTTTTTTACCCTTACGTAATGCTTTATTCAAATATAATCCCAAATATCCTATCGTAATTACAAGAAAGGAAGAATAAAATATATCCTCAGATGGAACAAAAATGTCAATATTCATATTAGGCAAATCCAATATGCTTTTTTCATAATATCCTTTTGAAGATGCCAAAACAATATTGTATTGATTTTCTCTCGCTAATACCTCTTCTAATGCGAATGATTTCTCTGACAAAATTTGTGTATCATTTCCATTTCCTAGCGCGCAAGTCCCCACAAGATTGGCATTGTACTCTTGCAACTTTTTTACTACCCTCTGTGCTTCTTTTACGGAATCATAAAGAACAACAACTTTACCATACTTTATTTGATCACAAATTTCAAATAATTCATCATAAGAAAGTAGCAAATCCTTCTTCTCTGAAAATTTCTCCCGAAGTTTTTCTTTTTTTCTATCTTCAAAGCAAACCAATAAGACATCTTCCCTATAAATAATTGACGCTATATGAACGATTGGCTTTCCAAAAAAAGAGCCCATTGTCTCTGTATAATTATTGCAAAACCCTTCGACCATTATGCCTGAAAAACTCAATTTAATAAACATATCCATATCTATCTGATTTTCCAACCAAACAAAAATATGATAGAGTTTATATTCTTCCTTAAGCTTCCACATAGATTTTACTGTATTGACTTCGAATCGTCCTCTATAGTTAGTATTAATTTCCGATTTATTTTGTATCTCGTTTTCTTCCGTTCTTTCGATAAGGTTTAGCATCCCGATTCTCACCTCCAGTCTTTTGATGTCTTCATAAAAACTCTTATCACATAATAAAGAAAATCTATTCTCTCTCCAAATTTTTATTTATAATCTATAAACGGGCGATCTCTTAATCGTAACCTGATCTAAATAATTCCATAACATGTAAGTGCAGATACAGTTGCTCGATTATACCTTAAATATAATTTATAATCGGGATTAATTTCCTTAATTATCATTGGCACGCTTCTAATGTTGTTACAATCAAAACCCACAGAAATTGCCAACTTGGGCTTATGTATTTTTAAAATATTTTCTGCTCCTTGTAATGCCTCTTTTACCCCCTCTAAATAATTAATTTTTATCAAGGTTATATTTTCTGTATACTGAAACATCTCGTCTAACTGTTTTGCACGGATACCTTTCCCTACACCTTCTGCTCTACCATTTTCATTAAACACTAAACTTGATAATTGCCCGTTTTCGTTTGTAACAAAATGTAATTCCCCCTCTTCCTTCCAAGGTATTTCTCCTGCAATCGTAACATTTTGCAACGCATTTTTATGAACATACTTTTCTAGCATTTCTCTATTAACCTTATCTGGTTCCAGTGCATAGACATGCTTATAATGTCCTCCGCTCTCCTTTAAGAACAGACGTATCGTATCTCCATCAAATGCACCAATATCCATAAGTACTTCTTTCGCATCGGCTTTAAATATATCATTGTTAAAATAATTACTTTCCCGTTTAAACAAATCAAATACATATGAATTATTGCCACTGACTCTTGTTTTTAAAAAAGCAAGATAATTTTGAGATGATAAATCGTCCGCAAATATACCATTAATCTTTTCAAATTCATCAATATTTTCTTTAATCTCATCCAAAGGCGTCTTTTCATATAACCCATAAGTATAGCTAAATAAATAGAACACTTTATTTACAAACGCAAGTTTCTCTATAGATTTAATTCTCTCATAGTTTGAACATCCTAATATAACATTAACAACTTTATATTTCTCTCTCAACATAGAGGCTGAAAGTACCATTTTTCCATCAAACAATACATTTTCAGAATAATATTCATTGTCCACAAAGACATCATCCAATTTAATATCATTTTTTTTCAAATAAAAATTTACTTCCTCTGCAATTTCCCCAGCTCCCCACATAACAAGTGGCAAATTCTGCCGTTTTAATTCATCCGCTAGATTCTCTTTAATGTTTAATTTTTTTAATTCCTCTAACATGAGCATCTCAAAATCTCCTTTGCTTTCTAAATTTTATTTATATACATACACCATATATTCATATAATCCATAATCATTCCTTATAATAAAATTCCTTGTAATTTCTTTTGTCAAAAAACCACTTAACGCACTTAATGACAAATGGAATAAGTCTTCACGCTCCCAATCCACATCCTTAGACATTACATTAAATGCAATTCCGCGATTTGTGTTTCTCCAAATTTTAGAAATAAGTTCTTTAAAATACTCAAACATTTCTTCATAAACCAAGTCCCGTTTTTCTGTAAAAACACCATTTAAAACGATATAATCATAATATTTCATCAATTTATATTCATCTTCAAGCAAATCCAATGTGATAAACTCCACATCTGGGAATTTTTCTTTACATTTATCAGTAAATAAAGGTGATATATCCAACCCAGAATATAAAACCGGCACATTATTTTTTTCAATATATTCATATAAATGCCCTAATCCACAACCAAAATCTAACAATGAAAATTTTCCCATTCTTAAGTCATTTCTACGATCAAATTTCATCACATCTAATATCACTTGATATCTGGTGTCTACATCCTCCTTATTCGGCCAATCAACCCCTCTGTTATTATCTCCATACATTCTATAACAATTTTCATAATGACGCGCAATATCAATATATGACATTCCTAACTTCTCCTCGCCCAAACGCTTACAATACTCATATTATCATCTACAGTAATATCTAAACAGCTTCTTTTTAAGTTTGATTCAACTCATATTCCCCTAAAAATCTTGCAATTGTTTCTCTGTTATTATAAAACATCACATCCAATATGGACAAGTTCGAAACAAACTCTCCCTTTTTTTGTTTATAATAAATGCACTCTTGAATTGTATCTAGAAAATAAAGTTCTATATTTTCTTTACGAAAATTCTCCTGGGAATATAATTTTCTGCCACCACAAGGATTAATGTAAATATTTGCATGCAATTTTTTACAAATCTCAATAATTCTGTTTTCTCCGTGTAAGTCTGTATTTTTTTCTATTTGTGAAGAAATAAGAATTTCTGTCTGAATTTGTAAATACTTGCAAACTTCATTCAAACTTATATATATGTATTTTGTTAAATCTTCTTGTGGGCTAAGAATAATATACTCGATTATTGGCATAACAACATCATAATACGGAGCGTGTTTATATGCACAATCTAATAACTTCAAAAACTTTCTCTTTTCCGGCAAACTAAAATTTAATTTTGTTTCCATAATCAATTTATTTTGTGATGCCTTTTTTATTGGAATCGTAAATCGATATGGGTTTCCATTTAACAAAATACTATTTCTATTAATATATCCTCGCATAATGTAGTTCACATCATCAAGCAAGACAAACTTATCTACTGCATATATCAGCTGCCAATATCCAATATATGGGAAAAAATAAGGCTGCATAATTCCCACTTGCATATTAATCCCCCTATCATAAATCGATTACACTATTTTATCAAGTACTCGCTCCATATTTTCCATTTCCAAGGTATCATAAAGTGGTAATACCAAAACTTTTTTTGAAATGCATCTTGCATATTCCAGTTGTGCGTTTCGATATTCATTTTTAAAACATTCTTGATCTGAAGTCAATGGATAAAAATATTTCCGCGCATAAATATTGTGTTCTCGCAGAGCACTATGTAATTCGTCCCGACTTTTATCATACGAGTCGTCAATTAAAATGGGAAAGTAGGCATAATTATTACTTGCCTCCTGATTTCTGTCAAAAAGACGAATCCCCTTTATCCCTTCAAGATTTTTTTTATAAAATTCATATCTCTTTTTTCGTTCCTCAAGAGCCTCATCCACATATTTAAGATTACACAATCCCATGATTGCTGACATTTCATTCATTTTGGCATTTGCCCCGATATCTACTACCATTTCTTCTCCTTGAATCCCAAAATTTTTTAGATTGTATAACTGCTCATATATTTTATGATCTGAAAAGGTAACTGCGCCACCTTCAATTGTATTATAAACCTTTGTCGCGTGGAAACTGAAAATGGAGGCATCGCCATATGAACCAATTCCTTTTCCTTTATACTCCACTCCAAAGGCATGTGCCGCATCATAAATTACCTTTAAATGATAACAATGCGCAATTCTCTGTATTTCCTCTATATTGCAAACATTTCCATAAACATGTACGGGAACAATTGCCACTGTCTTTTCTGTAATTAACTCCTCTATTTTGGATTCGTCTATTGTACCATCGCTTAATTTCACGTCACAAAATACTGGTTTCAAATGATTCCTGATAATCGCATGCGTCGTAGAAATAAATGTAAATGGTGTAGTAATAACCTCAGCACCTTCCGGAAAATGAAATGTCTGAATTGCCATTTCTAATGACATATGTCCATTTACCATTAAGGACAGTTTTGGTACTTTAAGATACTGTCGTAGTCTTTCCTCTAATTCTTGATGGTATTTTCCCATATTGGTAATCAAATGTGTGTTCCATAACGGTTTTATTGCTTCAATAAATTCCTCGTATGGGGGCATAGTTGCTTTTGTAACAAAAAGATTTTCTTGCATAAAAATCTCCTTTTAGGCTTTCTACTATTATATGTGATCCATTTAATCCAAATTTGATGTTACTCGGTGTCACAGATTATAAAATCATAGTAGCTATCAACATATAGAATATATTATTTTAGTTTCGTCCTTCGGAAATGCACAAAATAAAATATTATATTGCACTATATTCTATACAACTCGTCTCTTCGAACTTTTTGTAAACACTCTCTTACTCTATCTATAAAATCTTTACGATACCGCATCTTATAGTAATCGCTTGCATAAGCTAATTTTCTCTCAAATCTAAATTCTTTTAAAAACATTTCCTGCAACTGCCGTCTGGAAAAATCCAGACACCTTACATAGGGATAGCCAAATTGTCTTTGTACACCTGAAAACATCATATCAATCCGAAATCTGTCGAAATCAGAAAAAAACTCTTCATACAGATTATATGCCGGCTTTAAATTAAAGTTATTTATTACTTCATCTGCCGACTGTTCTTTCTCTCTTATGAATATGTCTTCCAGAAAATCCTCAGACCACGAGAGACCCACCTCATCACAGATGCCTTGAAGAGTCTTCACAGGTTCAGTCTTTAAAGTTTCAAATTTAACCCGAAATCGCTTCCAGTTATCAGGTATTTTACTACCTTCATCTATATAAACCATATGCTCCCACCATGCGTTTATCCTAGGATAGAAAAACGTATCATACTTCGTGCAAAATCTAAAAAAAGATCCCACCCGCGTATATGCGTTTCTTGTCAACATAATTGAATAACCGCTTACTTTCTCATCACACAGCCACGCCTCATAATTGATTCGTCCTGGATTTCTTTCTTCACGCTGTTCATGATATAACAGCATGTTTTGTACATCCGATATATCCCTTCCCAATATCTTTTCATACGCCATATGAATCATAACAAATAATTCCTGTGATGTGAAAGTTTCTTTTTGTGCTAATAATTCCTCCATTTTTTGGGAAAAAATGCCCTTATTTGAAAATAGTAACGTCGTCTCATCCGTTGTTATCGCACTATATATTTTCCAAAATTCCCGTAATATATTCTCTGTTTTTTCTTCAGATAATTGTACACATATAAGGAACATATTACCTAATATTCGCCCGACAGCAACACTATTCATCATCAGCATATCCGGATGATGGCTATCCAATATACTTTCAATAAACGTGTTCCCACTCATATGTCCCGATATATTAAGCACTATTTTATTAGGAGTTAGACAAGGAATCGTATACTTTTCTTTTTTGTATCTCTGAATAGAAATAAGAACTTCATTATTAGAAAAATATTCCGTAATATTATTAATCCCTTTTTCCCTCAATTTCTCAAAAAATTGCTCTTTCCTTTGTATGATTTGACATCTCTCTTCCCCATAGCAATAATATTGAGGTTCAATCAAAAGGCAAATATCATTGTCCCTCATATCCTCCCCATCTGTGACTGCCATTCTTATATCTTTTCCTAAATTCTCTTCTAATAAATCCCAATAGACAATATTGCAATCTTCTACTACTTCAAGCGCGTGACTCACATAATAGCACAAATTAAGATTACCAAGAAGAAAAACATTTTTACCTCTTAGCACATTCTGTAAATTCCCTACAGGGATATCTATATAATCCTTTACTAAGAAAAAACTGCGATTCCTCTGATAGCCTCTGTACCCGTATCCGTCTACTCCGCCAAATCCCCATGCACTGTTTTCAGCACAGCACTCTAAAAATACAGGATGTTTTGTACCTTTGCTAATCTCCCTGTCAGACAATACCTTTTTCCCAACGATTCGATATTTTCGAAGATTTTCATCTTCTGACATAAAACAGAAAATATCAATGTCATTAGCCAATAACAAATCACATACATTTAAAGAAAAAATCCCTGTGCCAATAATTACAATTTCTCTTTCATTCCTGAGTCGTTCTATAAGCCACAAAAAATCACCATCTGCATCTTTTATATTTCCATTTTTTATATTGGCCTCATATATTTTATCAATGCACTCAAACTCCACAGAAACACTTTTTAATAAATTTTCTTTCCATTTTCGCGTTTTTCCTTCAATTCCTTCTGCGTATATCGTAAGACATTCATAATCAAGAGCCTGACATTTTACTCCATTGAAGAAATCCTGCCACATTTCACCATTAACTTCTACCGGAATATTTAGTTTCTCCAGATATTTTGCAAAAAAGAAAGCTAATTCGTTAAACTCATAAATCTTAACACATCTAAATTCAGGATATATATCCGTAAACTGTAAAATATCGGGGCTTTCTTGTAGCTCTTGTAACATGCGAATTTCACGATTTGCATCACTATCCTCATATGCAAAGCAGATTAATTCCCCAGCTTCATTCAAAACCGGAAGAAGTACATCTTTGGATCGATTTTCAAAGTATTCTCTCGTATTCTTCCATATATCAGCATTAAGAATCACACATTCTCGTCGAATGGCTCCGTCAATTCCAATAGAATTCCTAAAAGAATCATATGTAATCATTCCAATATATCCCATGGTATCGAAATTATCATACACACAAATTATATCGTCTTTATGATCCGGAACAAAATAATCTATCATTCCTATTCTGGTTAATAATGCGTACTCTTCACAGCCAACTTCCCTGTCACAAAATCTTATCATTCTAACTCCCTCTCCTTAAATCACCTAAGAATACTTTCTCTTCATCTTCTCACATTTCCTAATTCACACAATGCCGAAATATCTTCTCTACCTGTTCCACAGGCATCCTCTCTCCATCATTCTCCAAAACCAAATCTGGCTGCTTGGGCACCTCAATATCCATGTGAATACCAACAACCTCTTTCTGTCTTTCTTCTGTAATACCACTGTAAAGCCCCTTCTGATCCCTCCTTCGCAAAGTTTCCATGGAGGCTTTGACATATATTTCTTTGTAGTTATTGATATTCAGTCTATTCCATTCCCTCACACTATCAAACATAGATATCGTACAGCAAATAACATTCATCCCTTGTTCCTGTAACATAGCACACAATCTCGAATACCGTATTGCACACTTCTTGCGATCTTCTTTGGAATAACCCAAATCATCTCCAAATACCTTCCGAAGTGTATCCCCATCAAGAAATACTGTATTAGGATATTTTTCTTTCATCTTCACATAGAACAATTTTCCGATTGTCGTCTTACCCGCACCGGAAAGTCCGGTAATCCAATATACTGTTCCCATATGTCACCAATCTCTCAATTCAACTTCAGACAATAAGTCTCCTCATCACATGTTCTAGCAACAGACCGCTAATTCAGTCTCGCTTCCACAACTTTCAAATCCTCACAATCATCAATCTCGAACCAACCTCTTTCTATATGAACTGCACGCAGCTTATGCCCTTCATCAATCAATCCCTGTAACAAGTCTGTCATATACATCTTAACATAAGTCCTCGTTGTTCTCCAAAGTGCCTCACCATTATTACTTCTTCTCGCAGCTTCTGTACTCAGAGATAACATTACTTTCAACCCCTCTTCCTTAAAGCGCATCAACCCAATGTACTGGGATTGCACTTTCGCAAGATCTGTAGTCTTCTGCCCAATCTCTGTCAAATAATTATCTTGATCAAACATTAATGTTTCCGCATCATCGAGCGGATTCTCACAACGTTCGGACCAGTATCCATACCAGCCATCATCTACAACGACTGACATGTCATCTCTCGCCCCTAATATTTTCTTAAAAACAGACTCCCCATAAATAATATCTCCATAGGAAATAATGATATCTTCTTCCGATTCCATCAGTTCTCTTGCACACATCAACGAGTACACCATATTTGTCGTACCGTACTGTTCATTTACAATGAAGTGAATCTTTGTACCCTTAAACCTATTTTTTAACACATTGCTACAGTATCCGCAAATAATAGTAATATCCTCATCCAAAATTCCACAAGCACGCATCGTGTCAAGCTGTCTTTCAATAATGCTTTTTCCGTTGACTTCCACCATACACTTCGGCCTGTCATCTGTCAAAGGACGTAATCTGGTTCCCTGCCCTGCTGCCAAAATAATCACTTTCATAGTAGTATCCTCTTTTCATTACTATTATTACTATTTCTTTATATTCAGCCAAACAATCCCCTTACCAGCCTTATATCTGCATTGATAATAGGATTCTCCCGTTCCGGATGCCACATGGTTCCTAAAATGCGTTTCTCCTTATGTCGTATCGCTTCTATTACACCATCCTGCGCCTGCGCCAACACTTCCAACGGATCCTTTACTCTATAACATGCCTGATTATGAAAACTATTTACCTCCAATTCGCCTAATGCTCCTAAAATCTTATGATGGACTGCCACATGTCCCTGCACTTGCTCCAATTCACAATCAAAGTAATCCAAGATCACCTGCATACCCCTGCAAAATCCGCATACCGGTATATCACACCCTAAAGAAACATCTAAAATCCGCCTCTCCGCCTCATCTCTTTCCGGTGCATCTCCACCATATTTAGTTAAACTGTTTCCACCCGTCAAAATGATTCCCGACGGCCGTATTTGCTCTATCAACTTCTCTGCAATATCCCTAATATTCGGCAGCGGAATCGGCAAATATCCACACGCTTCAATAAACCGTGGAATATTCTGATCAGCACAGTCACGCCGCTCTCCATAACTTTCCACTACTTCAACTCTCTGCGTATACAGTACGATTTTCATGTCAGAAACCATGTCTCTCCTTTACGCCTTCACTTGTGCCATCCATATTCTGGTTGTATATGGCACCTTAATATATTTCTCACCCTTTGCTTCAACTACTTTACGAATTTCTTCATTAATCGTATCAAACTTATCTTTTGATTGGCGCTGCACAGTCCCATGAGACTTCCATCCTTCGATAAAATCTTCCGCAAGAATCTCATGCAGCACAGTTCCCTCCACATAGATCACTTCGCCAAACAGACCGCTCTGATTGATGACTTCCGTCTGGTCTTCCCGTCTGCTTCCGTAATTATAATCTGCTATCTCTATTTTCAGAATATCCTCAATTTCCCTCTGCAACGGATCGTCCAGATCCCTATGATTCCACATGCAGGCGAACCAGCCGCCATCTTTCAGAATCCTTTTTGCTTCCTCCAGCGCTTCCTGCCGATTACAAACATTAAAAGAAGAACCAAAAGTCACCAGATCAAATTTGCTTTCTTCCATTCCCGTATGCTCCCCAACGCCTTCAAACCACTGAACCGTTTCAAAAGTACTTGTCCTGCGAATACCATTTGCGCGCATTGCATCATTGGGTTCTATCGCGCAAACATTCAACCCGTACTCAGCCAATTTTAAGGTCAAATGCGCCGCACCTGCTCCGACATCACAAGCAAGATCCCCTTTCTTTACTCCGGAAATGCCCAACATCTTATCAATAGCATCCTGTGCATAATCCGGTCTTTTTAAATATGCCTCTGCCAATTCTGTGTAATCCCATTCTGTTTTCATGATCTTCCTCCCTTTTTGCTTTATCTCAAATACAGTCGCACAGCAAAAAGGGAGAGACATCCCTATTCTATTCAATCATGTATCAGCTTTTACAACTCTGCACTGTCCATGATCTTGAGAGATAGGGAACCTCTATTTCATCAAATTCAGAAATAATCTTTGCTATTTTTTCTAAAATCCTTTGAAATCCTTCTTTGCCTGCCTGCACTTGAATATCATTCACAGACTTCCACGTATTCATATATCTTTCTTTTGTCATAGTCTCCACATGGGGAGCTTCAATAAAAAGAATATCTTTAAAATATCCTCCACTAAGCAGTTTCTCTCTCATTTCTTCCGTTGAAATCGTCTTGCCGGAAGAAACTCTTTTCATTGTCGGCACTTCCGAATAAACAGCCTCCTCAATTCTTTGATGTAATTCACTACTCTCGATATCCCTCGGATTCCATATCGCAGTAAAGAAACCGCCCGGAACAAGAATCCTATGAAACTCTTTCACTGCCAGCTTGCTGTCTGCCCAATGAAAAGAAGATCCCATGAGCGCCCAATTTACGCAATTATCTTCAAGTCCTGTCGTTTCTGCATAACCTTCAGACCAACAGAATACCCCCCATGCACTTTTTTGCCGCCTCGGCACGCATAGCCTCATTTGGCTCTACAGCAAACCCGCCGAGACCAATTTCTGACAGATTCTCCGTCAATTTTCCGGTTCCGGCACCGATATCTGCCACTTTACCTTCTCCCACTATGCTAAATACATGATTCCTTAGACACTCCAATACCACCTTAGAATATCCCGGTCTGTTCCCATAGTACTTTGCTAATTCTGTAAAATCCCCATGTTTCATCTTATCCTCTCCTTTTTCTTCATTGTCATGAACAGCACACTAAAACATATACTATACTCACGCAGAAACTGTCATTACATCCCGATGCAATGACAGTTAATCCCTCTATCATATATCGCATCCATGCATTATACTTTCATTCATCCTGAATGACTATAATAATTATCGGCATATAAAACAGATTGCTTTAGTTTATCCTCATACAAGCTTCGTCTCCCTATTTCAACACTCTAACCAGCTTTCCGCCCGCATCGATCTCCAACATCTGCGCATTCCTAAATCGCTCGAAGGTCTTGCCGCCCACTCCCACCACAGCGGGAATAGACAGTTCACCTGCGCGAATCGCCATATGCGAATTGGCACCCCCAAACATCGTAATAAATCCCTTGATCTGATGCGAGAAAATCCAATCATACCCCGGATCCGCGCTGGGTATCAAAACAATCTTATCCCGCAGGTCTCCTGCCCCGTTTGCCGCTTCAAGGATATAGACTTCTCCGGCTGTCCGTTGCGACGTGATATAATTAGGTTCCGAATCCGGATAATAAAACTGCAGCACATCTTCTGAACTTATAATCATAGGCGGCAGCGTAATAGACCGCGTCACTTCGTAATCACACTTTCCTCTCTCTATGGAATGAAGAAAGCCTGTCCGCACATCCCTCGCAGAAGCGTAAAGTTCATAAATATCATGAATGTGAAGGAACGCACAGTCCTCTTTCGAGATTCCTTGTTCCTGTCCGATCTCCCCAATCAGCCTAAGTGCCATACTTAAGTTTCTGGTAAATGCAAACTTACCGTACTCCCGCCCCTCTATGACAGTCTTAATGAAATCCAACAGTTCCAATATATCATTAGTCAATCCATTTTCACACAGCTGTTTTTTCAACAAGCTCAACTGCTGCAACGATAACCGGAAATCTTCTTTCCCTTTATGCTCACCCTCTGCCTTTTCACCTTCGTATTCCGCATTCTCCTTAGCAAACAAGTCCGCCATATTCCGCACCGACTTACTACTCCTTTCAAAATATAACTCCGGTGCTTCATCATAGCGTAAGGAAGTAATATCATAAGTACCCGGTCGCAAATGCCCATATTTCTTAAGAAAAGCTTTCCGTGACAATTCCGCAAAATCATGGTTCATATCCGAGCTCACCGAATTAACCCCACTCATAAATGACTCATAATCCGCTTTCGAAAGAATCCCGCAAGTCACAAGAGATCGTAACATCTGCACGGCAATAAATGCTGCTCTGGCCAGCCCGGCAAAAGGAAGTGTTCCATAACGCTTACAATCCTCCAGCAACCAGTAAACTTTTTCAATCTTATTGAAGTCACTGGTCATAATCTCTTCATACCGTTTATTTAGTATATGAATCTTTCCGTAATCTTTACGCCACAAACCGCTCTTATGATCAATAATATTATTTGTCACATCTCTGAGCGCGGCGACTATCTTATTGACTTCCCCTTCCGAAAACCCATAATCTTTGAGTATTTGTATCCTCTGCGGCAGATCAAAGGTATAGCAGGAAAATACAATATCAAACTCCGCCTTATCATGTTTGGCCGGATTCTCAATTAGACGGTCCAGATAATAATTTACCAGCTTATCACTGAGTTCCTCTTCCAATTCCGCCGGAATAAAGGAATTGAAGCTCACTCTCACATCAATATACGGCAATCCGCCGAAATCCACCATCAAAGGAAAACTTCTTAAATTACGATACCCATAATTATCTCGCTGATATGCCCACACACTGTCAGTAATAATCTCGCGATAAAGAGACAGCGCCAGCGGTTTCGGGCGAATACCGATCATTTCCGCAGGATTCCAGTCAGTCATAACACTATAAAGCGCTTTTTCCCCACATAAGAACGGCTTTTTCTTCTGTGCCTGTCGTATCGTCTCTCTGATCCGCCGCAACTGCTTCTCCTGTTGCTCCCTGTCTGCCGGTTCTCCCTGAATACACAAAGCTCTTACCTGCAAAATATAAAGCTCATTTGTCTCTGTAAAGGCAAACTCTACATCCAGATTATTCTGTCCGAAAAAGTTCTCGAGCTCCTGTAGCGCCAAACATAATTGCTCAATTCGCTTCCCTGATGCAGATACCGGATGTGCTGAATTCGGAACTTGTCCTTCTTTCTCCTCCGCCAGAACCTGCCGGCAGATTTCTTGCTTAAATTTATAGTATAATTTGTTTGCAGTCCCATTTCCTGATGTAATGGCAGAAGTAGACCCCTTATCATCATAATTGATCACATAATAATTTCCCATTGTGTTCGGGTCTAAAGTAAACGCAACACCACATATGCTGACATCGGCAAGCATGGGCTGCACCAAGACTTGATTATCCTTACTGTCATCATCATATGAGTCAATCACCGTCTCTACAGCCTTCCGAAATTCCTCTACACCGGATACACTGGCAATGGATTCATATTTCCCCGCCTGAGAGTTACTGCTTGTATCTTCTGCAAGTGAACTACTTCTCACAATCACTTCATTGTTCCAACCTAATAACAGAAACTTTTTTTCTACTTGTTCAGGATCAGTCTCCCATTCTCCTACAGTAAAAGTATACTGCGGTAATACTTCTGCGTGTTTTAACTTTTGATAAAGTTTCCGCAATGTTTCTGCTTTTGTGCCTAATTTATTCACAGCGCTTCCTCATTTCAACATATTCTTTTTCGCCGACTTTTCCTCTATTTCCCCACCATCGCCATCATCGCCTCAAACCGCGCCGCATCAATAAACTCTTCCACAAATTCCGTCTGCGGCCGCCTACACACATCTTCCGGTGTTCCAACCTGCTCTATCCTGCCCTGGTTAGTTATAATTACGGTATCCGCGACTTCCACCGCTTCCTCCTGGTCATGCGTTACAAAAATGCTGGTAACTCCCACTCTTCCAATCATCTCTTTCAGCCACGTTCTCAGTTCCCGCCGCACCTTAGCGTCAATCGCCGCAAAAGGTTCATCCAACAGAAGGAGTTGCGGATCAGGTGCCAGCGCTCGCGCAAACGCTACCCTCTGCCTTTGTCCTCCGGATAGCTGATGGGGATATCTCTTACCAAGTTCCTGCATAGAAACCAATTCCAATAGTTCCTCCACCCGATTCTTGATCTCCGCCTTGCTTTTTTTCTGCACTTCCAAACCAAATGCAATGTTGTCCGCTACCGTCATATAGCGGAACAACGCGTAATTCTGAAAAACAAATCCGATCCCGCGCTTACTTCCCGGTATATCATTCACTCTGCTTCCGTTGATCATGATATCGCCCGAATCCGGCCTGTCCAATCCGGCAATCATTCTTAAAATGGTTGTTTTACCGCTCCCACTGGGACCGAGCAATGCCGCCAGATGTCCTTTTTCTACACCGAAACTCACATCTTTAGAAGCTTGAAAGCCATCAAAAGTTTTATTGATCTGTCTCATTTCCACATACATAAATTTTCCTCTTTCACGCCTTATTATTTTCCCGTCATACCGTTTTCATATCCCCAAACATTTTTACAATAATTTACGCTTACGCTCTATCAGACTTCTTATAATCAAAATCACCACTGCCAGTATGACCAGAATAGATGAGACTGCAAATGCCGCCGTTGTATTAAACTCGTTATACAGAATTTCTACATGGAGCGGCAGCGTATTCGTTTTTCCCCTTAAGTGTCCGGAGATAACGGACACCGCCCCAAACTCTCCCATCGCACGCGCGGTACACAGGACGATTCCATACAACAGTGCCCACTTAATATGCGGAAACGTTATCCTCCGAAAAATCGTAAATCCACCGGCACCCATCAGAGCCGCCGCTTCCTCCTCATCTTTGCCCTGTGCATTCATAACCGGGAACAGCTCACGGAAAACAAACGGGAATGTAACGAAAATCGTCGCCAGAATAACCCCCGGCACAGCAAACACAATTTTAATATTATGAGCCTTCAAGAAGCTCCCCATCCATCCGATATTACCAAAAGTTAAAATAAATACCAGTCCTGCAATCACCGGGGAGATAGAGAACGGAATATCAATCAGAGTCGCCAACACCTGCCGCCCTCTAAAATAAAACTTGGATAAAAGAAAAGACGCAAACACTCCGAATATCGTATTGACTGCCACCGCGCACACTGTTGCAAACAGCGTTAGTTCTAACGCTTTCACGGTATACCGATCTGATATTGCTTTTATGTACGCCTGCCACCCATCACCCAACGCCTTCACGATCACCACGATCAGAGGCAAAACCAACATCACAAATAGGAATAACATTGAAATCCCAATCAATATAAATCGGGTTGTTCGCCCCGATTCTTCCCCATGCGGTTCAATCACCTTCTGTATTGAATTAATACCATCCCCTATAATATCCTGTTCGTATGTTTCGCTTAACTTTTCAGCCATATTCACTCCTCATTCATCCATATAAACTGCTGCGAATCCTCATGCCTTACCAAACTTCTGCATATAGATCTGTATCGAATTAATCAAGAACATCAGCACAAAAGAAATCAACAGCAAAACCAACGCGATCGCAGTAGCATCCGCATATTTATACTGTTCCAGCTTGGTCATAATAAGCAGAGGCGCAATCTGCGTCTTATAGGGAATATTACCGGCAATAAACACAACACTCCCATACTCGCCGATCCCTCTGGCAAAAGCAAGACCGAATCCCGCGAGCAGTGCAGGAAATAGCTCCGGCAGAATTACTTTGCAGAAAATACGCATACGACCGGCTCCGAGCATCATCGCCGCCTCTTCATACTGCCTGTCCAATTTTGCTAACACCGGCTGCACCGTTCTTACCACAAAAGGAATCCCGACAAAAACCATAGCAATCGTAATACCAATTCGAGTATATGCAATTTTTATTCCCGCCTTATCAAATATGGAACCGATCCACCCCTGATCCGAGTAAAGATACGTCAAGGAAATTCCCGCCACTGCGGTAGGTAACGCAAAAGGCAGTTCAATGATTCCATCCATAAACCGTTTCCCCGGAAAGTCATATCTCACCAACACCCACGCGAGAATCATCCCAAACACAGCATTCGTAAGCGCCGCAAAAAAAGCACAGGAAAAGCTGACAACATATCCGGAAACAATCTGGCGAGAGGTAACCGCAGCTATAAATTCATGAAGGTCAAGCTGTCCGGCACTGATGAAAATGGAGATCAGTGGAATCAGTACAAGCACACTCAGCATCGAAAGCGTCACTCCCATCGAGAGACCAAATCCCGGAATCACTCTTACGCCACGCTTATTCTTAATCTTAACAATCTGTTGCTCCATAGCCATTACTCCTTCATTCATCATAAATCTGATCAAAGATTGCCCCGTCATCAAAATAAGCCCGGTATGCTTCATCCCATCCGCCGAAGTCGTCAATCGTAATAAGATTCATTTCTAAATTAAACTGATCCGAAAACTCCCGCAAAATTTCCTCTTGTGTCGGGCGATAATAATTCTCTCCCGCCAGCCTCTGCGCCTCATCACTGTATAAATATTCAAGATATGCCTCCGCAGCCTCCCTCGTGCCGTGATCTTCCACATTACGATCCACCACAGCTACCGAAGGCTGTGCCAAAATGCTGACGCTGGGTGTAACGATCTCATACTGATCAGGATACTCTTCCATCGCCAAATACGCCTCATTCTCCCAAGCAATCAGTATATCTCCCTGTCCGTTTTCCACAAAGGTATTGGTTGCCCCTCTCGCACCGGAATCTAACACGAGTACATTCTGATACAATTTCCTCATAAATTCTTTCGTCTGTTCCTCGTCATTGCCGTCACGCTCCTGCTGATACGCCCACGCCGCCAGGAAATTCCAACATGCGCCTCCTGATGTTTTAGGATTAGGCGTAATGACCTCAATCCCTTCTTTTACCAGATCATCCCAATCCTGTATGTTTTTCTCATTTCCCTTATGTACCAGAAATACAATCGTAGATGTATAGGGCGAACTATCCTTGTCGAATTCTCCGAGCCATCCGGACTCAATCAGTCCTGCCTCCTCAATCGCTGTCACATCATGCGCCAGCGCCAACGTGACTACATCTGCTTCATTTCCTTCAATCACGGAGCGTGCCTGAGAACCGGAGCCACCATGCGACTGTGTCACGATTACTTCCTGCCCGCTCTTCTCTTTCCAATATTCGCTAAATAATTTATTGTACTCCGCATAAAACTCCCGCGTCGGATCGTAGGAGACATTTAAAAGCTCTATTTCCCCATCTCCTCCTGCCACAGAATTCGCCCCACTGCCGCACCCTGTAATACTCATCGACAGAATAATGACCGCAGTCACTATGCTTTTTAAGCAAACGTTTGCTTCATTTCTTCTCATAATTATTTTATCCTCCTCGCTTTCATCTTCCTTTATCTTTTTTATCGTCCATATCTACGATTATTATGAGTTGAACTTAAATCTTTTATCGGGTATAATGCATATAGACCATTAGTATTATATCTGTATGTACAGAGTTCTCGCAACTTGTTTTTACGCAAACGTTTGCTCTGTGTAGTATATTAACACACAATGAAGCCTTGTCACCTAATAATAAATATTGTATATCCGTCATGGAGAATCGAGGAAAACATGTCGCTAAAAAAAATAGCAGAAATGGTGGGAGTTTCCCCCTCAACTGTTTCACGTGTACTGAATAACACCGTGTCAACCTGCGCTTCACCCGAGTTAAAGGAAAAAATCTGGGAGGCCGCGCACAGCCTAAATTATGTTCCGAATTCCTATGCCCGCAACCTTAAATCAGGCGTTCAGGCAGACAACTCCGGTTACAGAATCGCTGTTATTTTGTCCCGTTTTCATTCTCTGGACACCGACCCTTTTTTTCGTGAGCTTTTTCAGAGTATTGAAGAATCCTTATTTGCCTCTTCCTGTCTGCTGCACTCTGTCTCTACTTCCGAACAGACCGACTTTTCTTCCCTTGCAACGGCAGACGGGGTTATCATCTTAGGACGCTGCTCTGATGATTTCTTAATCCAAATCAGAAAATATACGCGAAATATCGTAGGTGTAGACCGTAACCCGACAAACTATAAAATGGATGAAATTATCTGTAACGGCAAAACAGCCGCCATCAAAGCCATGGAGCACCTGCTTTCCTTAGGGCACCGCAAAATCGGCTATATCGGCGACTGTTCCTCTGAATCACGCTATGTCGGTTACTGCGAAACACTAATTGCCCGCAGCATTCCTCTAAATTATAATTATATCTGCTCCACAGATCAAACCTTTGACAGCGGTTTTCTTGCCATGCAGACGCTTTTGCGGCAGGATATCACTGCTGTGTTCTGCGCCAATGACATCTCTGCATTAGGAGCGTTAAAAGCTCTGTCTGAACTGCACCCTGCCAAAACAGGCAATCGCAAAATGGCTAAAACAGATTCCAGAATATCCGTTATCTCAATTGACAATATTTCGCTCTCCCAAACCTCTTCTCCGCTTCTGACCACAGTAAATGTCCCCAAAGAGGATATGGGGAGAATGGCAGTCACAGTCCTGTTAGACCGCATCAAGCACAAGCACAGCGAATGTGTCCGTGTGGAGTTCCCTTGTAAAATCATTAAAAGGGATAGCTGCCATCCTCTCTGATCATGCCACGCTATCCCTCTATATCTACACGTCTAAATACCCACCGCGAACAATAACTTTTACATTTTATCCACAATCATAGATACTGCATCTTCGATAGACATCTCCTGCGTATTAACTACCACATCCGGAGTATCCGGAGCTTCATAAGGACTGCTGATACCCGTGAAATTGGGAATTTCTCCCTTTCTTGCCTTTTTGTATAACCCCTTCACGTCTCTTCTCTCACACTCTTCAATCGGTGTGCTGACATATACTTCCAGAAAATCATCTCCAATAATCTCTTTCGCGTTTTCCCGATCTCTCTTATAAGGAGAAATAAACGCCGTCAACACAATCAATCCCGCATCATTCATAAGTTTAGCTACTTCAGCTATTCTTCTGATATTCTCCACTCTGTCCGATTCCGTAAATCCAAGATTCTTATTTAATCCCATACGGATATTATCGCCGTCTAAAAGCATGGTGTGCCTTCCCATCGCCACCAATCTTTTCTCCAACGCATTAGCAAGTGTGGACTTGCCTGATCCCGACAATCCCGTAAACCATACAGTCTTAGGCGTCTGATTCTTCTGCTCCGAGCGAATCTGCTTCGTGATATCGGTTTCCTGCCATACCAAATTATTGGAGCGGCGCAAAGTATGCATGATCGTACCGCACGCCGAAGTCATATTGGTCACTCGGTTGATAAAAATAAAACTGCCGAGTTCTTTATTTTTGTCAAACGCGCTGACAGCACATTTCTCTGATAACATAATATCGCACACTGCCAGTTCATTCTTATAAATCTGTTCCGCCGGAAGCTGCTCCCCACTGTTAACATCAATCTTATACTTTATATTCATGACAGAGGCCGGCAGCATTTTCGTTCCTATCTTGATCCAATAATTTCTTCCCGGCACTAATCTGTCATCATCCATCCAGAATAGTTTTGCCGTAACCATATTAGCGGTTTCTACACTTAATGGAGCCTCCTCACATACGGAATTTTCCTCCGCTCTGCTATTTCTGCAAAGTACACAGCCTCTGGATATATCTATCTCCCGATCCAGCTGAAGGGTAACCGGTTCTCCTGCCTGCGCCGTCTCTTCCTCCTGATCTGCCACGTAGATTCCGGCCACTTTAGCATGCTCGCCGCTGGGTAATACGACAACCTCATCCCCCACGGATATTTCTCCCGTATTGATCTGCCCCTGGAATCCTCTAAAAGTATGACTCGGTCTGCTGACACGCTGTACCGTCATGACAAACTCTTCCTGCCCCGACAAATCTGATGGTTCTATATTTTCCAGATATTCTAACAGCGTTTCGTCATGATACCATGGCATAGTCGATGACGTATGCGTAATATTATCCCCCTCTGTTGCCGAAACAGGTATCATACGAATAGAGTGCACATCAAATTCACTTATGAATTTTTTGATATCTCTGGCTATTTTATCATAAACACTCTTATCGTAATGAACTAAGTCCATCTTATTAATTGCAAACACAAAGTGCTTGATCCCCATCAAAGAACAAATTCTGATATGACGTCTTGTCTGAATCAGCATTCCCTGTGTCGCGTCGATCAAAATTACCGCCACATCGGCAAAAGATGCTCCCACCGCCATATTCCTTGTATACTCTTCGTGACCGGGTGTATCTGCCACAATAAAACTTCTTTTTTCCGTGGTAAAATACCGGTATGCCACATCAATTGTAATGCCCTGTTCCCGCTCCGCCATCAGTCCATCCAGTAGCAGAGAATAATCTATCTTTCCCTCACGGCTGCCGACCTTGCTATCTAATTCCAACGCCTTTTTCTGATCCGCAAAGATCAGTTTAGCATCATATAGCATATGACCGATCAAAGTAGATTTACCGTCATCCACACTTCCGCAGGTTATAAACTTTAATAAACTTTTCATAATTAGAAATAACCCTCTCTCTTACGTCTCTCCATACTTCCTGCCGCTTCGTGATCAATCACTCTGCTTGTCCGTTCCGAAGTGATGGCCTGTAAGGTTTCTTTGATAATAGCATCCAATGTATCCGCATCAGATTCCACGCCACCGGTCAGCGGATAACATCCCAATGTCCTGAACCGCACTTTTTTCCATTCTATTTTTTCATCCGGCCGCAGCTTCATCCGATCATCATCCACCATGATGATATTACCGTCCCGATACACTATCGGTCTTTCCTTCGCAAAGTAGAGAGGAACAATGTCTATATTCTCCCGACGTATATACTGCCAGATGTCCTTTTCCGTCCAATTGGACAATGGAAATATGCGGATTGACTCACCCTTGTTGATCTTCGTGTTATACAGTTTCCACATTTCAGGCCGCTGATTCTTCGGATCCCACGCATGCTGTGCATTTCTAAATGAAAACACTCTCTCCTTTGCGCGGGATTTCTCCTCATCCCGTCTCCCTCCGCCAAACGCTGCCGTAAAGCCATAGTGATCCAATGCCTGTTTCAATGCCTGTGTCTTCATGATGTCCGTATACGCGGCGCCATGATCAAAAGGGTTGATTCCCTGTTTCACACCCTCTTCGTTCGTATATACCAGCATTTCTATGCCTAGTCTCTTAGCCGTCTCATCCCGAAAAGTTATCATTTCTTTAAATTTCCATGTCGTATCAATATGCAGAAAGGGAAACGGCGGTTTCTCCGGATAGAAAGCCTTAAGGGCCAGATGCAGCATCACTGAACTGTCCTTACCAATCGAGTAAAGCATTACCGGCTTCTCGCACTCAGCGGCAACTTCCCGCATAATATAGATTGCTTCCGCCTCCAATTGCTCTAAATGTGTCAACTCCCGCATGTTCTCCTCATTTCTGTACACCTTTTGTTGTGCACATGTTCAATCTCTTTTTATGTTTATACCCATGTTTCCCTTTTTGGCAAGCTTCAAGTTTGCCACAGGCAAAGCGCGCAATCAAGCAAAACTTAATTTTTTACCACTTCATCTTGTTTTCCGCACAGTTGATAATATAGAATCCTTTCCCGTTTCGACAATCCTCTCGGTTATATCTCATTTCCGAATCATCCATCTGATTAAAAATTGCCCCGGCCTCCTCCACGATGCACTGCATGGCTGCGGTATCCCACTCCATAGTAGGGTTAAAGCGGTAGTATATTTCCGCTTCTCCTTTCGCTATGATACATCCCTTCAAAGAACTTCCCATTTTAACTTGGTTGACAAGATTATTTTTTTGTATCAGGTTGTCCATCTCCGCGCAGCCATGAGAACTGCTCATTACGACACGAATATCCGTCCTTCTGTCAGATACATGGATTCTCTCAGTCTTGCCATGCAAAGTCAAAAAAGCCCCATTACCTTCCGCCGCCCAATATAATTCTTCCGTTACCGGAACATAAATTACGCCCATAACAGATTTCCCTTTATAGGCTAAAGCAATGTTGACCGTAAATTGTCCGTTCCTTTTTATAAATTCCTTGGTTCCGTCTAATGGATCTACTACAAAGCAGTAATCATTCTGCCTCCTTTCTCTGTTATCCTTTTCCTCTTCCGATAAGATTGCATAATCAGGAAACTCCCCTGACAGCATATCTACAATTACTTGATTCGCCTGCCTGTCCGCTTCCGTAAGCGGAGATCTGTCATCCTTATATTCAACATTTATCTTTTCGGAGTTATATACTTTCATAATTTCTTTTCCGGCTTCTATTGCTGCCTTCTTAGCAACCCCGAGCTCTTTTTCCCAGCTCATCCTCTGTTTGCCTCCTATTATTCATAGTCAAACTCTGCTAATGCTGCCTTAATCGCCACATTCCGCCTCGCTATAACACGTCCACATTCTGTATCATAACCGGCTTCCCCGTTTCCTGATATACCTGCACTACACTGCTCATGTCCCCGTAATAAGCATCGCTCAATATTACCGCCCGCTCCAAATCCGCGCTGTCATCATATATCCCCCAGCCTTCTTCCCTGTATGCCTCCACAATCTTCTCATAGTCCGCCCAGAGTTCCGGCTTCATACTTTTAATCGTTGAAGCAATCAACGGATGCGGCCGCCACAGAAGCGCCACCGTGTCCTGCTGCTCCTTAAATATACTAAAAACACATTTCATCTTTTCAAGCATCTTCTCATCATCATTCAAAAGCGCGCTTATGCTCGTATTATAGAAAATAATCTTTTTCCACGTACCATCCGGTTTCTCTATGACCTTAAGCCACTCATCAGGCACTTCCAGATCTTCCCTTCGCGTATTGCGTGCCTTGTCCAATTTCGGAGAACCAAGCGCTAATATTTTATCTTCCAATCTCTTTCTGTTGGTATACTCTTCCGGCAATCCGCTCTCTTTCGCTGCCTTGATAAATTCATTGATATAAATCTGCCTCATCTTCTCAGACTGCACGATTACCTTATCTGCCCAGATCACTCCCGGCAGGAAGCAAAAATGCTTCATATGATCGACCGCCTCCTGATTATCCGGCTCTATCTCATTCAATATAAAATATGGGATATACACCAGACAATCCGTACAGTTTCTCAGATTGCTGCTGAAATACCGTTCCGGTACGCTGGTGACAATATTACAGTTATCATAGGGATTGTGTATATAGATGACATCCGGATGCATTTGTTCCAAATCATATGCCTCATAATGTGTAATCTCAATATTATCTGGATAGTCTCCGCCCTCATAGTGCATTTCGCCGAAACTTCCGTCTGCATTCTTATCATAATAGGGAATCGGCACCACATAAGCATCACACATTTCGTCTTCCCGTGCCGCCAGATACACACTTTCCAGTGAATCCCACATGCTTGCCTTATACGGCAAAAATACAATTTCCTTCCGAATAGAAATATGATCCACTGCATTCTCCGCTTTTATCAATATTCCTTCCAAACTTTTATAAGCTTTATGTGCCGATATTTCTTCCAATTGTGTACTGATCTGATACAGTTCTTCACAATACCGCTCCAGGTAAGAGACAGCCTCCGTCCCGGTGCCTTCCAAATCTTCAATAAACTCCCCAATCTGGATTACCGTCTCCTGGCAGTCAGCAAGTAAATTTCTTACTGTCTGGTACTCTTTTTCCGCCAGCCTGTCTCTGCACTGCTGATGAACTATGTGTATTTCTTTGAAAATGTCTTTAAGCTGCTGTTTCTGAAACTTACGCATAGATCGCCGCACTCCAATCATTATTAAGTCACTTTATTGGTTCTTCTTTTACTCTGTTTTGTCACCGCATATATTATTATAACAGCATTGGCCTACCACTCTAGCATACTCATGACCTGCCTTGCAAGTTCGAAAATTCTTCTCACGCTATTGTAACACAAAACAGGCAAAAATAAAATTATCTTTGCCTGCTTTCCGCCATCCACTGGTTCATAAGGTATTCCAAAACATCTGAAGCTCCATTGCAACAGGTGACTCATTACAGCCCCATCAATACCTGTGGAAGTTCCTCCCATGTTGACCAAATCACATTCATTCCCTTTTCTTTCCAATATAAAGTCTTAGAAACAATGAGCTGGTTGATCATCAGCCTCTCATAATCATATTTTGTATTACCACACCCCACTTGTCTGATGAACTCGTCTTTCGTTATTTCTTTATTTGTTGTTCCATCATATACCATATTTACAATATCATCAGCACAGAAAAAAATATAATGCTGCATTTCATCTTTATCCAAGCCGAGGCCTCTGATAATCCTACGGAATGTATAATCTGCACCGGAAAAGCCAACATAAAGCAGATTGCAATAATTCATGGAATATGCCTGCAAAACATTTGCCAGACTATAATTACTGGCTTCTTCATTATAGTAAGATGTCTCTGTCAATATAATTTGCGACGTAATCTGCTCCAAATCAGCCGAATCTCGAACCGGAACCAATCCATGGCAATGATATACTCTATACACATCGGTTCCTTCCGCAAATTCCTTTTTCTCTTCCGGCACAATAGTCTCCACCCGGTTGCCATCCTCCCTCAATGAAATTTCCAAAAGGTCGTCGTAATTATAGGTAATGGCTCTTCTTATGTTTTTATTCTCCATCATTTCTACTACTGCTTTTAAGGTTGACTCATCATATCCCACTATTTTGTTATCAGCATCCCACTTTACCCCGAATGATTCTTTAATATATTCGTGCAAAATCCTGTTAATCAATTCATCATTACCCCTGATGCCAAATAATTCCCCAACCATAGTTCTTATGTATTCAGCCAGCTCCAAAGGATCAATATTTCTGTATATTCCGACTGCAGTGCCCTGCGCTGCTCCGGACATTGCCTTAATAAAATCATCGCTTTTTTCGATATGCTCAATTAATTCCGCCATGATTTGCAATAACTCATTGTCCAGCGCATCTGGGATCGTATATGAATTCAAAAGATTGCCGCTTATAATTGCCAGCAATTTGGACCAATCAGGAAGACCACATGATATACTTACTCCTGCCCCGAGACAGAACGCCCAGGATGCTTCTTTTTCTTCCTTAGTATTGAGATTCGATTTTAACTCATCTATATTTCTTTGATTTCTTCTGAACATTTCATCTATTAGTACATCCTTCAGTTTCACATTTATCCTCCCTCGCCAGTTGTTCCCACCGTTGGAACAAATATGCTATCGTTGCATAGGCATTATCTTTATCAGTCATATCACATTTCCTGTATATTTCTCTCAACTGTTCTATAGTTTGTATTTCCCCTAATCTCCCCTCCAATACAGTTAAAATATCTGTCAAATATTTTTCAATATCTTGAGCGACCACTTTCCATCTTCCACTCTCATATATTTCTAATAGCAATTCGATTCTGTCAATATATTCATTTAAATAATCATATATACGTCCTTCTTTATCCTCATATTCATATCCCGCATCACGTTTTATCTTATCGGCATATTCACGAATTTTGTCGCGGACAGCTGTTCCTATATCATCTCTCGAAATATGGAACCCCACTTTCAAAACGGATCCCATCCGCAATACATTATCCAGCGTTATTGGCATTGCCCTATCAATACCTTCTTCTTCAAATATAAAGGATAACAAATACTCCTCTACATGCATATTCAACAATCGAATCGCGAGCAAATCTGCCCTACTCTCTCTCATACTCCAAAATCCTAATTTTGAAATTTTATCATAATTATACAAAAATCTTCCATTTTTATTAATTCCGATATTATAATTATCGACCAGAAACGCTCCATACACATTTAAATATTTAGCTATTCGCCGATCCACATCTTTTTGCTTCCAATAACTCACTCGACTCGCCCTGATATCTGCAGTATATATATGCGCTGATTTTTGACGCAAAATCACGTTAATCCTCTCGTACAGCTTGTCCTCTTCCGCTTTTATTATTTTCTCTATTTTTTCACTCAGAGGCTCTTCTTTCCTGTTCCAGATATCTGCTATACTGTCATCACTCAAAATACCTGAAATACGTTCCCTTCCAGATACCGTATGAAAGAGCACACTTTCATAATAGGCATTCTCACCGTCACAATGTTGCTGTCGATACTCAACAAAATCTTTGAATTCACATATACAGCTTTTAACCGCGGCCTTAACTTCTTTACACCAATTTTCTATCTCCTTCTGTACCATGCCATGTATTTGTTCATACTGCTCTGGTGGCAAGTACATTTTTTGAGCTGCCAGATATTTTCTAATAAATCCTTCACCTGAATATATTCTCATAATATCTTGTGCCATTATCTCAGCCATAATATCTAAATATAAGTCATAACGCTCTTTTCTTAGACGCTCACCGCAATAATGCATACATTCATGCAGCATACGAAAAAGCGTTCCTTTTATATCATACAATCCTTTTTCAGGCACCACAATAAGAACCGGCTTCTTCATATTTTTTTCTTTACTAATTTTATCTTCCCGCACAAATGCGAACAAATCTATTGCAGTTGTAGCATCCGCCCCTCCACTAATAACAAGAAATATTATCCGTTGATCATTATCACTCATCATATCTGCTATTTTATTTAAAATCGCTGTATAAGCAAACAATATTTTTGTGGCTGATCCAATGGCCGGATGAGACAAAGTGTTTCCTTCAATGAAGGGCTTATCCGAGCGTAAAAGATCTGCCACAAAATCACCCACTTTATCTCTAAATACTTTAATAGCACTTTTTATTTCCTCCCAATCGGCCTCTTCATCTTCCCAGCATATTCTGATATCATCAAGTGTTGCACTAATAAAATTATTAAGGCTGCATCTAATATCAAACCCATGTAATGTATTGGAAATGTTATAGTAGTTTTGTATGATCTGCTCAATTGCTCTGGACATACGAACCGTATAATTTTTCTCCCTTAGCTTTTTTTCAAAATCATATGAAAACTCTCTCCACTTACATTCTACTCCAATCGTTTCTATTTGACTGTCATCTTCATCATAACTATCTGATTTACTACTACTGTCTACGTTGGTTCTCTCCGCAATACAAATACTGGTCTTTGTTCCTATAATATAATTTCTATAAAATATTCCTCCAGGTTGAAACTCCTCCGACATAAAAATTGCAAGATAACTCTCAATATTTATATTGGGCATAACAAGAGTATCTACATTACCAAACGTAATATAGTAATTGTCTAGCTCTGATTTTACTTTATCTCTCCACTCTGGATCTATTTCTGCTTCCGCCAAACTGTCTGTTAGCTTGTCACGAATTACAGTATGAAATGCCTGAGCCGATGCACCCTCCTTAAGGCTAAATTCTGCGAGGAGCCTGACATTAGAGTGTGAGTTTAAATTTTCTTTCGTAACTTTAAAGTCTTTATACACACCGCATATAGTGTAGCAACTGGATATAACCGCCTTTTCATATAGTTTCCATTCACGCATCCTGCTGATACAGCGGGCAGGGGCCTCAAAATCTTCCGAAACAAATGCAATAACATAGTCAGAAAAACCAATAATCGGGAAAACAGCGCAATGTAATTCCTTCAAATTCCACTTCTCTTCCTCCGCTATATGTGCGATGTATTTCTTAACTTCGTGCGTCATTTCTTCTAAGGTATCACATTCCGCCACAAACGTTTGTGACAAATGGAGAGCTGAAAGGCAAATATATGGATATCTTTTCAGTCCGCTCTGAGTCTCCTTATTTATATTTTCCTGACCTATTTCCCGCCAGAGTGCATAATCAAACAAACCATCATCTGCACTCTCATCCTCCGGAAAGAATCCTTTAATAACATAAATATCTGTAAACGGCTCTCCTTGACTTACATAGCCACATAACCTTGCAACTCCGGCAGGTCTGAACTGATACCATTGATTAATATAGGACACCGACAACCCATCATAATACCCAAATGTAGTAAAATCATAAAATTCCCTGTCTGCTACGTTTGGATACTGCTTTCTTTTTTTTAATGTAAATAATATACCTTGAAATTTATCCATTGTTGTTTTATCCCCTATCCTACAATTATTTAACACATAAATAATGTATAAACGAAAACACTTATTCGACATAAAGAATAAGTGTTTTCGTTTATACATTATCAATCCAGCTTCTAAGTCCCAACAAATTTTCCATCTCTTTAATAAGCAGCTCTGAGTTATCGCTATCTCCAAGAATAGGAACTCCGTCATTTGGCGACCCTAACCTGCTCATTTTAGCAGCATGCGAAACGCCAAGTGCGTCACCGCCAATTTTATCCTTATATTCTGTAGCACTGTATCCCATTGTACCCCTCCCGCAAAAAGTTGATATCATGTTAACATAATTTTTCGGTTTTTACAAGTCCAAATTAAAATAATAATTCAACATCTTCATTGTTTATTTTGTCCCACTCAAATAAAAATATTATAATATTTACTATAATAATATTTTCACAAACCAAATATGTTCTTATAAAATCATTATATACATACTTTCATAATTTCTTTTCCGGCTTCTACTGCTGTCTTCTTAGAAACTTCAAGTTTCTTTTTCCAGTTTTTGGTCCATAGCATACTTCACCCAATCAATACCTTCTTCCCCTCAAACGCAAACCCATACTTCCGTATCCTGCTCTCCGGAATCCCCTTAGCAGTCAGCGCCGCCGCATACCGCTTTTCCTCAATCTGCATAAGCGCCGCATCCACGGTCTCCTGCAGGCTCTTCTCATCATCAGGATCATGTACTTTGAATTCCATTATAACAGCATTGTCATTCTTGTCATACGGATCTAACATCACATCATATCTGCCGAACCCGCTCTCCCTGTTGGATGTAATCTCATACCTGTCCGCCAGATCCACCATCAGCCCCAGAACAAAGCCATGATAAAACCGCTCCGGTTCCGTCTCCCCCGAAGGCTTCCTTCCGGTATCAAAGTTACTGAACGTTGCCAGCGCTACTCTGTTCATATACGTATTCATCGCCTTTTTATTATCCTGTAATAGCGCCTTTATAAAAGTATTGTAATCCGGCGTATACTCCCGAAACCACCCATCAATCATCTGTTCAAACATCAGTCGGACTTCTTTATTCGTCAGTTTGAGATCGTACTCTGTTTTCCCGCTCTTTTCAATGAACATAAATCGCTCTACTCTTAAATACCCGCTCGCAAGAAGCAGACTCCAGATCGCGCTGTCACTATGGTTTAACTGGTTAAATACAATCTGTTCGTCTATTATCGTATGGAATATCTTTCCGTGCAGCAAATCTTCCATCGTCATTTTGATATCCGGACTGCCTTCCCTGATCAGCTTCCCTACCAGACTGTTGGAACTGGTATTTGCCCAGTATGTTGCGACTCTTCCCGTATCCAGATAATTCAGAATAGACCATGGATTATAAATATCCTTCCATTTTCCAAATATAAAACCATCATACCAGCTCTTTACCTTTTCCTTTTCTTCCAGCCCGTATTCATCCATGACCGCAAAAACTTCTTCTTCCGTAAAACCGAAAACAGTGCCATATTCATCTGATGTAGTCGTTACTACTTTCAAGTTATTTAAATCAGAGAAAATAGATTCCTTGCTTACTCTCGTGATTCCGGTCATAATTGCCCGTTCCAGACAAGGATTGGTCTTAAAGGCAGCATTAAAAAGACTTCTTGTAAAAGCCACCACCTCTTCCCAATATCCGTTCACGTAAGCCTCCTGCATGGGCGTGTCATACTCATCCAAAAGGATAATTACCTTTTTTCCATAATAGAGATTCAAATATTTAGAAAGATAATGTACTGCCAATGTAGCATCCACATCATCCATATCTGCACAGATACGTCGGAAGAACTCCTTATCACCTTCCTGCAGCGCATCACTATTAAGCAAAAAAGAATAATTTGCATATAAATCCGCAAGAAGCTGGCAAATCTTCTTTCTCGTAGCCATATAGTCTTTTTCTTTCACATTCGCAAAAGAAAGGCTGATGACCGGATAGGTTCCCTGCAAAGTACGGAACTTTTCTTCCTGCCAGATAGACAGATTCTCAAACAGATCGCCCCGCCCTGCATACTTTACAGAAAAAAATTGCTCCGTCATGCTCATTGTCAACGTTTTACCGAAGCGGCGCGGTCTGGTAATCAGCGTTACCTCATCTCCGCTTTCCCACCATTCCTTGATAAAGGCTGTTTTATCCACATAAAAATAATCGTTCTCAATGATTTTCCCAAAATCCTGTATACCGATTCCTACCGTTCTTGCCATATGTTCTCCATTCTGCCTATTCTAAGAACTAATTCCCCAAAATCACTTCCCTACAATCCTTCCCATTACATGAGCTTATTAATAATCGCTTTTACCGCGATCGGCGCACCGGCTATAATCATATCTAAGGCATCATTACCGGACACTTTCAATATCTTTTTGCATTTTTCTCTGTTTTGAAGCTCGGCCGCTGCCGCCATAGCCGCGCATATGGTATGATTTCTTTCATTCGCCGGAAAATCTTTCATTCTTTTTAACGCATAATCCTCAAGGGTCTTCCATTCATCGTCCAATATTGTTATGACTCCTGCCTTGCTGATCTTTTTTTCTTCAGACACGGCAGTTTCCGGCTGCTTTGTACTGTCAATATGTATATTCCCCGCAGCCGTAATCTTGTCTCCGTATATTTTGTTTCCTTTGATTACGACAACTCTCTCCACGCCGCTGTATACTGCGCTCCTGTCGCTAATGCAAATCATCAGCGCACTGCGTATTTCTCTTATAAAATCCAAGTCAAAAGCCGTTACATAAAAACATGTTCCCGCATGGTTCTGGATTTTCAACTCATAATCACCCTGCCCGTTTTTCTCCTGCTCTGATATTTCCGCCAAAGAAATGGCAGACAGCGGTATCAGTATATTACCGTCATAGAATATCACGCCTTTTCCTATTTTCAGCTTCCCCGCATCCATTACATATTTGCTTTCTTTTAATTTTCGCTTATCCGCCAGTCCTTTGAAGTCTGCCATCACATTCTCCCCTTTATGCCTTCCCGCACCGCTTGTTACTAAAACTAACGTACAAAATATTATTCCTCAGCTCCTAAAACAATGACATCTGCTGATAAATTTCCGCCCGCGGAAGTTCCTTCGCAAATGCAAGCGCCTCTTCTTCATTCCTTATGCTCACAGCTCTCCCGGAATCAGTAAGATATTGATTTCCTGACGACATTTCCAGCAACTTATGATAATAACATGCCAAACGCCTGCACTGACTGGCTGCAAATTCTGCGGTATGCATCGTTCCGCTTTGTTTTTCGGCCTCAATAATTACTATGCCTTGGCTGACACCACTTTGCAGACGATCTCTCTCAACATATTGATATTTAGCTAAACTCGTACCCACCGAATATTCACTCAGAATGCATCCGCCGGCATCAATAATTTTTTGCGCCAGGCCTCTGTTTGATTTTGGCTGAATATTTTCTAACCCACACGGCATGATTGCCACGCATTTTCCTAAAACATCAAGTGCCCCTCTCAAAGCCTCAGTGTCACATCCTAATGCCAGACCATTTACCACAACCATACCCTCGGCGGCCAAAAGCCTGCCTGTTTTATATGCCAATTCTCTTCCCTTAAAAGAGCAATTCCTGCTTCCGATCACAGCGATATTCTTGTAGGTATTTAGAATTCCAATCTCGCCTCTATAATACAAAACGACTGGTCTTCCCGGAATCTCCTTCAAGGCGTTCGGGTAACTCTTATCTTCTATCGTGCAGTAAGATATTCCCAAATTTGCAGATTGCTCTTTTGTTTTTTCTGCAATATTTAATTTTTGAATTTCTTTGAAAGAATACCCGTTTCTCATGCTAGATCGCTTTCCCCAGAGCAAACATTTCAACATGCTCTGCACCGGCCTGTGTCAGAATTTCTCTGCATGCATACAAAGAATTACCTGTGGTCGTTACATCATCCATTAACAATACAATATCTCCCGTGATGTCTATTTCCTGCACTGCTGATATGGACTGCATATGTATTTGTTGATTCCTCCTGCCACCCAATGCCAGTTTATCTATATCCTTATTTCTTCTCAGAAAATATGCCTTGTCCACTCGTCCATTCTGCGCAAGCATTTCAGCCAGCATACCGATTCCTGTAATCGATTTTGAAGAATCGCTCGATGGCACCACACATATTGTTACACCCTTGCAGATTTCTGCATCCAATAAATTATAAAAATATATGACCGCAGATGTCTTCCCTTCTTTTAAATCAAGAATTTTCCCGCTAAAAACATCAAACAGCGGATTCTTAATTTTTCTTTCTCTATCAAGCCAATATTTATGGTAATTACTATATACTACTATGTCTCCAGTGTTATTCCAAGCATCATTTATAAATACCATATCCGTCACTGCTCCTCTCTATCCTAATACTATCATGTGTAATGGCGCAGTTCAATAAATGTTATTTCGTATTTTGTGTCCAAGTTCGTGGCTTGTCATGCAAGTCCAAAAATTCGCACTCCCACGCTATTATACCACACCTAAATCTTTTTGACACCAAAAAAGCATTGAACGATGTATATCCATCGCCCAATACCCTTTCGTTCTTTCATCACTTTTTACAGATACAATCTCTGTACCCTACAGCAAACTGCCGCCTTCATTCCTTGGCCGCGTTACCGCCTACAGCCTCTGCAACAACATAATGTGATATTCTTCATCCTGCACAATCCGCGCCAGAAGTGCATTCACATAATCGTCCTCGATCAGGCTCATATGCTGCCGATACTGCTCAATCGCCGCCTGTTCCGCCTCAAGATTTGCTGCTATGATCTGCTCTTCATGGTGCGCCAGATTTGTGTATTCCGGTGTCCACATCTGCCTTCCGGTGCGCGTTTTGATTGAAAAATCAATTGTTCCGCCAAGCAGCAGGATCATCTCTCCAAGCATCTGCAGATGAATCATTTCTGCCACCGCCATCCCTGTAATTGTCTTGGCCATTCCACACTTGTGGCAGCACAGACAGCTTTCTCCATGGATATATTGCAGTGCCGCAGTCAGCTCCGACACAGATCCGCAATAATCCAGCGTAAGTAGATTCGCATAGAATTGATTTTCCTCCCTGACCCGGATCGTCGGATAAGGCAACGGCAGATTCAGCGGTGCCACGCCTCCGAAATTACAATTATTCTCCAAAACTTGTTCCATCCCATCCATACGCAAACTTCCCCCAGCCCGATGTGCCGTCTGTCTCTCCTGACACTCCCTGCAGCCGTACACACCTTATCATTATTATTTATCCTATGCGCACAGCTGTAAAATCGTGTATACCGCTTCAAAACCGTTGCTCGAGGGATTGGAAAACGCCCGTGTTCTCACACAGGCGTCATTTTCCATCCCTTTATATATTGTTCCTTCACCCACATGCAAACAAATGCATTCGCGGATTGTCAGATCATTCCCTCTTTCACCACTCTCTGATCCCGCATTACTTTCTCGATTGCGGTACCCTTGATAAAATGAAGCAGAAGTTTCTTCATGGGATTAAGCGGTCCTAAGTCAATTTCCAGCGGTGACTTACCGTCCATCAGCTTCACGCTGCTGCTTAACAGTTCGCGTATATCATACACGCTGCCCCATACTTCCGGTACGCCTCTGTCCACGCCGAGCAGGCCGTACACAGCTTCCATTGCAGTCCTTACAGAATATTCCGTTGTAAATACGGTATCTCTCGGTGTTTCCGCAAACTGCCCTAAGAATGCGAAGTTTACGCACCCGTCAGGAATGACATCCGGGCGGTCTCCCTTGGTTCTCGGCATGAAGAATGCTGTGATATAGGGCATCATTGTAGGCACACAGACAGCGCTGTTCTCTGCCAGTTCGGAAATCTCCTCTTCCGGCACGCCCAGATGATAGAGCCATTCCTCCGTAATCTCCTTACCGGTACATTCTTTCATCGGTTTCTTGATATAATCTCCGGGTACATCCGTAAACAGACCATATACCCAGACACATACTTTATCTTTATCCTGATCCTTGAACTGCCCCTGTCTGTTGATCGTCCAACTCATCAGCCATGAAGAATCCTGGCAGCTTACGATACCGCCGGTAACGACCTTGCCGCTCTTGGGGTCACGTTTACAAATATTCGTGATATACGGAATAATCTTGTCGTCCAGCGTAGTAACCGTTGCGGACTCCCAGTTGGTCTTGGCAATGTCGGAGCAGAATTTCTCCGGACGTCCGAATGCCGGGTCCTGCTTTGCAATATTTTTCCACAGGCTCCAGCAGCCGCTCGTTCTGACTTCCGCATCGCCGTTCGGTGCATGGTTCTGATCACCGTAGATCGTCCCTTCCGTACAGCTTCCGTTGGTGACAAACACGAGGTCATTTTCCGTGAGTACAATGCCTTTCTCTACTCCTTTTACTTTACACTCTATGGCTTTGGCCACCTTTTTCTCTCCGTCGATATCGAAGATCACGTTGGTCACTTCCGTATTGAACTGAAAATCAACGCCCGCCTCTTCCAGATATCTCTGCATCGGCAGGATCAGGGAATCATACTGGTTATACTTCGTAAATTTCAGTGCGCTGAAATCCGGCAGCCCTGCGATATGATGAATAAATCTCTGGAAATACAGCTTCATCTCTAATGCACTGTGCCAGTTCTCGAAAGCAAACATAGTCCTCCAATATAACCAGAATGTGGAATCAAATACTTCCTCATCAAACACATCCTCGATCGTCTTATCATACAAGTCTTCATCCTTGGTCATAAAAAGCTTCATGATCTCCATGCAGCCTTTCTGGCTTAAGTTGAACCTGCCGTCCGTATGCGCATCCTCTCCACGGTTTATTGTCGCGCGGCATAAGGAGTAGTTCGGATCTTCTTTGTTCAGCCAGTAATACTCATCCAGTACGGAGACTCCGGGAGTCTCAATGGAGGGTATGCTGCGGAACAGATCCCAGAGACACTCGAAATGATTCTCCATCTCGCGGCCGCCCCTCATCACATATCCACGGGCCGGGTCATTGATTCCGTCGCAGGCGCCTCCTGCAATGTCCATCGCCTCCAGAATATGAATATGACTGCCGGGCATCTGTCCGTCACGTACCAGGAAGCACGCCGCTGCTAAAGCTGCAAGGCCGCTGCCTACGATATAGGCATTCTTCTCATCCACGCCTTCCGGTTTCTTCGGTCTGGCAAATGCCTCGTAGTTGCCGTTCGTATAATAGATACCTTTGCTGTTCTTGTCGTATCTGCCTAATTCCGTATTGCGGTAATCCAGATCCGTGTACGCGCTCTTTTTCCCTACTGCCTTCTTGTGTACAGCATGCGGTGCATTTTCACCCGCCTCGTTTTTCTTATGGTTCTTAGCCGCATAGGCTGCAGCGCCCGCTCCTGCCGCAACTGCAACGCCGATGCCGATCCCTTTCTTATTTGCCATTTTCATATCCACCTTTCTTATTGGTTCTATGTATCGCCTGATGTCGTTATCTTCCTGTCTCTTATTATGCAGGAAGATCTGCCGGATCAGTAGCTGCCCTGTTTCCATCCGTCTGTACATCAGCGATATCTGCTCATGCCCCTATCATATGCCTATATTTTCCATAATCCCATTTACAAAAAAGACGAAATGATAAAAAACTTATCATTCCGCCTCATTTGATTAAAAACGTTGCTTCCACTCTTCAAAGTTATGTATGGAATTCGCAATGCTCCCGTGTAAGGTAACACTCATCATCTCCACGATCACGCCGTAGTCATCTTTCATCCCCCGCTCGATCCAGTCGAGCATAATCCCGACGAAACCGTATTTATAGAATCCGGCAATAAACTCCTTATCCTCCTGCGGCAGATCCACGCCCTCACACTTTTCTTCCACTACGTCCGCAATCAACTGATAGGTCAGTTTGTGGAGATAATTCTCAATCTTATCTCTGCCGACAGATCGGTAAACATTCAAAATAAATGTTTTATTCTCCATGACGGCCTCAAAGATCTGATATATGCCTTCCTTCCATGTATCGTAGGTCTTCTTACCCTGAAGCGCCTTGCGTCCATCCTCGATACAGCACCATTCCACCAGATCATATATATCCTTGAAATGATAGTAGAAAGACATCCGGCTGATCCCGCAATCCGATGTGAGGTCATTGATTGTTATCTTATCAAGCGGTCTGTTCGTAAGCAGCTTCTTAAGCGATGCCTCCAGCGCATACTTAGTCGTATTGGGCATAATACTTTAACCTTTCTTTTTTCAATATTCCTTCAGTACCTCGCTTACTCCGTACCGCTCCATAAATTCTCTTAAATCAGCCGTATTCCTGACAAGCATGATCTCCTCAAATTTTCCCGTCTGCAGATTCCGAAATCCTGCCACCTGATCTCCGTTGCAGATACTGCACTTCAAGATCGGCTTGTAGGTTTCTTTATCGTAATGTTGTATCTGCGCTGCTGACTTTCTCTTAAACATATGTGTGATTCTCCTATGCGACACTGTGTTATGGTTCTGTCCTGCCGCCGGACCGCCTTATTTTCTGCTACTTCGGAACAGACACATTATGCCTCCAGCATCTTGATAAATCTGTCAGGGTCGCAGTCTCTGCTCTCTCCGTCGTCCGTATAATATTCATAAGGCTTTACATGATCTCCGTAAAAGTGCAGTTTCAGGTGTTCGAAATCCACCTCCGCGATGCTTTGTCCCCCGTCCGCTAGCGGCAGTATGCGGTTTTCCTTGAGGAACACGCACACGTCTCCCAGAGCCATGTCCACATAGGAATAACCCTTCGTATAGACTTCTTCCTCCTGTACTTCCCCACCGCAAAACCGAATCAGTTTCATAGGCTCCGGAAAATACACCGTTCTGCCGACCGCATTCTGCTCATACACGGGCGCAATCATGATCTCATCTCCCAAAAGAAGCTGATCCTCCACATGTTTCGCTATCCTGTCATCACCATAGACAAATCCCAGCGGCTTAAACATCATTTCGTCCCGCAGAGCCGCCTTCATAAATTCACTGTAGAGATAGGGCAGCAGTTTATACCGAACCCCTATCACATCTCTCATCAGATCAATGTTTCCAAATTGATATGCCTCCTGCAGTCTCGTTCCCAACGCTGAGTGATTTCTCATCAGAGGTGTGAACACACCGAAAGATAACCATCTGATCAGCAAATCCTCCGTAGCGTCTGCTCCGAAGCCGCCGATATCCGCTCCCGTATACAGGAATCCGCACATATTCAAGGACGGCATCATACGAATATTCAGCAGAAGATGAGACCACCATGAATTATTGTCTCCCTGCCAGATCCCGCCGTATCTGTGCATTCCGATATAGGATGCTCTGGAAAAAAGCAGAATCCTCTTCTCCGGTGACAGCTCGTCAAACGCCTCTGCCGCCGAACGCGTCATATAATATCCGAACAGGTTATGCACGTCTTCATGACAATATCTTTTCCCTTTATAATTATGATAAAAAGACGCATAATCTTTCGGATTATTGGAAATGTGCTCCGCCAGATCCCGAAACGCAAAGAAAGAATTGATATCAAGATTACGGTTGCGGTATTGGTCTATCTTCTCAAACACTTCCGCCAATCCTTTCTCCGAGTAAAAAATCGCCGGCTCATTCATATCATTCCAGAATCCGTCTATGCCCTGATCCAGCAATATTTTATACTTCCGCCCGAACCATCTTCCCGCCTCCTCGTTCAACATATCCGGCAGGCAGCACCTTCCCGGCCAGACACCGAGCACAAAATCTTTCCCGTCCTCATCCTTACAGAAATATCCTTTTTCCCTGCCTTCTTCGTACACATCGTATCCGACCTCTTCCTTGACACCGCCGTCGATGATCGGCACGAGGTGGATTCCCTGCCCCTTCATTTCCGACACAAACATCTCAAAATCAGGGAAAGTCTCCTTATTCACCGTGAAATCTTTATATCGCTCCATATAGTCGATATCCAGATATACACTGTCCAAAGGGATCTGATTGTCTCGATAATTCTTTACCACCTGCCTGATGTCCTCGGCCGAACGATATCCCCAGCGGCTCTGTCCGTAACCGAATGCCCACCGCGGCGGAATATAACTTCTGCCGATTAATCCGCGGAACTCCTTTATGATCCCGCTAAGGCTCTCTCCTTCAATCATATATAATTCAAAATCCGGGGTCTGTAGTGCGATGCGCATCCGATTATGATCGGTATACCCTATATCGAAGACAACTTTAGAAGGCGTATCTACGAAGATGCCCAGCTTCTTCTCCCCGTCAAGCAACAGAAAATTGTGCGCACCATACAGCGAGCGCTTACTCTCGGTATGCTGGGGATCGTCCGTACAATTGCTCTCATAGATCCAGCCACGCTTGTTAATTCCCCTCACATTCTGTCCCAGTCCATATACGATCTCATCTTCTTCCAACCCACATTCCAATGTGTTTTCCCGAAAACACAGTCTGTCATTGCTCCACGTACAGACTTCCGGCTTATTTAAAACCGCGTCCGTCTCAATGGGATTCCCGAATACGTATCTTTTTATCATACTTATACCCATACCTTTCTCTTAGCTTTGCTGCCTTCTTATGCTCCCAGAAATTTTTCCAAATATTCAATGACTACCTGCGCCGCCCTTGCATGGGACTTTTCTCCGGGATGAGCATGAGATCCCACCGTCTCATCCGTCGTATCAGGTAATTGCAGGAACGCGGTATTGGTATCTCCTGTTTGTCGCTGGTAAGTATTCATGGCGTCCGTGATTGCCAATGTCAGGTCATACCCCAGCATGCCATATGCCCACACGATATGAGAAGTCGGATTGTTCCTGCGTATCATTCCGAGGAAATCAATCACAGCCTGTTTGAAGCGTGCAAGGTCTTCTGCATTATAGGTTCCGTCTGCCTCTTTTCTCTGTTGAAAGGTCTGTCCCGTCATAGGATCTGTCCACGCCGGCTGATTGAACGCGCTGGCGTCATTCGTGCCCAGATTCACAATAATGACATCCGGCACCCAGCTTGTAAAGTCATAAGGCTTAGCCGCGCCCAGATGCTCATTCATCTCTCCCTCCGCCAGACCGCATATCTTCTCATAGCGGGACGGTATATTGTGGCGCGGATCATTATCCCAGCCGCACAGTACGCCCCAGCCGCCCTGAGATACCATACGATACTCCGCACCCAGCGCATCGGAAACCATCCTTACATAATCCCTGCTACAGCTCATATACATGGCCAGCCAGTCCGTATCCTCCTTTGCTCCGTATGTTCCCTCTCCAGAAGTGATGCTGTCGCCAATAAATTCCAGTTTATAACGCTTAGCCGCCACCGGACGAAATTCACCATCGCTGCGCAATCCCTTAATCAACAAACGGCAGGTATTGTCCTCCGACATCGCCTGCAATTCTCTGAAAAACTGCACATTCTTGACAGCCTCCGGACTCATGCTCCTGAAAAGACACAACGAATACATACCTGCTGCCAGCATCTGCCTGCTCATAAATGCACCGTTAAGCGCCGTCCAGATCCATGGCTCATGCATATCATAATCCACATCAATATCGATCCACAGCTCTGTTCCCGTTACATTCACTTCAATACCACTCCCATTGAAAAACAGCGGCAGCGGGTTCTGCGTCTCATCGGTTCGACCGTAGATCTTGTAATGTTCAATTTCCTGCAAATTATATGTCTTTAAATTCGGGTTTGGTGTCATGTTTTTTCTCCTGTCCGCATATGTATTATTTCCTGATTTTGGTATACGCCAATTATAGCAAATCCGGCGTTTTATTCCAATCGGAATTTATCTTCTGTCGCATGCAAATCTGCGTGTCCGCCTTGCAATTCTTATTGCAGTTTCTCCATCCACTCTGCTTCCCTAAATCCCGTAATTACCAGATCATCACCCACGATAAGCGGACGCTTCACGAGCATTCCGTTAGTCGCAAGAAGCTTTAGCTGTTCTTCTTCACTCATGGTCGGAAGCTTATCTTTCAGACTCATATCTTTATACATGAGACCGCTTGTATTGAAAAACTTCTTAAGCGGCAATCCGCTTTTTTCATACCATTCTTTTAATTCGTCATAAGAAGGATTATTTTCCACAATATGACGGTTCGTATATGTAATGTTATGTCCGTCCAGCCACTTCTTGGCCTTTTGGCAGGTAGAACATTTTGGATATTCTATAAACAGCATTTCTCTTTCTCCCATATAATTTCACCTCCTACTGATAATTTCTATTTGGGTAACATTCTTTGCAGGCGCGATACCTTCCATATATCCAAGTTTCTGACTCATCAAATGTATAATAGTCAGCTTTACCTCTCATAAACGAACAATTATTTTTTGAATGATAAAAACCCTTTCTGACATATATAGGCGTCCTTGCAAGAATGCTCTCTTCCGGTCCCAGACAAGCCCGATTTAAATCTCTGAACCATGCCTGAAAGCTTCTTCTGGTAAACTGGGTACTTTCCTGATCAAATATACCTTTTTCATTCATTCCCTTTACTTTAATCAGTAATATTTGATCCTCAAACTCCGTACCGCTTTTTGCGTAGTTGACTAAGTACAATGTTCCCTTCAAATCCAGCGCGGCTCTCCACAGAGATAAAAATTTACGCCTGTTTAAATCCCAATATTTGTTAGGGTGACTTGTATATGGAGTAGTATTATGTTTTCGCATTTGCTCTTCTTCGCATAATAAGTACTCCATAATAATAAATCCCTGCTGCGGATGTCTCATCAATCTGTCAAAATTTACTGCTGCAGTCACATCTCCTGCGAGCATTTCCTGTGCAAACAAGAATCCTGACTCGTCATCGTGCCCTAGTGCTTTACTTACTTCCTCCATCTGCTTCCTCCCATCATTGCCCATCTCTTTTCCAATCTATCCATAAATACACCCGCGGTTCAGTACTTCCTCCTCTCGGTAATTTATCTTTCTCTTCGTTATGTTTTCTCCCGCACTGCTCTCAGTCTCCTTCCTTACCAACTGACACACAGATTCCACATGCACACTATGCCCAAACTGATCCACAGCCCGCACTCTCTTCAACTCATAACCGCCTTCACACAGTACCTTCAAATCCCTCGCCAACGTAGCCGAATCACAGCTCACATACACAATCCTCTCCGGTTTCATCGCAAGCATTGTCTCCAGACACTTCTCATCACATCCCTTACGTGGCGGATCTACCACAATTACGTCAGGATGCCGCATCCGCTCGTGCGACAATTCCATTTCCTTGCCGTTTCCCTCTCCCGACACACCATCCGTATTCAATTTCCCCTCATAAAATGCCGGCAATACTGCTTCCGCCTTTCCAACGAAGAACTCCACGTTACTGATCCCATTATCGCGGGCATTCTCTCCGGCATCCGCAATCGCCTCCGGAACTACTTCCACCCCATACACCTGCTTTGCCTTCTTCACCATAAATAGGGATATCGTTCCGATTCCGCAGTACAAGTCCCAGACGGTCTCTTTCCCTGTCAATCCGGCATAATCCAGTGCGAGAGCATACAATTTCTCTGTCTGCACGGGATTAACCTGATAGAAGGACAACGGAGAAATCGCAAAAGATATTCCACCTAACGTATCGTGAATCCGATCCTGCCCCCAGAGCACCCGGATTTCCTTCCCCATAATTACGTTCGTCTTCTCAGTGTTAACGCTGACAGAGATGCTTGTCATTCTTCCTTCACCTTCTGAGAATCTCAGCCCTGTCAACCGCTCAACCAGCCTCTCCTCTGCCGGCAACTTCCTTCCGTTAATCACAATGCATACCATGATTTCCCCCGACTGAAATCCTGTCCGGATCAGCACATGGCGCACCAGTCCGGTGCCCTCTGCCTCACGATACGCGATTACATGGTTTTCTCGCATATAGTCTAAAACCGCCTCAAGAATGACCTGATTCTCCGGCGCGCCTAACGCGCAGTCAGTGTTTGCTATAATGTCATGTGTCCTGCCCGCATAGAAACCGGTGACAAGATTCCCGTTCTTATCATATCCTACCGGATACTGCGCCTTATTACGATAGTGCCACGGCTCCTCCATGCCGACGATCGGTTCCGTCACAGCATCCACCAGCTCCGGTGCAAATCCGCCGATGCGGATCAGATTTCCCCGTACCTTATCCTGTTTATAGATCAACTGCCTGTCATAGCTCATAGCCTGAATCTGGCAACCGCCGCACTGTCTGTGGAATCTGCACTTAGGTTCCACACGAAAAGAAGAAGGCGTTACCACCTTCTCTACTCTCGCATAACCATAATTCTTCTTACATTTGGTGATTCTCGCCTCCACCACATCGCCGATAACCGCATCTTTTACGAAAAGCGTATATCCCTCCGCCTTGCCGATTCCTTCACCGTCATTGCCGATATCCTCTATCTTGACCGTGACAATATCATTTTTCTGATACTTTCCGTAATCCATAGGTCGTCATACCTCTTTCGCTATCCTACTCTACCTTAGTCCCTCTCACATTAGACTCAAACAGCCTGTTATACCCAAGCCACCCCGTTTCATTCGTACTATCCAGAAGTTCCGTGAAGGTCTCCATCTTCGCATCGGTATTGTCCGCAAAGGTCAGCGCGACCGCTTCCACAATAGCAGGTTTCTTTGGTGATCCGAACAAATACTCCCCGTGATGCGCCAGAATGCAGTGCTTCAGTTCCCCTGCAAGCAACGCCGGGAATCCGTCTATCATCCTGATCTTCTCCCCGATCATCTCACTGCCGATTACAATATGCCCAAGAAACTGTCCGTCGTCCGTATAATCATTCTGTGGGAAAAGAGATAACTCTTTCGTCTTGCCGATATCATGACAGATCGCCGCCGTCAGCAGGAGATCTCTGTTCAAAACGGCATATTGACTGCTAAAATAATCGCACAGTCTCGCCACTGCAAGCGTGTGCTGCAACAGGCCGCCCACAAAACCATGGTGCACTGTCTTTGCCGCAGAGGATTGTTTGAATACCTTCACAAATGCCTCGTCTTCCACAAAAAATGCCTGCAGCAATTTCTTCAGATATGGATTCCCGATGCTGTCGATCAGTGCCAACAGCTCTTTCATCATATCCTCGATCGGGTATTTACTTACGGGAAGATAATCCGCGGGATCATACTCACCCTCATTGCACTTGCGGATGCGCTTCACATTAACCTGGTTCGCTCCCTGAAAACTGGTTACATCCCCATACACTTCTATGTAATCTAATGTATCGAAATCCTCGATTCCTGCATTATTAGGGTCCCAGATCTTAGCATCCACGGTTCCTGTCTTGTCCTGCAGGATCACGTTATCATATGGTTTGCCGTTCTTCGTAACCGCGGACTGCTTATGTTTGCACAGATAGATATCAAATACTCTGTCGCCCTCTTTATAATCCTTAATATACTTCATCCTATCCTCATTCCTGCGCATGATTTTTATTCTATCGAAGCGCCTCATAATACAGGCTTATGTCAAATGCGCGCAGACACAACCTATGCGGAGTCTCCGATTACCGATGGCATAAGCACACCCCGGCATAATTTTACAGCCTATCTCGTTCCCAATGTCACCGTTGCGTTCATCTCTCGTCCCTGCCGCATCAGCAGGAAAGTCAGCGTATCCTCCGGATTGGCATTATACAGAACCGTGAGCAGATCGTTATAAGTGTTAACCGGTGTCTCATTGATCTGCACCACCACGTCGCCGCTCTGTATCCCTGCCGCCATTGCGGGAGAATCCATTTCGATCCCTTTAATATATGCACCCTGCGGGATATTCAGTTCCTCGCTTGCCTCTTTCGTCACATCAGCGCCACGGATACCAAGATAAGCTCTTTCCTTATCATTGGACATCTTTTCGATCGTTCTCTTCAACTCAGATATGCCGTATGCGGTCAACAGATTTCCCATATCATTGCTTGTGTTGACATTATCAATAATGCCGATGACCATCCCTTTCAGATTGACGAGCACCCCCGTCGCATTACGGCTGGCATATATATCCGTTGTAATCGTCTTATATGCGGAATCAGGTTGATCTAACACTGTTCCCGCAGAAGTCACTACACCGTAACAGACCGACCCGCTCGTTCCCATCGGACTGCCCAGCGCCATGACAGGCGTTCCAAGAAGATTGCTGTTATTGGAACTGCCCAGATTCGCAATGTCTATAACGTCCATCGTCTCTTCCTCTATGCTCATAAGCGGCACCGAGAGGACTGCCAGTCCCGTCGTGACATCTTTCTGTACAAGTTCCGCATTGACTTTCGCCTGATCGCAGAATGTTACAATAATACTATCCACATTATTCAGCGTTCCGCCGCTGACTAAGATCAAAATAGACTTACCATTATTCGCTACAATAATTCCCGAAGCAGAAGCCTCGTTTTCATAAATATCATTGAACCAGTCCACGTCCGATACGACCCCGGTTACGGTCACGATAGACCGCCCTGCCGTCTGCGCCACCTCAGCCAGTTCCCCGTAAAGCGCCTGATAATCTTCCAGTCCGAACTGTACCTGTGACAGCAGTTTTTCGATCTGCTCATCTTCCAGCTCCGCCTGCACGATCTCCACCTCAGGCTCTTTCTCTTCCTCAACCAGCATATCCTCAGGCTTCATCTCTTCCGTCACGGTCTCTTCCGGGAACTGCACTTCCTCTGCTTCCTCTTCCGGGTACAGACGATTGCTGATAACAGGCTCAAGTACCAGGAACGTCACACATGCCACCAGACCGAAAACGACTGCCATCACCACCGTGATCACAGTTCTTCTGATCAGCTTCTTCTTATTGACCGGCTTCTGTTTTATCGTTTCACGCAGAAAATCCGGCTGTACAGGCGGCGTATATTCTGCCTGTTCCTTGACCGCGCCCTGCTCTATGCCGCTTTGTTCTTTATCCTGCTCTCCCATCGACCTGATTCCTCTTACTCATGAACAGTAGTAACTTTTGCACTGCTCTTTCAGTATATCTTTTTTCCTCCCCATTGTAAAGAAGCCTTAAGCGCGAAAGCGCGGCTCCGTGGATATTAACTTCTATATGTGCGAACGATTAAGATCCCCTGCGAACTGTAACAACTCATAGTAATTCCACCCACTTTATGATAGAATAATATCTGACACAATTATAAAGATCATAAAGGAAATTACTATGAACAACAAAGTACTGCATGTTTTAGAATACAATAAGATCATTGACCAATTAACGGACAAGGCCACCTCGGAGCAGGGCAAAAAGCTGACCCGTGCGCTTGTTCCCATGACGGATCAGGCAAAAATCGCCGCAGCACAGACGGAGACCGCAGATGCACTGGGGCGTCTGTTCCGTAAAGGCTCAACTTCTTTTGGCGGCAACAAGGACTTAGGCATGTGCATCAAGTCTCTGGAGATCGGCAGCGTCCTCTCCATTGCAGAGCTTCTGCGCATAGCGTCCTTTCTGGAAAATGTGAACCGTATCAAGACTTACGGCCGGAAGGATCGGGAAGATACACCCGCCGACTCGCTGGATGAATATTTCGACATACTGGAGCCGCTCACACCGCTGGTAAATGAAATCCGCAGGTGTATCCTGTCGGAAGAAGAGATCGCAGACGATGCAAGCCCGACATTAAAGCACATCAGGCGCAGCATGTCTATCACCAATGACCGAATTCACTCCCAGCTCAGCTCCATGATCAACGGCTCCTGCCGCACCTATCTTCAGGATGCCGTCGTAACTATGCGTAATAACCGTTACTGCATTCCGGTAAAATCCGAATACAAAGGACAGGTGCCCGGCATGGTACACGACCAGTCTTCCACCGGTTCCACCTTCTTCATAGAACCGGCGGCCGTTGTCAGTCTGAACAACGAACTGCGGGAACTGGAAATCAAGGAACAGGAAGAGATCGCAGTCATTCTCGCGGACTTGAGTGCACAGACGGGTACACATACAGATACACTGGCAGGCAACCAGAAAGCTATGACCGCTCTCGACTTTATCTTTGCCAAAGCCTCTCTCGCCATGGAACAGAATGCCACCATGCCGATTTTTAACACAGAACATCGGATCCGCATTCGTCAGGGACGCCATCCTCTTCTGGATAAAAAGAAAGTTGTACCAATTGATATTTCGCTGGGTACAGACTTTGACCTTCTGGTCATTACGGGACCCAATACCGGCGGTAAGACCGTTTCCCTAAAAACAGTGGGGCTGCTTACTTTAATGGGGCAGGCGGGACTGCACATTCCGGCATTAGACCGCTCTGAGTTGTCCGTTTTTGAAGAGGTCTACGCGGACATCGGAGACGAGCAGAGCATTGAACAGAGTCTCAGCACCTTTTCTTCCCATATGACAAATATCGTGTCCATTCTGCAGACGGCAGACGCCGATTCGCTTTGCCTGTTTGACGAACTGGGTGCCGGTACCGATCCTACGGAAGGCGCCGCCCTCGCCATCGCGGTACTTGACTATCTGCACAGCCGCGGAATACGGACAATGGCCACAACACATTACAGTGAATTGAAGGTCTATGCGCTGTCTACGAGTTTCGTGGAAAATGCAAGCTGCGAATTCAGCGTGGAGACACTGCGGCCCACCTACCGCCTGTTAATCGGTATTCCCGGTAAGAGTAACGCATTCGCCATCTCATCCAAACTGGGACTTCCGGATCACATCATCGAGGAAGCCAAGCGGCATATCACGGAGGATAAGGAAAGCTTCGAAGATCTTCTGACAGACTTGGAAAACAGCAGGCTGACCATTGAAAAAGAACGGGCGGAAGTAGCGTCCTACAAGGAAGAGGTTCAGACATTAAAGAAGCAGTTGGAAGCCAAACAGGAGAAAATCGATCAGGCGAAAGCACGTATTCTGCGAGAGGCAAATGAGGAAGCTCGCGAGATCCTGCAAAACGCCAAGGAGCTCGCTGACGAAACGATTCGCACTTTTCAGAAGGCAGGCGCCGGGTCTTCCATCAAAGAGTTGGAGAAATCCCGCCAGAAGGTGCGGGATAAGATTTCCGAGAAAAATGATAAACTGTCACTGAAAAATGACAAACCTACCCACAAGCTCCTAAAGCCGAGCCAGATCAAACTGGGGGAAAGTGTGAAGATCATTTCCATGGGATTAAAGGGTACCGTCAGCTCCCTTCCGGACAAGAACGGCAAACTCTTTGTCCAGTGCGGTATCATTCGCTCGCAAGTATCCTTAGACGATCTTGTTCTCGCGGAGGAGGAGACGATCAGCACCGGCCGGATGCAGCGCAGCTCCTCCGGCAAACTTAAGATGTCCAAGTCCTACTCCGTCTCCACCGAGATCAATCTGCTGGGCAAAACGGTTGACGAAGCTTTATCGGAGCTGGACAAATATTTAGATGATGCTTATCTGGCACACCTGCCCAGTGTCCGCATCGTTCACGGTAAAGGCACCGGGGCGCTGCGAAATGCGGTACACAATTACCTGCGCAAGAATAAGGTAGTAAAAAGTTACCGGCTGGGAGAGTTTGGTGAAGGTGACGCAGGTGTCACAATTGCTGAGTTTAAAGATTGATAGAAGCGGCAGTTTTCCGCAACTAAAATCAAGCAGATTTATTTTCAACTCCGTATAATAAATGCAGGATGGTCGAGCCGAGGTTAAATAACAGATGTACGAATGGCAGAAGCAGATACAGATTATGATTGAAGAGATAGACATATGTATTAGAAGGAATGATGATGAAGCATTGTCACTGAGATGTCTTTCTGATAAATTAGGATATTCTGAATGTCATATCTCAAGAAAATTCAGAGAAATCTCGGGTATGCAGTTTAGAGATTATCTGCGGTATCGAAGATTAGCTTTTGCACTGAAAGAACTCAGAGATACTGAAAATTCGATATTGGATATTGCTGTGAAGTATGGGTTTTCTTCACATGAAGCTTTTACGCGCGCATTTAAGGAAGCCTATAGCATTACCCCAAGTGAATATCGTCATAATCCAAGACCTGTCGCGCTTCGTACGATCATAAAGCCTTTCGACAGTTACTTATTAAGCATTGGAGGATGCGGTATGGAAAAATCTGCAAAGGATGTAAAAACTTATTTTGTAACGATTCCGGCACACAAATTTTTACACATTAAAAATTATGAGAGCATTGGATACTGGGACTTTTGGCAGAAACAGAGTCTTATTCCGGGACAGGATTGTGAAACGATCTGTGGTTTACTTGACAGTATCAAGGGCAAATTGGACGATATGGGAGACAGTGAAGCGAATAGCGGAAGCGGTCAGATTATGGCATATATAAATGAGCCGACCGGCAGAATCTGCAGCTGGGGGATTCCTCTTGCAGAATGCTACGGTGTACGCCTTCCGATTGACTATAGTGGCGATGTACCTGCCCAAATGCTTATGGTCGATGTTCCTGAAGCTGAATATGTCGTTTTTGAGCACGGGTCCTTTGACTTAGAGAAGGAGAACAGCCGTGTGGAAGAAAAGATCGAAGCAGCCATGAAAGCATTTGATTATGCTGCCGCCGGTTACTGTCTTGATACCACTCCGGGCAGAGTGTTTTACTTTTATCATGATCCGAAACGGTTTTGGAAATATGTCAGACCGGTGCGGAAGATGTAGCACTGACTTGAAAAGTAAATTCCAGTGAAAAGGTAAAGGTTTTTTGGGTTGTATATGGTCAGGCTCATGAGATTGCTAGTGCCCTATAGTGTCAAGGCACTGACAATCTCATGACACTATAGGGCGCAATTTTATAAATACATTATGAAACGATGCGGGCAATTGCGATATGTTGAATGTTTTATATGATATATCTATTCTTTTCATTTTATACCCCATGTCAACTTCAGCGGATTCGCACTCGTCCGTTGAAAGCACTTTTTCAGCAATCTCTCAATAAGTATCAATTGATTCTAGCTACTGATGTGGCTCCCTTTGGAGACATTTCTGTTATCATATCACTATCACGTTTCCGTTTCTATCACATTTGAATTCAACGCATGTTTATATATTTGCAGTAAAAGTATAGCAACGGAACTGTTGCAGTTGACGTTTGGACATCCCAGCGCATATAATTTTATATATACCGCAGAATTTCCTATACAAAATCGAGCTACACTCGATTGCGAGATTTGCTTCGCAAACTCGTGCAAGAATAAGTAATTTCTCATAAAAAATAAAGAAAGGGAACATGGTGTTTTGCTTCTCCAAACATCATACAAGGTAAATATGGTAAACAAACAGAAAATTTTAATTGTAGACGATGACAACAATATCGCGGAGTTAATCTCCCTCTATCTGACGAAAGAGTGTTTTGAGACGATGATTGTCAACGACGGAGAATCGGCACTCACCGCAGTGGACAGCTTCGAGCCGAATCTGATGCTTCTCGACCTGATGCTTCCCGGCATCGACGGTTATCAGGTCTGCCGTGAGATTCGGTCCAAATCCACACTGCCCATCATTATGCTGTCCGCCAAAGGCGAGGTCTTTGATAAAGTACTCGGTCTGGAATTGGGCGCTGACGATTACATGGAGAAGCCTTTTGACTCCAAAGAGCTGGTTGCCAGAGTCAAAGCCGTTCTGCGCCGGTACAAGCCTGCCACTGCGGAACCGAAAGCTTCCGACATAAAGAGCGTGGAATATCCCGATCTTGTCATCAACCAGACAAACTATTCCGTTGTCTATATGGGTAAAACAATCGAGATGCCGCCCAAAGAACTGGAGCTGTTATATTTTCTGGCTTCCTCGCCGAATCATGTATTTACGAGAGAACAGCTCCTGGATCAGATCTGGGGTTATGAGTATATCGGCGACACGCGCACCGTTGACGTACATATTAAGCGTCTCCGTGAGAAGATCAATGACCATGAAAGGTGGCGTATCGCCACAATCTGGGGTATTGGCTACAAATTTGAATCCAGATAGGAAAATTATATGAGGAAAACACTATATCTCAAATTAATACTTGCCTACATCATTTTTGGTCTGTTTGGCTTCGTAGTTGTGGCAACCTTTGTGTCCAATATGAATATGGATCATCTGAAGAAGCAGCAGGCAGACTCGCTCTACCGAGAGGCAACACTGATCGCCAACACCTATGCAAGCGGACTGTACAATAATGAAGTATCTCTTGAGGTCGTTAAATCACAATTGGACGCATTGGATACTTACCTAAACGCTACGTTATGGATCATCAATCCATCCGGTCGTCTGATCTTAGACTCCTCCGCTCCTCTGGATGTGGAAAATGAGATCATGATCGAAAACTTTGATCCCACTGTTACGGCAGGTTCCTACTATACAATCGGCAACTTTTTTAATACCTTCGACGAAGATATGCTGAGCGTGTTCGCGCCCATCACCTCCGACTATAAAGTCAAGGGATATGTGGTGATTCACAGTTCCATATCAGGTATACTTAAAGAGGCCGATAACTTGCTTACGATTTCCTATATCATGCTGGTCATTCTGTTTCTGTTATCACTCATTATCCTGATCTTCTTCACGGAAATCGTTTATATTCCGCTTCGTAAGATCACGGAAGCAACAGAGCAGTATGCCAGCGGCAATATGCATTATGAATTCAGTGTAGAAAGCGAAGATGAGATGGGCTATCTGGCAGCAACTCTGTCCTATATGGCCAGTGAAATCGCCCGCTCCGAGGACGACCAGAAGAAATTCGTTGCCAACGTTTCCCACGACTTCCGTTCCCCGCTGACTTCTATCAAGGGATATCTGGAAGCGATGATAGACGGCACAATCCCGCCGGAAATGCACGAAAAATATCTCACGATCCTTTTAAACGAAACAGAACGTCTGCGGAAACTGACTAACAGCCTTCTGACGCTTAATAATCTGAATACAAAAGGGATCATGTTGAATAAGGTTGATTTCGATATTAACAGGACGATCCGCAACGTAGCGGCTTCTTTCGAGGGCACATGCCGCGCCAAGACGATCGCCATCGAACTGGTACTGACAGGCGATGAGATGTATGTGGTAGCCGATGTGGATAAGATTCAGCAGGTACTCTACAATCTGTTAGATAACGCCATCAAGTTCAGCCATCACGATTCCGTGATCAAGATAGAAACGACAGAGAAGCACAACAAGGTATTCGTCAGCGTCAAAGATTCCGGCATCGGTATTCCGAAGGACGATCTGAAACTGATCTGGGACAGATTCTATAAATCAGATCTCTCTCGCGGCAAAGATAAAAAGGGCACAGGACTGGGATTGTCCATAACGAAAGAAATCATCCGCTCTCACGGCGAAAATATCAACGTGATCAGCACTGAGGGCGTAGGAACCGAATTCATCTTCTCTCTGTCAAAATCAGATGTGGAGGACGATGACTGATTGCGGTGAACAATCTCATTAAGTTCACTCCCCGCAATCTGCGTCCACTTCCTCGTCTTTCCAGTGCAGGCGGTGCAGTTCCCCTGCCTTTAGCAAACCGTCGAACTGATTCTGGCGAAGCGCTTCATACAGCACGATCGCCACAGAATTAGACAAGTTTAGAGACCTGATCTGCTCCAACATAGGAATGCGGATACAGGTCTCTTCATTTTCTACCAGAATTTCCTCCGGGATACCGCCGCTCTCCTTACCGAACATAATATAGTCATCCGGCGCAAATGCGACATCTGTATAAACGCGCTTTGCTTTCGTAGTAGCCATCCAGATCTTAGCATCGGGGTGCTTCTCCCGAAACTCCTGATAATTCATGTATCTGGTAACATCCAAATGTTCCCAATAATCCATACCGGACCGTTTGATCGATTTCTCATCCAGGCGGAAACCCAGCGGCTCGATCAAGTGAAGGCTCGTACCTGTGGCAACACAGGTACGGCCGATATTGCCGGTATTAGCCGGGATTTCGGGCTGATGCAGTATAATATGCATGATAACATCTCCCAAAAATATAACCTATTTAGATTCGCTTCGCAGCCTCTGTACAAAATCCGCCAACTTCCCAATGGCCAGCTTAAGATTATCCAGCGAATACGCATAAGATATCCGCAGATACCCCTCCCCGCAGTCACCGAATGCCGTGCCGGGTACTACGGCAACCTTCTCTTCCGTCAGAAATCTGTTGGCAAATTCTTCGCTGGTCATGCCGAATTCCTTAATGCATGGGAACACATAGAAAGCACCGAAGGGCTCAAAGCATTCCAGATTCATCTCGCGGAAGGCATTCATCAGATACCGCCTTCTCTGATTATATGCCGTGCGCATTTCCTGCACATCGCCATCTCCGTTTCGGAGCGCTTCCACCGCAGCATACTGGCTTGTGGTGGGCGCACACATGATTGCAAACTGATGAAGCTTCACCATCTGCTCGATGATCTCCCTCGGTCCGCAGGCATAGCCGAGTCTCCACCCGGTCATGGCAAATGCCTTGGAGAAACCGTTGATCAGGATCGTCCTCTCCCGCATACCTTCAATCTCTATAATGGATACATGTTTCTCTTTATAAGTCAGCTCCGCATAAATCTCGTCAGACATGACAAGTATATCATGTTTTCGGATCACCTCTGCAATGGCTTCCAGATCTTCCCGCTCCATAATGGCACCGGTGGGATTGTTCGGGAAAGGAAGAACCAACATCTTCGTCTTATCCGTAATGGCGCTTTCCAATTCCTGTGCCGTCAGGCGGAATTCATTCTCCGCCTTCAACTCAATAATGACCGGCACGGCGCCCGCCATAATCGCACATGGCTCATAGGATACAAAACTGGGCTGCGGAATCAATACCTCGTCGCCGGGATTGACAACCGCACGCATACCGATATCGATCGCCTCGGAACCTCCCACGGTAACCAGCACCTCGTGCACCGGATCATATGTAACACCTTGTTTCCTCTTGGTATAATGGCAGATCTCTTCTTTCAATTCCTTCAGTCCTGCATTGGAAGTATAGAAGGTACGCCCTTTCTCCAGCGAATAGATGCCCTCATCCCTGATATGCCACGGGGTATCAAAATCCGGTTCACCTACTCCGAGGGAGATCGCATCGTCCATCTCGCTCACAATGTCAAAAAATTTTCGGATACCGGAAGGTTTCAACGCTACTGCTTTATCTGATAACATATTTCTCACGGTGTCACCTTCTCTCTTGTATCTTCATACTTCCTAGCCAAAATTGTGCCATGATCCTTATATTTTTTTAATATAAAATGGGTCGCCGTGCTCAGGACAGATTCCAGCGTCGATAACTTATCAGACACAAAGCCCGAGATTTCCTTTAAGGATTTGCCTTCTAAAGTAACCAGCAGATCATAACCACCAGAAATAAGATATACGGAGGTTACCTCCGGATATTTATAGATCCGCTCGGCAATATTGTCAAATCCCTGTCCGCGCTGCGGTGTCACCCGCACCTCGATCAATGCAGAAACTTTCTCTATGGAAGTCTTCTCCCAGTCGATCATCGTATGATAACCACAGATAATACCCTCTGCTTCCAAAGCTGCCAGCTCATTGACTACATCAATCTCCTCCACACCTAATATAACTGCCAGCTCTTTTAAATCAATGCGGCTGTTCCTCTCTACGATCGCTAATAATTCTTCTCTCATTTTGATCATATCCTCCTTATATTCCCATTATTAATCTACCATATAGATCTGATCCTCTTTCGGTTTATCCAGATAACGTTTTTCCTCTTCGTTATAGATCACGCGGTCATTGCCACCCGTCGTTCTTCCCACAACCACTGCCGGAATACCCTCTCCGGCCAGTGCCGACACAAGCACCGTGCCGTCCTCTGCCGTCATGATCAGGCTCCCACCCGATAACAGCTCGTAGGGATTCAAACCGTAAAATTCACATATCTCTATCGTTTCCTGCTTCACCGGTATCTTCTTCAAATCTATTTCCAGTCCAACGCCTGCCCCCTGTGCCATCTCCCAAAGAGCACCGAATATACCGCCTCGGGATACATCGTGCATTCCGCAAACGCCGGACTTCACGGCGGTGGCGGCCTCCGGTATGATGGACAGATATTTGTCAAAGGCGGCCGCTTCCTCGATCATGCGCGCCGGATATCTCGCACACAGTTCTTCCCTATGTTCCTTTGCCAGCCGTATCGTTCCTTCCAGACCGATCCATTTACTCACCACAATATCCTGACCGGGGCCGACTCCCGGCAAAAGCTTCGTCCGGGAAGTATGCCGTTTTCCCACTCCGGTCACCACCATAACCGGTCGGCACACAACCGGAGTCACCTCCGTATGCCCGCCGATGATCTCTGTGCCGCACACACTGCAGACGGTTTCTGCCCGCTCCATCAATTCCTGCAAGTCACACTCCTCAGCCTCTTCCGGCAGCAGAATCGTAAGCAGCACGCCAATCGGCTCCGCCCCTGACACGGCCACATTATTTAACGCCATGGATATAGCATAGGTGCTAAGATCTTCGACCGGTGCCGACACTGGCGTAGTCGCAAGCACCGTCTCATACTCTTCCCGCAACGATAAAACAGCGCAGTCTGTCCCTACACCTGCGCCATTTATCACTTCTTCTCTATGTGTTTTGATCTTTTTCAATACGGAACGTTTCAACACGCTCTCCGATATTTTTCCTCTTCTCATGACTCTGTGCCTAACATCTGATTGTGATGGGTCTGGTCTACTCTGCCGGTGGTGCCTCCTGTGCTGCTGCGTCTGCCGCCGCCTGAGCCGCTGCCGCATCCGCTGCGGCCTTATATGCACCCGCCACTGCTTTCACTTCATCTATACTGTTAGTTGCTACCGCAGCCATGATGGCATTACGCGCCCCTTCATCAGGTGAAGCAACACCAACCGTCGCACTTCTGGGCGCTTTCATATAGGAGCTGCTGTTGACTTGCTCCCTGCTGACCTCAACACCGTTCTCACGCACTACTTTCCATAACTGCGCCTTATATCCTATGTGCGCCGACTGCACAGAGCAATATCCTACAGGCAGAGATTCATTTGTATAGATAACCTCCGTATCCGGCACGGTCCGCTCCAGAACGACACTTTCGTAGATGACTTCACGGTTGCTGTCTCTCGTCTCCACACCATAGATCGTAAAAGTAATCTGTTTGTCCGGCGTAGTAACACCTTCTATATAAATAGGATAGTCCAAGTTGTTTTTAAACTTAAAATCCTTACCGGAAGACTCTGCAATCGCAGCATCCGCTGAAGGATCCACATAGGTAACGATCATGGAGTGATTGTAACGCTCCGTCACTTCCAGTTCCGACAACAAAACAGCATTATACAGCGTCGTGGACACCTGACAGATTCCTCCGCCGAGGCTGTCTACCACCTGTCCGTTCAAATAAGAGCCGGCCATATAATATCCGTTTGCCTCTGTAAAAGGAGACACCGCCTCATAAGCGGAAAATTCATCGCCCGGATACATAGTTGTACCGTTGATCAGATTGCAGCCATTAGCTACATTTGCGCTTCTCGATCCGCCGGAAGTAGAATAACTGGTCGTAAAAGTTCCGAGTACATCTCTGACCTTTGCAAGGTCCTCAGCATTTCCCTTAGGCTCTTCCACGGTAATCACCAAGTCGATCGCGCAGCTTGTACCGTCCCAATCGTTTGTGAGATAATCGTATACCGTATCCACAGAAGCTGCCATATCCACCATGACACCTGACTGCCCCTCGGTAATATCGAACCCTTCTTCTGTCTTAGTCAGTGTCGCATTGACTGCCTCTCTGTTGTACTGTGTAGCATTCTCTTCGATTAACGTCCTGATTTTATTTTTATCAAAATCGAATTTTGCATGATATACTTTATTCTGGTATTCCAAATCCTTCAATTCTTTATAGCATCGCAGAATATCACCGTCCCGGCCGAAGTTCGCCGCTTCCTTAAGGATTGCTTCATTACCCCATTTGAGTCCCAGCTCGGAAGCCGTCGTAACGATGGTGCCGCCTTCAACTGCATTCATCGTGATCTCCGCCTCACCGAAAGAATTGACATACGCCTCTATCTGATCTTCCGCTTCCTGCAGCGTCATACCGGACAGATTTATATCATCCACATAAATTCCTGATTCAAATTTATCTTCCCGGGCATTGACCGGCAGCGTAGAAACCATCAACGCTGTTATCATCATCAGACCCGCCATGGACAATCTTTTCATGAAATAACCAAACCTTTCTCACAAGTAAAATTGCTCAAACATAAAATTAGTGGTACAATTTATACTGCAGACAATATCATCGGAATAATCATTGCTAACACGACAATTATTATGATGATCGAAGATATAATCTTCCTCTGTTTTCTGTTAAACATAGATGAATCCTCCCCACTTTCTGAAAGGATATTATATATGAATTTTATAATTAATGCAAGCGTTCTCATACTTTCCGCCGCAATCTTCTTCTACCTCAAATCCCATAAAAAATCCGACGCTTCTTCACGGGAAGCCTTCTGGGAAAGAGAGCTTGCGGCTAACAGCACAAGGCGTAAACCGCTGGACGATCTTGACTACATCACGATTCCTGTAGAAGAGTTTCCGATGTCGCTTCTTGAGGATGTCCCGAAGGTAGATGACTATAAGCAGATCATTCTCTCTTTGAGCGAACTGCCTATCGTCAATTTCACCGGCCTTACCAACACGGAGCTCAAACTGCGCTACGGTGCTCCCAATCTTGATCTTCTGATCCGTTACGATCAGAACTATACCCTTTTAGTCCGCACACTGCAGCAGTGGGCACAGCTTCTCTATGATTCGGGATACATCAAGGAAGCTTGTCACATGCTGGAGTTCTCCGTTTCCACAGGCACAGACGTAAGCTCCACATACCGCCTGCTCTGTCAGATCTATCAGGAACAGCATACACCGGAAAAAATCCACAGCCTGTACCCAATTGCCGAAACGTTAAACTCCGCCATGCAGAAGACTATCGTCCGTATTCTGCAAGAATACGATCAATCTTCCTGCTAGCCTCGCTACGGGTAAGCTTTTCAATATCATAATCTATTATCAGTTTATGCCTGTCTGTCAATTTATATAACTGTTCTTTCTGCGGCTTCGTGGCCGGTGTATCCCGTTTCACATTATGCCGCAGTTTTTTCGGCAGAAACAGGCTTTTATTTCCTTCTGCTGCTTCCATATCATAGAACAGCTCTGTCAGCTTCCGGTACAACTCCACGGTAGCCCGTGCATCGCACAGTGCCCTGTGGGCACTGTGGTTGATACCGAAATATTCGCACAAATATCCGAGACTGCGACTTTCCAGATTCGGCAGATATTTGCGGGCAATTTTAAGCGTATCAATACCGTTTCTCTCAAAAGAAAGCTTCTGTCCCACTGCCGCCCTTTTGATAAAAGAATAGTCAAATGTCACACTGTGCCCCAGCAGCACACGATCGCCTATCACCTCAAGCAGCTTCGGCAGTACCTGATCGATCATCGGCGCCGATATCAGCTGCTCGTCTCGTATTCCTGTCAGCTCAATGATTCGTTCGTCCAATTGTCTGTCCGGATTCACGAATGTTTCCCACTCTTCTATGATTACATGATTCTCAACCCTGATTGCACCGATCTCAATGATCTTATCTGTCTTGGGGTTCAGTCCGGTCGTCTCCAAGTCAATACATACATATGAACCTGTCGGTTTCTCTCCCATTGTGAATCCTCCCTGTTATAGAGCAGTATATCACATTCTGCGGGTGAAAAATGCACTTTGCGGTTTATTTTTGTTGGTATTGTTAATTAGGTTATTTAAGACGTCCGCGCAGGTTGAAGATAATATCTACGGAGCCGCGCTCTCGCTCCGTAAAAAGCGTAGCAGGTGCTAAACTCGTGAGTTGCTTTGCAACTCAAAACCTCGTTAAGCACTGACGCTTTTTAAGGGGCTCCTTAAAATATTATCTTCCATCTGCGCTAGGTTGTGGCTATGACTAAACAATAATATCATCCTAATTCTTCTTTGTTTACTGATACTTTGACTACTAAAAACAATATCATTCAGACTAAATGGTATCAATACACAGCGTCGGATAGTATGCAGATGTCATAAGGACCGTTGGAAAACGCCGGCACTTAGCGAGGTTTAAAGTTGCGCAGCAACTTTCGAGCTTAGTACCGCTGCGTTTGGAACCGAGCGAAAGCGCGTCCTTAGGATATCTGCATACTGTCCGGCGCGTCCGGATTGTCTAAGTAACATTACGACTAAGCAATAGCGTATATTTTAGCACGGCTTAATTATCTGCGCCCCAGCACCTCCATATTTAAGATAACGAATATTCGTCAATATATTGTACTATTAACGTAATTCCGTACAACATATTGTATTTATTTTTCTCTTATACCACTTTTCCTACTGCCTTTATCCAAAAATATTCTGTACAGAATATCCTTATTAAAAATTGGAATTTTTTCCCCGAGGAAATCGCCTAAAATAACAAAAAGGATACTCGCATGAAAACAAGAATCAAAGAATTACGATTGGAAAAAAAATTATCACAACAGACGCTCGCAAACTATCTGGGTGTCAATCAGACCACATTGAGCAAACTGGAATGCGGGTTATCTACTCCCGATGCCATGCTTGTGATCAGTGTATCACGTTTTTTTCAGGTCTCTACAGATTATGTTCTGTATCTCTCTGAGGAACGTCTGAGTGCAGATTTGTTATTGGCAGACAACATGCATCTTCTTAAGAAGTATCAACATATGATCTCCATGTTCCAAAAATTGACACCGCGCCAACAGAAAGACTTCTATAACCTTTTTTGCAGCATACTGGATGTTAACGAGAACCTTTGAAAAATATTCTAATAAATGTCGTATGTAATATACACAAACACATGCCCAGCAACATCTGTCGGCTTTATACATAATAGCATCGCATTTCTAACAGAATGACAGATCATCCCTATAAACCGAAACACCACCTTACTCTGTCATTTCTGATCTTCACACTGCTATCTTGCAGGCGTGTCTAAAAGGCGGAATCTAACGATTCCGCCTCATTTCTTTTCATAATACTCTATCGATTACTTATGTTTATACTCTGCAATAGTCCGATATACGCTTCCCTATTTGTTCAGGCTCTGTACAAACCGGTCAAATGCCGCCTGTCCTTCCTCCGTCCTCTTATAGACACCGGCATCCTCCAGCACCTGCATAAACACGTTACCGATCTCCTTATGCAGAATATCCATTATGTTATCCTTGGTAACATCCTGATACTTAGGCAGAAACTCATCTACCCAGACGGCATGCTTTTCAAGCACTTCATCTTTGCGAATGTCTGCACCGGAGACAATTGCCTCTGCAAGACGCTCCATCTCATCCTTTAATCTGGCCGGCAGTACCGCTAATCCCATTACTTCGATCAGTCCGATATTCTCTTTTTTGATATGGTGCAGGTTTGCATGCGGATGATATACGCCGAGCGGATGCTCCTGTGTGGTAATATTGTTGCGCAGCACCAGATCCAACTCGTATAGATCGCCTCTCTTTCTGGCAATCGGCGTAATCGTATTATGAGGTTCTCCATCCGTCTCGGCGAAGATAAACACCGCCTCATCCGTATAACCTCTCCACGCTGCCAGAATCACATCCGCTAAAGCAATCAGCCTGTCCGTATCCTGTGACGCAATACGGATCACCGACATCGGCCAGTTTACGATTCCGGCTTTTACGTCTTCGAATCCTTTCACGGTAAAAGTTCTCTCTACATCGGCTCTGGCCATGGCAAATTCATAATGTCCGCCCTGGAAATGATCATGGCTCAAAATCGAGCCTCCCACGATCGGCAGATCAGCATTGGAACCCACGAAATAGTGCGGAAACTGTTTTACAAAGTCAAACAATTTACAAAACGTATCGTGTTCGATCTTCATCGGAATGTGCTTAGAGTTAAACACAATACAGTGCTCATTATAGTATACGTAGGGAGAATACTGGAATCCCCACTTACTTCCGTTAATCGTAACCGGAATGATCCTGTGATTCTGCCTTGCGGGATGATTCACACGGCCTGCATATCCCTCGTTCTCGATACAGAGCAGACATTTCGGATAACCGCTCTGCTTTGCATTCTTGGCTGCGGCAATCGCTTTAGGATCTTTCTCCGGCTTGGACAAATTGATCGTGATATCCAGATCCCCGTACTTCGTTGAAGCTACCCACTTCTGATCCTTCTTGATGCGGTATCTTCTGATATAGTCCGTGTCCTGACTCAATTTATAGAAATAATCCGTGGCTTCCTTGGGATCATTCTTATACTTCGCTTCAAAAACGGAAATCACCTCACTGGGTCTGGGCACCAGCATACTCATGATCTTCGTGTCAAACAAATCACGGTACACGATACTGTTCTCCGTCATGATGCCCTGCTCATAAGCATAGTCCATCATAGATGTAAGTACATCTTCCAGTTCCTCTTCGCTCATTGTGACATTGGTGTCATTTTCTTCCAACTCATCCAGTCGGAACAGCTCCAGCAACCTGTTAGTCGTATAAATTTTATCCGCTTCCGTTATTAAACCGGTCTGCAATCCGTATTGCACCAGTTTCTTAATATCCTGTTGAATCATAATATCTCCTTCCCGCCAATTTGTCTTTCTACCATCTGCAACACTTCCGGTTTTTCTTCACAATGCATCCGGACGTATGTCGTTCATATTATTGTCGAATCAGAGTCTGCTCGGTCCGTCACCGATCTCTACCACATAGAAATCCGCTATCTTACCTACACGCTCCTGATACGCCGCACCGACTTTCTCCTTGAAAGCATCCACCGCTTCATCGCATACGATGCTGACCGTACAGCCGCCGAATCCGCCGCCGGTAATGCGGGAACCAATCACACCGTCAATCTTCCACGCTTCTTCCACCAATACATCGATCTCCTCACAGGAAACCGCATAATCGTCTCTTAACGATACATGGGAAGCATTCATTAACTCGCCGAACAGCTTCAGGTCATTCTTCTTAAGCGCTTCCACCGCACGAATTGTTCTCTGATTCTCATACACCGCATGCTTCGCTCTTCTGACACGCACCTCGTCCTTGATGGCCGATTTGTTTGCTTCAAACTGCTCCTCGGTGAGATCGCCCAGCCCCTTAATATCGATCACGGCCTGTAACTCCTCCAGCGCCTTCTCACACTCACTTCTTCTCTCGTTGTACGCGGAATTGACAAGCGAATGCTTCACGTTACTGTTGGTTACCACGATCTTCGCACCATTCAGGACAAGGGGTGCATACTCGTAAGACAGATCTGCCGTATCCAAGAAAATTGCGTTATCTTTCTTGCCCATGGCAGAGGCAAATTGATCCATAATGCCACAGTTCATGCCGTTAAAATTATTCTCGGAATACTGACCGATCTTCGCCAGATCAATATTCGTCACCTCAAATCCGTACAGATCTTTCAGCATGTAACCGGTAAGAACCTCCAGTGAAGCCGAGGAGGATAACCCTGAACCGTTCGGGATATTGCCGTTAAGTACCATGTCCAGACCACAGTCCATCTCCATGCCTCTGCCCGCAAAAGCCCACATAACACCCTTCGGATAGTTAGTCCATCCCGCCTTATCAGAAGGATTTAAATCTTCCAGACTGCTCTCGATTACACCCAGCTCTTCAAAATTCATAGAATAGAAATTCAGCTTTTTGTCCGCTCTCTTTCTGACTGCGGCATAAGTGCCGATAGTAAGTGCACACGGGAAAACATGTCCTCCGTTATAATCCGTATGTTCACCGATCAGGTTTACACGTCCCGGTGCAAAATAGACATTCACACCCTGTGTATCCCCATACAGTTCCTCAAATTTCTTTAATACTGTTTCTTTCATGCCCATTCTCCTTCTCTTTTAAATTTTATTATACTAAGCGCTCCCAAGCACCTCTTCTTCTCTGTCCGTCCGCCGCCGTCTTTCAAATCGTCTTTAGCTTTTTGTTATAAATCCCATATGCGCATCCCTTTTATTCCGAGTCATATGCGCACACGGTTGCTCTCCCTTGTTTATATGCTTTAATGATATAAAATATCGAGCCGTTTTAAAATATCTCTTTGTTAAATAAATCTGTCAAAATGTTATCTGAGTTACTATCCCGTCGGCACCATACCCTTGCCGCATTATGTCGGTGACAACGTATCGTTCAGGCTGTTGATCTGATTAATGAAATCCTCCACCTGCTTCAAATATTCTTTATTACGGCGTGTTCCGCCTTCCTGCATCTGTCTGCGGTAGCCCGTAGGCGACATCTTCTTCATCTGTTTAAATGCCTTGGTAAATACAAGCGGATCGTGATAGCCGCAGGAAAGCGCGATACTCTCGATTGGCAGCTCCGTAACTGACAACAGCTGCGCCGCCCTTGTGATGCGGAATGTCGTCAGAAACTGCTGCGGCGACATACCCATGGAATTTATAAAAAGCGTATACAGATAACTTCTGTTAATGCAGACGTAATCCGCCACATCGGTCACCTTGATCGGATTNTAATAATTACTCTGTATGAANGAAACCGCCTTNCGCACATATGTGTTGGCNCGATCCTCTTCATTCTTTTCTTCCGGNCTNGTTCCCTCGGCTATGATTGACAANAAAATGCCNAGCTGNCCGTTACGGCGCAGATCNTTGGAAAGCCCNAAAGTATTATGCTCCATCATATCTTTAACNATCCGGTAAATTTCTTCCGANGCATCCGATCTGAAAACGGGCTGCCTGACAGACAGCCCGATATGATTGATATATTCCTCNGCTAANGTNCCGCTGAAACCGACCCAGACATAAGTCCACGGATCATGCTCGTCCGCCTGATAAAAAGCCAGCTCGTCCGGCGTAATCAGAAAACCNCAGCCTGCTTCNANNGGNTANTCTTTGCCNCCGATGGNAAACCTGCCCTTACCGCTCANTATATAGTGTACCAGATAATGTGGTTTTAATGCCGGNCCGAAGCTGTGCAGTCCCTCCGTTTTGGAAAGTCCGCANCAGTTCACATACAGACTGCCTGTCTGCTCTCCGGCAAATTCCAGTTTATATGCTTTTTCCATATATTAATCTGCTGCCTCCCGCAGTTTCGTCTTCAANTCATTCCTCCACAAAATGACTTGCTGCTTACAGATATCATANTCAAACCGCCCCATCGCTTCTGTAACGGNCTGCAGATAACCGCTCCAATTATCCGGATAAGCATACTTGGATAATTCGGNTATNATCTCNTCCGCNCGGANAGAGTCNTACATNCTCACACTGTCTAACAACTGTCCCAACAGCTGTNCAAGCNCTCTGTCATCCANNANTTCTTTCTCCTGNCCTTCCTCTTCTTCAATCGTANGATANGGCATAATGATATCGTATAGNTCCCTNTATAAGAACAACAGCGCCGGCGTCCTCGCAATAATCGGTTNCCANTCNTNATTCTTGCCGNTNTCTTCCANNNCTTTAGCCAGNTCCGACAGNTCCAGCGCTCCTATGGCTTTTGACGTACTCTTCAGAGAATGTACCTCNATCGTGTATGTCTCAAGATCTCTTTCCTCNACNGCCTTTTCTATAAGATCNGCNTTCTCCTCTATCGTATCCATATANTCNGACAGNACTTCTCTATAAAGATTTGCNTCATCGCCGGAGTATTTCATCCCGACAGCCACATCAATNCCGNTCATCTGCCACAGCATAGGGTTAGTTTTCATCCCGCCNTATTCTTCCTGACGCGCCGCNTCCGTNGCATTTCGATTNGAGATCACCTTATCAGCCGGCAGCCATCTGCGCAATGTTCTGTCCATAGTACGCATCTCAATGGGCTTCGCCACGAANTCATTCATNCCGGCTTCCAGAAACATCTCCTTCGCCCCGCGCACGGCATTCGCCGAAAGCGCTATAATCGGTACGGTACGGAAACGNNCTTCCTNCATGGCNCGGATGGNTNTNGTCGTTTCCACGCCATCCATCTCCGGCATCATATGATCCATAAAAATAAGATCGTAGACACGNTTNNGTACCATCTCTATCGCCTGNTTACCGCTGTAGGCCATCTCGATACACATCTTATAAGGCCGCANCAGCCCCTCTGCTACCCTCAGATTCACCTTATTATCATCCACAAGTAATATTCTNACGGTNGGTGCCGTAAAAGTNGTCTGNCNTCCTTCTTTCTTGCGCTGCTCCCTATGTACTGCTTTCTCTTNCGGTGGCAAAGGCAGCGGCAGTACTATCTGCGGNTCGCTNTCAATACACGGCCTGTCATCTANCACTTCNTGCCTGACCGTAAACATGAATTCCGANCCTTTGCCCGGTTCACTCTTCGCCTGAAGCGTGCCCTCCATCAATTCCACCAGTCTCTTAGAGATCGCAAGACCCAGACCACTTCCGCCTCTGGANCGNTTCATGCCGCTGTCCGCCTGNTTGAANTTCATAAACAGATCCTNCAGCTGCTCCTCGGAAATACCNATACCGGTGTCCGTCACACAGACCTTNAGATCAGTCTTATTATTCTCCCCGTCAATCGGGATTGCCGTCACTTCCAGANGAATGCTGCCTCTCTCCGTATATTTCNCCGCATTATTGAGTAGATTCAGCATGATCTGCTTAATGCGTACACCGTCCCCTTTTAATCGGGCAGGAATGTCCGGACTCACATCTACCATGAGCACTACCGGTTTCTCCCCNAGTATAACCTGTGCCACATTNACGACATCATGTACAATTGATGTGATCTCATATTCTTCCTCTGTAATCTCAAGATTACCGGAGTCTATTTTTGTAATATCCAGAATATCGTCGATGATNGNCANCAGNTCTTCNCCNGCNGCCCGTATGTTATACAGATACTCTTTNTCCTGATTCGGCAACGCGTCATTGCGCAGCGCCAGCTCCACCATACCCGTAATTGCATTCATCGGTGTCCTGATCTCATGGCTCATATTCGCCAGAAATTCTTCCTTNGCCTGNGCCGCCGACTCTGCTTCCNGTGCCTTCTGCTCCACCATCCTCTGCTGCTCCTGNTGCTTTCTNATCAGAAGGANCAGCAGNCCCTGCACCANATANACACTGAAAATTCGGATCGTNACTGCGATNGAACTGTCATGNANCAGAAAACTCTGCCACTCTCCCTGAAAGACCAGTTCATACANGATGAAAACCGTGCTCAAACCAAGCATCAGANAATTAACCTGAAGAATATGATAAAAAGATATCAGGCAGACAGCCGCACAAAAAACNGTAAAGACCTCAGTGAACTCCTGAAGCATTACACTGTATGCAACAATATTAATAAAAGTAAATATTGANATCGTGTACGCCTGAATCTCNGTCTTACTGCCGCCGGTTCTCACAATCANAAGACTTAAGAAGAAACTCGCCAAGGGTACGACGATCCATCTTCGATCCATATCGAGATAAATAATGACAAATATAAANTATACTAAATAGAGACAAAAAGCCCCAAATAAATATCTTGGAACTCTGTCTTTGTCAATTCCNNNCATAGCAATTCCTCTTTATNTACTCGGCAAACGCTTCCGCNATTTTGGCAAGCAGNGCCTCCTTCGCAACAGGCTTNANGATATANCCCGCCGGCTTTAAGGAAAGGCACTCCATGACCGTNGTTTTATCCGTCTGCCCCGTGAGAAAATAGACCGGAATATCTTTGGTNGCTTCTCTGCTCTTAATGATNTTNAGAACNGCGGCGCCGTTAAACATGGGCATCATATAATCCANAAGAATCAAATCCGGNGTATATTTTAACAGGAAATCAACCGCCACNTTGCCGGAATTGACAACTGTTACTTTATAAGTGTCCTGNAAATAATAACGCANNANCTTTAACATATTCAGATCGTCATCTACAATCANAATATGTTTCCTGTGNGACATATCACCTGNCTGCTCTAATACGATCNTNTCCTTCTTNTCCTCCATGCNCNCTTCACCGCCTTCCCCTGTTACCGANTNNGCATNGTTTATCGCTATCTGTATTATAACATTAAATGTATATTCTTTCCATGTCTTTATNCNTGGNGNCNNNGCAAAAANGAAATGCCGGATCANTTATTNATCCGACATTNCTGTATCCGCCNGTTTGGCATTNTTCCTATANATTTTNACATCTNNCAGAAGCTGATCCCACGCTTCCTCATGCTCCACATAATAGAGCGGNCACATCTTNCCGCCNCANTCATAGTGGCGCAGGATATCCTCCGTGGACAGATCATATTTATCNATCAGCCATGCCAGAGTACGTACCAGNGTATCATACGTNTCCCACGTAAACGAACCNTCCTCCGACAGATAGCAGCACTCTATAGATATGGAATCCTCATTCCTCGTCNTGACCGCGTATGCCTGNTCATCNAANGGAATGCACTGAATCAACTCCCCNTCATAGCCAATGATCAGNTGCGCNCTCGCCGANCGTTCNTGTGTNANNGCCAGATTTGCAAANTAACTCCTGTTCTGCGCCGCTGATGTNNNAGGATTNGCCGTGTAGTGTACAAAAATANTTTTTACCTTNTTAAGCNCNGTTCCCGGTCTCGAGAAGTCATTGACTTCCAGAAGATCCTCTATNATTTCCGGCGGCGCAATCCCTTTGTCAATATCNGTTATTTTCTCCGACATTTTCTGTAANGCNCTTTTGCCGCTGTGTTCTTGCGTNGACCGNTAGATTTNCCCTGTCATGAAATAAATCATAATCAGGCANGTCACGGCAATCAGTACCGACACCGTTCGNACGATGTACGCCTTCCTTTTTCTTGCCCTGCGNCTTTTGATCGACTGCACNGGACGCGCGCTGCCNNTATAGGCNCTTCTCGTGTTGATCCGGTCTTCCNCCCGNGTTCCCTGATATCGTCTGATATCCTGNACCTGTAATTCACGCTGCGGGCTTCGCTGCCTTGTCTGACCNCTGCNCTGTNNNCGTCGCNGCTCATACGTCTGNNGGCTNCTGCNNGTGCGGCCTNCNTAATNCCNGTTGCCTCTGCCGCTTTCTGTCCGGCTCCTGCTGCCCGCATAACCGCTGCGGCTCCTGCCGTTGTTGNTTCTTCGNTTCCTGTTTCCGTAGCTCTCCTGTTCCNCATCTGCGTCCAGTTCCCACAATTCCAGTTCTACNTCCTGATACCGGACACCCTGCTGTCTNTTTCTCTGTGCCTGTCCCACTCGTCTTCCCCTCTTTTGTGTATCAACCGTGTGTACTATTGTATCTAGTACACTCCCCTTTTTATATTAGAGTCCACAAGTTAAGAAAAAGTTTCATAAANCTTAATTTTTTATGAAAAAANNANANCTTCNCGGGNTTGCAANTTTTGCTTCGCAACCTCNAAACANNNCGAGAACTCTACTATGACAGATAATCGGCAACACGGGAATATAAATCATCCAGCCACNGGGCATAGCTTTCNTCACTGTCTGCCGCTTCATCCGACCATAATNTCCCNACTGCCTCCTCTAACTCTGTTCTGCTATAGGTCAGTCTTCCNGTGGACACCGGCTTCACAGCCTCTTCGGAATCTTTTTCNCCGGATATTGTACCCGNTTCATACCGCTCCAGNATAAAATTGCATTCATCCAGATTCTTAATCGTTGCAAAGAGCATAGCCGCATTAAAAAACAAAAGGTCNGCATCCGTATCCGTCATATACATATTTTCATTTTCTGACNGAAACTCATACCGAATATCAAGAGATAAAGCAGTTTCCGGTTCTGTTTCCAGTGTGTGAAGNGTAATGTCCTTATAGGTNAACCCNTCTGTCTGCGGCANNGCATTTACAAGNGCGCNCGTNTTAGACGCATCCCCCAGATANTCTGTTCTNTTTTTNGCCAATGCNGCACATATCTCGGTNCGAAATCTCTGACCGNCGNTNACCACGATCCCTTGNTCCGCCGCCGTCTCCANCTCNGTGTTNATATATTCCATNTCNCTTAGATATTTCTCTTTTATGCCGGAATAATCNGCCTTCACATANACGTAGCATTTCTGTGGGAAACCCCCGGCAGTCCCGCTCACTGTTACGATCTGCTCGTTNGGAAGATANTCTCTTGATCCTTCTGTTNCGATCTGTTCATTNGGCAGGTAATCTCTNGATTCTTCTGCNGGANTCGCTGTACTGCTGCCGTCATCATCTATCACATAAGTCGTATCNTCNTTGANATCCGTNCCCGGNACGCCNTTCGCAGAATCCNGCNCATCTNTGTAAAAAATATCTTCATGTTCCAGTNNNCCATATGTCTGTNCCTCCGCCGGCGTATANTGGTGCATCGTTACANNCTCCNAATNGGAAAGCCTATCNGTTGTTATGATCTGTTCATTNGGCAGATAATCTNTTGATTCCNCGGCTGNGATCTGTTCATTCGGCAANTAATCTCTTGATTCTTCTGCGGGAGTCGCTGTNCTGCTGCCGNCATCATNNATNATNTAGGTCGTGTCGTCANNGATATCCGTGCCCGGTACNCCNTCCGCCGGTTCGTAANCATGCGTNGTCNATCCNNCGGNCGTATAGGAATGCCTCGAAAAACCNTATGATTTCAAGTAAGGATTNAAACCNTAATTTCCTACCGGAACNATCCTGNTGCCGCTNTCNNTCAATGCAACNGCCTCCTCNTAAGAAANCTCACGGAACCTGCCNGCCTCTTTGCCGGATGCGGCCTGATAAATAATNAAATCAGTGCCCTCNTCATCCGTGTCATAACTNCTGATCCCGGCNATCGTNTCCGGCAGGCTGATCTGCATATCCCCCGCAACGAGAGTGATTTCTCCCTCCCATGTGTGTCCGGCAAACAAAGGCTGCTTCGTAAANGCTGCCACCGATATAATCATGATCANNGTAAGCACCGCCACTACAGCCGCNCCNAAAACNCTGGGCTTCTCGGCAATAAATCTGATCCGNTCCTTCACNCTCTTACCGCTCCCCTTCATCGTTGTCGCCGTGCACGCAATATCCGACAGCTTATTTTTACCGCTAATAATAGACAGCAGTGTCTCCCCNTAAGGAATCCGCTCTTCCTCNCCCAGAATCAGAAGAGCCGCTTCATCGCAGGCNAGCTCGCAATCCCGCTTGGATAGCACNGCAGCCACCCACACNAGCGGATTCATCCAATAAACNNCCAGCAATATGGTNCGGAGAATAGACCAGAAACTATCCCCGTGCTTTCTATGACACATCTCATGAGTCACCACATGCCNGAGTTTGTTCTGATCCTCTGTAATATCCGGCGTCAGATAGATGGCTTCCCGCCCCGGCAGTCCGTACAGACACGAAGATGTCAGATAGTCTGTTATATAAAACTTGATTTTTCCTGTTTTTGCGGCACGTCCACGACTCATTCCGCCCGATGGCTTTTCCCAGCATATGCTCTCCAACTCCTCGGGAAGCACGAACTCTTTACGGTCTCTATGCAGCCTGCGGGAAAAAATAATATTCGTAATGATCATCCATAAAGCAACGATAACCATACCGCCACCCCATATCCCGCGCAGAATATCCAACCAACTGGCTCCGATCCTCCCCGCTAAGAAAACACTTGTGGGACCATCTGCCGCATTGGAAAGAATATCCGTATCTTCTCCCAGCATAAACTCCGCCATCTGTCCGGCAAACGGACTGTTAAACGACATGGTAAATCGCACCGGCTGCTCCAACTGCTCCGTCACATCACCAAATCTCTCTTCCAATGCCTCCACCAGATCCATAATGCGGAATTCCTGTAGGGAACCGATCGCCATATGAATCTGTGCCGATGACGGAACAATCAGTCGAAGCGCTACCAGAAACCACAGCGCATACTGCAATCTGCTGCTGATCTTTCCCCTAAATATGACCCGTATCAGCATAATACAAAGTATCAAAACCGAAGATGTTATGATAATCTCTTTCATTTTATATCCATACCCTTCCTACCGTCCGCTGCCATCCTGTCATTTGCAATGGCTGATGCAGACCTGTTTATGATAATGTCACTTCTTATTTCTTTCGTTTCGCCTGCTCCAGGATATCATACAACTCCTGTATCTCGTCCCTCGACAGGGCTTGATCTTCCACCATGGCATTGACCATCATGCCGAGGCTGCCCCGGTATACTTTCTGTAAAAAGCCGCGTGTCTCCTGCATGGACACTTCCCCCTGCGGCACGATCGGATAAAACATCTTCGCCCGTCCGTCTTTACGGTGCGCAATCGCCTCTTTTTTCTCCATGCGATTAAGCATCGTGATAATAATGTGTTTATCCCAGCCCGTCTCTTCCTGCAATGCCGCCGTGAGCTCCGTGATGGTACTTCCTTCGCTCTCCCAGAGCCGATTCATAATCTTCCATTCTCCGTCCGATAAATTTACCATATATGATATCCGTCCTTTCCTGCTGTGCATACGATCTGATACCTCAGCCTACAAATTTACAACTATACAGGAGTGAGTCACTCGCATGGCTTGCTCAAATATTGGTATATTTTGGTATACACCCGTTTACCTTTATGCGTCTATGATATACTTAAGGTATACGCCTGTCAACCTTTTTTTGTATTGCAAAGGAAGAATTAACAAAGGCAAGAAGGCATCAAAACAGCCGCCACTACCGGGAATAGTGACGGCTGCTGCCATAAAGCATTATGTTATTGTATTTCCATCAAATTTCCCATCCCCGTAGAACGAATAGAAAAGCCAAATTTTTCGTAAAAAGGTTCTTTTCCTTTTACCGCAGTCAAACCTACATCGATTATAGTTCCCGGAATGGCCGTACTTTTAATATATTCTATCAGTCTGTTTACAATACTTTTTCCAATTCCTTTTCCTTGATATTCTGGCAGGACAACAATTTCCTGCAAATACCAATACATAGCCCCATCACCCACAAGTCTTCCCATTCCGACAACTTTTCCATCACATATTGCTGAAACATTAAACAAACCATTTTTGAGCGCCATTTCCACTTGCTGTAAAGGTCTTTCTATAAATCCGGTTGCCACTTTCAATCGAATGAAATCTTCCGCTTTTAATACATTATCTGCTAATTCAAATTGTACTTCTTTCATTGGACATTAACCTCCTAAATTTATCCGCCATATATCCCTGATTTATTCAAATAGTTTTTGGATTCTATTCCTAAAGCTTTCTTAAACTATGTAGTTTTTGGAATACCATCTTTCGCTTTCGACGTATATTCTTTTACCAGCTTAGACTTTGCTTCGGTATATCCGTCTCTATCATGCTCATATGGTTTCCACAAACTAAGCTTCAGTTTTTCATATTCTTTCGCAGCATCAGGATGTGCGATCAGATAATCGCGGAAATACAGTTCATCGTTATCGCCCGACCTGCGCAAGTGCAGGTGAAATACCCGCTCCGCAAAACCATTTTCCGTATATCCTTTATTAAAAGACAAACGCTGGTCATTTTCCGACATACACAAATATCCTGCTTCAACCAAAAGATTTTTAAAGGTTTGAAAATCGCTGTCCTCTGTTATTTCAACGAGAATATCCACAATCGGTTTCGCCCATATCCCTTCTATTGCCGTACTCCCGATATGACTGATACGAACCACTTGGCTGACCGGAAGAACTTCTTTCAGCATGGCTGCTTCCTCTGCATACCATTCACTCCAGTACGGCTTATGCTCGGTCAGTATAATCGGAAACAACTGCCACAACTCTTCAAGACTCATCTCTGATAATTTTTTACCCATACAGTTAGGTCTCCTTCCGGCACATGACTTTCTCTTTAATAATTTTCCCCAACCAGCCATTCTAACGCGTTAATTCTTCGTATCCCCTCGTAATCTGCCTCCGGGTCATTGTCCAACGTCAAAATATATTTCGGATAATTATCCGAAAGCAACTGCAACGGTGCCAGTTCCCGATGAAGCACTTCTTCATTGCGAACAGTTACCGACACCTGAAAATAAACCTGTCCTCGCTCATTGCTTGCAACAAAATCGATTTCCAAATCATTTACTTTCCCAACATATACATTATATCCCCGTCGAAGCAGTTCGAGATAAACTATATTTTCCAATATATGCCCTACATCCACGGCTTTCGAACCAAGCAGGACTCTTCTTAATCCAATATCCACGACATAATATTTTTCCAGCGTTTTCAGATACTGCTTTCCTTTTATGTCATATCTCTTTGCTTGATATAGAACATAACTTTCCAGCAAGGCAGCAATATATTTTTCAACCGTCTTTGTGTCAATTTTCCTGCCATCGGATGTCATCGCATCGGCTATCTTTTTGGTAGAAAGATAGTTTCCTATATTGTCAAAGGTAAATCGGACAACACTCTCCAACATCATTGGATCACTGATCTTCTTTCTTGCTGCAACATCTTTTAGCACAATCGTACTATATACCCCGTTTAAATAATCATTCAGTTCTCTTGGGTTATCTTTCAAATCCAATGCATAGGGCAGAGAACTTAATTCTATATACTGTCTGTAGGATTCTTCCAAACGATCTCTGCCACCTACGGCATCGACATATTCTTTAAAAGATAACGGCAGCATCTTAATTTCAACATATCGACCGGATATAAAAGTTGCAATTTCACTGGAAAGCATATAGGCATTGGAACCGGTTAAATACAAATCAATGTCTTTCTTAATAAATAGGCTGTTCACAACATCCGAAAAATCTTTTACATTCTGAATTTCATCTAAAAACACATATAATTTTTGCCCTTGAATCATATGTTCTTTAATAAAGCGATAAAGCTTTTGCGGATCACGCAATTCATAGAAATCATAATCCTCCAGATTAACAGCTATAATCTGGTTATCAGGGATACCTTCGCTCTTTAAATAATCTTGAAAGATTTCCATTATAGTAGATTTGCCGCATCGTCTGACTCCGGTAATAACCTTAATCAGTTGCTTATCTTTCAACGCTATCAATTTATTCAAATATTCTTTTCTTTCTATTCTGTCCATACACAGTCCTCCTGTGCATAGTATATTCCTTTTTTATATAATTATCAAACAATTTTGGGATTATATTCCAAAAACATTTTTTATTTATTTAGTTTTTGGAATATAATCTTTTTCTTTTGACGTATATTCTTTTATCAACCCGGCCTTTACCTCTGTATATCCGTTCCTGCAACGAGAATATCAATAATCGGTTTCGCCCATATCCCTCATATTGCTAAAGTGAGTTATCAAAAGTTAATCCCACTTCATTTTCTTCCTTTGCAGTAAACGTATTATATTTTCCGCTTGTATACTCTGCAACAACCTTTTTCCAAAAGTTCTGAGCAGGCAAATTATTAGTCCACTGGGATATTTCCCATCCACCCGGAAACATATCAAATATCCTCATGGCAACTGCTTTGCCAACTCCTTTTCTTCTATATTTTTTCATCACAAAAAATTCAGCAATATTGTGTGGGTTTGATAAATTATTATGTTCGCAGCAAGACCTTACTAAAACTAACCCTGCAAGTTTCCCATCCACTCTGATAAAGAAAGGATATCTGCCTTCTTCATTCCAATAATCGTCAATACGCGAATATCCAAAATAGCCATATTCATTTATATCATCATCAGAAAAAACAGAAAAATCATAATTCCATCATTTGAACAAAAACAGATTTTTGTTCAATTACTATAGGTTCTATACTTATATTCATAAATATTGAATCCCCCTGCATCTGCAAATTTCAATTTTTTATTATTCAATCCGCTTATACAAAAACTGATTTATCGACTGATAATATAAAATCTCCTGCGGTCCAAAATTCCCATGCTCAACCACAACCTGTCCGTTACTTAACGGTGTTTCTATTCTGTCCTGAAAGAGCACAAAAACACCAATTCTCACGATAAAACAACAAACCAGTACAAACAAAACAATCCCATTGCTCAAACTCACTGCCGCAATCATCCCCGAATTATCTCTCAGTTTACTAATCATAGTATTGTGATAATACATAATCAAAACAAATGGCGTTATAAACCAAGTCATTATTATTTTAAAAATTACCAGCTTATCAGTAAATTCTATATTTTGCTGCAATAAATACTTTGGTGCTAATTCCAGTAACAATGTAGTTCCCACAACGATAATTAGGAATAAGCACTTAAAAAATTTATAAAATTTCATCATTCCTCCCACATTACAATTTTGAATATTAAGTGTTTATCAGATACCTTAAAATATATTCTTCAAAATGTTCTACAGCATTTTTCACAAATTTCTTTCTGTTTTGTTTATCAACAAGATGGATTGCACAGGAATTCATATTCTTGAAATCCGGCACATCATCATAATAACCTTCCCGACGCTTTCCATTTGGGTAACACCATGTAACCCACCAGTTTACAGGAGCAATAACATCTCTGTTAATATATTTTGCAGCCTGTTCTAACATTTGCTCTGTTATCTCGTCCACTTCACAGCCTTTTGAAATTCCATCTTTTGTCTCTGCTTTTGAATCAAATAAAGTAATTCCTGCAACAAGATTGTATTCCACTTCTATGCGAAACCACATTTGAATTTTTTTAGGATGAAACTCTGCCTTTTTCACTATGTAGTTTAACCCCGGACAAGTCGTTGAGCTTCCGTCATAAAATTTCTCATTGCATTTCTCTTCATATGTATAATAATTATATTTTTTCTCAATCTCCAATCCATATTTCGGTGCTATTTTTTCCATCTCCTCCTTGAAATCATCAAACATAAGCCGCATGAGATTTACCTTTGCCGTTTTAATAGACTTTTCAATTTCTATTCCCGCACGAAAATAATCAGGCGATTCATATAATAACTTCAGATTTTTCTCCATAATTTTTTTATTCCTTTCATCTGCCACCACATGAATTGCATCAATATACTGCATAACCATTGATTTTATAGGTTCATCTAACTGTACAGTCAGTTTTTTCAACCAGCCGCATATATCATCTGACCATGAAATACATTGTACACAGTCAAGAGGCAAAACATCTGTCCCGTCCTTCTTTTTTCGGCTATATTCAGAAGGAACATTCCCAAACCTTGTCAGATAAACTATACGGGCATTTTGGGCATATTGATAATAGTCATAGCATTGCCCTTCCTGTTCGTCTGCATAGATTTTAACTTCAATGGGAATAAAAAAACGAGAGTTTTGAATTACAATGTCAATGCGTCGTTCATTATCTATCACAAACTCTTTCATAACATCCGTATGTGCAAGCAATACATCGCTCATAGAATATTCTTTTAAGATATCCCGCATAAAAGATTTTAAAAACAATATTCCGCATCCATGTTGACCTTCGGGATTTAATAAATCTGCTAAAAAACGGCTCATGATAACTTCCTTCGCATTGATTTCCAATATGTCGAATACATTGTAATCAGATAATGATTCGTAGGGCGGAAATTCATTGCTGCTCTCACTTATTTTGAATAACAGTTCTGCATCGTACTCCATGTCAGACTCCTTCTTTGAAAAAAACAACAGCTAAACTACTCTCCAAATACTTCTGAATAGATTCCTCCGCCATGGGATAATAAGCAACATCCATCACACACCACTCTGGAAGCGTCTCCTTCACCCAATTATCATACTCCTGTCGATTCATCGGCTGTACATCGGCATCCTCTGTTGTCTTGCCGTCTTCCAAAATATAATACAAGACTCCGTCGCCATCTGTATCCAGTTCGCCAGGAAAATTCTCACTGTTAATCTGTCTGTCCCATGATGTTACATAGTATTGCAATTGATAACTGTCTGTATTTACATTATACAAATATAAAGTATAGGGCCATATCCCTCTTACCTCAGGATCTTTCCCATGATTATGGGAGTCTGATACTTTGATAAATCCGTTACTATAATAAGTGGTATCCACCCATTCCGCCAATTCTTCCCACAGTATGTCTTTTTCTGCATTATAATCATAGATTACCTCACACATACTTCCCAGATTTCCCGTATTAAAACTAAAGATTAATTCCTCTCTGCCGTCCCCGTCCACATCTAATATTGCGAATGCATTATTTTCAAAACCCCAACGCTCATCAACATTATACACCCTTCCATTCGGATCTGTATGTTCTTGCATAATCTGTTTCAGCACTTCTGCGTATTTATCATAAGGTTGTACTAACTTTTCCAAACCCACATCTTCAGGATTTAATTCTTCTGATATTTGAATTGTCATTTCCGATTCTTCCTGCATATCTGACTCCACAGTAACTTCCTGTTTCTCATCACCGACACCCTCTGCAGTATCCATTAAAAGTTTTGTTTCTTCTCTTCCGTCATAATACAACAAAATCTGCTCATCAAACTGTTCTTCCCCGAACAAAATAACTTCCACATAATCTACATGCCATGTAACTGCCCATGAATCGTCCCGTACACCTCCACCATCATCACGTATCGTAAAATACCTCTTTGACACCTCTTGTTGATTTTCCATAAGAATCAGCCGTCCGTTTGCAGGACCAAAAGGCCATGCTGCCTCTCCAACAGCCTGCAAGATCAGCTCATGCGTTCCATCTGGTGAAATTGATGTAGTAATTGTTTTTATTTTATATTCTGTTCTATAGACAAAACTCATCCAAAACGGGGCTATTATAATAATGATCGTAACGATAATTTCCAATATTATTTTAAATGCCTTTTTCATTCTGCTCTCTGTCTTCCTATATAGCTCTTCCCATTCCTGATCTGTCATGCCACACTAACCTCCAACCTACTGCTCCGGCATTCGTAACAATGTTCCCTGAAAAATCCAATATCCATCGCCGGAATCTTTTTTTCCCTTATACCGCGCCGTTTCTTCAATCATCGCTTTGTTAAGTTCATATATCTCTGCATATCTGAATGAAGATCCTAGCATTTCTTCAGCAATTTTCCAAAGAGTATCGCCTTTCTTAACAACATATTCTTCCGCCTCTGCTTCATCCTCCGCCATATGCCCTGCTTCTCCTGTCAAATCATCATTTGTCATATGTCCGGATGATTCTTCCGGATAATAATCTGCAATATAACCCACTTCCTCCTTCGGGAAATCCTGATATCCCATATATAAATACCGTACCGGCACAATCGATTCGTCTTCCGGACAAAATACGGATACACTGTAGCCCGAGAAATAATATTCTTCCGCCGATGGCATCCTGCTCTCTCCCTTGTGATTCAGATAGCGTATCCCTTCCGAACTGTGCCATTCACGCGCCCCGTAATACAAGATACCAAAGCATTCCTGCCCGCTCCATTCTGCCACCGTTCCTTTTAATGGCAATACGGAGACTGCCTCAACAAGCGGCTTGAAATCTTTATCAATATCAAAAACCTCTCTATCTGCACCACCCAGATAAATATCTATTTTCTTTGAGCGGGCAGCTTTATATGTTATTAAATAGCTGTCCACAAAATCACCGTTTTCATCAAAACCGCACAACATCGTATCAAATGTTTGAATCGTTCCATCCGGCGCAAAATGTAAGTTGAAACTCGTTGCCAGACATAATTTTTCCGGCAGCTTCACCTTATCCCTGATATCTTTCATAATCCCGTCTATGCCCGACTCATAGATATTATCGTGCACCAGTGTGATGCTTCTTTTATCCTTCAGATCATCCAGATACCATGACAGTTTCCCATGATAAGGCAGCGCGCTTTTTATCACAAGAGCACTTCCATATACAGTAACAACAGCCAGAAAAATGCCTGCTGCCAATCTGTACCTCCTTTTTCCCAAAGCATTTACCGTCGATAATTTTAAATCCAGAAAATCCTTCTCGTCATGGTCAAGTTCCTGCAAATTCGTAATAACCACAGATTTATCTTGCAGGAAAAGCTGACAGTAACCATCTCGCCTAATATACCACTTCACATCTTCTGCCTTGATTTCCGAAACACCACTCCATGATTCACTTAACATCTCTTTTCTGCTATAACAAATCCATAGATAAAGACCATACCCCGTAACTCCTATCCACCACAGCAGACAGAGAAGCAAAGTCGGAATATTCTTATGCAGTCCACCAAATTGGCAGACCAAATACAAATGAAACCATGTGATGCCGTAAACCCCCAGATTTACCGGTCTTGTTCCCACATACCATACAGTTTTCCAAAAAAGCAACCCTCTGCTATTTTCGTATGACAAGTCCTTTATATTCCCATGTTCTTCCTTCGTCGGTTGACTCATATTTTGCTTTGGTTCCGCCATATTCCGAATACTCCTCCATGCCTACATACAGACATAAAATATCGCCATGCACCTCCGGCGCATACGCTATTGAATAATACTTCGGCACATCCGTAAGTTCCTGATATTCCCATGTCTTCCCGCCATCCTGCGTCCGCCAGATATCCGGTTTCTCCGAACTCCGAATGGTCATAAAGCCTACGCTGTTATTAATAAACACGGCTCCCATTGTCAGGGAATGACCTTCCGTGAGCATATCCGGCACCTTGCCTACATACTGCCACGACTTCCCTCCATCTTCTGTGTGGAATAAGTATGACATTTCATGCCAAACAACACGCTCTCCCGTAAAAATCAAGAAACCTTCCTGCCCGTTTTCCGGAAAACCCACGTAAATTCTCCGGCCGCCATAAAACTCATATGTAACGACGGATTTCTTAAAACTCCGGCTCTCCTCGTCATAAAAAACAACGGAAAACGGTACTGCACTGTCTCCTCCGTATGCAAATATAATCTTATTCTCATCCACCTGATAGCTGCCTGATTGCAACGAGGTCAGTTTTCCGTCCATTTCATCCCCTCTCTCAAAGAGTTCTTCCAATGTAACCGGCACCTCTTGCCACACCCCGTCTGCACCGCTTACCTGTAAAACACCCTCGCTGGTATCAACCTGATACGCATTTTCACTTATATCTGTCGGCAAAGCATCTTCTCTGTTCCGCTCATAATAATAAGCTTCCTCAGAAACTGACTCCAACTTTGTCATCTCATCAATGGCCGCCTGCGTGAAACCATCCGGCAGATCATACCCTTCATAATAAGACTCTTCCGCCCGCTCTGCTCCTTTTCTTACCCTATAACCCTCATACAAACCGCCGCCTATGCGATAAAGATTAAACGCCACANCNAGNANTAAAATTCCNATACCGCAATANGCCGGAAAATCCCACTTTTTGTCCTCCTTCATAATCGCGGAGATTCTGGCTTTCATCATTTGTTTTCCATGATAAAAATACGTTGAGTACGCCCCTCCTCTCNCCCGCTNCATTTTTAAACATTCCAGCAGCGCATATCCGTACTCTTTTCTAGCCGACATATCTTTGCCTTCCACTACNGCCTCNTCACAGGCCACCTCCACATCNTGATAACTGATTGCTTTNATCAGATAAATNAGNGGCTGAAACCATAAAAGNGACTGTATGAACANCATAAATAACTTNTAGAGCATATCNCTATGCCGCATATGATAGCATTCATGTAAAAAAATGAAATGCAGAACCTGNGCGCTGTATTCTCTGTCCGGNAATATCAGAACCGGATCTCTGAAACCGATCAAAAACGGTTCTCTGGCTTCTTGACTCCGATAAAGAAAAGANCTTTCACCTNTTCTTCCATGCAANCCCGTTTCCANAACAGCCGTCTCNAGNCTCTCTCTGATATCTGTTTCNGAAACNATGCNTAACCTGATTNATGCANTGCNTNCGAAACCGTATNTAACTCCAATAATGTAATGCCATTACGAGTACTGCCGATATGAGCCAGANTAATACCGCCAGCTTTTTCCAGTAAAGANANAGCACATAAGGCAGACCAAAATGATTTACGACCCGGTTCACAAAATANTCCGGCCACATATTATTTTCCAGAAAAAGAATATGCCACAATAAAAGCTGTAGTGCCAGAATTGCCCATATCGCCTTTCTCCATTTTGCCCTCANGAANNCAAAAATCCTCCATTTTTACTTATCCCNCGGACTCCGGATTTCTCTATGCTATTCCGTCCGCGTATTCGGGCTCTTCTCTTCAATAAATGCCTTCAAATCCTCTAAGTCCTGCGATGAAAGTCCNTCTNCGTCATATAATGCAGTCACAAAGTTTTTCAGAGAATTCTGGTACATTCTCCGCAAAATATTCCTGCTTTCTTTTTGCAGATATTCCNCTTCTTTTACTAAAGAGGTATACCAATTNATTTTCCCAATCTTCTCCACACTGACNAAACCTTTTGCTTCTAAACGGTTCAGAAAAGATAAAATAGTCGGTGCAGCTACATCCTTTTTTAGACGCTCCTCAATTTCCATTCTGTTGACCGGTCTGTTATATTNCCATATNATCATCATAATTTCCAGTTCGGATTCCGGTAGTCTTTTCATGTATTTTCTTCTTTCTCCCTCATTTTTTACGTTTGCCTAAATTAAATTTATANTTATTCTACAATTGCCTAAAATATATGTCAATATGGAATTTAGAATTTAAACCAAAATCCAAAATAGCCGCCACTACTGGAATAGAGACGGCTGATACAATCTATTAGTTTTAAAATTAATGCAATAANGTACTGACAAATGNTTTTTAATTTATCTCATCCTTATACTTCTCNTACAATTCCTGCANCTTATNTATATCCTCATCAGACACNGNNTTTTTTANATACTGCTCAACTTGNGANATCGACTCACTNTTGACACCNTCTCCNACAATATCCATGACANCGGATATCGTATCNCCATCGGCATATTTCTCAATAATCGCCTCGGCCTCCTTCTTATCCGATTCATCCATATTACTGACGATCTCTTTCGCCTTAGCGGCTGCCTGNGGATCNCCNNCACTCTCCANNGCCTTNTGGAATGCCTGNTCCATGACCTGCTCTGTCACCTTCTCAGTCACNGCGGATTTGATNCCATCNGCCAGATTTCCCCGCACCAGNCCGATCANAACGACTACGCACACTACTATTACAAGGCTTAGGAAGATGACAATTCCCATNCCTTTCTTCTTTTTCTTTCCACGTCTACTCATAACGTCTCCTTTAATCAAAACNTACATTCTTTTCCTTAAAACCCATCTCGCATGACGAGTTTTCACTTAAACTTATTCATGTTAATTATACCCAAAAAGNCATTTCCTGCAATCAGTTTCTCAATCTTGTTTTTCGCTCGTGGTAGTCAGAAGAGTGCGCACATTCTGCGAAGAGAATCCGAACAAGATCGNCATTGTGAGGTTTGTCTTCTTTGATTNANGGACCCTTGTAGCATATGACCNTGCAATTAAGGAAACGGTCTGATTCGAAACCCTTATATAAAACTTTTAGAATCAAAATAAAACAACAAACAATATGAAACGCCGGAAANTCAATCCCGGCGTTTCATCATCTGATNNNAATTCTATGCTTNNACNAATCTCACGGTCTCCCTTGCAATGGCAAGNTCNTCATTNGTNGGAATCACCATNGTNGTNACTTTNGNNCCCTCATCGGAGATAATCACTTCTTCACCCCGNATCTGATTTTTCTCCGGATTAATATTCGTTCCGAGGAAACCGATATATTCCCCGATCTGCGCCCTTGCCGCGGCATTGTTCTCACCTACTCCGGCAGTAAACACGATAACATCTACTCCGTTCATCGCCGCAGCGTACGCGCCAATATATTTCGCTACCCGATAGGCAAATGTTTCCAATGCAGTCCTAGCTGCCTCATTTCCCTGCGCTTCGGCCTCTGTCAGATCCCGGAAATCACTGGAAACGCCGCCGGATAAACCGAGTACACCGGATTTCTTATTGCAAATATTGATAACTTCCGCTGCGCTGATTCCCTCTTTTTCGGCAATAAAAGTAATAATCGCGGGATCTAAATCTCCTGAGCGTGTTCCCATGATCAGACCCTCTAACGGAGTAAGCCCCATGGAAGTATCTACGGATTCGCCATATTTTACTGCGGATACGGAAGCGCCGTTACCGAGATGGCACACAATGATTTTCAAATCCTTAATATCTTTTCCTAAAATCTGTGCCGCACGTTTAGAAACAAAATCATGGCTTGTGCCGTGGAAACCATAGCGACGTACTTTGTATTTCTCGTAATAGGACAATGGCAGCCCGTACAGATATGCCTTCTTCGGCATAGTCTGGTGAAATGCTGTATCAAACACACCAACCATCGGCACATTCGGCATGATCTCCTTACAGGAATTAATACCAATCAGATTTGCCGGATTGTGAAGCGGCGCCAGATCGTTACACTGTTCAATCACTGCCAACACTTCGTCGTTCAGCACAACAGATGTTGCAAACTTCTCTCCGCCATGGACGATACGATGTCCTACCGCGTCGATCTCGTCAAGAGATTTTATTACACCCACCTGCGGATCGGTCAGCTTCTCAATCACAAGCTGTACCGCCGCTGTATGATTCGGCATATCCGCCTCTGTCTTTACTTTTTCTCCGCCTGCGGGCTGATGGACAATGGCGCTGCCGTCGATGCCGATCCTCTCACACAATCCCTTTGCAAGCACCTCCTCTGTATCGCTGTTGATCAGCTGATATTTTAAGGAAGATGAACCACAGTTAATAACTAATACATTCATTGCTTTACCCTCTCTCTTCTTAATTATTCTGACAACCAATCAGTATCGAAACCTTCCAATAGCATTGCTGCAGTTTATTTCTAATATGCCCTGCCCCAGTAAACCATCTTTTTGGCGGGTTTACCACAGCATACGCATACATCACCGATGTTTTCCTGTTCAAAAGGCATACAGCGGCTTGTAACAGCAAACTCCTCTTTGATCTTATCCTCGCAGTCCTGCTCTCCGCACCACATCGCCTTGACAAAACCGGACTTCTCCGTAAACAGCTTGCGGAACTCATCCATATCCTTAGCCACATAAGTATGCTCATCTCTATGTGTTCTCGCGCGCTCCAGCATTTCCGCCTGCATTTTGTCAAGAATTTCTCCCGCCTTAGCTTCCAATTCATTCAGAGAAACTTCTATCTTCTCCCTCGTATCACGACGGCAGATCACGCACTTGTTCGCCTCAATATCCTTAGGCCCGATCTCCACACGAATGGGAATACCACGCATCTCCTGCTCGGAGAATTTCCAGCCGGGACTCTTATCCGCATCATCTACTTTCACGCGGAAGTTACTTAACTTATCTTTTAACTCATAAGCCTTATCCAGCACACCCTCCTTCTTCTGCTGGATCGGAATGATCATGATCTGGGTAGGTGCGATTCTGGGAGGCAGAACAAGTCCGGAATTATCACCGTGCACCATAATAACCGCACCGATCAGGCGGGTAGTCGTACCCCATGAAGTCTGATGTACATATTTTAAAGTATTATCCTTGTCCGTGAACTGAATGCCGAATGCCTTGGCAAAACCGTCACCGAAGTTATGGCTGGTTCCGGACTGTAATGCCTTACCGTCATGCATCAATGCCTCAATGGTGTAAGTTGCTGTGGCACCCGCAAATTTTTCCTTATCCGTCTTACGCCCTTTGATCACGGGAATCGCTAACACCTGCTCGCAGAAATCGGCGTACACATTAAGCATCTGTATCGTTCTCTCTTCCGCTTCCTCCGCCGTCGCATGTGCGGTATGACCTTCCTGCCATAAGAACTCACGGCTCCGAAGGAAAGGTCTGGTCTCTTTCTCCCAACGCACCACGGAACACCACTGATTGCATACCTGAGGCAGATCACGGTAAGACTGTACCGCATTCTTATAATAATCGCAGAACAGCGTTTCAGATGTAGGTCTGACACACAATCTCTCCTGCAGAGGCTGCATACCGCCGTGTGTCACCCATGCTACTTCCGGCGCAAATCCCTCCACATGATCCTTCTCCTTATTCAGAAGACTTTCGGGAATAAACATAGGCAGATATACATTCTGTACTCCTGTCGCCTTAAACATTGCGTCCATCTGCTGTTGAATCAGCTCCCAGATCGCATACCCTGCTGGCTTAAATACCATACACCCCTTAATGCTTGTGTAGTCTAGCAGTTCTGCCTTTTTCACTACATCAGTGTACCACTGCGCGAAATCATCTTCCATGGAAGTGATTGCTTCTACTAATTTTTTGTCAGCCATTTTTCCTCATTCCTTTCCTACTGTTACATTTACGAAATTCCGGCACGCATATGATTTGCTAAGCCATCCTTTCTCCTTCGCGGGCTGCATATAAAAACCGCCAAGGTTTCCATCCCGTAAGGGACCGAAATCTCGGCGGTACCACCCTAATTAACATGTCTTCTCATGCTCTGCTTCTCGTACCGTTATCGCCGGTGCTACGCTGCGCTTATCACACAGGACTCCGAGGCCGGTTCCGAATATTTTCCGTAAGAACCTTCCACCCATGGTTCTCTCTCTGAAACGTTTCCTATCCGTACTATTCTCTTCTTCGTCACGTTTGATCGTATGGTAACTGTTTCGGCTCTGTATCATTGTGACCTGTCCGAATCAGCTACGTTTTTATTCATTCTAGTCGCATAACCGTGTTTTGTCAACTGCCAGCGACCTGAAAACTTGTCGTTGCCTAAAGGTGCTTAAAGGTTATATTCCTGAAACAACTGCTCCCGATATTCTCGATCAGACATGGCACGGGTCAGTTCTTCGGTCTTACCCTTTTCTGTGAGATACTGCACAAGCTGGAATGCCCTGTCCTCACCTTCTGTACGTCCTATAGCATGCCACTCTTCCCGCTCTTGTTTCATATGCTTCTCTTCATCATACTCAAATATACACACAGCTATCGCCTCCGCTCGGTTCTTAGACAAGAACTCCGACAAGATCCCATTTTCAATACAATAATCTACCGCATGCTCTACTGCTTCCGGAAAGGATTCTTCCCTTGCAAATATCCTTACCTGCTCTACATATTGCGCATATTCCTTTAACAGACGGCACGCCTCTAAGAGTACAGGATTATGTCCCCAGTTGATATTATACACAGTCACTGTCAGTTCCAATTCCGGCTCTTCCCGTTTCTTCTCATAAGCGTCTGACAACCGCAATATCTGTTGTTCCGGCTGAAAATCCATTCCATTATAAAATACCACAAATTTAGGCGCCGGTATTTTAATATACGACTTGCCATACAGATTTTCATCCTTAATCCTGCTCTGGATTACTCTGGTCACATAGATCAGATCGCGAAGCGGCATGTTGGGATTCACCGTAGATTGATGCTCATAAAGCATTAATTCAAAATCAAACACAAAGGAAATGTCATTCTTATAATTCATATAAATCGCATTTTCCAATGTTGTAATCTCAAGATCGTCCACATTCGTGTATGCTGTATGATTCAGTGCATTATAAAGGCTGAGCAGATTCTCCTTTTCCCGAAACAGCATACGGAATACCGTGTCCTTGTAGTTACGTTGTGTATTCGTTTCACTCATCTAATGTCCTCCTTTGTCGATTTCGGTATATCCTCCCTATCTGGGATAGATTACCGGCACAGGAGAACCGTTCCAGACTCTCCTGCTTTATAGAATGTTGATTGGGTTCAAAGCATGGATTTTCTGAAACTTAGAAATATAGAATGGATCTGATCTGTTATTTATAGAAAATATGCTTTTTGATATCATAGCATATTTTTGACGGAATTGTAAATATATTTGTTCGTGAATTTTTCATTGCTCTATTTGAAAGAAATTTATTAATGTGTATTCCGTTGCTGTATTCGCGAAATATCTATAAATAAGTACTTCATCCGTTCCGTCCCATATAATATCTGATAGTGTATTTTCCGCCTGCGTTTCTGACTGAATCTCCTGCTCCACTTCGTCTCCATTCCCACTGTTACAGGCTACCAGAAAGATTCCTGTCCTGATAAAGGCAATCATAATACGCCGAAAATCTTTCATGAGATTGTTCGTTCACTTCCTTTACTGTATACTGCAACCACGATGTCACCCGGTTTCACTATCGTAAATCCTCTCTCGCATCCGCTTCCGTTCCATATCCGCTACAAGTGCAAGTTGTGTCCGTTAGGAAATGAGCGAAGATCTTTTCTCCACCATCTCAATATAATAATCAATCAGCCCATAGATCCAGTCATGCAGTCTTGTAAACTGAAATCCCAGCTTCTGTGCCCGATCCGTATTGATACTGTAGCTTGGCTCGCCGTTATAGGGCGCAGGATCCCCCGCGCTGTCCAGAACCGCCCGCGTGTGCGTTCTCTTTTCCACATAATCAATAATCTCTCGAAGTGAGATCGTACCGGCGGAACAACCGTTGACAGCTTTGACAAACAACTGCGTCGTCGGGTCCGCAGACCCTTGATCACCGGACAGATCAGCAGCGCATGCCATATCACCCATGCCCGCCAGATAAGCCAGAAACTCTCCCGCTTCATCGGAGCGTATATAGCCCATCTGCGCGTCAATATTGTCGATATACATGGGCAGCGACTTCATGACATGTTCCACATAGAACAGCATGCGGTTCGTATAATCATCTCTGCCGATCACGAAAGGATAGCGCACGGCAATCCAATTCCTGTCATCATAGCACATACGCAGCGCACACTCCGCCTGTCTCTTAATCTGGTCATACGTAAAGTCCGCCCTGTCGCACCAGATCAGGTTCTCATCCGCCCCGTCGTAATCCTCTTCCACCGTGTCCATATGCAGTGGCCGATATACCGCCGTTGTTGACATATAGAGATAGCAACCGCAGTCGATCACTTCCATAATTGACCTGATGTCATTGGAACAGTAAGCGATCTTATCTATGACAACATCATAATACTTCCCCGCAAGCGCCCTGCGCATACTCTCTGCATCTGAGCGGTCCATGATGATCCGCTCCACCGAATCACCGAAGTCATCTCCACTCCTGCCGCGGGTCGCTATCGTCACATGATGACCATCTGCCAAAAGCCTATGAACCATCGGAATTCCGAAAAACCTTGTGCCGCCGATAACCAGAATATTTTTTCCCATTCTTATAACCGTACCTTTCTTTTTTCTAACTGCCTTAAAATATACTCCCCTATTCCCATACAGATAAAAACAAACGGCGTACAGAGCACCTGCTGATAGCAGAAGAAGTTATAGCACATATACGCCACTATCGCCGCCGCGATTCCCGCCGTCATAACCTCCTGCCGATGCGCGTACACAAGCCGTCTGATCTCTGTCACATAAATGCCCAGATATGCCGCCGCCCCGAAAACTCCGCCGTTAATAAGGATATTCAGCCACTCATTATGGGCATTCGTCAGCTGCTTCGTACCCCACAGTAATTCCTCTTCTTCATTATAATGTGCTTCGACATAAGCATGAAAACAGTCGGGTCCCACGCCGAAAAGTTTATGCCCGACCTTTTCCTCTGCAAAAAGCTTCGCGCTGAAGCGCCATATCCTGCCCCTGCCGTTTCCCCAATCGTCATTCCAGCTAAAATAAGAGACATCCGCCAGCCGGTCCGATACCGCCTGCGGCAGCGCACCTCGAGCCTGCAGACCGATCACAAGCACAATGCCCAAAACTACGGCCGCGGCTACAGCAGGTACCATCCGTCCCGCCCTTCTCATCAAGTCTGCCGGATAACGTCGATCCATATCCTGTATCCCCATGACATACAGCAGAATCGTAACAACCAGACAAATCCCAAACAAAAACCATGTAATCCACGAATCCCACATCAGTCTCGTCACAAAATCCACCTTCAACTCCGGATTCGGACGAATCCCTACAAGAACCGCCATAATCTTTCCCGAAGCAAAGAAAAGCGTAAGCACCCCCATAAACCGGCACATCTTATTCCGCTCTCCGGCCACCGTCACAAGCAGCAGAATCAGCGCGCCTGCCAACGCAATATAAGCGCTGTCGCTGTTCTGGGTCACCAATGTACAGAATCCGAGTGCGGTAAACAAACCGCTTGCCCACAGCCATCCTTTCCGATCCGTGTGCAGAAACACACCGATGCCGACCGGCAGCGTCACACCGAGAAAACTCCCATACCATGACGCCTGCCCCAGAGTGGATAAGAACTGTGCTTTCTGTCCATAAGACAGTCCGTCATAGAAACCGATGGGGTCGATCAGCAATCTGTGCAGGATTCCGATCCCGTAGACAATACCGGCCGCCATACATAACACCGCCAATATCAGGCGGTAGTATCTGCCGAATCGGGATAGCATAAGATAGAGCAGCACAAAACTGATCTGCGACATCAATCCCATGTTCCACCCGGTATATCCCCACAGGGCATCCTGATAAAATCCTCCGGAAATTACAGATATTCCCGATAATACCAAATAGGCAAGCACAAACCCGTCTGTGACGGATATTTGCGGCCTCCTATGCTCTTTTACCCGAAAAATACCGTACGGTATCATTGCTGTAAGCAAAACCGCCCCGCCGCCGACCATGACAGTCCGGTATGCCGCGAATTTGGCGTAGCCGATCTGATGATAACCATCCGAAGCGTAGAAGGGCACAGCGATGCACAGAAAAATCAATACTATGGCCAGCAAATACTCTATGATCTGCTCTGTGACTTGAACTCCGTCGCCCGCAGAATCTTTCTTCTGATCGTTCTTTACAATCTTATTACTCATACATCACTTTTCCCACGTTTCCGTTATCCCGTCTTCCGCACGCTTGTCATACTTCGACAGAGCTGTTCCCCGATCCCTATGACAATAAAAATATACGGCGTATTGAGCACCTGCTGGAAACTGACCATACCGTGTACCGCATATGCCAATATGCCCACCGCGCACATATACAGAACCGGTTGTTTATCCGCCCTGCGCATACATCGTAGGAACGCGCTCAGAAAGAGCCCTATATAACATAGAAAACCAAGCGCTCCCACATTGACAAGCTGTGTAAGCAGCTCATTATGCGCATTAGTCAGCCGTTGATTGGTAAAGCTGTCCGCCAGCTTCTGTGCCAGCTTAGGCACGTCATACACATAATCCGCGAAACAATCCGATCCTATACCCACAACCTTATGTAGTGTATCCATATTCCGGTACGCATCGATACCGCAATTCCACGCGGCTCCTCTGCCGTTTCCCCAGTCTTCGTCAAAGATAAGCAGGAACCCGATCTCTTCCTCTGCGGTCTCTGTCGCTTCCCTGACATAAAGGATACCGTTTTGAAACAGATAAGCAGTCACAACACAGAGTAACACAACACTCACCCCTACCGCGACAACGCCCCTCTGCCTGTGCTTTCCCATATAAGATCCTCGCAACAGACGCCAAATACCCGTGCTGGCAGAGTTCTCCGCCCTGCTGCCCGCGAAAACATAAGAAAACCTGTCCAATCCACAAAGCAATCCATAACACAGTATAAGAATTGCAACTCCCCACAGTGTTACATTACTGTCAAGCAGCGCTGCCGTAATACGCGATCCTCCGTCTGCTGGTCCGTAATTATAATCCAGTGCCGGAACATACCGCAGAACCCGCCCTAACCCGCAACCTGCGGCAAACATCATGCACAGCTCCAGAAAGCGGTACATCTTATGAATGCTTTGAAACGACAACAAAAACAAAACAATAAATATTGCAGCAAAAACAAGATAAGCGCTATCACTGCCCTGTGTAACGCCGCTGAGCATGGCAATCATACTATAAATACCTGCAGGCAGACGAGCCCACCCGCCGGCACTGCACCAATACCATGTGATTCCGATCGATGCCGCCACAGACCAGTAACCGCAGAACCAGTTGATGTTACCAAGCGTAGAAATAAATGTATTTGTCTGTCCCTCCATCACGATCGGATAGACAGAATACCGATTGCAGATTCCCAGCAGAAATACCACAGCCGATGCCGCCAGCCATACCTTGATCCAACCTCTGCTATGATAAAAATAACGGGAGAAAAAGAAATAGAGCAGCACAAATATCATCTGCGTGACGGTTCCCATGTACCATCCTTCCACTCCCCAAAGCGCATCTTCCTTATAAGCAGAGCCAAGATACGACAGCATCACCGCAACAAAATACCCGTAGGCAAACCAGTCCGTGACAGACATATGCTGATAATACTTTACCAGCCAGTGCCCGTCCCGCCGGCACAGAATCGCTGCCAGAATGATGACTGTCATCACCGCAATTGTAGTCAGGCTGATGTTTCGGAAAAACTCGTACTTCACATCACCGATCAGCGTATAGCCGCCCGGCGCATAGAAAGGGTATATCAACGCCATCACAAGGAAATATGCCATCATAATCCCCCAGCAGATATCCGTGTGCCAGCCGCCTCTTTCACTCCCCGACATCACTGCGTCCGACTCCGGCAAATCTTCCGCTAATTGTTCAGCATTTGTTTGTTCTGACAGCTCTCGCCCTAACGCTTCTGATTCAATGTAATTTCGTTCCGTTCTTTTCATCCGATTTTAATATCTGTCTCGTTCCATGCATGTCACAATAAAACTCCATTTTTTTAATCATAATCCAACACCTCTGTTTCGTCAAACTCTCTCTGTTTCGCATTCATAATTTTCCATATTTCCACGACAACAATAAGCGCCAGAGGTCCTTTAATAATACCGCCGACGCCAAACAGTCTTATACCCGCATAGACCGCTGACAGCATAAAGACGGGCGCTACACCGATCTGCCTGCCAATCAGCTTCGGCTCTAACAGCTCTCTTGTCAGAATACATATCCCGTACAAAACCAGACACACCGTCATCCTCCCATACTGTCCGTTCAGCATTTGCCACAAGGATAACGGCACCAATACAATACCTGTCCCGATAAAGGGCAGTACATCCATAACTCCCGCCAGAATCCCAAACATGATTCCCCCGGCTACCCCTGCCACACTCAGCACGATACTGCACAAAACGCTGATAATCAATAAGATTACTCCCTGCGCCTTAATAAAAGTAATGATATAAGACATAACACCCTCTATTACCGCCCAGACTAGCCGCAGTTCTTCCGATCCTTTCAGTGTCCTGACAATGTCGGCATATTCCTTTTCCAATAAAAAGGCCGCAATACATGTAATTGCGAGAAAACCGATCGCTGCAAAGATTCCCTTAAAGCAGTTATAAGAAGAAGATATAATCTGTGGCATTACCTGTATCTGCACATTCTCCATGACAACCGTCATCTGCTCGATCACAAACTGTTCAATCTGCTGCCCGTCCCATCCAAATCTGCCGTCCAGTCCGCAGCAGCACTGATGAAAGAAAAGCTCCAGCTTCTCCCCCACCTGTGTACAAAATGCCGGAAGTCCCTCCAACTGTCTCCCTCCCAGTATCATAATTACCCACAAGATACCCATAAGAAACAGGAGCAACGGCAGTATGATTGCCACCGCCAGAAATTTCTTCTTGATCGGAATCCGCCGCTGTATGCGCTGTAACAGCGGATAACAAAAAGTAATCAGAAGAAACGCCAACACAAAAGGTGCAACTAATGTAAAAATATATCGGAAGAAAAACCAGACCCCTGCAAGGATGATACATATTCTGATTAGTTTATGATTCCAAATAGACTGTAGATTCATAATGATCGATTCACCTTCCTGTAACGTAAAAAGAAACAGAGATTTTGTTCTCTGTTTCTCTTGTTTTCTACTACTATATTATATAATATTTTCAATATGTTATACGGCTGTTAAATGCCTGACTGATTACCGGCCGCGCATAACTCTCAGTACAACTTGATGTTTTTACGGATAATAGGGCATAAATTCTTCCGTCTGAAAAATCTTCCCCTCCGGTCTGATCTTAAAATCCATTCGTTTCCCTGTCCGCGGATGTTGGAAAGATAATTGACAGGCACATAGGGCCACTTCTTTGACACGCATCTGCTCCGATACTCTTACTGTCTGCGCATCAGCATATTTGTAGTCACCCAGAAGACTCATCCCTGCATGACTCATCTGCACCCTGATCTGATGGTGCCTGCCGGTGCAGAGACGGATCTTCGCAAGGGCAATCTCTGCTTTCTGAGCCAGAGTCTCATATTCCAGCACTGCCTTCTTAGCGCCCTTAACCTCCGGCGGCACAATACGGGAAATATTGGTCCGATTATCTTTTACCAGATAGTCTTCCAGCCTGCCGCCGTCAACTCGCTCCTGTCCGCGTATTACCGCATAATAATATTTCTCCATGCGATTCTCCGCAATCTGTCTGCTCAGTTCAGAGGCTGCCCGCTTGTTTGCGGCAAATACCAGAATACCTTCCACCGGCTGATCAAGGCGGTGGACGACACCCACATAAGGAATCGTTTGTGAAACATTGTCCTGCCGACTTCCACTCTCACTTTGCTGCCCGTTATCCTCCCGCAGTCTACCTCTGCCATGCTCCGGGCGCAGCAGATAGTTCGTAATCTCACTTACCATATCAGCCTGTCCGACTCTGGCAGTCTGCGTCGCGATCCCCGCCGGCTTATGGCACACGATTATATCTTTATCCTCGTAAAGGATTCTCTCCGTATTCATGCTAATATACATGCCTTTCTCTCAGCCTGCTGCGCACATACTAGATCTTAAAGCGATATCCCACACCCCAGATCGTCTCAATATACTGCGGCTTCGCGGTATCAAACTCAATCTTCTCGCGAATCTTCTTAATGTGCACCGTGACTGTAGCAATATCCCCGATGGAATCCATATCCCAGATCTCGCGGAACAGTTCCTCCTTGGAATACACATGGTTCGGATTCTCCGCTAAGAAAGTCAGGAGATCGAATTCCTTCGTGGTGAAAATTCTCTCCTCACCGTCCACGTAGACCCTTCTCGCCGTCTTATCAATCTTAAGCCCTCTGATCTCAATGATATCGTTGATTTTCTGGTTGCTGCCCACCAATCTGTCATAGCGAGCCATATGTGCCTTGACTCTCGCCACCAGCTCGGAGGGGCTGAAAGGTTTCGTCATGTAATCATCCGCACCCAGACCCAGACCTCTGATCTTGTCGATGTCATCTTTTTTGGCAGATACCATAATAATCGGTATATTCTTCTCCTCGCGGATCTTCTTACATACCTCAAATCCGTCTATACCCGGCAGCATCAGATCTAAGATCACCAGATCGAAATCTCCGCCCAGCGCAGTTTCAAGCCCTTTATCCCCGGCGTTCTCGATCGTCACCTCGAAATCACTCAGCTCCAAATAATCTTTCTCTAAGTCTGCAATCGCCTCTTCATCTTCTATGATCAATATTTTGCTCATAATCTCCGTCCTTTCTCTACCTTCCTTCTGCCATATGATTCCGGCAGGAATCATCCGGCAATGTTTCTTTCTATTGTACTGTTCCGCCCACATCTTCCTCCGGCGCCTGATATTTCCGGATCACGAAATGCATACAGGTTCCCTCGTCCTCCTTGCTGGTCGCCCATATATAACCGCCGTGATCTTCAATGATCTTTTTAACAATAGACAGCCCAATCCCGCTGCCGCCCTTGGAAGAATTGCGGGAAGCATCTGTACGGTAGAATCTCTCGAAAATGTTCGGCAGATCCTTCGCCGCTATGCCCATGCCGTTATCCTCGATCTCCACCCGTATGGCATCCAACTCATCCAGAATACGGATATCGATAACGCCCTTGTCCTTGTTTATATATTTTACACTGTTACTGATAATATTATTGATCACGCGCTTAAGCTGCTCCGGATCTGCAATGATCTGCGTAGACGGTTCAATCAGCGCTTCATAATTCAACTGAATGTTCTTGGATTCCAGATCCAGCCCGACCTCTTCAATACAATCCCCGAAATAATCGGCCACATTGATGCGGCGAAACGTATAGGGAATCCTGTTATTATCAATTCCGGAATAAGTCGTCAACTCATTAATCAGGCGGTCCATATCATTCGCCTTATCATAAATGGTCTTAATGTACTTATTCATCTTCTCCGGTGTATCGGCAACACCGTCCATAATGCCTTCTACATATCCCTTGATCGATGTAATCGGCGTTTTCAGATCATGAGAAATATTGCTGACCAATTCCTTATTCTTCTGCTCATGCTCAAATTTCTCATCCGTGGATTCTTTCAATCGAAGCCTCATATCCTCGTAGTTACGATAGAGCTCACCGATTTCCCCCTTTTCCTCAGTAGGCAGCATGTATTCCAAATTGCCTTCCGCAATATTCTGCATGGCGGTATTTAACTGATTAATCGGAGTAAAGATACCTCTTTGAATCCAATGTGTGAGCAGGATACTGGTCAGACACAGTACCAAAATAAACGCATAGATCATCTTCGTAAGCGCATTTTTGGAAATAAGCGAGTTGACACTGGTCACAATGAAGAAACTTCCTTCACTCCCGTCCGTAAACTGAAAATCAACCTGCTTCACCAGTTTCCTTCTGTCATTGTAATAGTAGCCGGTCTCAGAATCCGGCACCTCATTACCGTACTCCGGCAGCATTTCAAATATTCTCTCCGCCGCCCGCTCGTTACCTGTATAGTAAAGCCTGTCTTTTTTCCTTACAATAATATAAGAGATTCTGTTGTTAAGCTCCCCGCTGATCTCGTTTAAATATTCCTTATCTTCCAGCCTTGAAGAATCCAGCGCAATCTGATCCTTAACCGCCTTTAATACTTCTTCCGTGACGTGACTGTAATTCTCTATCGTATAAGAAATAGAAAGATTATTTCCATCTAAAATGCCAAACTCGTCTTCCGCATCTTCCACATATCCTCCCACGAAAAGGAAGGCAATGCTTGTCAGCAAAAGAGGCACCAGCACAATGGTCAGCGACGTGACCAGAAGCCTTGTTCTAAACTTCACTGAAATATCTCCTTTCTTTCCACATCCTTCCGTATTGCCCGCTTTTTACGCTGTAGGAAATTCCTACGTTCATGCACGATTTTGCGGAGATGCGTAGCATCTCATGAGCAATATCTCGCAATCGGGCGTAGCTCGTAATTGAGTATAGCTCAATTTTTTATAATTAATATATCACATTTTGACAGGATAGAAATAAAACATATTTGATAATCTTATAAAAAATTTATTAACTTCCAGGTTTAAGTTGACATGCCACGGCTTGTCTGCTATATTAATTTTAGAAATAGTAATCATTACTGTTTTTGAAAAAGGGGAACAGCAATGGCTTTAAAATACAGCAGACAAAGGCAAGTCATAAAAGACTTCCTGATGACCCGCAAAGACCATCCCACTGCCGATGTGGTATACATGAATGTCAGACATGAATACCCGAATATCAGCCTTGGTACCGTATACCGTAATCTCTCACTGTTAGCCGATCTGGGAGAAATCAGGCGGCTTCGTGTAGGAGACGGCGTTGACCATTTTGACGCGGACATTTCCGATCATTACCATTTCGTCTGTACAGAATGCGGAGGCGTGATTGACCTTAAGTCCGATGGCCACGAGCAAATCACGGAAACTGTGGAAGCTGCCAATGCAGGGTTTGACGGAGAGATCATTGGCCATGTCACATACTTCTATGGCGTGTGCGGCAATTGCCGTAAAAAAACTTTATCTTAAATTTTTTTCATGGTACAATAATTGCAGGTTATTGCAAATTTACCATATATTGTCAATGAATGATAAGATGTGCATGTTTTCAGCAACGTCTTACAATATAATTTATCAAGAGAAAAGGAGAACAAGACTATGAAATTTGTATGTCAGGTATGCGGCTATGTTCACGAAGGAGATTCCGCTCCGGAAAAATGTCCGGTATGTAATGCACCGGCTGAGAAGTTTACGGCACAGGCAGGCGAAAGAGAATGGGCTGCCGAGCACGTTGTAGGCGTTGCTAAAGGTGTCAGCGAGGATATCATGGCTGATCTTCGCGCTAACTTCAACGGCGAGTGTACAGAAGTAGGTATGTATCTTGCTATGGCAAGAGTTGCTCACAGAGAAGGATATCCCGAGATCGGCTTATACTGGGAAAAAGCTGCTTGGGAAGAGGCTGAGCACGCTGCTAAATTTGCTGAGCTGCTCGGTGAAGTTGTAACAGATTCCACGAAGAAGAATCTGGAAATGAGAATCGATGCCGAGAACGGCGCTACCGCAGGTAAGTTTGATCTGGCTAAGCGTGCTAAAGCAGCTAATCTTGACGCAATCCATGACACCGTTCACGAGATGGCAAGAGATGAGGCTAGACACGGCAAAGCATTTGAAGGTCTGCTTAAGAGATACTTCGGTTAAAAAGTACACTCCGTCAATATGCTGACAGAGTACCCATCTTGCAGGACAATAAAGTCTCTGCAGATGATACATATTATTCCGTACACATTGTGCATTGTCACACTATAACTATACTGTAGATTGGAGATAAAACATTATGAAGAAATATTTTTGCAATCCTTGCGGATATACTTATGATCCTGAGAAAGGTGATCCGGAGCACGGCATTAAGCCCGGCACAGCATTTGAAGATCTTCCGGCTGACTGGTGCTGCCCTATTTGCGGCGTGACCAAGGATATGTTCCAGCCTTGCATTGACAACTATAACTAAAAATTAAATACGGAAAACTATTATAAAGAGCAGGATGTGCCGAAATACATATCCTGCTCTTTTTTGACAAAGGCTTTGCTTCTTGTACATTCGCACAATGATTCCATATCAGAGAAAAAAGGGATTTACTCAATCCCAACTAGCCGCATATGCCATTTCAATTTTCCGCCCCATCTCTTCTGCAAACGACACAGCCATACTTCTCTCCACATTCATATCTTTGTCCGAAGCATAACACACCAGCGCATCGGCAATCAGCGCGGAATCATTTAATTGTAAATGCTCCATCGCCCATTTGCCGCCCTCTTCTTTGGAAAGATACAATCTGTCTTCTAAGAAGGCTATCACTCTGCACAGATTTAATATAATATAAACCGGATTTTCTATAATCTCCTCCTTCGCATTTTCAACGTCGGCACAAATACTGTCAACATAATCCTTCCGCGGTACATCTGCAAATACCTTTTCGACTGCCTCCCCGCACAACGCGATTCCATAATGGTTGATCATAGTAAAGTGCGTCGCCAAATCTATATCCACACCTTTCATATTCTCTATATATCCCTGCGGATCATCATGAAACCACTGTAAATGTGCTGGCGAAAAGTGCAGTTCAAAGGGTGTCGGATAGGTAAAAGGATTGCAATATTCTCTTTTTACAATGCTTACTTCCAAACCCTTAGAGGGAGCCTGCTTATTCAGGCTTACAATCCGCTCCATAAACTGCATTTTCTGCATATCCGAAACGCTGTCCTCCACAATCACGATCAAGTCAATATCGCTTTTCTTCGGATTAAAACATCCCATCGCCATAGAACCATGAAGATAGACTCCGGTAAGGTTCTCCCCGAATATCTGTCGCGTAAAATTGACCATTTCATCAAGTATATTTTGATATGGCATACTTTAATAATCCTCCAATCTAAACATTTCCTGCGGCATATATTTGATTAAGTCATGAATATGATATTTATTCTTTATTGCATTCGGAAGATTCGGGTAAAAAGTTCTGGCCGCATATTCTGAAACACGATTTCCCCACAAATTCTCAGTCATAAGAATATATTTATAATAATCTTCATCATAGTGAAGGTGCCATGACAATTCCCTGATCATCCGTAAACCGAGCACAATCTCCGACACCATTTGCTCTTTATGTAAAATCATATCATACTCTGTATCAAGTATCAAAGTCGAGACTTCCGCAGGTTGTCCGTCTATGATCAATTCCATGGCAAGACTCAAGAACTCCTTAATCGGCTTCGGAAATGCCCCCTCCAACGGAAGATCCTCTATGCCGCTCTTCTGAAGATGCAGAATGGTTCGCATAAAGTATAGAATGATATCATCCATCACGTTACTCTGATATCTTTGTTTTATACTTTTGGTAAAGACATCTGTTTTTGTTTCTTCGTGCTGCATACAATCTCCTCCGAATCATTCATGACTTTATATTTCTCTGTGCTGACTATATTATATACTAAACTATGGCTTTTTTGAATATGATGACCTCTGCCATGTTATTTAGTTGGCAAACAGTTATTACTATTCATAGAACAGCTTTATTATCATGCTTATACAAACAGCTGGATTTGCCACAACGACAATTCCGGCTGTCCCATCCTCATATCCCCAACTGCCTCTTCAACGTCGCCACGGAAGCTCGGTACACCGCATAGACTACCGCACTGATTACCGCAAGTATAGCAAGACACACCAGTGATGCCATCCATTCACTGAAAAGTATCCTGCCGTCATTGGCATACAGAATCATCATAAAAAGCAGATACATCGCAAACATCCCGACTAATGACGGTATCTTGAATACATTATTGCACTGACTGCGCACTTCTCTACAAAGAAAATCCGGCGAAGCGCCAAGTTTCTTCAGGTCATCGAAAATATAACGGTTATTCAGCACAATGGTCTGGCAACGGGTATAGCATACCACCAATGTAGTGATCAGACATACAATAAAGATAAAAAGAAACATCATAAGCATCACCGCCATACTACGCAGGAAATCATTCTGATTCAGGACACGGAAGCTGGGCTGATACGTCCACCATGTTCTAAACGCAAAGGAATCCGACTGTTCATAGCTGATCTTAGTCATTGAGTCCGTATCTCCCCAATAAACTTCTCCCGCCTCCTCTTCTCTGATCTTCTGTACCCGGTCATAAAACACGGGATACTCACAGCTTTCGTCAAAGCAACCTACATAGAGATCATAAAACTCATCGGCAAACCGGTAAGAATCCTTTCCGTCAACATTAAATCGTACCATCCGTCCCATCCAATCATCTGTCAACCCTTCGGAAATCATCGCATAATCCTCATTATTGATTACGGAACAGCCTTGCTCATCAGTCAAAAGATCATAATGCAGAAATCCCGCGAATTTCACGTCAAGCTGTCTGCGTGTCACCATATTCGTCAGCTCTCTTGCCGAATTATTACTATATAAAGATGTTTCATCTTGATCCGTAAGGCTCATATAGGTGCCGCGTTCGACATCTGCCTCCTGTCCGGTCAGCGCATAATATGCGTCTTCAGAGAGTATCTTTTCTTCCTCAAGCATCGGTACATATTCTACATGATAATGCCTTCCGTCCTCCTCATAAATCTCTGTAAGGCCGCCCATGCCCAGCGTAATGTACTCGCACTCTGCCCAATCCTTAAACGACAGACCATATTTGCTTCCAAGCGTTTCTATTTCCTCTCTGCCTAAAACATCCTGATCTGCCCGGTATTTATAAAAATAATCATAGGGCAGTCCGGCATAGTTGATCATTGCAGAGACAGCATTTACAGGTAAATAAAATATAGCAAAACAGCCACCTGCAATCAGCAATGTAACAATAATCAGATTATTGACCGTTTGTTTCCCCTGAAACTTCATCATGCTTCTGGAAATAATATTTTTATAGGGATTTTTCCTGTAACTTTTCCATCCATGTACCACCGTATGCAGCATTATCATATATAATCCCACAAATACCGGCGCATAAAATATATTTAACCATGCAGGCGGAAAAGTATGAAACCACGTATGACATATTGCGGGTGCCCCATACCCCATAACAGCACCAAGCAAGAGAACAAACACACCGACCGGTCCACACCATTTGCCCAATTCTTTCACGGGCTCATTGATATGTTCCTCCCTAATCACCTCCATAATATTCGTCTTTTTCAGATACCGCCATGCTGTCAGACAGGCAAATCCCACCACCAGCAGGAGAAATATCAGTGAGACAACCACACATCTGAAATCAAAGGAAAGTACCATATCCGAACTGTCCACCAGGATCAACTTGAACCCATTCCAGATGATCCACACAAAAGGGAATCCTGCAATAATGCCAATGACGGCTGACACGCCGCTTAATACAAACACTTCCCGGAATAAACCGGGAGCCAATCGCCTTCTGGACGCGCCAAGCGCCATCAAAACACCAAGCTGCCCTGATTTATGTCGAAAAAACAACCCTAACGCATAGATCGTAAAAATCACACAGCCTATTAAAGTCATGACAAATATCATATACATCATTTTCCGGCTGTCACCGCCTTCCGGAAATACCGTCTGGACTGTCGGCGAAAACATCAGCGCAGAATACGCCGAAATGATCATCAATGCAGTAAAATTACAGAACAGATAGAGCCCAGACTGTTTTCGGTCGGCCTTCTGCAACTTCTGTTCCATTTGTTTCATATTTATTGTTTGTGCCATATTACTTACACCTCCTATGATTCATAGCACAGGAAGAATACAGGCTTTTAGCATTCTTCCAAATGAGCTTTACTCATTTTATGATCTTCATCTCATACTCATCTCTTTAATAACATCCAGCAATTCATCCTGAAATTCACTGCGGCCGCCCTTTTTCTCTAACTGGCGATATATATTTCCATCTTTTAACAGGATAACCCTGTCACAGAAAGATGCCGCAAAACTGTCATGCGTCACCATAAAAATAGTCGCATTCATCTCCGCCTTAGCATTTCCGAAAGACTCGATAACCGCCCGACTTGACTTGGAATCCAGATTTCCGGTGGGCTCATCCGCAAGGATAATAAGCGGATTATTAATTAAACTCCGCACCACTGCAGCCCTCTGCTTCTCTCCGCCGGATATCTCCGCCGGATACTTATTCAGGATATGTTCTATTCCGAATATTGACGCAAGTTTGTCGGCTAACTGCTCTGCATCCCGCCCGATCTCACCCTGCACGATGCGCGGCACGAGAATATTTTCACGAATCGTAAGTCCGTCTAAAAGCATGAAATCCTGAAAGACGAAACCAAGCTTTGTGTTTCTGATTTTCGCCAATGTCTCTTCATTCTGCCCCGCAAGTTTTACGCCGCCTACCGTGATACTCCCCTTATCAAAAGGAATATAGCAGGAGATACAGTTTAAGAGCGTGGTCTTACCGGAACCGGAAGGTCCCATAACAGCGACAAACTCTCCCTGTGCCACGTGGAAATCCACTCCTTTTAGTACCGGATATTTGTTTTTGCCCACTTCATAAGATTTGTGTAAGTCTTTAACATATAGCATATTTTTCACTGCCTTTCTTTTTTATTTATAAATGTGTTTCTTGCAAAAACCATATCACAAAACAAAAGTACGATTTTTCTGCATGTCATATTTGACAGAAGTTTTGTAAAGTTTGCCTCCTGAATGTAACCCTTGTAAAGTTTGGGTATATTTGATGTAAAGTTTGGTTTCTATGATGAAGAAATAGGAACATTATTTAAAAAGAAATATGATAAACTATACGAAAGGCGATAAGCGCACACACCCTATGAAAAAAGTCGAGTAGACTTGATTACGGAATTTCGAGTAATTCCTATGAGATACTGCGTATTTCGGAAAACTCGTCGCAAACTCGAAAAGCAGGACAATTTCGCCTAACTGTTGTGGCAAAAATATACCGAGAGGCAGGAACAATATGCTGCGGATAGCAATATGTGATGACGAGACAGAGGCAAGAGATGCACTCCGTATACAATTGGAACAAGTATTGATTGAAGAAACTGAAGAAATCGTATACGAATTTTCTTCAGGAGTAAATGCGGCATCATGGCTTGAAAAGCATCCGGGCGAGATAGATCTTCTGTTTCTGGATGTGGAGATGAAGGGATTAAACGGCATGGAGACAGCCGAGAAGATCAGAACATTTAATAACGATCTGATTATCGTATTTGTGACCGGATATTCCGACTATGTCTTTGACGGTTACCGGGTGGGTGCCTTGGATTATCTGATGAAACCTGTTTCCATACAGAGACTTATGGATCTGCTTCACCGGGTACGTGCAAAACTTACCCGGGAAGAGTACCAAACCTTCACCATTAAAAATATAGACGGTACATGGCGTTTCAAACTATGTGATATTCTATATTTTTATTCCGACAAGAGAAAAGTAACTCTTGTTACACCAAATGGCGAGTACCCTTTTTATGCAAAGTTAGATGAGATCGAAGCGCAGCTTACTTCCGACTTTGTGAGGATTCATCAACGATATCTGATCAATCCCGCAGCAGTTGATTTCCTTAGAAATGACTCTGTTATGCTGGGAGATACAGAACTTCCATGCAGCAGAAGATACAAAGAAGCTGCTATAGCAAGAATTGCCAGAGCGATGATAGGAGGCGCCCCGTCATGAATATATATGTTTTAATTGAGTTCTGCATTTTACTATGTAGTTCTTGGCTAATCATGCATGCAATGGAATATTTAATTAAAATAGCGGATGGGCGCTTCAAAAGATTTCTGATGCTTATCATCTGCTGGGTGCTCAGCGGTATGGTCATCTTCATAGGAGACTCCTTTAATATTCTGGCATCAACCCTCTGTTTTCTCATTACGATCTTCATTACCTGTGAAGGATCTCTTTGGAAAAAAATTACGATCGGAACAATGTTCGCCAATACTATTCTCTCCTTTAATGCCTTGAGAGATAATTATTTAACATCTTTAATCGATATAGTAGAGCAGTTTAAATATCCGCAAATGCAGATGTCATATGACGGATCGACATCTGTAATACTATATCCGAATCCTGCCTTAATCATACATGCGTTGATGAGTTTACCATTCTCCCTTCTTTTATATATTGGCATCAGAAAATTCGCGCCGGATAAAGATTACACACTTTCTGACAGCTTATGGAAACTATTATTTCTGCTCACGGCAACCCCTTTCGGTATTGTGCTTACTTTGACCACCTTATTTGACTGGCGATACCACTATGTCTTTTTTTTAATATCTACGTTCAGCCCATCGAATATCTGGTATTGCTGCTTATCGCTATACTATCTTTTATCAGTCTGCTCTGGTGTATCACAGTTCTGGCGAGACAACAGAAATTGGAACAGCAGAATATGTTTATGGAAATCAACCGCAAGTATTATGAGGCAATGGAACAGCAGCACTTTGAGATACGGCGGCTTAAGCACGACCTCGCCAATCATTTACAGGTTTTATCAGCCTTACCGGAAAAACAGCGGGACGCTTACCTTGAAAATCTGACAGAAAACACTGCGTTCACGCAATCTCTGTCATATTGCGGGGACCCCACCGTCAATGCTGTATTGACCGTAAAGAAAAATCAGATGGAACGATATGGCATCCGTATGGAATCGGAAATTGATATCCCTGCAAAACTTCCTTTTGACAGAACCGATATCTGCGCTCTGTACGCCAATGCACTGGATAACGCGGTGGAGGCATGCATGAAACTGGAGGAGAACAAGCGTGTGATCACTTTAAAAAGTAAGGCACAAAAGGGGTTATTCTGTCTGGAGGTCAGCAACCCTGTGCTAAATTCCTCTGAAAACACACATGAACATATGCCACCCGATTCGGCGAAACATGATTTTATAAAATCCAACCTGACAAAGTCATATCTTATTCCTCAAACTTCCAAATCAGATAAAGCAAACCATGGATTTGGTCTGAAAGGGATTAAGGAGATTGCGGAAAGATATCATGGTTCTCTGGAACTGCAGAGTGCAAACGGCATATTTGATTTGTTTTTGTACATTCCGCTGACATAAACAAAAACATTTCGGCAATCTGAACAAACAATCGTACTGCTACCAAATCCGCCCAGACAGCCTTAACAAAAATTTTAGAAAAAATTATTGACAATGCCTATTTACATTTTGAAAAACACAATATATTATATTCTCACAAACGAGGCCAATACTATATTGTGGAAGGGAGGATCGTAAGGCACAATCATTAAAGAAATTTACAAACAATTGTTTAAATCCCATATTTTGGGGAAACCTGTGTATAGGGGAACAGCAGGAAATCCGGGACTGATTTATGAAACATTATATTTTTCATAGTGTCAATGATGATTAAGGAGGAAACGAATTTATGCAGCAGGTGAATGTCAAGTTTAATAATGTTAATCAGATTAGGCAGTTTGTAGATATAATTGAAAAGATTGATTTAACCTTTGATCTGGGGGAAGGGCACAGAACTGTTGATGCCAAATCCATCCTCGGAGTAATGGCGTTAGATTTAACCAGACCGGTTTGCCTTAGATACGATTCTGATGACGAGGAAATCAAGGAGAAACTTGCTCCTTTTATATATTGAGAATAAATGAACGGAGGCGCAATACGTACGCCTCCTTTTTTTTGATTATTTTTCCGTTGCCGCGCGGCGTGCCAGTTCCAGACACCCCATGATCCCCTGATCATCGTGCAGGCTTGCCGGTACAATATAATGCTCCATATCTTCAATCTCTTTTGCCTGAATATAGCCGCCCAAAAACTCTTTCACTTTCTCCCTGATTAAAGGAAAAAGCTGCTCCTGATGCATAACGCCTCCACCCAGAATAATCATTTCCGGTGACAGCGTCAAAATATATCCCACAAGCGCCTGCGCAATATAGTCCGCTTCCATGTCCCATACTTCCGGCCTGTCCGCAAGCTCAGCCGCCTTCTTTCCCCATCGTTCTTCAATGGCTGGACCAGCTGCCAGTCCTTCCAGACAATCTCCGTGATAAGGACATTTGCCAGCATACCGGTCATCGCTTCTTTTCCGAATTAACACATGCCCTGCCTCGGGGTGCAGCATTCCATGCAACAGATTTCCTTCTATGTAAATACCGCCGCCGATCCCTGTTCCGATCGTAAGATAGATCACACAGCTCTTTCCTTTAGCCTGTCCGAAAGTCACTTCTCCGAGCACCGAACCGTTGACATCCGTATCAAAACCGATCGGGCAGCGAAGTGCGCGCGTAAAACTGCCTACCATGTCAAAATCTATCCATGCCTTCTTCGTACTGGTCGTTATATACCCGTACTTCGGGTCCTCCCTGTCAAGTTCGATCGGCCCGAAACTCGCTATACCGAGCGCATCCACTTTTCGTTCTTCAAAATATGCAATCAGCTTCGGCATCGTAATATCCGGTGTCTCTGTGGGTATCGATATCTGTTCAAATATCTTGCCAGTCTCATCTCCTATGGCACACACCATTTTGGTGCCACCCGCCTCCAATGCTCCTAGTCTCATTTGATCTCTCTCCTTTTTCCCTTAACAACATTCTCCCGAATTCTTCAACCACAATACAGACTCTCTCAGTGCCTCAACCGTCTTCGTCTCCACCACGCACCGGCACCCGCATTCACGCGCGATACCAAGCCTTTGATGCAGATCGATCTCTCCCGTTCCGAGCGTCTGATGATTTTTATTTCCCAGCCCGTCATGAATATGGAAATGATATAGTTTGTCTTTACGCTGCATCAGGAATTCTTCATCCACATTGCCGCATGTATGGGAATGACCGATATCCCATGTCAGTGCAAACATATCACTCTGTAACAGATAGTCGATCGCTTCCTTCTCATAGCTATGGTAACCATCCGTGTTCTCGATACAGATCTTCGTTCCCGCATCGCCCGCCACACGCTCACACATATCGCGAAACCGCCCAAACGCCGCCATATACTCCTCTTTATATTCTTCGAACAATCTCACCTTTCTGTCCGGCAGAGTAATGTATATTCCCTGATTCATGTGCATATTAAGAAGCGGGGCGTTAATTTCCTGCGCTACCCTCAGCGTTCTTTCAACCGTCTCCATGTATGCGTCCGCAACCAGCCTGTTGAAGTCACATACATTCAGGTTTTCATCCAGATGAATCGTGAAGTATATGTCATTCTTCTGCGCCAGTTCTTTCAGATAATCTGTGTCTTCCAATTGAGGAACCTGATACATCGGGAAATTCATGTTTAGTTCAATGAACTGCAATCCCAGTTCTTTACATAAAAACACGGTCTCCTCTAAATTCTTATTTTCAATTAAAGTAGGCATTCCGAAATCCATGTTTTCCTCTTTTCTGCGCTGCTTTCTTCCTAAGATGTTGCGGGTTTGTGGCAGATTGTACGCGAACGCAAGTCACACGGCTCTTTTTAAGTATAACATAGCAGTATGCACTTTACCATCTCCGTATATTTGGCTGTCGGTCGTGCCTTCTTCTGTGTTGCTTTTCACACATTGGCTAATCCGGTCGCTCAGAGGGGAGTTAATATCTGCGTCACCGCGCTCTCGCTCCGCAAAAAGCGTAGCGGACACTAGACTCGTGAAATACCTCGTCAAGTGCCGACGCTTTCTGAGGGGTTCCTTCAGATATTAACTCCCCTCTGAGCTTAGGCTGTGGCGTAGGTATGAAAAGTAACAATACTTTCGCCCACACTTTTTTCTAAATATACTTGCGGTATACAATATCGTGTTTGATATATATAATATATTCCATGAACGGTACATGATTTTCAAACATACACCGCGATATTTCAATTTATCTGACCGGAGGAACCAGCATGAATACATCCGTAATCAACAGCTACCGCACTCAGGATAATCTGCGCCACAGCTTTAATGCCCTTGCCGCAAAAACTTTCGACGGACTGAATTTTGAAACATGGTATCAGAACGGTTACTGGAGCGACCGCTATAATCCATACTCCATCGTAATTGACGGAGCGGTCATTGCCAATGTATCGGTAAATACAATAGATTTTATGTGGAACGGTGAAAGAAAACATTTCATCCAGCTCGGCACTGTCATGACAGAAGAGCGCTTCCGTAATCAGGGACTGATCCGGCAGATCATGAATAAAATCGACCAGGATTACGAGCAGACCGCAGACGGCATCTATCTGTTTGCAAACGACCGCGTGCTGGATTTCTATCCGAAATTCGGTTTCCGAAAAGCAATGGAATATCGGTGCACAAAACCTTTTTCTACACCGCAGGCGTGCAGTATGGTGCAGATCCCTATGAAAAATAGAGAAGATTGGAATAAGTTGGAAAGTGCCGTGCGACAGAACGTGTCCTATAGTCGTTTTGACATGCTCGATAACGATAATCTGATCATGTTCTATGTCACCGGATTTATGCAAGACAATGTCTACTACAGCGAAAAATATGACACATATGTCATTGCAGAGATAGATAAAGATACGCTCACTGTTCACAATATCTTTTCCGCCAAAAAGTATCCCTTGGACGATATTCTCGCTACATTCGGACCAGATATACGACAAGTGATTCTCGGATTTACACCGATAGACGCCGAAAGCTATAGTGTCTGTGCATTCAGAGAAGAGGACTGCACTCTTTTTATAAAAGGCCACGGCTTCGATGATTTTGAACAGGATAAACTAATTTTTCCGAGCCTTTCCCATGCGTAGAGAAATCACTCTGCGCATTTATCTTAATCGCAAAACGCTCTATGTTAAAGGGAATCAAAATGTTTCTCCATCAAATAGAACATACCCTTGCGCCAATCCGCAGTTCCAACCTTAACATAACCCATATGCTCATATAATCTTAACGCATATGGATTCTCGCTGAATGCATCCAGACGGATCGTATGTATTCCCCATCCGACAAGCTGCTCTTCTATGTGAAACAATGTCTGCCGTGCGATTCCATGATTCTGAAAAGCAGGGTGGACACACATTCTATGTACGACATAATAAGGTTCCCCGGTGTATTTCCAATTACCGTTTGCATATTGTTCTTCACAATCCTGATTAACCACATATACTACGGCGATCCGCCCTTCTGCCACGCCGACATAAAGCTGTTCTTTGGCTATATCCTCCCGAAAATCCTGCTCTGTCGGATAGATCTCATCCCACTGGAAAATCTTATTGCGTATCATTGTATCGATGGCGCTGTTGAATAAATCACATATTTCTGTCAAATCTTCTTTGGCTGCAATCCTATATCGTATTTCCATGATTATTGCCTTTCTTCTTTGCGGCTATTATATCATAGTCTCTTTTATGTTCAAAACAATATAGTTTGGTTTCTTCCACATAAAGTAATTTATTTTTTATTAATAAACACTTTATTATTCTATAATTGATTGAATGTTCTATTTGATGTATAACATATATAAACAAAGAAACAGCTATTGCGGTTGAATCGGATTTCCAAATTCGGTCATACTGATAGCAAAGCGAAAAAGTTTGCTTTTTTCATATAATATAAAAAGGAGTGATTAATATGTTAAGACCTGCATTATTTAACAACCGTACCTACAAACCTATGTTTTTCGATGATTCTTTNGATCGGATGTTTGACGACGCTTTCAAGAACTTCTGGGGCAATAACGAGCTTGCTACTTTCGATGCGTTCAAGACCGATGTAATCGATCAGGGCGACAACTATCTGTTACAGGCAGAACTGCCCGGTTTCGATAAGTCCGATATCAATATCGATCTGAAAGACAATCTCTTAACCATCTCCGCTTCCCATAAGGAAGAGAAGGATGAGGAAGACAAGAACAAATATATCCGCAAGGAGCGCTATTACAGTTCTTATTCCAGNAGCTTCCGTGTAAATGATGTGGACGCCGGTGATATTGACGCTTCCTACAACAACGGTATTCTGGAAGTCAGATTTCCTAAGAAAGANATTGCCGCNAAGGAAGACGTCAAGAAGATNGAAGTCAAGTAATTTCATCTCTCCATAATATGTAATCTANCGATCATATTTNANTNAAAATCCCACCGNATTTACCGGTGGGATTCTTTGTATTACCTTACTTCCTGCACAAGTCCTAAGAACTCTTCCTTATACTCATCCGACAATNTGATAGACCGTAACGCTTTCTNCACATGTTTCACAGAANCGTCTTCCGGATATTCACTNTGAGAAGCAAGAAGACCGAATTCCGCTACTGCTGCCGCAAAAATATAGTCGTCNGTCGGATCGGTCGTATAGCACTCATATCCGATGGGATATTCTAACAGNCTGCTCTTGTCCTCAGCGGGTTTNTTATAACGAATNCTGATCGTCAGCCACTCTTNCTCTGCNGCNGAATCTGACGGAACACTGCCTAATTCTTCTTTATACTGNTCACTGTATTTNAAATCNTCAATTTCCTGCCGGGACATATTGGCAAGCGGNTCNTTCAGTATAATCTCATANAGTGCAGTAACGCTGTGTCCCGCGCCGATCTCTCCNGCATCCTTCGTNTCATCNCTAAAATCNTCTTTTGCNAGAGCCCTGTTCTCGTATCCCAGCAAACGATAACTCTCNACGACNGCAGGNTTGAACTCTACCTGAAACTTCACATCTTTGCANATCGTTAAGAGNGTGGAAGCCATTTCCTCCACCANNACNTTCTTCGCCTCCCGCNGACAGTCGATATATGCATAATTNCCGTTACCCTTATCGGCCAAAGTTTCCATCTTGTTATCTTTGATATTNCCGGTTCCGAATCCTAATACNGACAAGAAGATTCCGGANTCCTTCTTCTCCGTAATCAGNTCTTCCAGCTCTTCCTCACTGGTCAATCCNATATTTAAATCCCCGTCTGTCGCTAAGATGATCCTGTTNTTGCCGCCCTTTATGTAATTCTCCTCGGCCAGTCTGTATGCCGTCTCTATTCCTTTACTNCCATAGGTGCCGCCGCCTGCTTNCAATGCATTCAACGCNTTCTTGATCTTCCNTGTCTNATCGCCNCTGACACCCTCGAGCACGACTTTGTCCTCTCCTGCATAAGTCACGATNGACACCCTGTCTTTCTTTGTCAGATTATCTGTAAGTAATCCGAAAGANTCCTGCAAAAGAGGCAGTTTATCATCGGAAAACATAGAACCCGATACATCCAGCAGAAATACCAGATTNGANGCCGGAGCGTGNGAATAATCTATATCCTGNGTTTTTAATCCGACCATCATAAGCTGCGCTTCTTCATTCCAGGGACACGTACTGATCTGCGTCGTAACACCGAAAGGCTCCTGTCCCTTGGGATCATTATATTCATATGAAAAATAATTNAGCATTTCCTCNATCCTGACNGCNCCCTCCGGAAGNTCCTCCAAATCATATCCNTCGTTGATCANGCGGCGCAGATTACTGTAAGATGCCGTATCAACATCCGCTGAAAAAGTAGACANCGGCTCCTTCATGACTGAGACAAAACCTTTCTCATCCCACTTGCTGTACTCCTCGTTGTTATAATATTCCNCCGGCTCCCACTCATCGTAGCAGCCCTCCAGATAGCTGTTTTCGAATGCCATCACTTTTTCTTCAGCGTCAAAATACGCATAATCCTCTGCTTCATCNGCACTGGCGTATTGTTCCGAAGCNGCAGCNNCGCTCTCNGTATTATTGTAANTNCCCGCCGANGCGGTGCCATNCATCATTTCACCNTACTCGGCATCATCAGCNGCCNCTGCGTCTTCCGTGGCTGTCATCCCGNCATTCGATGCCGGCGCANTGCCGGATTTATCCGAACCTCCGCANCCCGTNATGAATATCGCCCCTGCTAAAGTAACTGCTGCCACCTTTGTAAAACAANTCTTCNTTTTCATACTTTTTCCTCCCGTCCCGAATCGTTCTCTGCCGCACTTTCCANTTNNTTTTCCTCCCTGTGCGGTGCACTTTTCCCGTGCTTTTAAACGTTTCTATACTAAATACCTGTGACGGTCNCAAAAAGTTGCAAAAAAANTTCTTTTTTTATTCCGTTATCGCCGATATCGGCACGGTCACTTTATACTGNGCTATTTTTTCCACTTCTTCCTCCGCAAGATCTGTCCCTTGATCCGCATCCTCTAACTCAAAATACGTATCCATATCACAGAAATAAATTGATACCGTCGATATATCATGACCNTTGGTCAACATCGCAAACCCCGCATTACTGCTGTTTTGATTCACGATCTGTCTGCCGTCGGCATCAAACACCACAGTGNAGAGANCTGCTTCATCCGGCATNACTGTATGCACCGTCATTTCNATAGAAGAAATCTCAATATTTTCAACGCCGACTCCGGCATCGNTATACTGATTGACCTCTATTGACCGGATNTTNTCATCCGTCCGGNTAACCGGTATNGTAAAATGCCATGTTCCNGCCTGATGCCAGCTCTGATACTCAATACCNTACCATGCNTTCGGCAGGCTGTTNAAATATGCCGTCTGTTCTTCCTCCGTCATCTGCTCAAATTCTTCGTTGCTTATATCAAACTCCTCCGGAACCTCCACATCCTTTAATGTACTGGCAATCTCCGTGATCTCCAGCTCCATCGTATANGATTCCGGTATNTCCGNTGCTGNATCCGNCTCTTCGATCTGCCAGCCGAGATTATCATAATCAATTCTGATACTGCCGATAAACGTNTGCTCATCCACAAATTTTCCTTCTATATATCTNCTGTCCTTGCGCTGTCCCGGNTTAAAAGAATAATCNTCCAGTGTTCTNGCCTTNATAAACTGCTGTCCCTTGTCTATGGTCGCCACCATCTCGGGAAACGCCTGCTCATTTTCCACCTTGACACCGATATAAACCGCNTGATTGGACGCATATTCCTCCGTAATCGAAATCGTTATGCCGCCATCCGTGGATACGANATCATTCTCCACAGCAATCTCANCACCATATNCGGCACCCGNATCTTCCTCCGNNACGANANCNCCNTCCTTCACGAATCCCGTCTCTTCCTCTACAAGAAGATTCANCGTACCTTCCTCCGGCAGTTTCCCGAAAGTATACACATCCGCAATTTTCCCGAANATACTTCCCAGAAACGGAATTTCCCTCGCCATGACCGGATTCATGACACANAAGATACANGTAATACATAGAATCGCCGCCATACTTCCCAGTGTGANNANTANTCTATGCCACACGGNATTNCCNTTTTTACGGCANGNGGTATCTTCCNTCTTCATCTTTACNGTCTNTGCACTTTTATTCTCCGTTACNNCGTTATTNGTTCCGTNATTTTTTGTTCTGNTCTTNTCTCTGATCATTTCATAAGCTTGCTGCATCTTGGCATCTATGACAGCACTGTCTTTCAGNTCTGNTCCCAANACTTTANACAATGTCTCATCCGATATATTCATAATCGTTTTCTGCATATCCGTTNTCTCCTTCANATTATNGGCATGTGTCTCTTTTCCCNAATCAACTGTGCGGCNCTGCACATCCGTCTTGCTATGACANGTTGTTACGACAGTTCCGCCCGAAGCTGCTCTCTGCCGCGATGCAGTTTACTCTTGACAGTACTTTCCTTCATGTCCAAAACGGCGGCAATTTCCTTTGTCGTAAACTGCTCCCCGTAATATAACTGAAAAATGGCGCGGCTGTCTTCGGGCAGACTCAAAAGCAATTCCTTGAACTCTACATCAGCTTTCCCCCGGTCAATACTTTCTGTGTGTCCGGCCGCCTGCTCATTTTCAAGACTGATATTTTTCTTGTTCCGCCGCCAGGTCTTCGTGCAGTTATTGATCAGAATTCTCACAAGCCATGTTTTAAAGTGTTCCTGCTTCTGCAGGGTATGCAGACTTTCATAAGCCGCCAGTATCGTATCCTGTATTGCATCTGCGACATCCTCATCATTTCCCAGATAGCCATATGCCACCCTCCGCATCGTCATCTTACATTCTTCCATGAGACAAATAAATGCCTCTGCATCTCCACATTGTGCTTTTCTTACTAAGGTTTCCATCGTATCCCCCTACATAGTTTTCTACTTCGGTCCGGTTCGTCGAAACGTCTCAACTCTTGCACATTAGATGAAGCTGCGAGGCATTTAGTTGCAGCAATATATAATTTATATGAAAAAATTTTCGTTATCTTATATTTTCCATTCGTCTGTCCTGCAGACGCGCAGATCCATACTATTCTGTTCCGGCCACATTCTCGGTCATCCATTCGTATGCCTTCACGGCATAACCCTCTGCATCCGTTATATTTTCACCGCCGGTGACTACATAATTCACCTGATTGACACGTGCATAAGCAGACCACTGACCGCTCGACTCTCTTATTACATAGACTCTAATACCATGAACCATGATACATTCCGTATCCTCGTCATCCACAAACGCCGGCGCCTCTGCTACCTCCGTGACAGTCAGATCCGCAGCGTAAACATCTTCCGATACCCCGTCCATGTTGTTCATTCCGGCTCCATCGTTAATTTCTTTTTGGATACTCTCATCTTCATACTCTGCCGCTTTCGCCGCTTCTTCCGGCTCATAATTATCTTCGGCCGCCATATCCGCTCCGCTGTCATATGCCGCACCGGCATTACTGTTCCCATATCGATCAGCGCTTTGATCCGCCATAACTCCTTCGGAATATTTCTGTTCCGTAACGGCCATATCGGCATCGTCGAACATCTCTTCCGCTGGGGCTTCTGCCATATCATACGCTGTGGTATCATCTGAGGCAGGAGCAGCGCCTGAGGAGGATTTATTGAAACGTTTTCCTACCATACCGGATGTGACATTAATCAAAAGCAGTACCATCGCGGCTGCCGCCACCGGAAGCGCCCATCTGTATATCTTTCCGGAGCTGATTACGGAATGCCTGTCCGTCTGCATCCGGTCCTTCGGCAGATCTGCGTTTATTCCATCCGATTCCGGCATCAACTTATCCGGACTCCATGCTGCAAATGCGGCCTGTGTTTTCTCCCGCTGCAGACGCAGTTCTTCTTCCTGCACCGCCTGTTTCGTTCTCCGAATCAAATCCGCCGGCGCATGTATCTGTAAAGTTTCCTGTTTATATTGATTCATCATAATCATGACTTCTTTCTACCAATTCCTTATTCGTCCGTGCCCACTTCGTATCCTGTGTACCATTTGTGCTGTCTGTCGCTACAATTCGTCTCCGACCAGCTCTTTTAACATTTCCCGCGCCCTGCGCATCTGGGATTTCACGGTTGTCTCTTTCTGGTCGGTCAATTGCGCAATCTCCATGACCGTCCGCTCCTCAAAATAGTACAAGTGTATGACTAATCGATATTTCGGCGGCAGCTTATGCACTGCCGCCCTCACCGGATGTTCCTCCGGCAGCTCATATCTGCCGCCTTCGTCCGCCAACCTCTCCGGTTCCTCCATATAGTCAACATTTCTGTGCCAATACTGATCATAATGTTTCTTCGCACAGTTGATCGTTACCCGAATCAGCCATGCCTTCACATGTTCCCATGATTCCAGATCTTGTATATGGCTCACAAGCCGCACGAACACCTCTTGAAACAAGTCGTCTGCATCCGTTGTATTTTTCATCTGGGACAGTGCCAGCCGGTATACCATATCAGCATACCGGTCGATCGCTGCCTCCGCCGTGATCTGCTCTTCTTTCATAATACTGCCTTTTTATTCTATTCCGGTTTCTGTGAATTATTGATCTCCATAGTACACACACTTCCATCTTTAACAATAATGGTATATCTGTCCAATACACTTGTATCAGGATCGGACACTTCATAGTAAGTATAGCCGCTGTCGGAAGTCTCTACTTCGCAGTTGAAACCGTCTGTTGCCTTCTTAACCGCATCCTCGGAATCACCGACTTTAATATTTCCGGGGAATACCAGATCAAACTTCGGTCCGTTTACGCTGGACTCCATGGATAAAACATAGCAGTTCTCTATTATAGTCGCATAATCGGCATAGTTCTCCACCATCGTATGCAGCGTCTGGTTGTTATACCTAAGATCGACCCATCCGTTACCGCCTGCTGCCACTTCGCTGTCAGATTTCGCCGTATCAATCGAAAAGCCGTTCTCTAACAGCACAGATACCGGACAAGGCAGATAGTATACGTTACCCTCCAACTGTGCCGTGTAGGCGTAGAAATCATTCCCTAATTCTTTGGGCGCTTTATAATTTTTCACCATATCCGGAACAGTCTCATCAATAGAGTTATCTGCACCTTCCAGCTCTACGAGGTTCTGAATATCAATCTCCTTTAATGTATTATCGTCCTTATATACATACAGCTCAATCTCTCTGTAGAAATCATTCTCGTAAGTCATCTTATAGTACAGGTCGCTGTCATAATCGTCGCTGGGATCACCGTAAGCCGCCTTGATGTCATCTGCATTAGATACACCGTACTGTATGCCGCCCGGCAGTATAATCTCCCAGTCACAGCCTTCCAGATAGAATTGATCCAGCGTGATACCCGCTACCATACTTTCCGAGAAAGACACGGCATTCATGGACAGGTTCGCAAACCTTGTATACACTTTAACACCATCCTTCTCCCAGACCTCGGTTGTCGTATACTGATTAGAGGATAATGTCTGTGTGTTGTCACCGTCATACTCCCAACCCAATGCCTCGAAATCCGAATACCACATGGGGAACTGATATACCGTACCGTCTATGGATATCTGGAAATCATACAGATCATCGGACAACTCACTCGGTGCCGTTGCCGCCTTCGCAGGTTCTTTCTGCTCTTCCGGCTCTTCCTCTGCCTCGGGTTCTTCCTCCGCTTCCGGTTCCTCTTCCGCTTCCTCCTCTTCGGGTTCCTCATTCAGTTCCTCTTCCAGCTCCGCTCTTGCTTCATCCGCTCTAGAGCCCGCCTCGGCTGCCTCATCCGATGAGCCGCAGGCCGTCATGGATAATGTGCAGCTGATCACTAATAATAGTGCCAATGTTTTTCTCTTCATTTTTCCTCTCCATTCTCTTGATGCAGGTTTTCATACATGCTTTTTCTTCTTTTGATCGGTGATCTCACAGCCCGTTCATTTATAATACCGCTGAAGAAACCAAAAGGTTGCAAAATCTCAGGAAACTTTCCGATCCCTTTTTTCTACCATCTTGTCATACTGTACATACATCTTCTGGACTTCATTCTCCAAAATATAATAATGCCGTATGTAAGGAATCAGCAGTACGAGCAGCGCAATCGCAAGCAGTCCCACTGCGATCGTAAACGACACTACCGACAGAGCGATCACAATCACTTCAAGAAGTGCGAAAGTAACTGTCACGATCAAATGGATCAATCTCTCATGCTGGAAAAAGGAAACCTGAATTAAATGCTCTTTTATCACGGCATCCCAATCAGAATTATCCTGAGAGATCAATTCGTCAATGTATTTTCTGTAATTTAAGATCCGTTGTTCCATGCACGATACTCCTCCCCATATATTTCTGTGCCGCTTTCTACCGACGTGTTAATCATTGTATCATGTATATTTGTCGAGGAAAATACATTTTATTGCTTTTCCTGTCTTTTCCTGTCACTTTTTCAAAAGTTTGACCGTATATAATGTAAGAAGTACTTCTAAAAATTATGTCGGAACACTTACATAAATGGAATTCCATCATACAAAATCGAAGGGAGTGACAGAATTATAAAACCACAAAAAAGTGAATCCGAAATCAACCGCATCCTGCGAACCTACGGCAATATACTATACCGCACCGCCTATCTGCTTCTGGGTAATCCTCATGATGTGCAAGACGTTTTGCAGGAGGTGTTGCTTCGCTATATGGAAAAGGCTCCTGCATTTAACTCCTCTGATCACGAAAAAGCATGGATTCTGCGCGTAACCTCAAACTGCTGCAAGGACTGCCTGCGTTTTCGCAAACGACATTCCTATATCGAGCTGGAACAAATACAAGAGCATTTTCCGGCACCGGAGGACCAACATTTATTTCAGGAGCTCTATACCCTGCCGGCTAAGTGGAAAACCGTATTGCTGCTGCATTACTTTGAAGGTTATCCGATCAAAGAAATCGCAGAAATTACCGGTCTGTCGGAAAGCGCCGTGAAGAAGAGACTGCAGCGGGCAAGAGACGCACTGAAATTAGAGCTTACCTCTTAACAGTATCAAACTAATAATTCAGACGGCTCAACCTTATCACAACACCACTGATGAAATTGCAACAATACCTAATTTTAATTCACAAGAAAGGACATCTGACTATGAACGAAAAAGATATAACACAAATCAAAGAATCCATTATTATGCCATCCGAAATGGCCGATACCCTGTTACAGAATTGCACCCAATCCCGTATAAAACACTACCGTTACAGCTGGTACTCTAAAATCTGCGCCGTTCTTGCTGCAATTTTCTGTATCGGCGCAGCCGGCTCCACTTCACTGGCAGCCTATAACATCTATCAGGAAAAACAACTGGTTGTTTTTATGGATTACGACCTGACGCAAGAGGAAATCGCTGCAGTCGGCGACACGCTTGCACAAATTCCCGACATTACCATCCATTACGTCAGTGGAGACGAGGCATGGGAAGAATTTAAATCCGAATTTCTAACCGGAAATGCAGAATTGGAAGAGTGGGCCGACTCTATAGACAATCCCCTCACCGACTCTTTCAATTACGAAGTGAGCATACGTCTGGGCGCTAACACCGAAGCTGTCCGCGAAGAAATCTGCAAGATCGACGGGGTAAGACTGATTACCACCAGACGGGAATTAAAGGAATAAGGTGACCAGAATAAGGGCGGCACCGCTATGCGATGCCGCTCTTGCTTTTATTCAGAATTTGCTCTAAATTCCATATCTGGTAAAGTGGAAGATTTAACAAACTCTGCTCTCTGCGATAATCTTTCAGAGATGTTCTAATTGCTGTTTCCGGCTGGTATTTTTTGCAGAATACTTTCAGGCTCTGTGCACGAACATTCAACCCTGCTTTTGCTTCCACCGGAATAATTTTATTATTATAAGAAAAAATAAAGTCAACTTCAGAAGTTGCACCTTCACTCCAATAATAAATATTCGATGCAATTTCCGTAGCTTGCAGTTCCTGCAGGACAAACTGCTCCGTCAGCGCCCCCATAAACTCTTTAAAAACTGCCACAGAATCTAAGATAATTCCCGCTTCGATCTCACACATCGTCCTAAGCAGACCTACATCCAGAAAATATATTTTAAATGCTTTCAAATCCTCATATGCTTTCAGCGGAAGCTTTCCTCCCGTAACCAGCCCTACCTTGCGAATCATACCACTATCTTTCAACCACAGAAGCGCATCTTCGTACTCCCGTGCTCTTGCCCCCTCTTTAGCCAACCCATAAATAAATTTCTTATTTTCTTTGGCTAACTGAGAAGGTATGGAACTCCAGATGTGATGTATTTTCGGAATCACACTTGTCGGTGCATGTTTTGAAAAGTCGTTCTCATAAGCACGTAAAAGCCTCTTTTGAATATCCGTCACTTCGGCAAAATCTCTTGTTTTTATCCATGTATCTATTGCTGCAGGCATTCCGCCGATAATAAAATATTTTTTCAGATTATCTACATATTTTTCTCTTAACAGCTCCGGTAGCTTTTCTTCATAATGTTCTCGGGCCCACTCGATCAACATTTCTTCTTTATTTGCTATCAGAAATTCCTCAAAAGACATCGGGTAAATGTTCACAAAATCTACTTTTCCAACCGGAAACGAAGTGCCCGAATGCAGAGTAACTCCCAGAAAAGATCCTGCACAGCAAATTGCATATTCCGGCGCTTCTTCCGCAAAATATTTGAGTGCTGTCAACGCTCTTGGAACTTCTTGTATCTCATCAAATATCATCAGCGTTTTTGTAGGATCAATCTTTTTCCCATGGTAAGCGCCTAATAACTCCACAATTCTTGCAGGTACGATACTTCCCTCAAAAAGATCTGCTGCTACACCGGAATTCTCAAAATTAATGTAGCATACATCTTCAAAAAATTTTTCACCGAATTCTTTTAATAACCAGGTCTTTCCTACCTGCCTTGCACCCATCAGGATCAGCGGAAGCCTGCCTTTTTTTTCTTTCCATTCCGCAAGCTTTTTAATAGCTGTTCTGTACATAAAAACTCTCCTGCTCCATTCAGCAATGATATATCAAGATCTGAACACTGACTCTTTTTCTATATTCTACTTTAGTATTCACATTTTCGCAACCGTTATTCTTTATATATTTCACGTTTTTATAATCTTAATTATTATAATTATTCGCATTTTCATAACCATAAATTCTATAATCATCTACATTTCAATAATCCAACATTTAAAAATAGCGCCCATATTGGGCGCTATTCAAAGAGAACCGTTCCTTCCGTATCCTGAATAACAATATTGTCTGTTGATGAGTCGCCTACGGCAGTAGCTACATATTCCGCTATCTCCGACACGCTGTCCTGTGAAAGATCCTCTTGTAATTCCAGAGAAATCACCGCCTGCATGTTATCTCCGGCCTCTGCCAGCGTGACCGCAGCACACTTAACAGTGGGATATCCTTCCTCTATACTATCACTTAACAGTTCCTGCAGATACTCTGTGTACTTCATCTTTTTATCAGCCTCTGTAAGATCTCCCTCGGTGATATCATCCAGCAAGATTTCTTCTGCCTCTATACTGCCGGCAGAAAGATTATCATCCTCCGGTACTCCACAGCTTGTAAATAATCCCATCATAATAACCGTCGGAACAATACTGACTGCTACTACGATACTTTTCTTTTTCATCATTATATCCGCTCCCCTTCATGATCACGCACAAACTGCTGTTATTTTCTTATTGCTTTCATTATTCTACTCGAAGATTCCTATTTTTACAATCTATATTTTCGCGTTTTTACAACCTTGATTTTTGACATGTTACCTATTTTCATAGCCCGATTCCCAGTGCTACATAAAACACATCCATGTCCGCAGTTTCCTGCCCATATGCTCCATAGCCTGCCAGTGCTTCCGCCATACTGCGTCTGCGGTCGCTAAGTTCGATCTGTTGTGCCCTTCTGATCGCTTCTTCCCGGCTGCGCTCAAATGCCGCCTCTCGCTGTGTCGCTCTCTTTTCCCTCTTGGCTTTATTGATCGCATTGACCTGCGCCACTCTCTCAGGAGAATCACTGCAACCACATATGTAAGTCGCGGTGCCGTCCTTGTGCACCACCACTCCCGCCGGTTCAAACACCAGCCCCATCGATGCCCAGCGCGCAGTTTCCCGCGGAATGATCGTATCAAAGAAATAATCTATCTTTTGCTCATAATAAGCCGCCTTCTCAGGATCATTAGCCATCTGTTCCAGAATATTCGGCGCAATCACAACATCATTTCCGCTCATACTCTTTCCCAATTTCTCAAGAGTCTTCTGGTCTTTGGGTACATCTTTGATTGTAACCTTACCATACTTTAATTCCAGATATTTTCTATAAGCATCCACACTTGATGTGTCAGATGTTCCCGCTATATTACACATGCCGACGGAATACGGCATATTATCTGTTTTTATGCCGGTTTTATATATTTTGTAAGAATCTTGAGTCATTCCTTTCCTTTTAGTTACACTATTTATCTGATCAAGGAACTTGTGGTCTGATGCAACACTCTCTGTCTTTTTGGCATTACGCCATGCCGGATATTCCACTATACTGTTTTCAACTATTTTGTCAACACTCATTTTAAATGTCCTTCCTATTTTTGTTTCGTTATTTCTCTTTTTCCAATAAATATATCCAATGGTAAATATAATTGTTCCTCATACCTTTTAAGCGCCTTATAATATGTACTTGTCGGAATAGCACGATCATTTTTTATTACATTTATTTTTCCATCTACACCTGGATTAATATGTTTAAGGAACTCCAATCCTTTTTTAAAGGTTTTGACTTCATCAGGTATATAACCTAATGCCGTATACGATGTAAGAACCTCCTTACCGTTTACAGAAACTTTCGTCATATCTGCTTTCACAATATTGAAGGAAATCTCGCATAGATTTCCATCAACCGTAGGCATCAGTATATCTCCCCCTAATGGTGTTCCCGATCTCATTAGCCCCAGCGCAGCCGCTATGTCTTGCTTCTTGCACATATCAAACCCGTTGAATTCATCTGGCAATTCTTCTTCCGTGATCTCTCCGTTATACCATTTTACAAAAGCATCGTCTTCGCTGCTTTTAGACACTAATTTATTCGTTTCCACATTATAATAATAACTGCTTATACTCCCCACACCTGTAATATTCATTTACTGATTCCCCCTTTGATCTTTAACTTCTGCCCGATAAATATCAGCACTTTCGCCATATTTACACTGGAATTCTCTACTCCAAGAACCCCAACAGATTCTTGTAATCCAAATATCCTTTCATATTGCCTATATCATACTGCATCTGCATAAAGTTCCTAATGATATCTACCCAGTTGACCTTCTCAAACACACTGTCCGCTGAATACTTTTGCTGTTCAGTCTGACTATATGCACGTATACCGGCAAACTTCAAAAATGCATTCGGACATTGTCCACTACTGCTTAAATGCCAAGCATACGCCAACATCTCAATCTCATCACTTTTTCTCGTATTGATCTTTGATATGTCCACCATCCGCTCTGTCATGTTGCCGTCCGCATCCCATGTCTTGACATGATAAACTGGATTTGCCGCATCAAAATTCTGCGGTTTATAGACTGCAATACTTACCCCTGTCAAAGCATTTACAGATGAACCCACGACTGTCTCTCCCTCATCGGCTTCATTATTGCCATGCAACACAAGCTGCGGCTGCGCACCTGCTGCCTGCTTCATCTGATTGATTTGATCTACAAATCCCGTTACATTTTGTGTGGAGTTATTTGCTGTATTCCTCTCTGCTCCTCCCGCGCTACACCATGCCGGGTAGCCTGCTACTCCAATTCCATTTATGTTCATTTTCTAAATCCTCCCTTGTCATCATTTCTTTTCATGCACCAAATATGCTGTCAATGCATCCTAAAGCCGTTTAATAAATTCTTGATAAAACAACTTCTCCTTCTCCCTATTTTCAATCTGCTCTGCAGTCCTAGGTTGATTGGAGCTCAAAGAATGTTCCAGCGCATACAGGGCTTCTCTTGCCACCCGCATTGCTGACTGTACGGAATTACCTAATATATTGAACGTACTCTCACCACGATATCCTCTTTCCACCCTCATTATCATTAATTGGGAAATATGATCCAGCTTGCCCGAATTGGAGATTCCCATGCCGTCTGTTCCTGCCGCATCTGCCGCGTCCAGCCAGGCTTTTTTCACGTTCGCCGGTGCATTCGCTGCAATCTGGTCAAAAACTTTCTCACGGTATTTCCTGATTGATTGTTTGCCCTGAGCATCCTTACCCGTATCAAAGCTCCGTTCTAAGTTTCCGGCTTTGGAAACAGCATCTGCAAACGCATTCCCACTCTGATTAGCTTCTTGTTTAAATATCTTACAATACTCTCCATAAAATCTGTCATTCTGCAAATTTGCCGTTAAAACTTTTGACTCCATAGTCGCTCCCTTCTATCTCAATTCTCTACTCCAAAAACCCCAACAGATTCCTATAATTCAAAAATCTTCGCTGTTATCTGTATATTGCTATTTGCTCGCTCCCGTAATGGAACTTGTCATCACCCCAGCCTTTGATGCCGAAACTAAACTATGAGATACGCTGTTCATCGCCTCCCGGATTCTTCTCTGATATACGGAAGATAAGGGCAGTGCCTTTACACTCTCCTGATAATACGCTTTGTTTCTTTCCATCTCCTGCAGTTTACGCTTTAAGGCATACTCTTCCACGATCCGGGCATATTTTGCGCGCCTTATCTTTTTTGCCTTCTGTTCTTCTTCAAACTGTCTCTGTTCCGCTTCTGTCGGTCCGGTAAGTCCGCCGCCGCCGCTGATCAGATTCCAGCGTGCCACTTCCCCGTTCTCATCCAGAACGATCAATGCTGAATTGATTCTGCCAGGCACAGGGTAGCCGTTCCACGCAAGAAGATGATTGATATTTGCCATGATCTTATCTGCCATTGCCGGATCACTTTTTATTTTTTCTTCCAAAGCAGGAGGTACAACAATAGAATGCTGCCCTAGTACCGAATCCAGTCTGGATTGTACTTTCGGATCTGTCATCGCCGGATTTGCTCCGCTTGGTGTCCAATTTAAAACCGATTCATCTACTTCTTTTGCAAAAAATTTCTCAAAAGGAAAATCCATCCTCTGCCATGTTCCCTGTGGAATCTTAGAGGCATCCATCACATGATAATATGCACCCGGAAACATCGCCTGTAACCGACTCTTAAAATTCGTCAGGTTCACATTCTCCTGCCCTGATACTCCCTGTGCAGATTTAGTCGATACAATATCTCCAAAGCTGACCCCTCCATGCCTTGTTGCCGATGTATTTTTCGCTGTCGTGTTCTTCACCGCTGCCTTCTTTCCGGCAAGAGCCTGTAAATAATACTCGCCCATTTTATTTGTAAATCCGATATCCATTACTGCTGCTCCTTTCTGATATCCTCTATATGTTGATCCAACTCTTGGTGTATAGCGTTTTTCTGCTATACAATCCTTTATAACAGTAATACGAATCAACACTATTAAAAGTTTCACCTCAATAAATGAAAAACCCTGCAAAACAGCACAAAAACAGCTATTTTCGCAGGGTTATGTCATAAAATGTGTAGTTTGTGTCATGAAATATATAGTATACCAGCAAAGATGATCGTCCACAAGATCCCCTGTCGCACTGAAAAGATTTTCTAATATTCAATCCGTTTTTTTCATCATAATATTCAATTCGTCATTTTTGCCTATCAGCTCATCATATGCCCCTATATCAACAACAATGCCGTCCTTCAGCACTACAAGCTGATCCATCTTGCCTAATATCTCCTTCTTATGTGTTATCACTATTACCGTTTTCTCTTTCAACTTAGTATCCAACAACCCGTTAATCTGTTGCTCTGAATAAGCATCCGTGTTTGAAGTAGCTTCATCAAAAATAACAATCGGCTTGTCATATACCAATGCCCTTGCAAGAGCTATCTTCTGTTTCTGTCCGCCGGAAAGCATCGCGCCATTCTGCCCTACCACATAATCTAATGAAACTTCTTTTATAAACTCTTCAAGTCCACTATCCTTGCAGGCTGCTTCTATCATATCATCGCCCATCTGCTTATAAAGACAGATATTATTTCTTATCGTGTCATTAAAAAGGTATATCTGCTGGCTTACCACAGATACCATATTTCGGTATTCCGGCAATGACAATTCAGAGATATTGTCTGCTCCCAACAATATTTTTCCACTTGCTGGCTCATACATTCTAGTAATCAGATTGATGATCGTTGTCTTCCCTGAACCATTGCGTCCGATTATAGCCGTCTTACTGCCTTTTGCAAACAAAATATCAATATTTTTAAGAATATATTTATCTTTTTCATATGCAAAAGAAACCTGTTCCATTTTCAAATCATTCAAGCACAGCTCTGTGGTCTTTCCACTATCCGTCTCTTCCTCTAAATCCATAAATGCATAGTATCGTTTCGTTGACGGAATGATTCCAGATAGAAGGTATCCTATATTAAGGATTGCAGAAATCGGTCCCGTAACATAAGCACTATATGTAATGAACGCAAACACGCTGCCTATTGAAAGCCGCAAATCAAATACCAGATTTGCGCCTAAAATATATAACAGAGTGGAAAGAAACTGTACCATAATGCTATCTATGATCATATTCCATTGGCTTAACATGTTCATCTGCTTTTGTTTCTCTATAATGTCATTCTGGTAAAGAGCAAACTCCTCATGCTTTTTATCAGAGATATGAAACAGCTTTACTTCCAGTACTCCTCCGACAGTATCCCCAAACCATTTCGCATATTTTTGATTTCTTTGTATGAACTCGTCCATAATCTGCTTTTGCTTCTTGGCAAAGCGTTTCATCACAACACACTTAATCGGAATAAACAGAAGCACCAATATTGTCATTCTGAAATCTATGATAAATAAACCGATAATGCCACCTGTCATACTGAATGCCTGCGTAATCACAAAAAAAACACTGGTATCAGCAATTGATGCCATCTGGTTAATATCCGCGTTGATATTACTCAAAATCTCCGCATAATTTGTGTTATTAAAATAATTTACGCGCAACTTCATAAGATGTGAAAAAGACTGCTCCGAGAGAAAATACTGTATTTTAGCTGAAATGTCCACACGTTTCTTTTCCTTGATTATATCTATCAGGGAGTTTATTATGAAAATTATCATAGACGCCAAAACCAACCCGACAAGCAGATTTTTATTGCCACCGATAAAACCATCGTCCATAATCCGTCTGCTGATCAGCGGTACACAAAGATTTAGTCCGGTAGATATGAACAGACAGCCGACAATCACTATGATTGTTTTTCGGTACCTGTCCAGTAACAGAAGTAATCTTTTTACAGCTTCCTTATTATTCATATTCATTCTCCGTCAGTTTTGCTTCTATTATATGATATATTTCTTCAACATCTTTCCTATCAATCAATCCTGATATTGTTTTCTCAGTCTTTTCTTTTTCAAATGAAATCTCAACCACAGTATTCTCCCCTTCATTACAAAAACTAATCTCCACATCACAATCGGGATATACTTTTAAAAATTTCTCTCTATCTTCCAATGGAACACACCATATGACCAAATCACTTTGCTTATAAAAAACTTGACTCTCAATAAACTTCTTCCATAGTTCTTGATCTGTCATAGGCTCCGGCATATACTCTAACCCATATAACACACACTCAGGCTCCATTCCTATTGTATATGCGTTATAGCCACCATCGGCAAATGCCTTCTTTAATTCAGTAAGTATATAGAAACAATCTATTGCCGCTTCGATTGTCAATATCACGACCGGAACTTCAAGACCATTTCCTTGATAATGATTGCTCAAAATCTGTTGTTGCCTGGTTTCCCTACTCCAAAAGAATCCCTGCACATCTACACTCTGAACATCTTCTTTCCCAATGTATATCAAATTCTTGCTTTTTACCTTCATTTTCTCCAGGTCAGCCAAAGAAAAAGCTATCACAGTATCTACTTCGTCCCGTATTTCATTAAACTCTCGCGAAACTGTTTCAAAATAATAATTTGCCCTGCTCGTTTTTTTCCTGCCTGTTATATACGCTTTATAAACCCAATCCGGCTCATATGCTCCCTCAACCATTTCAATCTGGCTTTGCCTTTTTGCATATTCCTTTAATTTTTTTATATCAAGCGTCTTGTCTGCATTTAGCCCGTTTGCAATCAAAGCACATAGATATGGAGCTGCATAACTATTACTCAATGACGTTCTTATTTCTTTATCTAATATTTTCACCATATGTTCAGATGGCACAACAGTATCGATCCCCATCTGCATATAATCTTTGGAATAGTTTAAAATACTGCCTGTTGTTGCTACGCCGATCACATTCGTAAAACTGGCTGGATACGTCACAAATCCTGAATTGGCTGTCGCTGCTATAATAATAGTTCCTTTGGAAGCACATTTATTGATCAGGAGTCTTAGCTTCTCACACTCTCTAAAATCTGTTGTCCCTAAACTTAGATTAACCAGACTTATTTGATTTTTATAGCACCATTCCAACGCTGGATAAATGCTTTTAATTGCACCACTTCCTTTTTCGTCCAAAATTTTTATGCTAATCAACCGACAGTCTGGACAATATTTCTCCAAGATCATTGCACAATTTGTCCCATGTGGGAATTGCTGCCAATTCGAATTTTTTGTGTCAACTACGCAAACACCATTTTCATCAATAGCAATACTTTCTTCAGTTCCCTTTTTTATAAAAATCTCACAAACTCCGTTGTCTATAATTGCGACCCTGATTCCTTTATTCATGATATACCCCAAAAATAAACCGATCATATATTTCGCTGACTGCCTTTTCAAAACAAACAGACTGCTACACTAAATACTTAGTGCAGCAGTCACCAAATTCTTCTTTATTCAATATTGACTTTTTACACAACAATAATTCCATTATTTAGTTTTTGGTCTTTTCGGCTGATGCCAAATTGCAGCACATTCCGCTGTTTTGCCAGACATTGCCTTTTCTGCTTCGTTCCGGGCAATCCTCTCCACTGCTTTTAATGCCTTATCTGTAAATTTTTCTGCTCTTCTCATCTTACTTTTACCTCCTGTTTTATCATTTTTGCCAAGCACATTAAGGCTGAACACAATATAATGGCTATTGACATATAACTTACATATAACTGGTTCATTTTTAACACAGCAAGAACAACAATTACTCCTGTCTCAATCAGTACAAACAATCTTGCTGATTTTTTTGTTTCTTGCAATTCATTCTCATCAAGGTCTATATTTGGATGATTTACTGTTCCAATAACCTCAACAACAAGTACCGCCAAAAACAATAACGCATACATAATATGGGATTTATCTGAAAGTATAGTTGCAACTTGAACAACCCCAATGTAAGATGATGTTGGGGTCGAATAAAACCATATTCGATCTGCATTTTATATAAGCACCTTGAAAATTTCACACAATTTATCATTTTATGTTTTACCGACATTTATTTGAGGCTGGTCGGATATA
>JAAUZK010000009.1 GCA_014804655.1 Lachnospiraceae bacterium | reverse complement strand
GATACGCCTGCAGGGGAAGCGGGAAAACGGCTGTCAGGCGGTGAAAAGCAGCGGATCGCCATTGCAAGGATGATGCTCAAAGATTCGCCGGTAATCATCCTTGACGAGGCAACGGCATTCACCGACCCGGAAAATGAGGATAAAATACAGAAAAGTATCCGGGAGCTTACAAACGGAAGAGGGGCATTCCGCGGCAAGACGCTTCTTGTCATTGCCCACAGGCTTTCCACCATTAAGAATGCGGACAATATCGTGGTATTGGAAAACGGAAAAATACTGGCACAGGGGAAGCAGGAAGAGCTGCTTAAAACCTGTCCTTTATACCAGGATATGTGGGCGGCCCATATCGGGGCAAAGAACTGGTCGGCAGGAAGCGGGAGGACGCTTCCGGCAGAAAAGGAGGTGCAGTAAACGATGTTCCGTACATTAAAACGTATCATAGACTGGTGCGGGGAATTTAAGGGGAAACTGTACATTGGCTTTGTGTTCTCCTTCTTTTCCCACCTGTTTGCCGTCATGCCGGTTACGGTTGCGGCATATACTGTTGGGCTTTTCATTGATTCCACAAAACAGGGAACGGCTTTTGACAAAAGATGGGCGGGTTTCAGTTTTCTTGCCATTGCGGGGCTGGTAATCCTGCGGTTCTTTTTTGATTATATGCGTTCCAGGTTCCAAGAAGCCATAAGCTATGAACTGGTGGCAAAAGACAGGCTTGCCATTGGCGACGCATTAAAGAGGGTGTCCCTGGGATATTTCCAGAAGAACAGCACCGGAAACATTTTAAATTCAATTACAACGGGCTTAAATACGCTGGAGAACATGGGAATACGCATGATCGATAATTTTATTGGAGGGTATCTGAATTTTCTCGTCATCTTCCTCTGCCTGCTTATGTTTTCTCCGATGACGGCGCTGATCGCGCTGGCAGGGGCGGCCGGTTCTTTCCTGTTCCTTCTGCTGGTATCAAGGCACAGCGTAAGGAATGCGCCGGTAGAGGCCAGAGCCGGACAGAACTTATCTGCCGCCGTGCTGGAATATGCCCGCGGGCTGCCAACTGTGAAATCTTTTGGGCAGGGCGGAGCATCACAGCAGAGCATGAAAGAGGCGGCAAGGGAGAACCGCGACATCCGGCTGAAGATCGAATACGGTTTTACGCCGGCAAACTGTGGGCATCTGCTGGCATTGAAGGCGGCGTCTGTCCTGCTGGCGGGAACCGCCTGCGCGCTTTGTCTGGCAGGTGATATGGAGATGCCGGTCATGCTGATGTTTGTATTCTTTTCCTTTGGCATCTTTGGCTCACTGGAGCCGGTCAGCGACAGTGCCCATGTGCTTGGGGTCATTAACACAGCTATGGATCAGATCGATGCACTGAAAGAAAGCAATTATATAGACCATGATGGAAAAGATGTCACTCTTGGGAGTTTCGGGATAGAATTCCGTCATGTAGATTTTGGTTATGACAGCAGGACTGTATTGAAGGATGTCAGCTTTATAATCCTGGAAAAAACATCTACTGCGATTGTAGGTCCATCAGGTAGCGGCAAGACCACCATCTGTAACCTGATTGCCCGGTTTTACGATGTGCAGAAGGGAAGCGTTCTTGTGGGCGGCGTAGACGTACGTGAGTTTACCTGTGACAGTCTTTTGAAAAACATTTCCATGGTGTTCCAGAATGTATATCTGTTCAATGACACAATCATGAACAATATCCGCTTTGGCAGGCCGGATGCCGCNGATGAAGAGGTGTATGCCGCAGCGAAAGCAGCAAGATGNCATGATTNTATANTGTCCCTGCCGGANGGATACGGCACTATTGTCGGCGAGGGCGGCGGAACGCTGTCCGGCGGTGAAAAGCAGAGGATCAGCATTGCGCGGGCTATTCTGAAAAACGCGCCAATCATTATATTGGATGAGGCGACTGCCAGTGTCGATCCCGAAAATGAGCATCTGATCCAGGAAGCAATATCAAAACTGACCCATGGGAAAACAATCATTACGATTGCGCACAGGCTTGCCACGATTGAAAATGCAGACCAGATCCTGGTCATTGACGGCGGCACAGTGGCACAGAGGGGAACGCATAAACAGCTTTTAGGGCAGGAAGGTACTTACCGTGAGTTTATAAGAGTCCGTGAAGAGGCAGAGGGCTGGCAGATACAGTGATCTGAGGCAGTTTATTGCAGGATAAATGATTTATATAACAGCGGCTTGGGAGACCAGGCCGTTTTGTTTTTCGGATTAATTTCTATTATAAAAATCTAACGTGTAAAAGGGCTTTTAGAGTGGGGAAAGTCTGGAGAGAAAGTTTCATGTATGGTCTGGTAAGAGAGGTACGGCAAAATCATGCAGATATTCTTGACATATTTTACAGCGGGTGGTAAACTCAAAATAGTTAGCGACAACTAACTCGAAGGGTTATAACAGTATGGAGAAAAACGAGAAGCGATATGCCAAGTTGATTCGCCAAATTCGCCCGGTGCTGGTGTGCTGCTATGGAGAGGATAAAACGGCCGAGGCCATCCACGCATAGCTTATCCGCCATCACATCGTGGCGTAGGGAGCGGACACCTGTGATTATTGGTACATAGGAGATCAGGAAAAAGGGAGGAAGAATAAAAATGTCAGAGGATATCATTGTAAGGAACTGTTCACCTACGCTTGCGGGCATGAAAACCGGAAATATGTTTTCATGTCATTTTGCGGATATGGATGAGATGAGAGGAAGCGTGCGGCATTGGAATCATATCCTTGGAGAGAAGGGGCTTCGTTTCCTTCCGCTTACATATAAGAATGATCGAGCACTTGTATATGTTTACCGCGTTTCCAGGCTTTCCCGTGACTTAAAAGATAATGTCGCCTGCCGTCTTTTGAAGGAGAGGGGATATGAGACGGAAACACCGGAACGCTGTATTGTCCAGTTGATAAGAAGGTTGGAGGAATGTGATGAATTTCCGCATGAGATCGGATTGTTTTTAGGCTATCCGCCGGAGGATGTAGAAGGGTTTATTGAAAACCGTGCGCAGGGATGTAAACTTGTCGGATGTTGGAAGGTATACGGGAATGAAGAAAACGCGAGAATTATTTTTGCAAAATATAAGAAATGCACAGATGTTTATATTGCAGAGTTTGCCGGAGGGAGATCTGTTGAGCGGCTTACGGTTGCAGGGTGATATTGTGAGGAAATATTTTATTTTTTTACATGATAGTTAGACATAGCTAACTAATGGATGAAATTAGTGTGAAGGAAGGAGATTTGATATGAAAAAACAGTCTAATTTATCAAGATTAATGGGCTATGCTGGAAGTTTCCCCGGACTTTTCACAGGCGGGGAATGTCACACGCTACGGCTGGTCTGCCGTATTGTTTGCGGTTATATCTATTGTCGTTTATATACAAAAAACTGCATATAAAGGAACAGCAAATACATTTCCATCTGTCCCAAAATTTTTTTCNGATAGTCTTATTACTTTTGTTGGCTCATACATTTTTTGAAAGTGCTTTAAGCTCTTTGCGCTTACATTTTTTCCGGATTTCACTTCTATTGGTAATATTTTTCCCTCTTTTTGGATCAGAAAATCAACTTCTGCCGCAGGCGAATCAGAAGTCCAATAATACAGTTCATATCCGGATGACTTTAATGTCTGTGCCACATAATTTTCTGCCAAAGCACCCTTGTACAATTCAGATAACTGGTTTTTGACAATATTCTCCCATAATATTCCTGTAAAAGAGGAAAGCAGTCCAACATCAGACATATATAATTTAAATGCGGATACATCCTTAAATGCAGCCAGTGGAATTTCAGCTCTTGTAATTTTGTCACAGGAAAGTACAACTCCTGCAAAGACAAGCCATGCAATAGAGTCGCCAAACAAACCGGCTGTAGCACCTTTTCTGATCAGCTTATATTGAAATTTTTTATTTTCTTTTGCAAGCTGCGCCGGCATTGATAAAAATGAGTTTCTGATCTTAGTGCTTTCATTATCGCTTGTATACTTAGCCATATCTGCAATATATGCATTTAGTATCAGATTTTGTACTTCCGGCACATTAATGAAAGATTCTCTTTCCATATACTGATTAACGGCCGCAGGCATTCCGCCAATATATAAATACCGTTCATACCAGTATAATAATTCCTGATGAATTTCTTCCGGCATTTCAATCATCTGCTCAAAATGCTCTTTAATCAGACCTACAAGATGCTTTTGTCCCAGCGCATTTAAAAATTCATCAAACCGTAAGGGATATAAGGTCTTAATCATTACTTTTCCTACCGGAAAGGAATATTTTTTTCGGTTGATTGCAACTCCAAGCAGACTCCCGGCTGCTGTAATATGGTATTCAGGGGCATCCTCACAAAAATATTTTAAAGCCGTAAGCGCCCGCTCACATTCTTGAATTTCATCAAAAATAAGCAGAGTTTCCTCAGGAACTATCTTTTGTTCGAAATACTCTTCTAACAGATGGATTATCCGGTCGGGATTTAGTTCCCCCTCAAAATAGCCGGCAACTATTTTCATCCTTTCAAAGTTGATATAAATCGTATTCTTAAAATATCTGTCGCCAAATTCACGAAGGATATAGGTTTTACCGACCTGACGTACCCCATATAATAACAGAGGCATTCTGTTTTTTTGTATATTTTTCCATGAGATAAGCTCCTGCATCATATTTCTTTCCATATTGCTGCCGTTTCCTTCCGTATGGTTGTTCTTTCAAAATCAATCTCATTTTATAATGGATGATATATTATAATATTCATTTTAACTCTTTTATTATTTATAATCAATAAAAAATCATTTTAAAATGATTATTTTTAAGAAATAAATAATTATAAAGTGAAATTTATATATTTAAGGTTTAACAGCCATTAATCTTGACAGACCGACGCAATGTCAATGCAGTATGCAAAAATGCTTGACAATTTCCATTTGTTTTGTTATCATCTCATTGATTACTCGGAGGGTGAGTCATTCGTTAGGAAATGATGAGCTGGATAAGGTAACAGGTTGAGATACCTGTTTTCTTACCGGCTCTTTTTTGTTTTAAGGGAGATGGGAAAATGGATATGTTATCAGGAGATGTCAGGCGTATTTATTTTAAATATTTNGCAGCGGCTTTTGGGAGTGCGTTGATCAGTTCCATTTANGGNATNGTGGATATGGCAATGGTGGGNCAGTATCAGGGNCCAAGCGGAACNGCNGCNCTNGCNGTTGTNGCCCCNATCTGGAATATAATATACAGTCTGGGGCTTTTAACAGGAATCGGNGGTTCTGTGCTGCTTGGNAGTGCAAAAGGAAAAGGCGAAANCAAAGCGCAAAATGANTATTTTTCAGNNGCATTGATTGGNACCNTAATTCTTGCGATCGTCTGCTGGGGCGCTGTCCTGTTTTTTGATACAGANATGTTGACACTGTTTGGCGCAGAGGAAACNTTGTTACCTTTGGCAAANGAATATCTTATNCCGATTAAATTTGTNATTCCNGCNTTNNTGTTTAATCAAATGCTGGCNGCATTTTTANGAAATGATGACGCTCCCNGGCTGGCAACAGCGGCAGTTTTAACCGGNGGAATATTTAATNTTTTNGGNGATTATTTCTTTGTNTTTACTTTGGACATGGGAATACAGGGCGCGGGATTAGCAACTGCAATAGGGGCGGNCATTACCTGTGGGGTCATGCTTTCCCATTTCTTTACACGTAAAAACAAGTTGCGCTTTATTATGCCTTCCCTTTTCTTAGAAAAGACATGGCGGATTCTGGTGGTNGGATTTTCCACTTTCTTTATTGATGTGGCAATGGGCTTTTTGACCATGATATTTAACCGGCAGATTGTAAGGTATTTTGGGACGGATGCCTTATCTGTTTACGGTGTCATTGTGAATGTCAGNACGATTGTACAGTGTTGTGCTTATAGTGTAGGGCAGGCGTCACAGCCGATTTTATCTGTTAATTATGGCTCGCACAACTGGGCGCGGATCAGGGGAACACTCCGATATGCGCTGTACACAGTGGCATTTTTCAGTGTTGCATGGACAATATCCGTTTGGACAGTTCCCAATGGGTTTATCCGTGTTTTCATGGCTCCGACAGAATCTGTCTTTCAGATTGCACCGTCCATTATGCGTAGCTACGGGATATCATTTCTGTTATTACCGCTGAATGTTTTTTCAACCTATTACTTCCAGTCATTAATGAAACCGGGAGCCTCTTTCCTTGTTTCTGTCGCAAGGGGAATGGTTGTCAGTGGGATTTTGATTTATGCGCTGCCTGCTTTGGCAGGAGCAGATTCTATCTGGTTTGCCATGCCGATTACAGAACTGTTGGTGGCGATTGCTGTTATTATTTTGATGATAAGATATACATCGAAGTGAATGAAGGAGCCACATTTACAGCACTTTTTCAAGAAACAAGTGTCCACTATGTTCTATGGCGTTGCCTACATTCATAGAAGCAGTAGCAGCAATTTGAAACCCCAGTTTTTTATAGAGTGATAATGCCGGAATATTCTGACTTCCGGTATCAAGCCTTAACGCTTTGCATGAGCTGCTTTCTGCCAGTTCCATGGCATATCTGAGAAGAGAGGTCGCAATCCCTTTTCCTGCCATGCTTGGACGTACCATAAGTAAGTGAAGGACCATTACCTCGTCATTTGCAAAGGTTTGTGCCCAGTTAATTTTTGTATATTCTGCCGGCTGTACTTTATCGACAATCATACTTCCGGCAATACCGTTATTTTCTTCATACACATATAATGTTCCATGATCAATAGCTTTTTCGGCATCCTTTCGGGTTGGGTATATGCCTTTTTTGAAAACAGTAAACGCGCCATGTTCCGTTTCATGTTTGAAATGTTCGTTATAGGTATCTTCAATCGATTCAATATCATCAGAAGTTGCTTTTCGGATCATGTACTGCACCTCATTGAGTAGTATTTTATTCCCGCTTCTTGCGGCGGTGATGTTACTGTATTATTTTATATTAAATAACGGCATGTTCTCTTTATCAGTGATAGATTTACTGTAAAAACCTAAAAAGTCTTTTTTCTCCCAGCCTCTATTTAACCAAAAGGACTTACCACGCTCATTTGCTTTCATAACGTTCAAACAAACCCGCGTTATTCCTTCCTGCTGCAGAGCGGAAATGGCGGCTTCTACCAATTGTGTTGCAATTCCTTGATTCCGACAGCTATCCTTAACAACTGTATGATAAATGTATCCTCTGCGTCCGTCGTGTCCGCATAGAATAGTTCCTACTATTTGGTCATTGTCAATAGCAACAAAATTAGTTGTAGGATTTCTTTTTAGAAAAGCAGAAATACCTTGCTGTGAATCATCAAGACTTCGTAAGCCCATTCCGTCCGTGCTTTTCCATAAAACAAATATTTCTTCATAATCGGCTTGTGTCATTATCCGGATCATTTTTGTCTCCAACACTCTTGTTTTATCGCTGTCAACGCGACTGGAATATATCAGTATGTACTTTCAAGTTCGTGTTGTATTTCTTCAGCACGCTTAATCTGTTCTTTTAAGTTCCATTTGCCGATATTGACACCATCTTTTAGAAACAAGGATCCGCACTGGTGAAAATAGAATTCTATATTTCTTTCTTTGGCTTCTAAGTACAGATTTTTTACCCATTCATACTCGATAGGTCTGATATCTGCTTTAGGAGCCATTTCTCCGCCGACATTAACACATTTTATCAGTCCTGTGTCCAAATATTTTCCTAAAGAAATCGGACCGATCAGCGGGGAACAGAATACTTCCCGGTGTTTAACGGGCGCTTCTAAAAAGTGTTTCAGCCGAATGTCCGCCATTTCCTGATTTTCAATTGAAATACTAATGTATATGTGTTCCCATCCATCGCCCCAGTCTAACGGGACACAATCTTTGATTCTTTCCGGTCTTTTTGTGGTCGTAACGAAGATACAATCTTTTCTCCTCCTTATGAAATCCCAGCATCCGTCCCGCCATTCATCAGCTTCTTCAATAAAGAAATCAGAAGAAAAGCACAGCTTAACCAATGAGTTTGGGGGACAGTCTTTGTCTTTTAACTCATAAGTGGTTTTGCCCTTTGTAATGATGGTAGTATCTCTGCCATATCGCTTATCCATCTTATAAACAAAACAATTTTTACAGCCCGGACTTACCTTTTTACATCCGTGCCAGGGATTCCATGGTATAGCATTGTCAATTTCTGTGTTCTGCATAGTTATAATCCTTTCAAATTTCGATTTTATTAAATATATGATACTATAAAAACATGAGCATTTCCAGTGTGCTGTCTGTATTAATGTTGATTCAAGCATTAAGGAGAATGAAAACAATGGCGAAAGAAAATAGTAAAGAAATCTTTGAAACCCTGCCCATACCAAAGGCGGTAAAGGAAATGGCTTTACCGACCATATTCAGCCAGATCATTATTCTGATCTACAATATGGCGGACACTTTTTATCTTGGAAGGACGAATAATCCTTATATGGTGGCGGGTGCTTCTCTGATTCTGCCGGTGTTCAATATTTGCCTGTCACTTGCAACTGCCGCTTGTTGCATATAACTATTCTGCGAAGAATCATGAAAGAATGAATCATATCATAAAATTCTCCATTGAGTTGGGAATCATTGTCAGCATAATCAGTATTGCACTATATGAAACTTTTGCAGGAAGCAAACCCTGCAGTTCCTGCTTTCGTATCTTATATCACATTTGCACAGTGTAATATTCTGTGCTATACTATGGTCGGAAAAAATATTATGTGCAAAAATGTGTGCGAAGGGAGAACGAATGAGAAAACAAACAATTATAGTCCTTTTTACGGCAATGATGATGATGACCGCTTGTGGCAATACAAAGGTGGAGCCTTCGGTCGATGAAAATGAAAGCATTACCACTTCATCAGAGACCGGAATTTCGGACGTTGATGAGTCAAATTATGGTGATGAGCAAGGTGATGTCGATGAGCAGAATGATAGTGATGTAGAGATTGATGTTGGGGAACAGGCCGGTGCAGATAAAGGAAATGATATGGATGAGGAGAGTCTTTCAGATGATGCGGCAAACGAAGATGTGCCGGATGTAAATGCGTTACAACAGTTGTATGCCAAGGCGTATGAATATGAATATATGGCATTGGGATATTATCAGGACCCTGATGACCCGACCTCGGTACGTGATGGTTATGTTCCTTTTGATGAGAACTATAGACAGGAAAGTACGGAGTATCTTAAAAGCGGCGCACATGGTGTCAGTATACGCTTATATATGGTAAGGGCGAATAATGCTACGGATGCCAATGCAGAATGCAGCCGCATTTATAAAGAACAGCTGGAAGGGCGTGGAATTGATGCGGAGTTTTATGATGCTATGTCCTTTGATAATGATACGCTGGCGCTTGGTTTGTGCACTTATCAAAATGAAAAGGATGAATCCGTTACCGCCTTTTTATATAGCGATATACGCGATGACGGCTCCATGTACATGTGTGCGGAAATCGAATTGAACGAGGCTGAATTTGATGAGGAAACGCCCGCCTTGGTGAATGAAATAGATGATGCTTATGGTATGACATTTTCCACTATGTTCCAATAAAAGCCAGATAGAAAGAGGACAGCCTTTATCCCGTTCGGATATAGGCTGTCCTTTGCATACTTCAGGATATAGATGAAAATATCTGCCCCGCTCTCTGTTCAAACACAGCTATAACTGTGGCGATCTCATGTGGATTGATAGTTTCATGATCTTCGGCATACAGGGCGATAAAGAGCCGCAGCAGGTGTGTCTTGGCGATACCGAAGAGCAGGTGCTTTGAAAAGCTGTAATCCTCATAGATGTCAAGGAAGTCAGTAAGCAGGTAATATTCGTAATACCGATTCAAAATCCTTTCCAGATCCGGCATTTTCCCATAAAGGGTTTCTTGCAGGGCGGCAAGTTTTCGGTCGGCTGCGCCGGGATTTCTTCTGCCTTGGCCGCCGAATATCCGGATATATTTTCGGCACAATTGATATAAAAGCGGTGATTTGGTACGGAGTTTTGGGTGATAGAAGCCGTTAAAAAGCCAGTTGTCTATTTTTTCACAGGTCATCCGATAGTGCTCTGGGGATTCGCAGTCCTGTGGGCTGGGGAGAGGCGTTTTGAAGAGACAGGCATTCTGCGCATCCTGTCCGTAATGTAATATCGACATGCTGTCATAAGAGATACCGCTTTCTAACATCTGAATCAGTTCGTCTCTTGATTTCAGCAGATAATCCAGAAATTCCCTGTCGTTGTTTGTGGTGTTTATTTCGTAGCTGACATTGCCTTCTGATATTGTAAATTCAAATGGTTTGTCTCCGGCAGCGGAGATCAGAAAAAGCCTTGCGGCTTCAGTACATGACAGATACAGTGTTTCTTCGCAGAAATAATCAAGATTGTACAGCTGTCTGGGAAACTGGATACATACCATCGGCATGTAAGAGAGGCTATGTTTTTTCTGTATATTGCATAGATGATCTGTTCCCCAGAATGGACAGCCCCGGAAGGTGTTTCGAAAAGTGGCCATGTCCTGTTTTTTCACGGTAGAGCAGCGCAGCAGGAGACCCCAAATACCTTTTTCATTATGGTATTTAGTGTACATATCAGGGTCAATGGGAATATCCCAGATGTTGCGGCAGCAGTTTGCCGGACAGTCTTTTGCGATGCATTTGAATTTATTCAAAATGGAAATCCGCTTTATCTCCATAGGGGTTGCTCCTTGATATAGCTGCTGTCTGTTTCGGAACTGCAGACAATTTTCTCTTTATTTTCATTGTCCGCTTTCCAAATCATTGCGTATTCAACTTCTCCCGTGGCTTCATCGATTCCTTCTGAAAGCACCGAAAATCCCTCTCTAAGATAAAATGCAATAGCCCGATTATTTTTCCGGTATACACTTAATGACAGAGAATGGTATTTTGATTTTACATGGTCTAAAAGTTTCTTACCCACTCCAAGCGAACGATATTTTTTATCCACAAAAATTCCTGCAATATAATCGTCTACGATACCAATGAATCCTTGTATTTCCCCGTACATTTTATAGACGAAAACTTCTGCATCCAAAAGCTGGTCTTGCACTGTTTCATAATTTGATTCCCAATATGCTTGCGGGACAAAAGGATGTGCGTCCTTATTTCCATTCAACCATATTTGCATGACCTGATCAGTATCTGCTTTTGTTAAACCTGCGATATGTTGGGGCATATTGATATTTCTCCTTTTAAATGAAATTTATTTGCTTTACATACACCCGTCGCTGCCCATAAGTGCTGTAATTTCTTCAATTCCGTCTGTTTTCAATTCGCGAATTATAGAATTTATTGTATCCGATTTCGAGCATGTGTCAATGGTCCGTGATACACATTTCAATGCTTAAAGGAAAAAGATGGAAAATATAGTTGACAAGACGAGATAGATTGTGTACAATCAAATTAAATTTTACACAATCAAATAGTTCACAATCTATAAGGAGGCAAGATATGAGCGTTTATGATTATTCTGTAAAGGCACAGGACGGAAGTGAAGTTTCTCTTGCAGATTATCAAGGCAAGGTTCTTTTAATTGTAAACACAGCAACAGGCTGCGGTTTTACGCCGCAATATGAAGGTTTACAGGATTTGTATGAGAAGTATCAATCACAGGGGTTGGAGATTCTTGATTTTCCCTGTAATCAGTTTGGACATCAGGCGCCCGGAAGTGATGAAGAGATTACAGACTTCTGTCAGTCACGATATGGCGTAACCTTTCGGCAATTTAAGAAAATCGAGGTAAATGGAGCAGGTGAAGAACCATTGTATACCTTCTTAAAATCACAGAAGAAAGGCGTTATGGGAGATAATATTAAATGGAATTTTACCAAGTTCTTAGTTGACCGGGAAGGAAATGTAGTTGCACGTTTTGCTCCGACGGTTACACCGGAAAAGATAGATGAACAAATAAAGGAATTGTTATAGAATAAAAAAGGAGAGGATGATTCGATGAATATTTATGATTTTAATGTAACAAATACAGAAGGTAATGAAATATCTTTAAAAGATTATGCAGGAAAAATAATATTGATAATCAATTCTGCAACAGAGTGTGGTTTTACGCCGCAATATGACAGTTTGCAGGATCTCTATGAAAAGTACAACGACGAGGGATTTGTCATTTTGGATTTTCCCTGTAACCAGTTTGGACATCAGGCACCCGGAAGCGACGAAGAAATTGTGAGTTTTTGTGATTCTACCTATGGCATTACATTTCCGATTTTCTCTAAAATAGAAGTGAATGGCAGTAACGAGAGCCCGCTCTATACCTATTTAAAATCACAAAAAGGTTTTGCGGGATTTGATCCGGAACACCCTTTGACACCGATGCTTGAAAGTATGTTGGAAAGAGCAGATGAAAATTATGCCAAAAGCAGTGATATTAAATGGAACTTTACAAAATTTCTGATTGATCGGCAGGGGAATGTGATAGAACGTTTTGAGCCTACTACAGATTTATCGATAGTGGAAGAGCAGATCGTAAAGCTGTTAAGACCGAAGAATGTTATGGAATATACATATAAAACACAGGATACCTGCTCCAGTGAAATAAAACTCAATATTGATGGAAATGTGGTTACGAACATCTCTTTTACAGGGGGATGTAATGGAAACCTGAAAGCGATACCGCTTCTTGTAGATGGCTGGACGGTGGAAGATATTGAGAAGAAGTTGTCAGGCGTAACTTGCGGACGCAGACCGACTTCCTGTGCAGACCAGCTTGCTAAGGCTTGCAGGGCGGCATATGAACAACAGAAAGAAGGGATGCAGGCGTGAAATACGACAGCTTAAAACTAGAAAATCAGTTATGCTTTCCGCTCTATGCCTGCTCCAAAGAAGTAATAAGAAGATATAAACCGTATCTTGATAAGCTTGACCTGACGTATACCCAGTATATTGCAATGATGGTAATGTGGGAGAAAAAAGAGGTAACTGTCAAGGAGCTTGGGAAATGCCTTTATCTGGATTCGGGTACGCTTACTCCGGTGCTGAAGAAACTGGAGGAAAAAAATTATGTGGTACGGAACCGCTCTAAAGTAGATGAACGGAATCTGATCGTTTCCATTACGCAGGAAGGCGAGGACTTGAAGGAACAGGCAGTTCAGATACCTGCGAGCCTAAGTGCCTGTGTCAATGTGGAACCGCAGGAGGCGCAGCAGCTTTACCAGCTTCTGTACAAGCTGCTTGATGGGCTGTCTTGATACCGGAAAGGAATATATGGAACGTAGGAAGAAAATTATTCGGGGCAGCGTGATTGGAAGCAGTAAATTGTGGAAAAGAAGGAGAAAAAGATTATGCAGGCAATTATGGAAACACTGTTTGATATTGTGTATTTAACTCTGGTGATTACTGTTGGAATCAGAATGATGATCAAAGGGGGCAAAGAAAAGCAATATTTTCTGTTTGGGGTGATGGCGGTCGTTCTCGGAACCGGCGACGCATTCCACCTTCTTCCACGCGCCTATGCACTATGCACGACCGGTTTGGATAACTTTACTGTGGCGCTTGGTATTGGAAAACTGGTTACTTCAGTCACGATGACAGTGTTCTATGTATTGTTATATTATGTGTGGCGCATTCGTTACCATGTGCAGGGTGGCACCGGTTTGAGTGCCTGTGTCTGCCTGCTGGCTGCTGTAAGAATCGTTCTGTGCCTGTTCCCGCAAAATGAATGGACATCCGCAGATGCGCCGTTGTCATGGGGGATATACAGGAATATTCCGTTTGTATTGTTTGGAGTACTTATTATTGTGCTTTTTTATAAAAAGGCGCACGAAACGAACGACAGCGCATTCAGATTTATGTGGCTGGCGATTGTGTTAAGCTTCGGATTTTATATTCCGGTAGTGCTTTTTGCGGATGCAGTTCCTATGATCGGTATGCTTATGATACCAAAAACCTGCGCCTATGTGTGGGCAGTCCTGACCGGATATTATGATATGAAAAGGAATCCGGATTATCTTAACACGGAAAAAGGATTGTAAAGAGAAAAGGCAATGATTATGCGGACGATCGTGGAAGAATTACATTACGCGAAAGCGTAGGAGGTTTCGTTATGGAAGAAAATTTTGATATCCAGAAATATATGACGCAGGGTGTTATTCCAGATGCAATCATGCGACGCAGGATTCGGAACCGGTAAGCCAGCTTACCAGTGAAGAATGGCTCTCTATTCTGCGTGAGGAGTATTCGGAGATGGTCTTTGTATCTTTTCCGGGAGATGAGAAGAGCTCCGGCGGCTGCATTGCGGCGGGCAGAGGATTTTTCCATATCAATTCACATGGCGGAGCCGAGCCGTGTCCTTTTTCACCATATTCGGACACGAATGTGAAAAATACATCCCTGCGGAAAGCGCTGGAATCTCCATTGTTTACGGCATTGCGTGAACAGAATGTTCTGATGGAAGAACACAGCGGCGGGTGTGTTCTCTTTGAGCGGAGAGGGACTGTGGAGGCGCTTCTTGCTGAAAGCGTCAGAAAATAATTTATTGGAATAAGCCTGATTATCATTGACAAGGGATAGGGAGAGGAGTATATTTAATGTGAGTTAGCGGTTGCTAACAGCGTGCAACCGCTTTTCTTATAGACATAGGTTAGCATACACTAACCAATAATGAAAAATCTCAAAAACCGGTTATGAGGTTGTATCGGTAAGCAGTGAGCCTTACGAGAAAAAAAGGCTGTTTTCTTTTTGAGAAAGTCATTCCGCTTCCGGCGGAAGATTTGAATTATAGAACGAGGAGGTTTAGGAATATGAAAATATTGGTTTATGGTGCAGGCGTGATTGGCTGTGAATTGGCCCATGTGCTGAAAAAAGGCGGGAATGACGTAACGCTGCTTGCCAGAGGGGATTGGAAGGATACTCTTGAAAAGCAAGGGCTTGTGATCCGGCATTATCTGCAAAGGAAAACTACGACAGACATAATTAAGGTTACAGGCTGCCTGAATCCTGATGATGAATATGGCATCATCTTTGTTGTTATGCAGGCAGATCAAGTCCCGGATGTCCTTCCGACGATTGCCGCAAATGTGAGCCGCTATGTTGTTTTCATAGGCAACAATCCGTGGGCGGGAAAAACGGAAGCAGCAGCGAAGGTCGGCTCCCCTGTCAATAAGGAGGTTGCTTTTGGCTTTATGACGGCAGGAGGCAGACGCGAGAACGGGCAGGTCATTAGTATTCATGCCGGAACCCATTTGACAATAGGCGGAAGGGATGGAGAATTATCTTCCATTTTCAAGAATTGTTTATCGGAGGCGTTTTCAGGAGCAGGGTGCAGGCTGTCATGGGAAAACAGGATGGATGCATGGCTGAAATGCCATATGGCGGAGATTCTTCCGATAGGATATGTATCCTATGCTGTCGGCTGCAGCCTGCCAAAAGCATCGGGAGTACAGCGGAAAGCAATGGTGGATGCCACAGCGGAGGGCTTTACGCTGCTGAAAGCGCTGGGCTATCCCATAAGACCTGCAAAAGATGAGGGCTTTTTTACAGGCGGTCCGAAAAGAAAGCTGTGGAGCGCGATCATATATGTGATGTGCAAAACCCCGCTGGGGCGTCTGGCTGCCACCGACCACTGCGCCCATGCCGTCAGTGAAATGACCATGCTTGACAGTGCATGGGAGGAATTGCACGCACAAAAGCCGGACATAGCCCTTCCTGTATGGGATTCCCTCAGGAAAAGTATGCCTGTGGAAGGAAGACAGGAAAGACATGAAGAAATTAAAAACGCTTATAAAAGTCTTGGAGGGGATGCAACCTTTTATGACGGGATGATTACCTGCTCCACCCTGCCGGGAAAAGCAGTTTGTAAGCTGGTGTGGAACATGGATAAAAGAAAGAACGACCACTATTTAGAGCTGGCAATGTCCGGTATTCCGAAGAATTTTAACGGCAAAATGCTGGAAGTGCCTGTCGGGACGGGAGTGCTGAGTATGCCTGTGTATGAGACGATGCCGGANGCAGATATTACCTGNCTTGATTATTCCCCGGATATGATGGANNGNGCAAANNGNCAGGCNGANAANCGGCAGNTCNNATGAATGTCCNCTTTATGCAGGGNGATGTGGGGAANCTGCCCTNTGAAGACGAGAGTTTTGATTTGGTTATGTCACTGAACGGTTTCCATGCTTTTCCCGATAAGGAGGCNGCTTACAGNGAGATTTTCCGTGTCCTGAAGCCGGGAGGGATTTTTTGCGGCTGCTTTTACGTGAAAGGTGAAAATAAAAGGACAGATTTTCTGGTTGATAAAATATACACACCAAAGGGATTTTTTACACCGCCCTATGAAACGGCGGAGAGCNTGGAAAAGCGGCTGAAAGCTATGTATAAAAAGGCACAAGTNAAGACTGTGGAGGGTATGGCGGCTTTCCGGTGNAGGAAAGAGAAATGTTGTTCTTTCTGAATTGATTTCTGCCTAGGAACGGAACATAAAAATATGTTTTATTTGTTATAAAAATATTTTCTGTGATATAATGAAACATATTTCAAANGGAGAANATTATGGCAGGTATCAGAGATGTTGCAAAGCGTGCCGGGGTAGCCGCATGTACTGTGTCCAGAGTATTGAACGGAACAGCNACTGTTGCCCCGGAAACAAAAATGAAAATNGAACGGGCAATGAAAGAATTAAATTATGTTCCTAATGAANTNGCGAGAGGGATGTTTTTGCAAAAATCAGGAATCATAGCAATGTTGGTGCCGAGCATTAAACATCCGTTTTTTTCTTCGTTGGCCGATTGTATTGAACGGTATTTATATGAAAATGGATATAAACTGATGCTTTGCAGTACTTCGGGTAGTATAGAACGCGAAAAGGATTACTTAAATATATTTAAGTCAAACTTAATNGATGGAGTGATCATGGCAGTAAATAGTTTAGAGGATGNGGATTATTTGCAGTTTCAGAAGCCAATGGTAATGCTTGATTATTCTGTTGATGGCAAGGTTCCGTTTGTGGTTTCAGACCATAAAATGGGCGGAGCGTTGGCAGCGGGAGAGTTTATAAAAAGCCATTGTAAATATGTGCTTCATTTATGTGCGGCGGNCGAAAGGAAAAAAGTTCTTTCTTACGAAAGTCACAAAGAATTGGAGCGNNTATTAGGGGAGCAAGGAATCAGAGTCAGGAGTCAGGAAATNAAATGGAATGATTTTGATNTGAAAGGATANAGAGAGTTNGCNGANCTTATCCTGAATTCATATCCGGAAATCGATGGAATCATGGCAGCAGATATGCCGGCGACAGCTTTTTATGAAGCAGCAAGGAAAATGGGNAAAAANGTGCCGCAGGAACTTAGTATTGTGGCGTATGACGGCACCTATGCATCGGAAATGACAGACTGCAAATTGACAACAGTGGTACAACAGTTGGAAACTATTTCGGAANAGGTTGTATATACTATTTTTCAGTTACTGCGTAAGGAAAAGGTAGACACAGAAGGGATATTCATTCCGGTGAAGCTTGAAAAGGGGAGTACAACATCATAGTGTTAGTTTATTTAAAAAATGTATTGACAAGTATTTAATATCGGTGTACGATGGTAACAACNAATGAAACATGTTTCNTANATAAANCATCACTTGGGCTGTAATAGCCCTAAAATATTAACAGNNATGAAACATGTTTCATAATAAANNGCAGGGAGGAGAAGAGGATTTGAGAGNGAAGAAAGCGAGAGTNNTGGTGGGTATGNTGTTGGCAGTNATCTGTATGACCGGNTGTGGAAAAANCAGCAGAGATTANGACGTNTACTTTTTTAACGGCAAGTCNGAAATTGCAGAAAGCTTACAGAATGTGGCTCAGANGTACGAGGAAGAAACAGGGAAAAAGGTTAAAGTGTTTACGGTGGGTACAGCGGAGGGAAGTGAGACACTTCGNTCCGAAATCAAATCAAAGGACTATCCAACNGTATTTGCTACAAATGCCATTGGGATTGAGGAGTGGAAATCAGCAGGCTATGCNCTTGATGTTTCCGGNATACAGAATGAAGANCTGAAGGCATTATATGAGAGTATTCCGGAAGCNCTGCGATTGCAGTTTGAGCGGGAGGGAAATTATGGGATACCATACAATATTGAAGGGTATGGCTTGATTGCTAACAAACAGCTTTTACAGGAGATTTTAAACCTAGACAGTATAGAGGGATTTAAAGAGGATTATCAGTCGGCATCTTATGAGGAATTTCAGAGTATGCTGGAAGCGCTTGATATATATATTAAAAGCGGAACCGGAAAAGCTTTTGGCTTGAATGGAAATACATATACGGTGCGTGACGGGAAAACACCATTGACGGAAGACCTGACAGGAGTACTAGCCATTGCCGGTGCGGAAAAGTGGACGTACGGAAACCATTATGGCAATTATCCGATTAGTACAGTGTATGGAACAGTTTATGATGTCAGGGAAGCAGAACCGTCATATGCGGATAACCTTAGAACGCCGATTATAAAGTCGTTGAAGGAACTTGATTACCTTACAAGGTTTGCGGCAGGGGCAGACGGCGCAGTGGATAGAGGACCGCAGTTTATCAACTCTACAGTAACAGGCTATGATCAGGCAATACAGATGCTGGCAGAACGTAAGGCATTATTTATAAAGAATGGTAACTGGATTTATCCTACCGTGGCTAAAGTATCAGGAGAGACGGCAGAAAACCTGATCATGCTTCCTATGAAGGTGAATTTTTCCGATGAAGATATTTTGGTTGATGGGCTTACTGCTGAAAAAATGAACCGGTCTGTCTCGGAATTTGTGTCTCAGTATTATGTGATCAATGCTAAAGCAACACCAGAGGAAAGGAAAGATGCGGAAGACTTTGTGTTATGGTTGAATACATCGGAAACAGGAATGAATTTTATTATCAATGATTTTGCATTTGTTCCATTCAATGCTGATGAAAACACTGTGTTGGATAATCCATTGTCTAATGACCTTATTGAATATAAAGTACAAAATAATCTGCTTGCCAATCCCTTTGATGCGGCACCGGCTTCATGGGGAGTAGAGGTTTACGGGAAGTATATTATGGAAGAGTTGTTCACAGATCCGGAAGATTGGACAGATGATAAATTAGGTGAGATTGCCGATAAGTGTATTTCTAATTGGAAATCAGGTATGGAAGAGTGGTAGGAGGGATGGATAATGGAGAAATATTATAAAAAGTGGTTTAAGGTACTGGTAACACCGGCAATAATTCTTTTCGCTGTAGTAATTTTAGCACCTTTCGTTATGGGTATCACTTATTCGTTCACTGCATGGAGAGGTTCTTACTTTAAAGGAGCTGAGCATTGGTGGGGCGCTTTGGTCGGAATCAGTAATTATCTCAAAGTGTTTCGATCGGAAAAATTCATATCAGCATTGCTGTATACACTTAAATTTACGTTGGTTGCAGTCATTATGAAAAATGTAGTGAGCCTTGGACTTGCAATGATGGTAAAGAAAGTAGGACGGGGAAAGGGATTTTTCAGGACAATTTATTTTTTCCCCAATCTGCTTGGTGGGCTTGCAATGGGGTTCGTATGGAGTTTTATTTTTCAGAATATTTTCTCCATGGTATTATTCGGCGGGGATTCTGTGATCAGTATACCATTTCTGTGCGATATGCTGCAGGATCCGAATAAAGCGCTGTTTGCCATGGCGCTTATGGCCACGTGGCAGTCGGCAGGCTATATGTTGTTGATCTATATGAATGGGTTGAATAATATTCCGGAAGATTTATATGAAGCGGCATCTATTGACGGGGCTTCTGTATGGCAGAAGTTTAGGCACATCACATTACCAATGCTGATGCCTGCATTTACGATTGTTTTTTTCTTAACATTGTCAAGCAGCTTTAAAATGTTAGATGAAAATCTTGCCTTAACAAGCGGCAATTTCGGTACGCGCATGTTATCCCTGCAGATTCTTCTGTCTACAAGGGAAACAACTCCGGCAAACTATGGTATGGCTCAGGCACAGGCAGTAATCTTCTTTGTGCTGATCGCCGTGATATCCATAGCGCAGGTGATTGCTACAAAAAGAAAGGAGATTGAGGCATAATGAGCATAAAGAAAAAAATAAGCCAGATAGCGCTTTACATAGTTTTGGGATTGATAGCTATATATACGGTTTTCCCGATTTACTTTTTATTTGTAAATTCATTCAAGAGTCAGAAGGAAATTGTGGCTTCTCCGATGGCATTGCCCAAGCAGTGGAATTTGCAATATTTGCAAAGTGCTGCCGAACAAATTAATTTGCTGCCGTCAGTTGTCAATACGTTGTTTATTACAATAGTTTCTGTTGCGCTCATTGTTTTAGTGTCTGCGCTCACGGCATGGATGATGGTAAGGAATAAATCAAAGGGAAGCAATATCCTGTTTCTGGTCTTTACGGCTGCAATGTTGATACCGTTTCAATCTGTTATGTATCCGCTTGTGAGTTTAATGGAAAACATGGGGCTAAAAAATATGGGCGGACTAATTATCATGTATTGTGGTTTTGGGCTCAGTATGACAATTTTTCTTTACCATGGCTTCTTTAAAGGAGTTCCTATAGCTTTGGAAGAGGCGGCAATGATTGACGGAGCCAATATTTTTCAAATGTTTTTTAGAATTGTATTTCCTATGGTGAAGCCGATTACTGTGACAGCGATTATTACAAACGCCATGTGGATATGGAATGATTATCTGCTGCCATTTTTGATCATCGGAAATAATGATAAAAAGACATTAACGTTGAGTTTGTATTACGCGAAAAGTCTTTCAGGGCAATATGGAAATCCATGGGAACTTATTTTCCCGGCAGTATTGATTTGTGCGGTGCCCATTCTTGTAGTTTTTATTTTCTTGCAAAAGAATATTATTGAAGGAATTGCAGCAGGTGCAGTAAAAGGTTAATAAATTCGGAGGTAATGGTATGGATAAAACGGCATGGTGGAAAGAAGCGGTAGTGTACGAGATTTATCCAAAGAGTTTTCAAGATAGTAATGGAGATGGAATTGGAGATTTACGAGGAATTATCGATCGTCTTGCTTACGTTAAAGCATTGGGGGCAGATGTGATATGGCTTTGTCCGGTTTATAAATCGCCAATGTGTGATAACGGGTATGATATTGCGGACTACTACCATGTCGATCCTATGTTTGGCTCGGATGAGGATATGGATGAACTGATTGCAGAAGCTGGCAGGCTTGGAATAAAAATACTTATGGATCTGGTAGTTAACCATACATCTGATGAACATGAGTGGTTTCAAAAGGCTTTGGAAGACCCTTGCAGTAAATATGCTGATTATTATGTATTCCGTGACGGAAGGGACGGGGAGCCGCCAAATAACTGGCGTTCCTATTTTGGCGGCTCTGCATGGGAAAGAATCGGAGACAGCAATCGCTTTTATCTGCACATATTTGACAAAAAGCAGCCGGATCTCAACTGGGAATGTGAGGAATTAAGAAAAGAGATATACAAAATAATCAATTACTGGTTAGATAAAGGGCTGGCGGGTTTTCGGATAGATGCCATCAGCAATATCAAGAAAAATATCCGGTATGGGACATTTCCACCTGATGGTGAAGATGGGTTGTGTTACATAGGCGATTGGGTTTTGAACCAGCCGGGAATTGAAAACTTTTTGCAGGAGATGAATGAGAGAACATTCATGCTGCATGATAGCATGACAGTAGCAGAAGCTAATGTCCCGGATGAATTACTGGATAAATTTATAGGAGAAAATGGATTCTTTTCTATGGTATTTGATTTTTCCTATACGGATATAGATGTTCCGGAAAGCGGGGAATGGTATCAACCTACAAACTGGACCGTAAAGGAAATGAGAGAAAAGATTTTCCATAGCCAGATGGCTGTGAATTCCATAGGCTGGGCGGCCCCCTATCTGGAGAACCATGATCAACCTCGTTCGATTAATAAGTACATACCTAGACAGTATATCAATGATTACAGTAAGACAATGCTTGGCGGATTGTTCATGATGTTGAAGGGCACGCCCTTTATCTATCAGGGGGAGGAATTGGGAATGGAAAATATCCGCATGGACTCCATTCGGGATTATGATGATATCGCAACGTTCAATCAATATAGCCGGGCAGTCATGGCAGGAATGACTGAAGAAGAGGCTCTTAATGTTGTATATTTACGAAGCAGGGATAACAGCCGTACACCTATGCAATGGGATACGTCAAAGAACGCAGGTTTTTCAGACTCGGACCATACATGGCTAAAGGTGAATCCGAATTATCTGAGCATTAACGCTGAACATAATGCCGTGTTGGAATTTTATAAAAAAATTATTGCATTAAGGAAGAGCACTCAATATGCGGATGTGGTCGTATATGGGAGGTTTGTTCCGATTGAAAATACTGTTGATAATGTCATTGCATATGAACGTATTCAGGATGAAAGGTATCTTATGGTAATTTGCAATTTTCAGCCGGAAGAGTGCGAAATGCTGCTGCATTCAGGATACAGTAAAATATTGCTCAGTAATTATGAGAATGGGAGGATAGAAGATGGAAAAATTCATCTTCGTCCGTTTGAGTGCGCGATTATTGCAAAAGGATTCACGCCTTCTTAAATTTTGAAGGGGTTATGCCCACAAAAATGTCTTTTCCCTTACATTCCGTTTATTTACGGATAAGGAAGACGCCTGCATCCAAGTGTGAGCTTGGGTGCTTTTTTTTGTGTGCTCATGTACGCGCCCTGATAGGTGAAAGACTTGAGTACGCCTGAGCGACATTGTTCTGTTGAAATGACAACTGAATTAACATTTCTCAAACAAATGTTAAACAGGGAAAAGAAAATGGCTTGAACACTTGAAAAATAGCAATTTTACAAGGGTTTAAGCCACTTTTGATTTTGGGGAGAAGTATCATAACTTATCGCAGAATGGTGTAGTTTGAAGAAAAATTGGTGTCAAAAATGGTGTACAAATCTGACTGACAAAATGATGTATTTGTGTGAAGAATCAAATTGAAATTGTTATTCACAGGAAGCATAATCTATGGAGGAGAATTAGCTGATGTAGTGGCAGGCAAAAGGCAGCGGAAGTAAATTAAAAAAGGTAGTGAAAAAGTAAAAATGTATGGCTTGATAATGTTCAGATAGTTGGATATACTAAGATAATAGGAGAAATAGACATTAAATTGAAAACATTGAGAGCGTTAAAAATACAGAAGGGATATTATATGAATTTAAGTACAAACATAAACGAAAAAGCTGCTTTGATTTGGGCGATTGCAGATAAATTGACAGGCGTATACAAACCTCACGAATATGGAGAGGTTATTTTACCACTGACGGTTATTCGTCGTTTTGATTGTATTCTTGCAAATACCAAGGAAGCAGTTCTTAAAAAATATGATGAAGTAAAGAATCTGCCAATGCGAGATGTTCTTCTACGCAAAGTATCAGGTTATGAATTTTATAATACCAGTAAATATACATTTGAAAAGCTGTTGAATGATCCTGATAATATTGAAGAGAATTTTCATGATTATCTAAATGGCTTTTCCGAAAATGTACGGGATATTATTGAAAAATTTAAGTTTGAAGGACATATTGATACGATGGCAAACAAGGGTATCTTGTACATTGTTATTAAAGAATTCACATCTACTAGAGCAAATCTTCATCCTGACGCAATTTCCAATTTAGAAATGGGATATATTTTTGAAGAAATTATTCGTAGATTTTCCGAGGCGCATAATGAAGATGCGGGACAGCATTATACACCTCGTGAGGTTATCCGCCTTATGGTTAATATTCTGTTTTATGATGATAGCAGTACGCTGTCTGGGAAAAATATTGCAAGGACTATCTATGATCCGGCATGTGGAACAGGCGGCATGCTTTCTGTTGCGGAAGAATATCTACATGAACTTAATTCCGCGACAGAACTTATGTCCTTTGGTCAGGAATTGAACGACCAGACATTTGCAATCTGTAAGGCAGATATGCTGATAAAGGGAAATAATGCTGATTTTATCAAGGACGGAAATACACTTTCCGATGATCAGTTTGAAGGACAAAAATTTGATTATATTATATCCAATCCTCCTTTCGGAAGGGAATGGAAAAATGAAAAGAGAGTCGTTGAGGATGAGGCAAAACGTGGCTTTGCAGGGCGTTTCGGTGCGGGACTTCCTGCTGCATCAGATGGCCAGATGCTGTTTTTAATGACTGCGATTTCTAAGATGAAAGACCCTCGTGACGGTGGAAGCAGGATTGCAATCATTCATAATGGTTCGCCTCTTTTTACAGGGGACGCGGGTAGCGGACCTTCTGATATCAGAAAATATATTCTTGAAAATGATTTGCTGGAGGCGATCATTGCTCTGCCAAATGATATTTTCTATAATACGGGGATTACCACTTACATATGGGTATTATCAAATAAAAAACCAGGAACAAAGCGAGAAGGTAAAGTACAGCTTATTAATGCAAATGGATTGTATGAGAAGCGTAGAAAAGCCCTTGGAAATAAAAGAAATGAAATCCCTGAAAGCGCAATCACAGAAATCACGCAGGTTTATGGAGATTTTCGGGAAACAGAAATCAGTAAAATTTTCAATAATGATGATTTTGGATATACAAAGATTACTGTGGAGAGACCTTTATGTGGAGAAGATGGTGAGTTGGTACTAAAAAATGGGAAGAAGCAGCCAGATACTTCATTGCGCGATACGGAAAATGTGCCATTGACAGAAAATATACAGGAGTATTTTAAGCGAGAGGTATTACCTTTTGCGCCAGATGCGTGGATTGATGAAAAGAAATCCAAGGTGGGATATGAGATACCATTTACACGGTATTTTTATAAATATGAAACACCACAGCCTTCTGCTGAAATTATGGCGGAGATATTGGAATTGGAAAAGGAACTGGAAGGAAGTTTGCAGGAGGTTTTTGGAGTATGAGAGAAATGAAGGATAGTGGGGTTGAATGGATTGGAGAGATACCGAAGGATTGGAAAATTGTTCCAACAAAACGTTTTTTCCGGAACGTAAAGCGAGTAGTCGGTGATAAAGTTGATAATTATGAAAGACTTGCTTTAACTATGAAAGGAGTTATAAAGCGAAGCAAAGAGGATAGTGAAGGTTTACAACCTGAAAAATTTGAAGGTTATCAAATTCTTCGGCAAAATGAACTTGTATTTAAATTGATTGACCTTGAAAATATAAGGACAAGTCGCGTTGGGTTATCTTCATATACTGGGTTGGTTTCACCAGCATATATAGTTTTAACAAATGAATCCGAAGATAATAGATTTTATTACTACTGGTTTATGTTCTTGTACTATAATGAAATCTTCAATCATCTTGGCGGGGATGGTGTCAGAAGTGCGTTAAATGCAAAGGATTTGTCAGTAATTCCGATTGTATCTATTCCAACACATACTCAGTATTGTATAGCAAACTATCTTGATAAAAAATGTACAAAGATAGACAACATTATTGAAAAACAACAGATAATCATTGAAAAATTAAAGCTATATAAGCAATCTGTAATTACTGAAGCAGTGACGAAGGGATTAAATCCTGATGTAGAGATGAAAGATAGTGAGATTGAATGGATAGGTAAAATTCCTATGCATTGGGGGAAAATGAAATTAAAATATGCCACAAAGATTATGCGTGGAAAATTTAATCATCGTCCAAGAAATGATCCTGATTATTACGATGGTAAGTATCCATTTGTACAGACTGGCGATGTGGCAAAAGCAAATAAATATATAAAAACTTATAGTCAAACGCTTAATGAGCTTGGTTATTCTGTAAGCAAGGAATTTCCCAAGGGGAGTATTTGTTTGACAATAGCTGCAAATGTTGGAGATGTCTCTATATTAGGTTTTGATGCGTGTTTTCCGGATAGTATTGTTGGGTTTGTGCCGCTTGATATAATAGAACAAAATTATCTATATTATGTATTGAAAGCAATGAAATTACAATTTCTGCGAAAAGCAATTATTAGTACACAGCTAAACTTAAATATAGAAATTATTAAAGAGGAATTTATACCGATAGCTCCAATTACTGAACAAATGGAAATTGTAAAGGATTTGGAAAAACGGATTGAACAGATAGATAGAGCTATAGGGATAAAACAACAATTAATTAGTAGATGTATTGCTTATAAAAAATCGTTAATTTTTGAAGTGGTTACAGGTAAAAGGGAGGTTTGACATTGAACAAAAGTAATTATATTTTATTAGGGGTGGCTATAAGTTATATTTTAATTGCTATTATTCAAATTAGAGTAGATGGGCTTTTGCCAGCATCGTTATATGTTACGGTTGCTTTTGTTTCTTTAGAATTTACAGTTTTTGAGATGTTAAAGAGTATGATAAACTCTTCAATACATAGTCTACAGAGGATAAATATGATTGCAAAATCGCGAACGGATTTTATCGAAAGTAGTATAAAGACATATGATAGATTTAATGTTTTGAATAATGAAACTAAATGGCTGAAAGAAGAATTGAAAATATTACCCAATAATGATAATTTAGCCAAGAATAATAAAAAGATTAAATATCTAAGGAAATTATTCTCTTTTATCTCATGTATACAGATTATTATTTGTACTATACAAATTATGATTACGCCGTTGAAATTCATTCCGTATGATAAATTGACAAATGAGGTAATCAATGTTGTAACGCTTGTTTCATTTGCTTTTATGTTTTTATCATACTTTTTTTCAAATCTTTGGGACGGAGATGATGCTTTTCAAGAAGAAAGATGGCATGTTTATGAAACTACTTGTTCTGATTATTTGAAGATCTTAGAAAAAGTTGCGTCTGACAATGAAAATAAGTAGAAAATTTAATGGAGAATTTATATGAATGAACCCATAAAAGCTGAAAATACTGATATTATGAGTATATATCAAAAATCAGAAAATATATTAACAGATATACAAAATATTATAGAAACTTCCCAAAGGCAAGCCTACCATGCAGTTGATACAATCCTGTCTCAAAGAAACTGGCTGATTGGATATCGAATAGCTGAGGAAGAGCTAAAGGGAGAAAACCGTGCGGAATATGGAGCGAATGTTATAAAAAAATTATCACATGAATTGACAAAACTGTATGGGAAAGGTTTTACAAAAACAAATTTATACAATTTTTATTCTTTTTATAAGTGTTTTCCTGAGATTTTCCACACGTTGTGTGGAAAATCTCAAAGGGTGTTGTCGTGGTCTCATTATCGTGCATTATTGCAGGTGACAGATTCAGTTGCTCGCAGTTGGTATGAGAAAGAGGCATATGAGCAGACATGGAGTGTCCGCACTTTACAGCGTAATATTAATACACAATATTATTACCGCATATTACAGTCTCAACATAAAGACTTGGTTGAACAGGAAATGCATGAAAAGACTTCAGATTTTCAAAATGACAAGCTGGAGTTTATCAAAAATCCCGTCATAGCAGAATTTTTGGGTCTATCATCAAATATAGATTTTACCGAAACTGACTTAGAAAGCAGTATTATCACTAATATTCAGAAATTTCTGATGGAAATGGGAAAAGGCTATGCTTTTGTAGCCCGTCAGCAGCATATAAAGACAGAGAAAGAGGATTATTTTATAGACCTTGTATTTTACAATTACATTTTGAAATGTTTTGTCCTGATTGATTTGAAAACGGGTAAGATTACACATCAGGATGTAGGGCAGATGGATATGTATATTCGTATGTATGATGAATTAAAGAAGGGTGCAGACGATAATCCAACATTGGGGATTGTACTCTGTACAGAAACTGATGAAGATATTGCAAGATATTCTGTTCTTCATGGTAATGAGCAGTTATTTGCATCAAAATATAAATTGTATTTACCAACAGAGGAAGAACTGCGAAAGGAAATTGAAATACAAAAAACCATGTTTTATTTGCAGCAGAAAGAAAAACAGAGTGGGTAAATGCGTAGTGCAGAAAAAAAGATATATGTTTGGAGAAACTCGTGCTACTGGTGCGAGAAATAAGTTGAGGAGCAAAAGTACATTGAGGAGGAACAATTCATGTCAGACTTTGATGTAAAAGAAAAACGTTTTGAACAAGATATAGAAGAATATCTCATTACCGAGGGCGGATATGAGAAGGGTGATCCGCGCAAATTTGACCGTAAATTGGCATTGGATACGGAAACCTTCCTTAGATTTTTAAAAGTAAGCCAGTCAAAACAGTGGGAACGCTATGAGAAAATTTATGGAACAGACAGCGAAAAACAGGTAGTTGAGCGTTTTTGCCGAGAGGTGAAAATGGTAGGACTTCTTCAGGTTTTGCGTCAGGGTTTTACAGACAGGGGCGTTAAATTCCGTGCAGTATATTGGAAGCCGGAAACTTCCATTAATACAACAACACAGGAACAATTTGCAGCTAATATATTACATTGTACAAGGCAGTTGCACTATTCTCCCAGCAATGAAAACAGCATTGACATTGTGCTATTTGTCAATGGGATTCCGGTTGTTTCAATGGAATTAAAGTGCCAGTTTACGGGGCAAAGTACAACAAATGCTATTGAACAATATAAATTTGACCGTAGGGGAAAGGATGCAATCTTTGCCTTTAAAGAACGCGTCCTTGTTCATTTTGCAGTAGATCTTACACAGGTTTATATGACTACACGTTTGGAAGGGGAAAAGACCTATTTTTTGCCATTTAATCAAGGAAGTAACGGAGCAGGAAAGGTTGGAGGAAAAGGAAATCCTATCAATGAAAATGGATATGATACAGCATATCTTTGGCAGAATGTTCTTTGCAAAGAGCGTTTGCTTGAAATCCTGAACAAATATCTTCATTTGAAAGTGGAACGAGATAAGGATACAGGCGAAATTATATTAGAGACAATGATTTTTCCGCGTTATCATCAGCTTGATGTGGTAACAAAATTGCTCGCGGATGTCAAAATCAATGGTTCTGGTAAGAATTATTTGATACAACATAGCGCAGGTTCGGGGAAATCTAATTCCATTGCATGGCTTGCCCATCGTTTGGCCGGTTTGCACAATATGCATGACGAGAAGATTTTTCAGTCAGTTATTATTGTCACAGACCGAAAAGTACTGGATGAGCAATTGCAAAATACAGTTTATCAATTTGACCATGTAGACGGCGTAGTGCAGAAAATAGAGAAGAATGCACAGCAGCTGAAGGATGCTATCAATGACGGAGTTCCCATTATCATTACTACCTTGCAGAAATTTCCCGTGATTTATAAAGAAGTGAAATCCGGTAGCAAGCGGTTTGCAGTCATTGTGGATGAAGCACATTCTTCCCAAACAGGGGATGCAGCGAAAAAGTTAAAACGTGCATTGGCAGATACAGAGAAGATTTTAGAAGAATATGCTCAGATGGAATATGAGCAGGAGCAAAATCAAGGGGATGATGAGGATAAATTGTTAGATGAACTGGCAGCACATGGAGTACATAGCAATATGTCATTTTTTGCTTTTACAGCGACGCCTAAAGAAAAGACGTTGAATATGTTTGGATGGAAAGATGAGAGCGGCAGTTATCATCCATTTCATATCTATTCTATGAGACAGGCTATTGAGGAAGGCTTTATTCTTGATGTGCTGAAAAATTATATGACGTACAAGATGTACTACAAGATAGTAAAAGCGATACCGGATAATCCGGAATTGGATACAACAACGGGAATAAAGGCGATTTTGGATTACGAAAAGCTGCATCCGCATAATATCTCTCAAAAGACTGCTGTTATGCTGGAGCAGTTTTATCGTGTAACTAAAACAAAGATTGGTGGAAAAGCGAAGGCAATGGTTGTAACGCCATCGCGTTTACATGCTGTACGGTATTTACAAGAATTTCGGCGTCAGATTCTTGAGAAAGGTTACGATCTTGATGTACTTGTGGCATTTTCGGGAGAAATTGAAGATGACGGGCAGACATATACAGAGGAAAAGCTGAACAAAACAAAAGATGGAAAAACGGTAAAAGAAAAGGCATTGCCTAAGGTGTTCAACACAGATGAGTTTGGAATGTTGATTGTTGCGGAAAAATACCAAACCGGATTTGATGAACCATTACTACATACGATGTTTGTAGATAAGAAGCTGTCAGGTGTGAAAGCGGTTCAGACATTATCGCGCCTTAATCGTACTTGCAGGGGCAAACAGGATACTTTTATTCTCGATTTTGTGAATTCAGCAGAGGATATCAAAAAATCTTTTGAGCCATATTATGAAGAAACTACATTAGAGGAAGAAACAAATCCAAATGTCATTTATGATCTGAAAAATACGCTGGATGAGTATCATGTATATCAGGAAAATGAAATCATACAGTTTGCGGATATTTTTTATTCAAAGAAGCAGCAAATGAGTGGTGACATCGGAAAATTGCAAGGAAAAATAAAGCCAGCATTTGACCGTTTTCAAGCATTAACTGCGGAAAGACAGGATATGTTTAAAGCTACACTTGCCCGATTCAATCGCATTTATGCGTTTATTACGCAGGTATGCCGATTGTTTGACAAAGATATACATAAATTCAGTGTATATGCTAAGTTTTTATTGATGCAGTTACCAAAAGGAAGTATGGAACGAGTTGATGTAGATGATAAAGTATTATTGGAATATTACCGTTTGGAAAAAGATTTTGAAGGAAGCATTGATTTGGAACCAACAGAAGAAGGATTCCGACCGATTACAGGTGAGGCAGGACGGAAGGATAAGAAAAAGAATCCTCTTACGGTCATTATTGATAAAATCAATGAACGTTATGGTACAGAGTTCACAGAGATGGATAAAGTGCTTTTACAGATTGAAAGCGATTATGAAGCGCAGGATAAGTGGCATGGCTATGCACAGAATAATGATTTTAAGACCTTTATGCTATTGTTTGAGAAAGACTTTCCTAATATGGCGGCAAGCCGCTATGAGCAAAATGAGGAATTTTTTGTGCGCATGTTTAAAGAGCCAGATATGATGAAACAAATTATTGAAACGCTTGGAACAGTATTATACGAGAAATTAAAAAGGAAGAGTGATATTGTATATTCATTTGAACCGGAAATGAGTATGGTGGCGGAAAATGTATCGTATGGAAGGGAGTAAGGTAATTTAACAAGCAACTAATAACGATAAATTCAGTAAAATGAAAGGATGTAAAATGTTTAAAAGATTAAATATAAAAGGCTGGAGACAGTTTTCGAGTGTCGATATAGAATTTCATGAAAGTCTGACAGTATTAACAGGTGCGAATGGAGCTGGTAAAACTACAATATTAAATCTTCTTTCACAAAGTACGGGGTGGCAGCCACAATTTGTTAGTTCATATTCTAAAGAAAAAACAGAAATTTCAAAATATTTCAATAGCCTGTTTCGTGTTGGTAAGAAATTGTTTATAAGAAATACAGAAATAGATGTTTTAGAGAATAAGTTAGGAGAATTGCAATATTCAGATGGTACAATAGCGGATTTAATATTGCCTAGCCAAGTAAATGGTGTATATCAAGTGAAAATGAAAAATGGAAAAAATGAGAGAGGTGTATATATAGATTCGCATCGTCCTAATTTTCCATATAGAGCTGTAAAGTCAATACCAACTGCTGTGGCAACAAGAGAACAGATATATTATAAGTATAATGTATTTAAAAAAGCTTTTGTTTTTGATACGTATAGAAATTCTGAAGAAATATCATCTACATCATTGATTAAAGAAACTTTGGCTTCGTTAGCGATGTTTGGATATGGAAATCAGTCAGTTGTGCCTAACGAGGCGGCAAGAGTGTTATTTGAAGGATATGTAGATATCTTAAAAATTGTATTGCCTCCAAAGCTTGGGTTTGAGAGTATATCTGTAATTGTTCCAGAAGTAATGTTGTGTACTAAAACCGGTGAATTTCCAATTGATGCAGTCTCAGGTGGTATTTCTTCTATAATTGATATGACATGGCAATTGTATATGTTTGCAGATACTAAAGAATCTTTTGTGGCTATTATTGATGAACCGGAAAATCATTTGCATCCGGAATTACAACGTTCATTTTTAGGTAATTTGATAAAAGCGTTTCCTAATGTACAATTTATTGTAGCTACACATAATCCTTTTATGATTACTGCGCAAAAGGATGCAAATGTATATGTTCTGGATTATGATGAAAGCCGTCAGGTATATTCGAAAAAATTGGATTACATAAATCGTGCCGGAACATCAAATGAAATACTTCGTAATGTTTTGGGAATAGATTCTACAATGCCTAGCTGGGCAGAGGAAACACTTGAATCAATCATTAGGAAATATAGTAATATGGAATTGAATAATGAATCACTTGCTAATATGCGCAAGGATTTGTCAGTAGTTGGATTAGAAGAGTATATTCCGGTATCTATAGCTCGTGTTTTAGAGGAGAATAATACAAATGATTAAAATTAAAAAGTTACCAAAACCCCAAATATTAATTGAAAATGCCGCTGAGTGGACAAAGCAATATTGTTCTCAGATTGATTTAGGAATAAAACCTAATAATGATTTGGCATTAAAATATAATAATCCTGTTATAAAAGATACTTTAGAAAAGGAGACACATGGTAAATGCGCTTATTGTGAAAGTAAGATAAAGCATGTGGCTTATGGGGATATTGAACATATATTTCCTAAAACTAAGCGTCCTGATTTATACGTGGAATGGGATAATTTGACGTTGGCATGTGAACAATGTAATCGATCAGGCAAAAGAACATATTATGATTCTAAACTTCCCTTAATAAATCCATATATTGACCAGCCAGAAGTACATTTACAAGATATAGGTCCTTTAATTATGCCAGTAATGTATGATGAAAGAGCTGATATAACAGAAAAGGTTTTGAAACTAAATCGTCCAGCTTTGATAGAACGAAGAACAGAAAGAATAAAAGCTGTTGAAATGTTATTACGAGCATGGTCAAAAGAAACGAATCAAGCAGTGAAAGATATGTTAAAAGAACAATTATGCGATGAATTTTCTAATGATAAAGAATTTAGTTCTACAGTGAAGGGATTTCTTGTTTCGCGCGGTTTTCCAATAGATGTGGCATCGTAAAGGAATTATGTTGGAGTATGAAATACCAAGTGATTGTTTAACCGTGGTATTTGATCGGTATGGCACTTCCAAATTGAGCGGTACCGCTCAAAATACCGCTCAAAAAGAAGAAAATACCGCTCAAAAAAATGATTAAAAGGAAGAAAGGATCAATGTGCTGCTTGAATATTGCAAAGAACCGAGAGACAGAGATGAGATGATGAGGTTTCTTGGTATAAAACACAGAACCACATTCGAAGCTATTGCCTGAATCTTTTATTAAGTGAAGGGGAAATTGCAATGACAATACCTGATAAGCCGCGAAGCAAGAATCAAAATTTTATTCTGTTTAACGTACACAGTCACAGAATTTGTAATCAAATTTATTTGGAACATTCAAGATATTTGTTTTTATATGCGAAAGCCTACCTTTCTCCTTCTGCTTCCTATACTTATTATCTAGTGGAAACTCTGCACCAGCGGAGCATAGTGCATTTGAAATAAGTAAATTTGAATCAGAAGAATCTGAAAAAAGTGTCAATCATCAAATAAGTGTAATTTCTAAAAATCAACTCAATAAATCCTTATTTTTCAAGGGAAATTTCCCACAATTAACATTTCTCAAACAAAAATCAAACATTATGCAAATAATAGGGTGATATTCTCTTACCATCAGATAGAACACAAACCCAATAATAATTAAGAATGGAGGAATTAACAATGGAAGCAACAATTCAAATTTCAGGTAAAAAAATTGTGAAGGTTTTAGGAGCAGCATGTCTGGCAACAGGAGTGGTGGCACTGAGTGCAGTAGTAGCAAGCGGAGCCGCTGTCGGGGCTGTGGTGGAAGGATTCAAGTCAGCTAAGAACACAATGCAGAAAATACTGAAAAATGATGAAAATGTGACAGCAGATGGAGTCTTGGAGGAAAGCAGCGATACAGCGGAAGAAATCATCGAAGCAATGTCAGCAGATGAAGCTTAGCAAAAAAAATAAAAGGAGAATAGAACGATGGCAAAATCAAAATTGGTAAAGGCAAATGAAAAGATCGCTGAAGGCGTAGCCCACGGCTACAAAAAAATCGAAGAAGGTGTGGTCGGCGGTTATAAGAAAATCGAGGAAGGAGCAGTCGGCGGGTTTAATAAAATCGCTGATAAGTTCGTGGACAATTTTCTGACGAAGGAAGGCGAGTCCGTAGAAGAAGCAAAGGAGCGGCTTGCAGCAGAGCAGAAAGAGAGAGAAGAAAAGAGCGCAGTTGAGAGGGAAGAACGGGAACAGAAACCGAATTCAGTGGTGGAAGCAAATATGAAGAAGGCAGAAACCGCCGGAGCGGAAGCCAGAAGAAAGGCAGGTCTGGAATAATGAAAAAAAGTACATTTGTAGCAATGATTTTGGGAACAATCGGAGGTATTTTATTCGCGCTTGGCATGTGCATGGGACTGATAGAAGAATGGAATGCACGCAACGAAGGCATTATTATGGGAGTAATCGGTCTGGTTGTATTACTCGTCATGGTAGCAGTATGGAGAAAGATGGAAAACAAACAGCCGATTAAGCTGTCGGGAAAGACGATCAGTGCAACATTGATAGGAATTGTTGGTGAGCTGCTTCTGGGCGTCGGTATGTGTTTGTCGATGGTATGGAGCAATATGGTTGTCGGTATCATAGTAGGGATTGTAGGTATTGTAGTTCTCCTTTGCCTGATTCCGTTCATCAAAGGGTTAAAGTGATAAAAATATGAAGTATGCGGTGGAGACAGTACTTTCACCGCATACTTTTTTGTGTCGGGTACATGGTTAAGGGGTACAGTTCACAATTTAGACACAAATTATAAACAAAACACAAACAATAGCATTATATAATACGATATACTGAAAAGTATCCCCAGTTTATAGGACAGGAGGTAGTGTTTTATGATAAATATACTTGTGGTAGAAGATGATGTGAAACTGAATCAGATTGTCTGTACATACTTAAATGACAGTGGATTTCAGGCAAAAGGGTGTCTGTCTGCAAACGAGGCATATGAGGAAATGTATAATAATCTGTATGAACTGATTATTTCGGATATTATGATGCCCGAAATTGACGGATTTGAGTTTGCACAGACAGTCCGGGCGGTCAATAAAACAATCCCTATTTTGTTTATGTCGGCAAAAGATGATCTGCCATCGAAACAGAAAGGATTTCAGTTAGGAATTGATGATTACATGGTAAAACCTGTCGAGCTTGATGAACTGTTGTTACGGGTCAGGGCACTTCTGCGCAGGGCAAATATTGAGATGGAGAGGAAAATATCAATAGGAAATTTAGTGTTAGACGCAGACGGCATGAGCGCAGAAATTGATGGGGAGGAAATAGGTCTTACTACAAGAGAGTTTAACATCATTTATAAGCTGCTGTCCTACCCGAAAAAGACTTTTTCGAGGGCACAGCTTATGGATGAATTCTGGGGTGTGGACAGCGATACCAGCCTGCGGGCGGTAGATGTCTATGTAACAAAGCTGCGGGACAAATTATCAGACTGTGACGGATTTAAGATCGTGACGGTAAGGGGATTGGGATATAAGGCGGTGCTGCAATGAAAAAACTTAATCGAAGTAAATATGGAACAGTAAATGACAATCGTTTTCCACCTTTGCTTTTTGCAGTTTACCTGGGAACGCTTCTTTTGATGTCCGGCATTCATACTGGACTGCTTGTTTTCATGGTCAGAATGGGATGGAATGAGATTATTCAGTCTATTGTTCCTATCTTGTATTGGGGCATGATTGCTGTGGGGCTTACTTTGTTTACAAGAAGGGAAATACGCAGAACTTATGAGGAACCTATGCACATGTTGGCAGAAGCCGCCAAGAAGGTAGCAGACGGCGATTTCTCTGTCTATGTGCCTACCCTTCATACCTCTGATAAGCTGGATTATCTGGATATTATGATTATGGATTTTAACAGGATGGTGGAGGAACTTGGGAGTATTGAAACACTGAAAACAGATTTTGTTTCCAATGTGTCCCATGAGATGAAAACACCCATTGCCATCATAAAGAATTATGCGGAGCTGCTTCAGACAGACAGGATAGAAGACGGACGGAGGAAAGAATATGCAGAGTCCATTGAGAATGCTGCGACACGGCTTTCGGACCTGATCGGCAATATATTGAAACTGAACAAACTGGAAAACCAGAGGATCATGCCGGATGTGGAGGATTATGATGTATGCAGGCAGTTATGTGAGTGCATCCTGCAGTTTGAGGATGCGTGGGATGAGAAAGAAATTGAGTTGGAAGCAGAAATTGAAGATGCGGCAATGGTAAGGGCGGACGAAAAGCTGATGGAACTGGTGTGGAACAACCTATTAAGCAATGCGATAAAATTTACGGAACCAGGAGGCAGCGTCAGCGTTAGCCAGACATCAGATGAAAACTATATCAGGGTTTCGGTATCCGATACGGGCTGCGGCATGAGTCAGGAGTGCATAAACCATATTTTTGATAAATTTTATCAAGGGGATACTTCCCATTCGAAGGAAGGGAACGGGCTTGGTCTTGCACTGGTAAAGCGAGTGCTGGAGCTTATGGACGGGGATATCAGGATTGTCAGCGAGGAAGGAAAGGGGAGTACTTTTACAGTCACACTGCCAGTGGCTGGTATGTATGAGAACCGGGAGGTGTATATTCATGGGTAATACTGAAAGGCAGCAGAGAAACTTTGTGGGATATGAATATAAGGAAATACTTACGGACAGCAGCAGTTTTTCTTTTCTGCTTGATGGATACGAAAATTTCGGGTGGGAAGAAGACGGCAGTATGCTTGAAATCGGAGGGGTCAGGAATCCTACTTCACAGCAAAAGGCAGTGCTGCGTCTAAAGCGGAATCGCAAGATTATCAACAAAGTTGAGCTCACAAGGCTGGAGAGAAACTTCGAGGCTTGCGTACATGAAATAGATAAGCTGGATAAAGCGAGGATTTCTGCGGCAACCATGTATGCACTCATTCTTGGCATCATTGGAACGGCATTCATGGCGGGATCTACGTTTGCAGTGACTGCACAGCCGCCGCATTATATTCTTTGCATCATCCTTGCTATACCGGGATTATTAGGGTGGATATTCCCGTATTTCCTTTACAAAAAGACCGTAGCGAAGCATTCAGAAAAGATTGCACCCTTGATTGAAGCAAAATACGATGAAATCTATGAGATCTGTGAGAAGGGTAATAAGCTGTTATATTGATCTTACTCAGGATATTTAGCCGGTAAGCGAAAATATAATGGTATTGTAAGTCTCATCCCGACGTTCTTGCTGAAAGTTTCAGATTATCAGCGGGTGTTTGAGTTTACGTAAACTGTAATGAAAAAATGAATATGACTCTCTAAAGTACCAGTCTGCCGTTTCAAAACATAAGTATTTGATATAAAATTAACCATGAGGAATCCTTTCTCTTTTTGCTTAGTAAGGTTTTTGATTGAGCACTTATATTTTACATCAAAAAGGAATGAGATTCCTTATATTTTGGATATTTTTTGAAAGTTGTTCATGCAGATGTTGATGAAAACCGGCGGCTGAGGACAAAACTGCGGAAACTCAAAATTGCTCAGTATGGAAATTTGTAAAGAATTAATGTATAATTTTGGTGTCGAGAATGACTGGAAAATATGAATTTGAAGGGATTATCTTATGGAGAAAAACGAAAAATGGTTACAATGGGCGGTTGAACTTCAAGGTTTAGCGCAGGCGGGGTTATTTTATTGTAAAGATAAATATGAACTTGAAAGATATGAGCGTATTAGAGAAATATCGGCAGAAATGATCAGCTATCAGTCAGAGATACCACTTGAAAAAGTAAAAGATTTATTCTGTAGTGATGTAGGATATCAAACGCCTAAAATAGATACGCGAGCAGCTATATTTAAAGAAGGAAAAATATTGCTTGTGCATGAAGCAAATGGTACATGGGCATTGCCAGGCGGTTGGGTAGATGTGAATGTCTCCGTTGAGGAAAATACGATAAAGGAAGTTAAAGAAGAAGCTGGACTTGATATTAGAGTTAAAAGGATAATTGCAGTTCAAGATAGAGAAAAACACAATCTGCCAATTTATGCTTATAAGGTATGTAAAATATTCATGCAATGTGAAATAATAGGCGGCAAATTCATTTCTAATATTGAAACTACAGGCTTTGATTATTTTGGAATTGATGAATTGCCTTGTCTTGCAGAAGAAAAAAATAATAAAGAACAGATAGAAATGTGCTTCAAGGCAATGAGTTCAGAAACTTGGGAAGCTTTATATGATTAAATTCCAGTTGACCAGAATAATAAATTGAAGGTTATAAAAGTTTTTTGGAGGCAAACTTTAACGATAGCAATATTTCAGTTGATAAGGATGATGAAAAATCGCAATATTCCTTTGGGTGAAAAAAACGATAGCCCCTATGAAAAACAGTCTATCGTTAAATTTTACACTATGGAATATCGGAAGCGCAACAAATCCAACTAATACTATGAGACAATCGTAGAGTGGGTGAACGGCCTGAGACTTAATATAAAAGCAGAGTAACAAACGTTGTCATGCTTTGCGGGTCAGCTTATTGTAAGAAAATACAGGGCGTTCATGTTTTGAGCATTAGCGCCCTTATTTTCGGGATGGAGGAAGGTGGAAACCATGGAAGATAAGCAGATGCCCTTTTCAGGAAAAGACTTACGGGAAATGATTGTTCCGCTGTTTTTGGAGCAGCTCTTGGTAATGTTAGTAGGCATTGCAGATACGCTCGTTGTCAGTTATGCAGGGGAAGCGGCGGTATCGGGTGTTTCGCTGGTGAATCAGTTTAACACGATTTTTATCTACCTGTTTACGGCGCTGGCCTCCGGCGGAGCCGTTGTAATCAGCCAGTATATCGGCAGGAAAGATTCTGAGAATGCAGGAGAGTCGGCCAGCCAGCTTCTGATGTTTGGTACGGTCTTTTCTATGGTAATTGCTGTGCTGGTTCTGGTCGGAAATAAAGGAATGCTTCGTCTGCTCTTCGGTAAGGTGGAGGATTCTGTCATGGCTGCCTGTATCACATATTTGAAAATATCCGCCTATTCTTATCCGGCGCTGGCAATCTATAATGCCGGTGCGGCGGTTTACCGCAGCCTTGGAAAGACAAATGTGACCATGTATATATCCGTGTTGTCAAATATCATTAACGTGGTCGGTAATGTGATCGGTGTATTTGTACTTCGTGCGGGAGTGGCAGGTGTGGCATGGCCGTCACTGATTGCGAGGACATTTTCCGCTGTTGTCATTACAATTTTGTGCTTTCGGAAGAAGAATGAGGTGGCTTACAGAACCGGTTGGATTTTCAAATGGAATACCGATTGTCTGAAAAAGATATGGAATGTCGCCATACCGAATGGAGTGGAAAACGGGATTTTTCAATTAGTGAAAGTAGCGCTCAGCAGTATTGTGGCGCTCTTTGGAACTTATCAGATTGCGGCTAACGGCGTGGCGCAGAGCATCTGGTCTCTGGCGGCGCTGGCAGGTGTGGCAATGGGGCCGGCATTTATCACCGTGATCGGGCAGTGTATGGGGAATAAGGATACAGAGGCTGCGGATTATTATCTTACGAAATTATCAAAGATAACGCTTTTATTGTCCTCTGCATGGAATCTTCTGATATTTCTGTTTACACCATTGTTCCTGCGGTTTTATGCGCTGGAGCCGCAGACTAAGCAGCTTGTCATCTGGCTGGTGTTGATACATAACGTATTCAACGCAGTTGCCTTTCCGTTTTCCGGGGCGCTCAGCAATGGACTTCGGGCGGCAGGTGATGTAAAATTCACAATGTATGTTTCGGTCATTTCCACAATTGCAGGACGGCTGTTTTTATCCTATCTGTTGGGAATCGTTCTGCACATGGGTGTAATCGGGATTGCAGTCGCCATGGTCTGCGACTGGATTATCCGTGCGGTTATTTTTATCTGGCGTCAGAAATCGGGGAAATGGAAAGAGTTTGAAGTAGTCTGATAAGAGATAAAGTTGGAGGGAGATAAGGCAGGCTCTGATTGCGGACAATTTCCCTCTTGCATAAACCACATTTCTATGATATTATAAAATCTGCTTGACGCTAGGAGGTGTAGAGATGGGAGCACTTAGAATCGTATTAACGGTTATATTTATTATTGTTTGTATAGCGCTAGTAGTATTGGTATTAATGCAGGAAGGTAAGACAGCAGGCTTGGGAGCGGTAAGCGGTGCGGCTGAGACCTATTGGGGTAAGAATAAAGGTCGTTCCATGGAAAGTAAGCTGGTGAAGATCACGACGGGATTGGCAGTAGGGTTTATGCTACTCGTGGTTATCCTGAATCTGAACATATTTTAGGTTGGAAGCGCTCTTGCAGATAAGCGAGGGCGTTTTTTCTTTCCTTGATATTAAGAAAATGCTTACGCATACTTTGCCTGATACAGGAAAGGTTATATAGCGATAGTGACCGAAGACGCAAGTTCTGTTTTTGTTTTGCTGCAAATGCTTGTGAACATAGACAGAATATGGGAATAAGGAAGAATATGGGATACGAATTTAACGGAAATGAAGAACAGCGCAGACGGTTTGAACAGCGCAAGAACTTAATATGCGAACTGATTGAAGACGAGATGTATGTGCCCATGAAGGAGAAAGAGCTGGCAGCTTTCATGCAGGTTTCACGGGAAGAGCGGGAGGCATTCCGCGAAGTGCTGCAGGCGCTCTTGACAGAAGGCAGGGTGCAGATCACGAAACAAGGGAAATATGTGAAGCCGGATGCCAATCAGCCAGTCGGTACTTTTATCAGTCATGCAAAAGGTTTTGGCTTCGTGGAGATAGAGGGCAGGGAAGAAGATTTGTATGTGCCGGAAGATAAGACAGGCGGTGCTTTTCATTTAGACAAGGTGCAGGTGGCGCTTCTGCCCGGCCAGCGCGGCAAGAGGCAGGAAGCGGTAGTCGTTAAGATTCTGGAACGAGGCACGAAGCAGATCGTGGGAACTTACGAACAGTCTCAGAATTTTGGTTTCGTGATTCCGGATAACAGCAAGATCGGCGCGGACATTTTCGTACCGAAGGAACGGTCTAAAGGTGCGGTCACCGGGCATAAGGTTGTAGTGGAACTGACATCCTACGGGGATGAGCGGCATAAGCCGGAGGGCAAAGTGGTAGAGATTCTCGGTCATATCAATGATCCGGGGGTTGATATTCTGTCTATCGTGCGTGGCTATGATCTGCCTATGGAGTTCGGTGAGAAGGTCATGAATCAGGCACAGAGAGTTCCTGAAGAAGTACAGGAAGCGGACAAGATCGGGCGTATGGATTTAAGGGATCTTCAGATGGTGACCATCGACGGTGAGGATGCCAAGGATCTGGATGATGCGGTCAGCTTATATCAGGATGAAGAGGGCTTATACCATCTGGGTGTGCATATCGCCGATGTGAGCAACTACGTGCAGGAGAATTCGGCGCTGGACTGGGAAGCTTTGGAGCGGGGAACCAGCGTGTATCTGGTGGATCGGGTCATTCCCATGCTGCCCCACAAGCTGTCAAACGGTATCTGCTCCTTGAATCAGGGGGTGGAGCGTCTGGCCTTGAGCTGCCTTATGACGATCAATGATAAAGGGGAAGTGAAGGACTACGAGATCGCAGAGACGGTGATCTGTGTGGATCGCAGGATGTCCTATACTTCCGTGAAGAAGATTCTGGAAGATAAGGATGAGGCCGAAAGACAGGAATATGAACCGCTGGTGCCCATGTTTGAGCTGATGGAGCAATTAGCGGCGATCCTTCGGCGGAAGCGTCATAAACGCGGCTCCATTGATTTTGATTTTGCAGAGAGTAAGATCATACTTGACGAGAACGGACATCCGACGGATATCCGGCCGTACGAGCGTAATGTGGCGACCAAGATCATCGAGGATTTCATGCTGATCGCCAATGAGACAGTGGCGCAGCATTTCTTCTGGATGGAGATTCCTTTTATCTATCGTACGCATGAGAAGCCCGATCCGGAGAAGATTATGAAATTGGAGGCGTTCATCCGCAATTTCGGGTATCATATCAAACTGACGGGTGAGGAAGTTCATCCGAAGGAGCTGCAGAAGCTGCTTGACAAGATCGCGGACACGGAGGAGGAGACTCTGATCAGCCGGTTAACGCTTCGCAGCATGAAGCAGGCGAAGTATACGGTAGAGTGTACGGGACATTTCGGGCTGGCGTGCCAGTATTACTGCCACTTCACATCGCCCATCAGACGCTATCCTGATCTGCAGATACACCGCATTATTAAGGAGCAAGTGCGGGGGAGACTTAAGGAAAAGCGTATCGAGCATTATGAAGAAAAGCTGCCGGAAGTAGCCAGACACTCTTCTAAGATGGAGAGGCGTGCCGAGGAAGCGGAGCGGGAGACGGATAAACTTAAGAAAGTGGAATACATGGAAGAGCGCATCGGAGAGATTTACGAGGGCGTGATCTCAGGGATTACCCAGTGGGGCATCTATGTGGAACTGCCGAATACGGTGGAAGGACTTCTGCACGTGGCGGAATTGCCGGGAGATTATTTCTATTATGACGAGAATGCCTATGAAATGGTAGGACAGAGCACGGGAAAGACCTATAAACTTGGAGAGAGGATCAGGGTACAGGTGAAGGATGTAGACCGGTTTATGCGGACGATCAATTTCGTACTCGCAGATGAAGTATACAACAAAAGTTGGAGCATAACCGACAAGGAAAGAAGGTGAGTATATGGCGAAGGAAGCCATGAAACTGGTGGCGAACAATAAGAAGGCGTATCATGATTATTTTATAGAGGAAAAATATGAGGCGGGTCTGGAACTGCACGGTACGGAAGTAAAGTCTCTTCGTATGGGCAAATGCAGCATTAAGGAAGCTTTCGTGCGGATCGAGAACGGAGAAGCTTTTGTCTACAGCATGAATGTGAGTCCTTATGAGAAAGGTAATATTTTCAATAAAGACCCTCTTCGTGTGAGAAAGCTATTGCTGCATAAATACGAGATCAGCAAGCTGGCGGGCAGCATGGCACAGCAGGGATATACGATCGTTCCGCTGCAAGTTTATTTTAAAGACGGAAGAGCCAAGATTGAGATCGGGCTTGCTAAGGGTAAGAAACTTTATGATAAGCGGCAGGACATTGCCAAGAAGGATATGCGCAGAGAGCACGAACGGGAGTTCAAGATCAAGAATTTGTGATCGCAGATCAATTATGTATCAAAAGATTAATTTTAACATAATTTATTCCGATAGATATTTTACACGGATGAATATCGTGTTATACTATCTATACAACGACATATGGGCCAGTCAAGGTTTCGACAGGGGTCTTGCAGCTGGAGAAGCTATCCGCAGGCGATGCGTTAAATCGCAAAACTAAATATAAACGCTGAAGATAATTTAGCATACGCTGCCTAAGGGCAGCTGTCCGCCTTAGTGCACCTACACATTAAGATCCGGGCATCGACTATGTAGGAAACGACGCAGGGGACGCCTCTTACCTGTGGGCGTATCAGAGGCTACTGAACACATCGGGGTGTCTGTTTCCTGATGTGCGAGGGAATGTGGAGTAATCCGAAATGACAGACTATGATAGTAGAAGGACAGGGAATGGGCTTTTGGACACGGGTTCGACTCCCGTCTGGTCCACTTTATTAAGGTCAAAATGATCAAATGGTGAATATTTTTCTGATCTTGTCCATATACTCTAATAGATTACACTATTTTGGAGGTAAAATATGGCAAGAGGTCAGAGAAAGTCTATCGAAGAAAAGATTCAGCAGAAGCAGGAGATCATAGACGCATTAGAAACGCGCATAGAGCACGAAAGAGAAGAGCTGGAAGCNTTATTAAGCGAGCAAAAGCANAAAGANGTAGAAACTCTATACGATTTCATTAAAACGTCTAATNTGGACGTATACGAAGCGACAGAAGTATTGCAGCAATATGTGGCAGAGCATGAAGAGGTTCTGGCGTAAAAAGTAGGGACAGGAGAGTGATGAACTCATCTGTCCCTATATTATGNATTGGTTTATGNGGATAACAGANCGCTTGAAAAAGGGTTGGTTAAGACTCGCGTAACTNCAGGACTATTGATGGATTGCTTTTTTTCATAGTATAAGATATACTCAATAAAAAGAAGGGCACTAAGGNCGCTTACGTCCGAAAGTAATAGGGGAGNACTATGGATAAGAAGGAAGAGGAATTGGTTGTAGGCGGCTATCGGTTCGGCACGGTTGCCGATGCGGAGACNGCGAGGATGGAGGAGAAGAAGGTCGTTAATCTGGAGCAGCATCTCGATTTTCACAAGCCGCAGAATGTGCTGTTAGTTTACAACAGGGCAATTGANAACCGTGTATTTATGACGCCGGTCGGNATGTCGTATCTNCATAGGATGCAGNCNCAGCTTATCAAATGCGGTGTNCCNNAGGANAAGATCANNCCCATTCCTTTNTATGCGACNTTCAGTAACAAGACGGAGTATAACCGCTCAATCAGAAACAGTATGGCNGCTAGAGGGCAGAAACCGGAATTTANNGGACGCTTNATTACNTCNGTNTCAATCAATATTTTACTGGCACTGGCNCTTACGGCTGTGATCGTTTTATCNTTGCGGAGNGATGTNCCGACGATNCTCAATTACAAGACAGCCGTGCTCAATGANTATTCCGAGTGGGAACAGGAGCTGACCGAGAGAGAACAGGCGGTGCGCAGAGCGGAGAGAGACTTGGAAGCAGATCAGTAACAGTTGGCAGCNGNNACCGTTAAAGCAATCTGTAATATAGAANGATANCCGTNNAGAATGTGCGGGTATCGGATCAATAAGGCATGGTCAGGGAAACCGCGGTCATGCCTTTTTNATGTACAGCAGANACCNTGCNTCGGACGCGGGGATGGAANTAAATGNAATCTTNTTTTAGAAAATCACAAATTTTACATATTTATGTCGTATACTATGNTTAAANATCGTGGGAAATCNNTTTGNCATGGAGGATNAGAATATGGANCGATTGAAAATTCTNGTAGTGGATGATGAGAGCCGTATGCGNAAGNTGGTGGGAGATTTCCTGACCAAAAGCAATTATGAGGTTGTAGAGGCGGAGGATGGAGCNCAGGCNGTGGATATCTTTTTNGANCAAAACGATATTGCACTGATTATTCTGGATGTGATGATGCCNANGATGGACGGCTGGCAGGTGTGCAAGGAGATACGGGAATATTCGAAAGTGCCGATCATCATGCTGACGGCAAAGTCTGATGAGNGGGATGAACTGTTNGGGTTTGAGCTTGGGGTGGACGAGTATATCTCGAAGCCNTTCAGTCCGAAGATNCTTGTGGCGAGAGTGGAGGCGATTCTGCGCAGAACCAGCCAGATCANTGCCGATGANATATTGGAAGCAGGCGGNATTACGGTAAATAAGGCGGCACACAGCGTATCTGTAGACGGAGCGCCGATAGAGCTGAGNTATAAGGAATTTGAACTGCTGACTTATTTTATGGAAAACANNGGAATTGCTCTGTCNAGAGAGAAGATACTAAACAGNGTCTGGAATTATGATTATTTCGGAGACGCNAGGACNATTGATACNCATGTGAANAAGCTGCGCAGTAAAATGGGAGCNAAAGGCGAACTGATNAAAACGATCTGGGGNATGGGCTATAAATTNGAGGTAGANTGACGAATATGAAATATTCATTAAAGAGACATTTTGNNATCATTTTGATATCGCTTGTGGCGGGTACNATTCTTATGTGNCTTTTGNTCAANAGTACNCTGTTGGAGNAATACTATATCAANAATAAAATCAATGCGTTNATCANNGCTTANAACAGCATCAATGAGGCATCCAGCGCCGGGGATATCACAACNGANAATTATGATATTGAACTGCAGAAAATATGCGGCAAATATAATATTAANGTGCTGGTGGCNGACAGNGANTCCGAAACNATCAAAACGTCNATGGCGGATTCGGAGTTTGTCATCAANCATTTANTGCATAANATTATTATAGGTGTTGATCCCGANGACGTTCTGCGGGAAGGGGATAATTANAAAATGCAGATCGTCACGGACGGNCGTACGCAGACGGAATATATNGAAATGTGGGGCATGNTGGACAGCGGTTCTCTTTTTATGNTAAGNAGTGCATTGGAGGGAATCAGAGAGAGCGTTTCCATATCCAANCATTTCCTGACGTATGTGGGNGTGGGNGCGATCGGCGTGAGTGCGCTGNTGGTTCTGTGGCTGTCTAANCGCATAACGAAGCCTATTNTGGANTTGGCGGATATTTCCGAGAGAATGAANCATCTGGATTTTAACGCGAAATATACCGGAAATGACAAGACGGAAATTGCCGTNCTGGGCAATAATATTAACGAGCTGTCNGAGACATTGGAGGAAACNATCTCCGAATTAAAGACNGCCAACAATGAGCTGCTTAAGGATATCGAGAGAAAAGAGCAGATCGACGAGATGCGCAAAGACTTTCTGTCAAATGTATCTCATGAATTGAAGACGCCGATTGCGNTGATCCAAGGGTATGCGGAAGGACTGCAGGAAGGGATCAATGACGATGCGGAGAGCCGGGAATTTTACTGCGGTGTCATTATAGATGAGGCGGCTAAGATGAANACGATGGTCAAGCGNCTGCTCACGTTAAATCAATTGGAATTCGGCAATGANGTCGTGAATATGGAGCGGTTTGACATTACGNCGCTTATCAGAAATTATGTGGCTTCNGCNNANATTCTGATCAGNCAGAAAGGNGTATCGGTCCGTATGGAGGATTACGGCACGATCTATGTATGGGGCGATGAATTCAGAGTAGAAGAAGTCTTTATGAATTATTTTACNAACGCCATGAATTATGCGCAGGGNGAAAAGATCGTAGATATCAGGATAAAGGAAGAGGAGAAGCGGGTGAGAGTATCTGTTTTTAATACCGGNAGTCCGATTCCNGAGGAAAGTCTGGAGCATGTATGGGAAAAGTTNTATAAAGTGGATAAGGCACGGACACGAGAGTACGGCGGAANCGGTATCGGATTATCCATNGTTAAGGTGATTATGGAATCGATGAATCAGGANTATGGGGTCATCAATTATGACAATGGTGTGGAATTTTGGTTTACACTGGACAATTGTGCGGACNTTACGTTATAATAATNTGCAGGGATNATGAATNCNGNCCTGACAGGGAGGATAGATCGTGAAAAGAGCATGCAAATTACTGTGTGGCATTATGGCAGCGGCGCTGTTGACNGGCTGTGGTTCCACNATGCCTGATCTGACACAGGANGAGACAGATTTAATTTCAGAATATGCGGTAGGCGTATTNTTAAAATACGACAAATATCACAGCGGGCGTCTGGTTGATACGNCGGATTATGAGACTGTNGAAGATGTGGCGCAGNCNGAGGAGCCGGAAGANNCNGAACAGCCNGANCCGGAGCAGGAAGANGTGCCGGTAGACGATACGGAAGTNGTGGATGTCAGTCAGGATGAGGAGACGATTGCNATACCTGCTACCATAGAAGAATATTATGGTCTTCAGGATTTTACGNTTCAATATACNGGATATGAGCTGGCNCAGANTTATCCCCCGGATGCAGATGAGNACAACGTTTTCTTCTCNATGGATGCGACAGNGGGAANGCAGCTTCTGGTGTTAAAGTTTACNGCTTTCAACACAGGNGCTTCCGATCAGACACTGAACATGCTTGAACGCGGCGCNAGGTTCCGNGTGTCGGTCAACGGTGAATCCAGNAAAGGAGCNTTGGCGACGATGNTGNTAAACGACATGCAGACATATAACGAGGTGGTACCGGCTGGCNGTATGGTGGAACTGGTCAGNATTGTGGAAGTNCCGCAGTCGATGTCTGTTAATACGATCGAGTTTGTGCTGCGCGGCGGAGAAGAGAACGCGGTGATGAATTTACAGTAATAATTTTNTAGGTATAATTTGACAAGCATATAAGCGCGGGTNAGCCATTGTGTATGGTCAGCCCGTGNTTTTATGNNATAGGANATTANTCGGATTGTTACTTTTCACNNNTTNGCNNACCCGNTCGCNCAGNTATTAACTCCCNTCTGAGCNTANNCTNTNGCATGGGTATNNANNGTAACGCTCGATTTGTTAAAAATATATAAAAATNAACGGAAATATTGACAGACCTTAACTTTCAAAATATACTGAAAAGGCGGCCGACCGACTGGTCGGACGGTNNNTNTTTAGTGATTTCTTATTAGAGAATGANAATAAACAGAAAGAGAGNGCCTATTATGTTGGGGAAATTCAGCGTCAAAAAACCATATACGGTTTTGGTTGCGGTTATTTTGGTGATTGTTCTCGGAGTCGTGTCTTTCATGAAAATGTCTACGGACTTATTGCCGAGCATCAGTCTTCCTTATGTAATTATCATGACGACATATCCCGGTGCCAGCCCGGAGACCGTGGAGATGGTAGTGACGAAGCCGGTGGAGGCTTCTATGGCGACGGTAAGTAATATTGAAGGAATCAGTTCCGTTTCCAGTGAAAATTATTCTACGGTTATTCTGGAGTTTGCACAGTCAACGGATATGAATGCAGCTTCTTTGGAGATCAGGGAGACTCTGGATCAGATCGAGAGCTATTGGGACGATTCTGTCGGAAGCCCTATTATTATGAAGCTGAATCCCGATATGCTGCCGGTCATGATCGCGGCCGTCGGCAATACGGAGATGACCGATGCACAGGTAAGCGAGATGACGCAGAATCTGGTGATTCCGGAGCTGGAAAGTATAGAAGGCGTTGCTTCCGCCAGCGCCACCGGACTGTTTGAGGAGAGCGTCAATGTTATAATAAGGCAGGAAAAAATCGATGCCATCAATAAGCAGGTATTTGCGTATATCGATGATGAAATGAAAGATGCTGAACAGGAACTTGCCGACGGTAAGCAGGAAATATATGACGGGCAGGAGCAACTGGCCGAAGCCTGGGCGGAATTGGAAGAGAGCAAACAGGATCTGCTGGACAGTGAGCAGGAACTCAATGACAACGTCAAGGAAATGGAGGAGAGTAAACAGAAGCTTCAGGACGGCAAGAATGAGATTGCCGAAAATAAGGCAAAGCTGGAAGAAGGAAAATCGGAACTTGCCAATAAGAAGAGTGAGACTACGGCGCAGCTGGCGGCGGCGGAGACTAAGATCCTGACGGCAAAAGCAGATCTGGAAGCGGCTAAGATGCACCTTACGCTGGAGATCGCAACGGCGAAGGCTACCATCGAGGCGGCGCAGAAGGGAATAGATCAGATCGCGGAAGGCATGGAGAAGTATAATGAGGTAAAAGAGGCAATTACCGAGATTGAAAAGCTTGTGACAATGCTTGAGCCTCTTCCTGAGGGAGCGATGATTGGAGATATATTGCCCGAAGAGCAGATTGGGATTATTTCACAGCTTCTTCAGATGGATGTCAGTAGCATGACAGTCGGCATGGTGAAAGCTGCACTTAATGTGGCTAAGGACTCCATGAACGCTGCGCTGGAGTCCGCACTGGAAGCTATGGGTGGAGAGGAAGGCTATGCCGCACTGGAGAGCCAGAAAGCTGAACTGGAAACAACGGTACAGATGCAGACTGCCGCCGTTTCCGCGATGCAGTCCCAGCTTACCACCATTGAGAGCAATATTGAATCCTTGGATAAGGCGCTGGAGCAGCTCTATGCGGGCAATCTGACCGCGGCGATCGAGTTTGCCAATGCCCAGACCACGATCACCGTCGGAGAGATGCAGCTGACCGCAGCCGAAACCCAGTTGGAGGCAAGTGAGAAGCAGTTGGAGGCCGGAGAGGAGCAGTTGGAAGCCGGACGTGAGCAGATCGATTCTGCATGGGAACAGATTAAGGATGGAGAAGAACAGTTAAATGACTCGGCGGAACAGTTAAAAGAGGCATTGCAGCAGATTCTGGACGGAGAAGAGGAACTGGAAGAAGCGAGAGAGAATGCATACGCACAGGCCGATATGAACGATATTCTTACGGTGGATACCGTAAAATCCCTTTTGGCAGCACAGAACTTTTCCATGCCGGCAGGATACGTTACAGAGGAAGGAATTGACTATCTGGTCAGAGTGGGCGATAAGCCACAGGATATAGAAGAATTGAAGAAAATGCCTCTTTTGAATCCTGAAATGGATAACGTGGACATCATTACGCTGGGAGACGTGGCGGATGTATTTATGACGGACAACTCGGAGGAAATATACGCGAATGTAAACGGCGCACCCGGTATCATGATCACGATACAGAAGCAGACCGGTTACTCGACGGGCGATGTTTCCGACAGGATTCTGGATAAATTCGAAGAGTTAAAAGAGGAAAATGAACATCTGATTCTGATCACCTTGATGGATCAGGGAATTTACATAGATCTTGTTATGGACTCCATTATTAATAATGTACTGTTCGGAGCGATTCTTGCCGTTTTGATCCTGATTCTGTTCCTGAAGGACTGGCGGCCGACTGCGGTTGTCGCATGTTCTATCCCGATCAGTATTGTCACGGCGATCGTATGCATGTATTTCAGCGGCGTTACACTGAATGTCATTTCTTTATCGGGTCTGGCTCTTGGTGTCGGAATGCTGGTGGATAATTCTATCGTGGTGATTGAGAATATTTTCAGACTGCGAAGCGAAGGATATTCCGCGAAGGAAGCTGCGATAAGTGGTGCGGGAGAAGTGGCGGGAGCGATCATGGCTTCCACGCTGACAACGGTCTGCGTATTTCTTCCGATTGTCTTTACGGAAGGTATTACAAGACAGCTGTTTGTGGATATGGGGCTTACGATCGCCTATTCCCTGTTTGCCAGTCTGCTGATTGCGATGACTGTAGTGCCGGCTATGGCGGCAGGTATGCTCTCCAAGACGAAAACGCAGAAGGAGAGCAGGATCTTTGGCGGTTTGATGAATGTTTATGGCAAGGCGTTAGAGCTGTCACTGCGCTTTAAGCCGATAGTGCTTGTGCTGGTTCTGGCATTGTTAGTTGGCAGTGCTGCAGCCTCCTTTTCCAAGGGAATTGCTTTTATGCCGGAGATGGACAGCACACAGATCACCATGACGTTAACTATGCCGAAGGATACACCACTTAGTAAGACGGCGGAAGTAACGGATACGATGATTGACAGACTGATGCAGATGGAGGAAGTGGTGGATGTCGGAGCGATGGCAAGCAGCTCGTCTCTGGGAATGCTGTCGGGCGGAGGTAATTCTGCCACAAATGAAACATCTGTCTATGTATCATTGAGTGAAGATAAAGAAAAAGATAATGTGGAAATTGCCAGAGAGATCGAGACAAATATTGTAGATATTCTGGAGGCAAATCAGGCGGAAGTCGCAATCGAGACATCGACGATGGATATGAGCGCGCTTGGCGGAAGCGGCATTACTGTGCAGGTGAAAGGGCGTGAACTGGATACGTTACAGGAAATTGCCAAAGATATTGCGGCAATTATAGTAGGAGTGGAAGGCACGACCGAGGTATCGGACGGTCTGGAAGAATCCACAGGGGAACTTCGCATCCTGATCGATCGGGATAAAGCGATAGAGCACGGACTCACCGTCGCACAGGTATTCCAGCAGATACAGGTGAAGCTGGCGGATGCTGCCAGTGCCACGACATTGGAGACAGAGATCGAAGAGTACAGCGTATATGTAAAGCATGCAAAAGATATTGAGCTTACGAGAGAACTGGTGAAGAGTCTGGAAATTGACCGTACCAAGCAGGATGGTAAAAAGGAAAAGATAAAGTTGTCCGACATAGCTACTTTTGAGAGTACACAGGCACCGAAGTCTGTCAACAGAATCGAGCAGACCAGATACATTGGTGTGACGGCAGCCATTGCGGACGGTTATAATGTGGGCTTCGTATCGGCGGATGTGGAAGAGGCGCTTAAGAGTTATGAAATGCCAAGCGGCTACAGCTATACCATGAGCGGTGAAAATGAGACGATCACGGATGCGATGGAGCAGGTATATTTAATGTTAATACTTGCGTTGATCTTTATGTATCTGATTATGGTAGCGCAGTTCCAGTCCCTGTTGTCACCGTTTATCATCATGTTTACGATTCCTCTTGCATTTACCGGAGGATTCTTGGGACTGTACATAAGCGGCAGTGAAGTAAGCGTTATTGCACTGATCGGTTTCGTTATGCTTTCGGGTATTATTGTCAATAACGGTATTGTATTAGTGGATTATATCAATCAGCTTCGTGAAGGCGGTATGCAGAAAAGAGAGGCGATTATAACAGCGGGCAGAACCAGAATGCGTCCGGTCATGATGACCGCGCTGACGACGATCCTGGCGCTGAGCACTATGGCATTCAGCGATGATATGGGAGCGGATATGTCGAAACCGATGTCGGTTGTTACAATCGGAGGATTGATTTACGGTACGCTTTTGACGTTGATTGTGATTCCCTGCATTTATGATATATTCATGCGTGAGAAGAAGAAAACAGGAGATTCAGAGATTGAATAAATTTTCTGAAAAGCAATTGAGACGACCAAGGATATGTGATACTTCGGAATGGAGAGAAAAATAATGATAACGAATTGCGAATATCAACCGAAGGAACGGGCTATTTATCAGGCTGTGCTTGAGCTGTTTGAAGAAGGGGCAGACATCAATAATCTTACCGTTGCTAAGATTACCGGACGAGCAGGTATCGGTAAAGGAACGGCATATGAATATTTTTCGGGAAAAGAAGAAATGATCGCGAAGGCATTTTTCTATAATGGGGAGATGTTCTGCAGACAGCTGTATGAGGGCGTGTGTAAGGAACAGACACTTGGTGATAAGGTCAATTATGTACTGCTTGCCATGGAGCGCCAGATGACTAAAACGAACTGTGTATTTCGCCTGATCCATATGACGGCGGATAATTCTCCGGTCAGCGGCTGGATCAGAGAATTGCTGAAAGAAAAAAAGGAAGTAGGGGTCGTGCCGGCGGAAGCCGTGGTCAGAAGGGTGTTGGATGATGAATTAGACGGGCGGGAAATGCCGTCCGAGGATAAGATGAAATATCTTATGCTGAGTATTTATTCTAAGATTTTCTGCTACGGTATGCTGCTAAACGATGATAAATATCAGCAGGAAGATCAAAGAGCGGTAATACGCGGTCTGGTCAACAGGGGAATCTGCCGGGAAGTGGAGGAGATTTTTGATTTATCTTAAAGAAAAAAATATTATGGAAAATAATATCAAAAAATCTGTTGACATTCGGATTTTGTAATGATATACTCAGATACGTTGCTGAGGAAAACAGAGAGTACAAAGCAGCACAGAACCTTGACAAATAAACAGTAATGCAACCCTGAAAATTCTAAGAGAAAATTTTCAGAGAGTATCGGACAGATACAAACCAAACAACAGTATTGAAGAACGGATACAAAAAAGCCAAGCTTGTTTTGATCCGGAGATCAAGCGAAGAACGGAATTTTTTTCGAGTTTTGCGTAAGCAAAATCTCGCAAAGTTATTTTCGGAGAAAATTACTTTTATTCGAGAGTTTGATCCTGGCTCAGGATGAACGCTGGCGGCGTGCTTAACACATGCAAGTCGAACGGGGATATGATGTGTGAAGGAATTAGCTTGCTAAGGACGGAACTTTTCAT
>JAAUZK010000008.1 GCA_014804655.1 Lachnospiraceae bacterium | reverse complement strand
TCCGTGAAGTAAGTTCCTTCGGAACTAACTTCAAATACTTGGTTGTATCGTCCGATACTCTCTGAAAATTTTCTCTTAGAATTTTCAGGGTTGCATTACTGTTTATTTGTCAAGGTTCAATATCACACAATTATTTGTGCATTTTGCTGCCGGACAACCTGTGTCAAACAGCGAACGGAGAAGGAGGGATTTGAACCCTCGCGCCGCTATTAACGACCTGCACCCTTTCCAGGGGTGTCCCTTCAGCCATCTTGGGTACTTCTCCAGACACAGCTAAATATATCATATATCAATATTATTGCCTTTATAATGCTACTGCTTCTATTATAAAGGCTCGGTTGGAGAGGTATCTCCAGCGGAGAGGGTGGGATTCGAACCCACGCGCCCTTGCGGACAAACGGTTTTCAAGACCGCCTCGTTATGACCACTTCGATACCTCTCCGTGTTCGAATTACGCTTCCCTCACAGTCAGCGCAAGGATTATTTTAGCAAAAATGAATTTCAGTGTCAACCTATTTTTGCCTTTTATTTTATTTATTTTTTTCACCACTAGCTTCTTCATTCCGCCAATTCATTATGCTGCAGCAGCGCCTCTGCGATAACCAGATCTTCCGGCGTGGTGATCTTAATATTTTCATAGGAACCGTGCACCAGTTTAACACTATGACCGGTAAATCTTTCCACCACCATGGCATCGTCCGTGATCCCTTGTCCGTCTGCCGTCTGACTGTCCCTGTTCTGCATAAGAGATTTATACGCCGCCGTAATAAGCGGTATCTCAAATACCTGCGGCGTCTGGATCTGCCAGACAAGACTCCGCTCCGGCGTCTGTACCGCATAACCATCCGCATCTGCGATCTTAATCGTATCTTTGACCGGCATTCCGGCTACACATGCGCCCGTTTTCTCCACTTCCGCAAGACAACGCTTAAGAATCTCTTCCGTCAGGAAAGGGCGGGCACCATCATGAATGAATACATAACCGCCATGCTTCGGATTTGCCATATCTCCATCCGCAATCGTCTGCAAAGCATTGTATACAGAATCGTACCGTTCTTTTCCGCCTGCGATGACAGCGGCCACTTTGCGCAGTCCATATCGCGCCACGATTTCTTCTTTTACATAAGAAATATCCTCCGCACCGGTGACGAGAATACAGTCATCAATCACAGAGGACTCTTCCACCGCCTGCAATGCATACCAGATCAGCGGCCTGCCCCGCAGGAGCATATACTGTTTCGCTACATCGCTTTTCATGCGGCTGCCGCTTCCCGCCGCCAGCACGATGGCGGTACATCTTCTTTTATTCATGTTTTTTTGTCCCCTAATTTCAGATTCGGCACCGCATTTAGGTCATATCCGTGCCGCACCCCTTTGCAGTATTCATAGTACGCCGCCGCGCCGATCATCGCCGCATTATCGGTACACAGAATGGGCGAGGGATGATAGAATGTAATATTCCGCCGTGCACACTCCTCCTCAAGCGCGCTCCGCAGCGCAGAGTTGGATGCCACGCCGCCCGCAATGGCGAATTTCTTCATGCCGCACTCCTGCAGGGCATTCATGGAATGTTCGACCAGTACGTCCACCACCGCTTTCTGAAATGAGGCTGCCACGTCTGCCTGGCATACCGCAATTCCTTTCATCTCACAGGAATTCAGATAATTGAGCACTGCGGACTTCAATCCGCTAAAACTAAAATCATAGACTGCGTCCGCCACCTTGGCGCGCGGAAACTTGATCGCATCCGGATCGCCTTCCTTCGACACCTTATCGATCTTCGGTCCGCCGGGATATCCCAGCCCAATGGCTCTCGCCACTTTATCGAAAGCCTCTCCGGCGGCATCGTCCCGCGTTCTGCCCATGATCTCATACTCGCCGTAGTCCCTAACCTGTACCAGATGCGAATGTCCGCCCGATACGACCAGGCAGACATAGGGTGGCTCCAATTCTTTATTTTCAATATAATTAGCGCTGATATGTCCCTCAATGTGATGGACTCCGATCAGCGGAATCCCCGACGCGAAACTGATGGCCTTGGCTGCCGACACGCCCACTAACAGCGCCCCCACCAGACCGGGACCGTAGGTCACTGCGATGGCATCCATGTCACGAAGCGTCATATCCGCAGTCTGCAGCGCCTCTGCTATGACCTGATTGATTCTTTCGGTATGTTTGCGGGAGGCGATCTCCGGAACCACACCGCCGTACAGTGTATGCAGGTCGATCTGTGAAGAGATAATATTTGACAGAACCTCTCTGCCGTTTCTGACTACAGCCGCCGCTGTCTCATCACAGGAACTCTCTATCGCCAATATTGTAATATCTTTATTCTTGCACGTCGTCTCCGTATCCATCTGCGTGCCTTTCTAACAGCTCAGCCGCGGCTTCACTGCTACCTTTCTTGCTACCTGTTATTCTTCATATTGCTGCCTGCTGCTCCCACCGGAATCTAATCCTCGACTAATTCCCAGCCCAATATTTTCCAGTGTCCGTCATCATCCTTGCGCAGCACGAACTGTTCCATGGAACGCACCGTACCGCTCGTTCCCTGTTTAATGCTGAACGTACAGTACAGTCTTGCGCAGGAATAGCCGTTTTCCACGAAATTCTCCACGTCTACGCTGGCGGAAAGAACGTAACCGGATATTGTACACTTGTTGCTCTTCATATCGGCGATCTCTGTACGCAGGTCTTTCATATAGTCTTCCTGCGACTTATTTTCAACCAGCTCCGTATCATACAGCTCCTGAATCTTTAACGCCAACTGCTCTAACTCTTCGTCCGTATATTCTTCATTATAGAAACATTTCGTGATCTCAGCGTAATATTTTACCACTTCCTTCTCCGTAGGCGGATAATTACGCTCTAAGTCTCTTTGCAGAACCTTCTGCACCGCTGTTGATTCCACTACAGTTTCTTCGTTTGCATTGGACTTACGATTTAAATTTATCACGTACCCCGCAACTACTGCTACAAGGATCAGGCCTATGATGATAATAGTGATTACTCCGGAACGTTTCATAACTTATCGACTCCTTTCTCAATCGTCCTGAAACATAAGATCAACACTTCTGCCGTCTTTCGCCGCCACTGCATTTGGAAAAATTTTCCTTACCTCACGCATATACTCCTCCGGACGAATCAGTGACGGGCTGTAATGCGTCAGCCACAGCTCCCCCACATCCGCCTGTTTTGCCAGTTTGGCCGCCTCGTAGAAAGTCATGTGTTTATACTCCTTCGCCTTCGCGAGCTTCTCCGGTTCTCCGTACATACCCTCGCAAATGAAAAGGTCTGCGCCCGCTGCGCCCTGTACAATGCTATCCGTAGGTCTGGTATCCGTACAATACGCCACCTTAAGCCCTTTACGCTGCTCCCCCAGCACCATATCCGGCGTAAACGTACCGTTTTCCGTCTCTATTATCTCACCTTTTTGCAAACGATTCCAGTAATTTCTCGGAATATTGAGTTTTTCTGCTCTCGACACGTCAAATCTGCCGATTCGGTCTATCACGATGCTGTACCCGTAACAGATGACATTGTGATTGACTCTGTAGGCTTCTATGCGGAACCCGTCAAAAGTGACAGTCTGCGCAGCCTCCGTCAGTTCCAGATAGTTGATTTCAAAAGGAAGCTCCGGCGCAATCACGCGCAGGGAATTCACCACTTTTGCAAGCCCCCTAGGCCCGATGAGCAAAAGCGGCTCGGTCCGTTCCGCATTGCCCATGGTGAGCAGCATACCGGGCAGTCCGCTAATATGATCGGCATGATAGTGGGTAAAGCAGATCACATCGATGGGTTTCGGACTCCAGCCCTTCTCCTTCATCGCGATCTGCGTACCCTCCCCGCAGTCGATCAATATACTTGTCCCGTTATAACGCGCCATCATTGACGTGAGCCACCGTCCGGGCAACGGCATCATGCCTCCTGTGCCCAATAAGCAGATATCTAACATGTGTACTCCCATTCTGTTACCGCAACAGTCCGGGGCAGTTTAGTGTATCAAAGCAATTCCTTGCGTTCCCATTCTTCTACGGGAACTGCGAATCCTTCCACAATTTTCCGGTAGCATTCCTCACAGAGATCAAATCTGTGGCTTATGCCGTCCTTCGACCCGAAAAAGCCGAAGTCATGCTCCACGTGGATACATTCCTCTTTGAGAAATCCATTTTCTACCAATAATTTTTTGCCGCAGCAATTACAAACTGCCTGAACCATTTCAGTTTCTTTATTTTCTAAATAAACACGCATGACAAACCTCCCATATGTTACTTATTTACTTAATCCTCTATGTCTCATTTTATCAGACAAAATGTGTAACAACAGTGGTAATTGTTCCATGCCGTTCCTATCTCTTCCAAAAGATCAGGGCATCTTCCGTCGGCTTCTCATAGAACCCGGGCCGAATCCCCGCTGACACGAATCCCAGCTTCTCATATACATGAATGGCGACGGCATTGCTCACTCTGACCTCCAGCGTGTATGCCGTAAGCCCTTCCCGGTCGCCTTCTTTCATCAAATGCTGCAGCATCGCCGTACCGATTCCCTGATTTCTCGCTTCCGGCGCGATCACCACATTCGTGATATTACCCTCGCCGGCAATCATCAGAACGCCGCAGCCTCCCAGAAGCTGTCCGCCCCGCTCCGCCACATAATATCTGGCATCCTCTTTGCTGATCATCTCCAGAAAAGAGTCCGCCGACCATGGCATGGAAAAGGTCTGCTCTTCCAGTTTACTGATATAAGGTACGTCTTCAGGGGTCATTCTTCTATATGTAACCATACAGCTTCGTCCTGCCTTTCCTGCTGTACACGCAGATCGATTATGCCTGCGCCGCACTGCCTTCCGCGCGTTCCCGCTCCGCCTGAGACAGTCTCAGATATTCGGGAACATGCTCCGCACCGCTCACGACCTTACCCTGTGCGTAGTATACACTCCCAAGTGCCGCGATACAAGCCGCAGACTGCCTGTTCCTGTGCGCCGGCGCCAATATATAGGGCACCTGCAGCACTTCCGCCATCCGCTCCCTGAACACCGGAATCCCGTCACCCACGAAAATCACGTGTCTGCCAAGCCGGTTTAATTCTTCTGCAATCTCATCGAAGGAAACCGCACACTGCTCCTTAATGACACGCATGTCATATCCATTTTCTCCGCCGACAAACTCATAGATACCGGTATATACCTGACTTCTTCTGGCATCCATGATCGGGCATACCGCTGCATCGGTCCCGTACATCTGATAGGCAAGCCCTTCCAGCGTGGGAACCGGCACAATAGGTTTCTCCATGGCAAAAGCAAGTCCCTTCGCCGTAGCTGACCCGATCCGCAGTCCGGTAAAAGATCCCGGCCCCGCCGCCACCGCAATCGCGTCCACATCGGACAAATCAAGCTCCACCATATTCCGAATCTCGTCAAGCATGGGAAGCAGCGTCTGAGAATGGGTCTTTTTATATTGTATGGTATACTCCGCGATTAAATTATCATCTTCCGCCAGTGCAACGGACGCCACCAGTCCGGAACTGTCCAGTGCCAATATTTTCATGATAACTCCTCAATCGTAATCCTGCGATAGTCGAAACCTTTGCTCAAATCTTTCCCTATCGTGATCTGCCGGTATGCAGGCGGCAATATCTCTTCGATCAGATTCGCCCACTCGATCAGGCAGATGCCGTCGCCATAGAAATAATCCTCATAACCGATCTCGTCCATCTCCTCCACATCGCCGATGCGGTATACATCGAAGTGGTAGAACGGCAGTCTGCCCTCCTCGTAAATCTGTACGATCGTAAAAGTAGGACTGTTTACCGGCTCTTCTATATCAAGCCCCGCTGCAACACCCTGCGTCAGAACGGTTTTGCCGACACCCAGATCACCAGTTAAGGTGTAGACTTCTCCGGCTTTCGCCTGCTGCCCGATCTGTCTGCCGAGTTCAAAAGTTTCTTCGGCGCTGTATGTCTCGATAATCTTCATTATTATTCTCCCGTGTAAGATTTAGTACTTCTCACACATATTCAATTAACCTCTGATCTTAACTTTCTTAGGCGGCATGTGGGTGGAAATGATCTCGATCACCTTATACTTGCTGTCGCCTAAATCTTTTTTCGGAAAAATACACGCACTTGTGCGGGTCGTATACACCACAATGCTGTTAATGGTAGACACCGCTTTCACCATCCCGTCCCATCCCATCTGCTCTGTGGTATCGTCCTGCGACACCTCGATTCCGTCATCGGACAGACGGTAATGCAGCGGCTTCTTGAACGCCGGTGTGCCCAGCGCCTGCTGCCTGGACTTAATAAAAAGTGTCCACGGCAGATACAGCAGGATCACCACCCCGATGATGAGGCAGATCGGCTGCCTGTTGGATGCAAAAAGCACCAACATCAGCGCGCCCACAATAGAGCCCATGATTCCCGACATGCTACTGTAGGTGTGGTGCAGCATATAGTCATATAGAATATTTGAGGTAATTTTTACATCAAATTCGATTTCCATCCGTATCTTACATCCTTCCGCTCTTACTCTTGTCAACTATGTGAAAAGAACCTGTTTTCCCGCGTATCTTATTTTTCAATTTCTATAACGGCTGTTTATTCTTCCGTGAAAAAGCACCTACGATGTAGGCGCTTTCTCTACTTATCTCTTATTATACTAAAATTTGATGGAAGTGCAAGGGAAAAGAATTTGGTTTACATAATTTTCTTTTTACGGAGCGCCTGCATTCCACACGTGCACATCCAGAATCCATACTTCGTTATTAACGGCACTTAGAAATTGCGCCGGGTCTTCGTCAGCCGTTCCGTCCACGCTGCTCGTCCGGGCGTTAAAATTCGCATCGATCATCGGAATCAGAACACTGCTGCCATCCGCAAAAGTGTACTCCACGATCGACGTACCGTTAGAGGCTGTCTCGGCGGTGCCCGTACCTCCGGTCAGATTCATAATGTACGCCGCTGCCGTCTCCGGATCTCTGTAAACGGCATTGCGGTCGCTCTCACCGTTCTCCGAATCATACTCTGTCTGGTAATTGATCGCATCCACGAATCCGTTTTCCATATAGTCTACGAAATGATGCGCCCCATCGCCCCAATAAGCGTCCATATATTCTGCTTCGGACGCAATGTTGTCCAGATAAGTAAGCGTACTGCCTGTCACCCGATAGCTGCTGGATGTCACCGGATCTACCGTATCCGTTTTGACAAAAGAAATCTCTTCTTTCCAGACTGCCACATGCGGATCGGATGTCCACGCATAATATCGGATTTCCGCTGTTCCTTCATCCTTCCCCTCTCCTGTCGGTATCGTCCGCCAGAACTCATCAGGCCACGGGCTTGAAAAACCGAAGGTATATACTCCACCCGCTTTCTCTAACATAGGCAGATTTGCAAAGGCGGTGTCCTCATCCACATAAAGCTTTACCAGTGATTCTCCGTCCCGATTGCACCACGCATTTGCATAATCCATAACAAGCGCGTCTTTCTCTCCGAGACGAAGGTGTTCCTCGGCCTCATCATTCTTCCGGGGATTGAGAGAAAGTCCTGCCACAACGACCAGTAATAAGACCGCAAGCAAGGCAACCGTCGCAAGCGCCCTTTTTCGATAAGATAAAATATTGCGGACACGGTCTTTTACCCTGCCTTCCCCAAATGCCGGCGGATAACTGCCGATCTTCGCTGTCTCAGAGGACAAAGTCAACAAGGCACGGGAATAATCCTGCTTCACCTCCATGCCCATCCTGCGCACAACAGCCTCGTCACAGGACATTTCCATATCATTCTCCATCAGAGCAAAAGCAAGCCACGCAAGCGGATTGAACCAGTGAACACACCTTGCCAGCCATGCCAGGAGCTTCACCAGATAATCCTTTCTGGCTGCATGCACCCGCTCATGTGCCAGCACGAACTCTCGTTCCTCCCCGGACAGCCCCTCCGGAAGATAAATGCGCGGGCGGCTGATTCCAAACACAAACGATGAGGAAATCCCTTCCGCCTCGTAGAGATCATCTTCCACACAGACAGACTTTTTCAAGAAACGGTGCAAGCGATATGCCGCCCCAACTCCGTAAGCGATCCAGAGAACCATACCCGTAAGCCACACCCATGCCGCGACTGCTAGCACGGTCTGTATACGGGCTGCGCCCCGTTGCTTTACCTGCGCCGTTTGGGGTAGCACATCAGTACCCTCATTCTGATCTTCCGTCATCTGCTCCGGATGTTCACCGGCCTCCTGCCCTGCAGTATGCTCTGTCGTTTGCCGAGCTGTAAGATTTTCCTGCGATATCACATTGGTATCCATTCGTAACAGGCTGAAACTGCTGGAAAACGTAACAGGGCACAGCAGGCGAAACAGCACCACGCTCCACAGCAGATAGGAGAATATTTTCGGCTGCTTTTTCAGGAATAAGCGCAGTACAAGAACTGCCGCAATACAGTAGCTCGCCGTGAGACTCATATTCAGGATAATCATAAACGCTTCTGTCAAACTCATTGTATTCTCTCCTTAGGCCATTCATAATGTTTCTGAAGATGTTTAGATATTGCTCAAAGTGTGTTATTTAAGGATGTTTCTCATATGATTCAAATTTATGAATTATTTAGAATGCTTCTCATATCGTTCATTGTGTGTTATCTAAGAATGTTTCTCATATGATTCAAAGCGCGTTATTATAAGAATACTTCTCATATTGTTCATTATGCGTTATCTAAAAATGTTTCCCATATGATTCATATACTGAAATGAACGTTTCTCATAGCATTCACGGCATGGTATTAATAGAAAATTATGATTTCGTAAAATCATCAATTAACTGTTTGATTTCTTCCGCCTGTTCTTCCGTCAGCTTCTTTCCGCCCATGAAGGCAGTCAGAAATCTCGGAATGGAACCGCCGAAGGAATCTTCCACGAATTTTCTGCTCTTATAGCTATAGAATTCTTCCTTAGATATAAGAGAAGTCACTTCTGCTTTCTCATTCTGAAAAATCCCTCTGTCGCACAGCTTTTTCAAGACAGTATAGGTGGTGGATTTTTTCCAGTTAAATTCTTTTTCACATAATTTAACGAGCTCCGGTGATGTAATCGGCTCTCTCTGCCAGATCAATTCCGCGAAACGCGCTTCCGTCTCTGCGAGTTTGTATTCCTGCTTGTTTTGTTTCATAGATATTGCGTTCCTTCCCTGTGATTGATGTTTTATGAGTGACGGTGCGGTATACATAGCATATTTGTCATGTCTTTTCAGTCTATTATCAGTAGACTGTGTGTTTAGTCTATTACAAATAGACTGAGTTGTCAATATACTACACCAATATTTTCTGTCTTTTTTATACCGCTCTGTTTAATTCTGCTTTTTATACTTTATGACCCATCATATTTTTACTGTGACACAACACAAACAGCGCCATGTTCATCAACACAGCGCCGCTCTCTTTATCGTTCATTCTTAAGCAGTTTTCTCAGATATTCCCTGATTTTAATACACCTTTTTGTCTAATCCCATTCGCTCTATGATCTCCTGAATCTTCCGGTACACTAACTGCTCGTCGATAGTCAGAAGTTTACGGTTCTCCATGGTGATCTGACCATCAATGATCACTGTATCCACCTCTGAACCGTTGGCAGAATAGGACAATCCTGCGATCAGGTTATTCCTGGGTGTCAGGGACGGTGTATTCAAGTCAAGAATCGCCAGATCGGCTTTCTTGCCCACTTCAATGCTTCCGATCTCTTTCTCCATTCCCAGCGCTTTCGCGCCGTTGATCGTTGCGATACGGAATCCCTCTTTCGCACTGACGCACTGAGGTGTCCTGCCTGTTCCCTTGTGAATCAGCGTAAGCAGGCTCAATTCGTGGAACATGTTCAGACAGTTGTTGCTGGCGGCGCCATCCGTACCGAGACATACGTTGATTCCTTTTGCCAGCATTCCGGCTACCGGTGCAAAACCGTTGCCCAGCTTCATGTTGCTCGCTGGATTAGTCACTACGCTGACATTTTTCTTTGCCAGAATATCCATATCCGCGTCGTCGATCTGTACGCAGTGTGCCGCGATGGCGGGCACGTCGAACAATCCGCATCTGTCTGCCAGCGCGATCGGACTGCATCCGTATTTTTCCTTAATCTGGGATATCTCACTCTCGCTCTCCGACAGATGAATATGAATCCCCATACCGTTCTTCTTCGCCTCTCCCGCAACGATCTTCAAGAAATCTTCGTCACAGGTATAAGGCGCGTGCGGACCTAACACGAACGACAATCTGTCACAGTCTTTCGCCGCATCCCTCTCTTCATATGCCTGACGAAGCCTCATCTGCCCTGCCTCGTCATTGCCGCTGCCTACCAGTCCGCGGCTGATCACGGCACGCATACCGGTCTCTTTGACCGCACGAGTAGTCTGGTGGATATTCATCTGCATATCGTTGAAGCAGGTCGTGCCGCTCTTCATCATCTCGATGATTGCCAGATTAGCACCCCAGTAAGTATCCTCGTCCGTCATCTGCTGCTCGATAGGATCGATCGATCCAAACAACCAGTCCATAAATGACAGATCATCCGCCACATTACGCATAAAGGACATGTAAGAATGCGTGTGACAGTTGATCAGACCCGGAATCACCAGTTTATCCTTTCCGTCGATCACCTTGTCCTCGTTAAACCCGGCCGGTGCCTGTCCGATTCCGGTAATCTTGTCCTGCTCGATATAGATGCTGGTTTCCTGTACCACATCCGCTGCGCCTTGCGGCAAAATTGCCAGTGCATTTTTAATTACAATTCCCATTTTCTTATTCCTCCGTTCTTGATATCTTAATTATAAATCATTCTGCCAGACTTTTCATCTAAAACCTATTCCCATATTTTTTCCATCCATAACTAATCAACAGCCCTCTGTAATGGAGATATTGCAAATCATCCTGATTCGCCGTCACAAAGGTCTGAATCTTGCGCTGCATGCGGCAGTAGCTTTCCGCTTCCTTCCTGCTCATCCCATGATTGATAAACCCGCGTACGACTTCTTCCTCCGCCTCCGGCGAAATGCTGTGCCGCCAATTCTTTTCTTCCATAAAACATTCTACTGATTCCGCATGCTTATCCTGACCCGGATAGACAAATCTGACCCGGTCATTCATTCGGACATCCACCTGCATGAGTCCTTCCTTTCGCATCATGAGCGGCAGTCTCATGCCGATAGCGTAATCCCTCCCCTGACATTCTTTCTCTTTCACCCACATCTTGCGAAATCCCATGCGGGAACAAAGCTCGGAATATTCCAATCCGTCTATATAGAGCCCGTCGCTTTCCAGTTCACGGTTTACATCTATCGCTATGACCAGACCGCCGGGCTTAGTCTGCTCAATCATTTTTCTTAAGAATTCCTGCGGCGCATTCACATGACGCATGACACACTGGCTTAATGTGATATCATAATGTTTCCGAAAAGTATGCTGTAAAAAATCATCGCATATAAATTCCGCCTCATATCCTTCTTCCGCAAAAAGTTTTTCTCCCTCACGCAGCATGTTCGTGCTGAAATCAATCCCTGTATAGGTGCTCCCCTCCGGCAAAAGCGGAAGCAGCATAATGCCCATATATCCGAACCCGCAGCCGCAGTCCAGCACATCCACCGGTCCGGCGATCTTCCATACCTGCTCGATCAGAAACTTAAGGTAATCGTCATTCCACATCGATCGTCTGCTTGTTTTCAAATAATTCAGTCTTGACTCCCAGTAATCTTTCTCCGCACTCCTGACCGGTATGTACTCCTCACCTGCAAGCGGCGACAATCCCAAGAGTTCATCTACCGTCACCCGGAAAAATTTCGCAATGTCCGGCAACATCGTGATATCAGGCATACATACATTGTTTTCCCACTTACTGACGGTCTGAACGGAAACGCCGACTTCATCCGCCAATTCTTTCTGGCTCATCCGGTTAGCTTTTCTGAGGTCATATATCCTCAAATGTATCGTTGACATCTATATATCCTCCTTCTGCCACACCCTGTTCCATTCGTCCTTTAACAGACGGTATTCCAGCCGGGTCTTCATTCTGCCGTCATGCCATTCCCAATCCACATGCTCCGCTTCCTTGATCAGACCGCATTTGATCATAACCTTCTCGGAGCCGGCATTCTCAGCAAGACAGCCCGTTGTCACACGGTACACACCATCTTCGATGAAAGCAAACTCTAAAACTTTACGAAACGCTTCCGTCACATATCCGTTATTCCAGAATTTCGGATAGGTAAAATATCCGGCATGAACGATCTTACCTACCGGTGTCTTCGTTTCCACGGTATACCCGACACTCCCGACCTGCTCGCGGGAATCTTTTAATTCCATATGGAGGAAATAGAATGTTCTGTCCGTCTTCTTAGCATCCTCCAGCACCTGTTCAAATTCCTCGTCCGCCTGCTGTCTCGATGATAATTTGATATCCTGCAGATAGTACATCGTCTCAGAATCATTTTTAAGTCTGTAATAGTCTTCTCTGTCACTTTCGATGTAGTCCCGCAAAATGAGACGTTCTGTTTCTAATCGCATGGTTTTCTCCCTTCCTGCGTTGTAGGATTCAGCCATAAGATAATGCCTGTATGTCTAAATCGCTTGTTAAGTATATTGTAATCGGAGAATGTCTGCTTTCCAATCACGCATTCGGGGATTTCAGTTGCATGATGGGCAATGTTCACTGTTACGCGTATAGGTATATGAAGTATAAATCTTTTTACATTTTATCATCTTACGCACGAAATAAAAAGAATGGAAAAGAGTTTCGGTATTCGCCAGTCAAATATCAACCGCCTCATCACCTTTGTGGAAAATTTTTAATACATTATATTGTAATCTTTTTACAAATACAGTATAGTAATCCTATATCTAAAATCATATTTCTGAACTGCCTTGAATCAGTCACCTTTAGGCAGTTACAGATTTCTAAAACCACGGTCTCTTCCGTGACAAGCTTCCCCAGAGGAAGTTCCGGTGTTTCACCACGATTCACAATTTACTATCTACACAATATGAACACAGTGAGGAGAAAAACTATGTCCAATGCCAAACAAAAAAGAAGACGTAGAAGAATTTGCCCGTATATTACTCAGTACGATTTTGGGGAAAACGGTACGTAAGGTCAAAGTCATCCCACAGAAAAACATTCTCGGAATAGACACTGACAGGCACGGAATACGCATGGATGCCTACATAGAAGATATTTCTGCCGAATATGATACGACGCTTGTCGATGCTCAGATCGTTTCTGATATATATGATATAGAACCAAATAATAAATACGAGAAGGAAAGCCTTCCGAAACGAATGCGGTATTACCACGGTTTGATCGATACACAGCTCTTAGCAAGCGGCCTAGGATATAATAAATTGCAAAATGTCATAATTATTATCATACTGCCCTATGATCCTTTTGGCATAAACCGCATGGTTTACACCATTCAAAACCAGTGTGTCGAAGCCACCGCACTTCCCTATGATGACGGTGCCAAAAAAATATTTCTTTACACCAAAGGAACAGAAGGAAACCCTAGTCAGGAATTAAAGGATATGCTAAAATATATAGAAAATACCACACAGAATAATATCGCTAATCAGAATATAGAATCTATCCACAGAATGGTGGAAAGACTGAAGAAAAATAAGGAGGTCGGCATCAGTTACATGAAATCTTGGGAACGAGAACAACTCATTCGTGATGAAGGACGTGATGAAGGTCAGTTCCGAATCAATCAACTGAATATCAAGCTAATCGAATCCGGACGAATGGACGATGTTGTCAGATCTGCTAAAGACCGCGACTATCAGCAAAAACTCCTCGAAGAATTAAATCTGTAACAAAGTCGTAAAAGGCATTCGCCCTTTGCGGGAAGCATCACAGCTTCCCGCAAAGATAGGCATAAGCGTTCATAATTGTATTCTGGCGCTTTCCGGTTATGAAATAGAAATCCATCTGTTCCTCACTCTCAGTATGAAGGTAGGACCCATAGGTCGGTATATCGCAGCACATAACAGGACTGTCTGCCGCCAGAACCATCCCATACCCTTGATCCGACAGTATAAACGGCAGTTCGCCGATATTATTTCCATGGGAAATATAACGGGCAGTCTTTCGTAGATTCATGCCTGCACTTTCTCCGGCACCCATGCCATATATCGTCTCCTTCTTCTGCCAGTCAAGATAAAGCCACGTTTTGAATCTTCCGTCTGTGGTGCTTTCCAATTGGCGGCATTCTTTACTGCGTTCTGTCAGCAATAATTTCTTATCCCGCGTCATATAGCGTATCGCGCCTGTTCCCTTATCCACTTGCACAAATAGCTCATCCGTCATAAGATCTACCGTGCTGCCGGATTCCTTGTACATCCATCTTTTGTCTACGGAATGCACAGCAATCTTGCCATTAATCCGGTCAACGATTTGTCCGCCTTTTGCAAAAGTCACCCTGACAATGGCACTTCCGATCGGACTTAACCGCAAAACTCCATACCGACTATGCAGATACAGCCCATCCTGCTGCTTCGTAACCCACTTCACTGCCAGATCAATTTTGCCGTGTCCGGGCGGACTCAGTTTTTCGGTCGGCGGCATGTCGCCGAAGGTATACTGGGATTCTGTTTCCTGTTGCTTCATTGCAATCCGATTACCATGATCTGCATCGGTCTTAAGGTTTGTTGTAGTGTCTTCCTGTGGGGTTCTGCCTGTACTTGATTTTGGCATCGCAGTTGGTTTAGACGCTTTATCCGATTTTATAGGTTCCCCTACTCTCTGCGCTACAGCCTGTTTTTTGACGTTTCCACTAACAGGACCGGCGTTTTTCTCCTTTATATTCTCTGACACTCCTGTCATATATGTCGAATCCACAACACTTTTCCCGACATCGCCGCGATCAGGAACCGGATCTGCAATCAAGCCCGTCAGGTTTCCGGTATGGAGCACGCACAGTTCATGAAGTGCACGGGTTGCCGCCACATAGAGTAGCTTCGCATGTCCGTCATCCGTGGGATATTTTTCCCGTGAGGGATTTAAGATCAATACCGCATCAAATTCCAGCCCCTTGGTATACTCCACCGGAAGCACCATGATACCGCTTCCGAACTCCGTCTTCTCCGGATCGCTTTCCATCACGTCTATATACTGCGATAATTCCTGCGCCGCAACCGCAGCCTCCTCCTGATCCCTGCAGACGATTGCAATCGTTTCCAGCGCATTGTTACCCGTCTGCCATCTCCTGCAAATCTCTGCCGCTTCGCGGATCATGGACTGTCCGTCCGAGGTCTGCCGAACCTGTACCGGACTGCCATGCCTTATAATCGGTTCCACGGGATAGATCGAAAACCGTCCGTGATGCAGTATGTTCGTAGCAAAGTCGGATATCTCCACCGTATTGCGGTAGCTTTTCTTTAAGATACCGAAGCTGTCCATGGAATCCGCAAGAAACAGATTTTTCAATTCTTCCCAGTCATTCAGACCATAACCAAAATGAATATTCTGTGACACATCGCCCATAATGGTATAGGTACATCGATAGATACAGAATTTCAGCACGAGATAAGCCATCATCCCAAAATCTTGCGCTTCGTCAATGACGATATGGTGTGCCTCACTAATCACTTCGGTTTCTTTCACTCTCTTATACAGATAGGCAAGCGCTGCCAGATCATAGACATTGAATTCCACATCCGGTATATTGACATCATATCCTTTTTCTTTCTGTTTCAGCAAAAAATCCCGATACATCTCATAAATAGATTGTTTCCAAACTCTGCCGCCATAGTGTCCGTGATATGCTTTTAAGATTGCTTTACGCTCGGCCTCCGTATACTTAATGCCTTTTCCGAGAAACTCTTCTTTGATTTTTCCCCGCAGGCGGGTATTTAGCATATTGATCTTACTCTGCACAGACACGGTAGGATTCTGCCGAATATATCGCTCCACCGCGTCACCCTCGATCAGGCAGACCAAATTCCGGGGATCAGCCGGTTGTCCGCCGCTCTCATCGAACACACCGATCTTACCGTCGCGGATTCCTTCCACGAACTGTCTCGGATTCAGATAAACGGATTTACAGGATATGGTATCACACTCCAACTTACGGCAATACTCTTCCAGATCTTTGAACCACATGGAACCGCCTTTTATGCTGTCACCTTTTCTACCCGCATTCGTACCTTTGATGCGATACTTTTTATCATCCCACTCCTCATACAAAAGCCTGACAAAGAGCTGTTCCATCGTCATCTGCCGTATGCCGTACACATCCAGATCCGGCAGAACGCCCGTGATATAGTTAAGTAATATCCGGTTGCTCCCTACAATATAGAAATCATCCGGCTTAAAGCGCTCCTCATAGTTATACAGAATATAGGAAATCCGGTGCATCGCCACGGTAGTTTTTCCCGATCCCGCCACACCCTGTACGATCATGTTGTGATATGGAGACTTCCGAATGATCTCGTTCTGCTCCTTCTGGATCGTAGCAACAATCTCACTTAAGACCGCCTGTTTATTCTTGGCAAGATATTTCGTCAACAGGTCATCATTGGCGATCACTTCGCTGTCAAAGTAATCCAACAGCCTGCCCGACTCAATCTCATAGGTGCGCTTCACTTCCAAATCGATCTGTATCCTTGTACCGCCCGGTGCTTCATAACTGCACTTGCCAAGACCGTTTTCATAGTATGCATTCGCCACAGGCGCACGCCAGTCCGTTACCATCCAGTGAGTCGTATCCTTAGATATCCCGCCTCTGCCGATATAGATGGACTCTTCCTTATCAAGCGCCTCATCGTGAAAAATGATCCTGCCAAAGTATGGCTTATTCAGTGCCTTTTCATTCCGTAAAAGTGCCCGCTTCATATGGTCATGCATAGTCACGGTATTGTTCAGAATCGTTAATACTTCCACGTCATTATCATGATAATGTGCCAGCATCTCATCGATATCTTCCTGCATACGCGACACTTCCCGCCCGTAATTCGTAAGATTGTCTTTCACTACATCAAGTGTCTGTTCCAGATAATTCTCCTCTGCCTGCCTCGACAGATCCCTGTTCTTCTGTTTGTGCTGTGTGCCCATGTACAACCTCCTTCTGCAAATTATAACCGGTTATATCGACAAGTTATATTGTAAAGGGAATACAAAAAATTACTAGACTTTTATTTTGTGATGTGGTAGACTATATACTACAGTAGTGCTTAAAAATACCGTTCTTTATTATAGTAATTTTCGAACGATATTGAGCACTTATTTTTATATATGTTTTATGCATATTTGCAATAACCTTCAAACTTGAGTAAAAGTTTCGAGAAAACAAAAATCAGGAAGATCTTCGATATGCGAAAATTTTTCCTGATTTTTATTCGTTATATTATGTTCACTTTATACTATTCCGACAACCTCACAACTTCTCCGTTCTTCAACTCTTTCGTGGAAGAAGAGATAACCATACTGTCATCGTCCAGTGCTCCCTCTAATGCAACCCAGCTTTCATTCTCATCCAGAACTCTCACATTGATCTGCTCCGCATAATATTCTTTGCCGAGAATACCATCCCGCTCTTTGACCACATAGACATAATTTCTGACACCCTCTTTATACACAGCTGCCGGCGTGACACAGCAGGAATGCTTCTCTCCTGACTCCGCACGGCTCATTGTGCCCGACATTCCCGGTATTCCGGTTCCTTCAGGGAGATTAACATAGACCTCATAACTTCCGGGCATGGTACTGCTCTCAGACAGATAATCCACGGCTGCCTCCTTGTCCCTGCTGCTACCGTCCAACTTAAGTGACACTGTATCATTCAGTGACACATACTTCTTCTGATCCTGTGTGAGAATCGTCTTAAACTGACAGGGAACAGAATCATCCGAAAGCAGCATGGCCGCCGAATCAGACGTCCTGCCGCCTGCACTGATAAAGATGTCCGTCACCAATCCGCCACGCTCCGCCTTGATCTGCCCCTCTGCATCCTTAACCGCCTGAAAGCGTGCCAGATCTTCTTTCATGTCCTCAAGTTCAAGACGGCTTACCGTCAACGTGGAATCCGCACTCTCCGGTGCGGTGATATCCTCCACCCTGCGGCTTGCCTCTTTCATGCTAGTATCTCTCTGCCATCTTGCATCGGCTTCCGCATAGGCCGCCGCCTGTAAAGCGTCTTTCAACGCCTCATCATCTCCGCCTTCATGATTCTCTAAATCTTTCTCGGCCTTATTAAGTTCTTCCAATTCCCTTCCTACCAACGTATTTTCGCGCCGCGCCGTAGCGTCGTAGTCCTCTCTGGCGCGCTGCTCTTCCAACTCTCTTTTCTGCCTTGCCAGTTCCTCATTCTGCGCCAGTGTGTTGATCTGTGTCTGTAATTTGGATACTGCCGTCTGCTTTTCATCTATGATATCCGTCAGGTCGTCCATATCTATCGTAAAAAGCACGTCTCCCTCTTCCACCTGATCGCCCACCTGCACCGCCAGCTTATCAATCCGCAGTCCACTCAGTGCAGTCACGGAATTTTTATCCCCGGCCACTACAATACCATCTGCCTGCACCGTATGCTCCACATATTTCTTCTCAATCGATTCCGTAGAAACGATCGGAAGCTCCGACGCGTATATACTCTTTGATACGACCGTACAGAGCCACATAAGCCCAAGAAATACAAAGAAACCTACTATGATCTTCTTTTTCCTGTTACCCTCCAACGTTCTCTCCTCCTATTCCTTTAGTCCCGAAAAAATAATTCCCTGCTCTAAATAATCCTGTCCCCATACGAAGACGAATACCGCAGGAATCAATGTGATGATCGAAGTCGTAAACGCATATCCCGCCTGTGCCCACGTGATCTCCGGCAAATACAGCGACAGCGGCCACAGTGACTTATCTTCCAGAAATGCCATAGGCTGTTCCATCATATTCCAGTATTCCAAAAACCCTAACACTATGGCAGACAATAATCCACTTTTTCCAAGTGGAAGCCCGATTGTACAGAAGATTCGTATCTCCCCTGCCCCGTCGATCCGCGCCGCTTCCATAAGTTGCATAGGGATACACCGGAATCCTCCGTATGTTAGGAATACCGGAAACGTGGAGAACACTGCCGGCAAAATCACCGCAGGCTGCGTATTGAGCATTCCCAATTTATTAAGCACCAGATAACTGGAAAGCATCGTAACCTGAAACGGCAGAAGCATCAACACTATATAAAGCGCAAAAAGCGCTCTGCTTCCCTTCACCTGATACACCGCAAAAGCCCACGCCGCGGGAACGCCTACTAAAAGCTGCCCTAACAGGATACATCCCACCATCTTAATGGAATTCCAAAAAAGAACGAAGAACTGCGGTGTCATGAAAAGCAATTTACTATAATTGTCAAAGGTCGGATAATCCGGCACAATCTTCCAACTGATATATTCCAACGCATCCGAAAAAACCGGTGACAAATGCTGTCGTAGTTCTCCGTTACTCATCACTGATCCCGTCACCAGCAAAACAATCGGCAGACACACCAAAAGCGTCGGAATCATAATCAATAAAACCGTGATCCCTTTCTTAATATCTTTTCCTTGTATCCGGAAGTTATGTAAACCCATTCGATTCATTATCCTTTCTGTTATATCTATCTCTCACCCCCAGAAGAATGCACGCGCCAGCGGCATTCTTCCAGACATGACTTAGTTATACTAAGGCACCGTCCTTTGGTGCCTTAGTATAACTTCATGTCTTGTTCATCTCGAGTCCCACATCCTCTGCAACAGCATAATAACCACAAACAGAAATCCGCCCACACACACCGCTGCGGCCGCCATCTTGTCAAAATCCAGATTCACAAACCAGTTATTGAACAAATGCTGCAATAGATACATATCCTGTTCCGGGTATGCTCCGGCCACGAGATAAGCTTCTCTGTATATCTTAAATGAATTGAGGAATGAGAGGATAACAATCGTGTACAAACTCCCTTTCAGATTCGGAAGCACGATCCTAAAAAAGCATTGCCTCTCGGAAGCGCCGTCCACTCTCGCCGCCTCCAGCATCTCATTCGGAATCCCCAGAATCCCCGCAAGCCACAACACAATTGTATAGCCCGTATTTTTCCATATGTAGCTGAATACCAATACCCAGAAAGAAGCGCTGCTGCCCAGATAATCCGTATGAATCTCACCCCATAAGCCTGTCAGTTCTCCCATTTTCGTCAACGCCAGATTCAGGAATCCCTGCTTATAGAAGGCCATCTTCCACACAATGACGATCGTCGCCGTAGGCATTGCCAGCGGGAACAGATACAGTGATTTGATCGTCCCGGCGCTTTTGAGCCTGCTGATCGGCAACGCAATCATAAGGCCGATCACCACCAGCAGCGGAATACATATAAGCGTAAAACGGAATGTATTTTTTACCGCCAGCCGAAATGCCTGATTAGCAAAAATGGTTCTATAATTCTGAAATCCCACAAACTGACTCGTTACCACCGTCTTAAAAGACCGCCCGAACACATCCAAAAAGGGAAGCAGCACAAATATAAGCACTCCCAATAGGCTCGGTGCCAGAAACAGAAAGAATGCCCTCGTATCCTTATGACTTTTTGCACTGCTTTTTTGCTTTTTCACATCTCTCTTCAGTCTAACCAATCTCTCCACCTACTTCATCTTTTCTTACTCTGCAAAATAGAGTGCCATCCTCTTCTCTATTGTGTCCAAAGCCTCATCCAGACTGATGTTCCCCCACATATACTCAGTACCGGCTTCATATACGGTTTCCTCCAGCATAGAATCCTGAATGTACGGTGTATCCGCCGTTTTAATGCAATTCTTTAATCTGGCAATCTGCTCCTCATCCGGCCAATAAATATCCAGCTTGACACGTAATCCATTTTCATCGATCAATTCAATCATTCCGCATGTTCCCTCCGTGTAGCCCTGGCGTCCATCAAATATAAAGCCTTCATCAAACGCTGCCTGATTCACTGCAAATCCATTAATCAGATAAGACTGGTTTTCTTTACCAAAACATAACCTTATAAAATCCTCCGCCTTATCCGCAGACACTGACATTGCGCTAATTCCCACCATTGTTTTGGCAAGAAACACATTGCTGCTTTGACCATTCATAGGAATCCATTCATCATTTTCATATTTTTCAACTTTATTTACGGAATTCAAGTGTGCAAATCCATAATCAGTGTACACCGTGCCGCCTGTAATATGAGTCTCCCCTACAAAAAGTCTCATAACATCCGTGGTTCTCCCTCCCATGTATTCTTGTCCCCGCAAAGCATAAGCTCCATGAGACCAAGTTGTTTCCTTCGTAAGTCCGTCCATCTGCGCATCATATATTCTTTTCACCTGTGTCAGAAATTCTGCAATCGCTCCCATGTCAATTGTACCGTTTTCTGCCGTCCATGCCGGCGTTGAAACCATAGAGAACAGATACATGATTTCTCTTTCCGAATACACACCTAATAAATCCTGTTCTTCTTCCGGATATTCCTTCCGCAGTTCCTCCACTATATCGGCAATGCCCTCCAGATTATCAGCCTTGGAAATATATTGTTTATCTCCATACAGTACCGGAATCTGTATTTCGATAGGCATTACATATAGTTTGTCCTCTGTTTTCATGGCATCCATGATATTCGTAAACAGCGCTTCTTCACCGCTTAAATTATAAAGAATCGGGCCCATATCAAGAAGCAGCCCCTTTTCGATATAGGAATCAAGCGGCATTTTGTCCAATACTAATATATCGGGACCGTCACCGGCCATGATTTTGGTATTCAGCTCTTTCAGCGTATCATCTCTTGTGACAGAAGCTCCATCTTCCATACCGATCTCATATTCTACCCAAACCTCCGGATTTTTTATCTGATACAAAGAAATTGCCTGACGTATCGTATCGTTGTTCTCTAGGCTGTATACTTTAAGTTTCTCATTTGGTACAGTAGGGATATCCGGATTATAAACATAGCGAACCAATCTGCCATCGCTAAATAGCGTCACAAAGTCATCATTTTCAAGTTTAATCATACCCAGCACCTGGTTAGAAGGATCATTGAAGGTAGTAAGTTTTCCGTCTATGACCTGTTCCATGGCACTGCCGCCTATTACATGGCGGTGTAGCCCCTCTTGTCCTGCCAGGTAAATAACTCCCTGTTCTTCCAGGAAGAAATACATACCATATCCTTCCTCAATCGTCCTGTCTGCATAATTTTCATTCACAAACTCCTTTAAAACTTCATCCTCGATGTATTGCTTCTTCTCCATATCATAAATAAGGAGCTCACTATAGCTGCCTCCATCTATTACCATAAGGTTCTGCTGACACTGTATCAAATATGGATGATAAGTGGGATCAAGCTCCAGAAACAGTTCCATGTTTCCGTTCTCCCGGGCTTCATAAATATTGGAACCGTCTGTGTTCACAAAAATCCTTCCTGTATCCGATATCCACACACCGGCTGGATTCCGATCCTCTGCCCTAACGGGAATATCTATGGTAACCTCAGCACCGTCAGGTTTGACAAGACAAAGTCTGGGATTTAATTCGCCCTGTTCATAAACTTTCTCATAATCATCATAAATAATGGCCATCGTATGATCAGCCCCGGTTGCCATATCAAAAACCCAGCTTTTATTTTCCCATATTCCGCTGCCTGTTATGCTCTCGTCTGTCTCCCATGTCACTCCATTATCCTTTGAAATATACAACGGGGAATAGGACTCACATATGACTAAGCTCTCGTCCTCTAATCGAGACAATTTCGCTCTAAAAACCTCATTCGGTAAATTCGCAGTTTCTTCCACATAACGTCCCATTGCCGTAACCTCTGCAGACGACTGTGTACTCTTTGCATTCTGCTCATTTTCGGCACTGTTTTCCGAAACCTCTTCTTCAGCCCCACAGCCGCTAAGTAATGTCAGCAACATAGCACATAACAACAGAATTGATAATAATTTGTTTGCTGCTTTTTTTGCTTTCATACACTTCCCTTTCTTAAAATTAAGATTTATAAACTACTCCGCCATATAGATTGCCATACTCTTCTCTACCGCCGACACCGCCTCCTCCAGACTTGTTTCGCCCTGAATGTATGATGTTCCTGCGCTATACACCGCTTCTTCCAGCACCTTGTTTCGCACATACGGCGTGTTTGCTGCCTGTATCCATCCCCTTAGGATATCCGCCTGCTGTTCGCCGTACCAATATATATTCCAATAAAAACTACTGCCGTCCTCATATTCAAAACCCAATTGGCTGTACGCAGTATCAGTCGAGACAAAATCAGCCGGAAAAAGTGAACTCTCAAAAGCTGTCCGGTTGATTGGAAATCCCATGCCTGATATATCTTCATCTCCCAAAAGTACTTTCAGCAAGCCTTCCGCCCTGTCAATCTGCGTGGAAACCGCACTGATTCCTGCCAATGTATCCGCCCAGAACACATTTTGGCACTGTCCGAACATAGGAAGGATCACATTATCCTCAAATCCGGTTGTTCTCTGCACCGAGGTTATTTCCGCATAGGTATATGCACCTCCGAGCACCCCTGTCATAATCTGCCTTTCACCCGTCACATAATACACCTCTTCCGTGCCGCGTCCAAACCAATCCGATTCCTCCAGCATTTCTCCGTAATACTGAATATGCACTTCATTTTTTTCTTCATACTGTCGTATCATCTCATCAGATAGACCTTCCATCTGTGCATCATAGATTCGCTTCGTCTGCGTCAGAAAGCCAGAAATCATCTCACGATTCAGTTCTCCGCTCTCTGTCAGCCATGCAGGTGCACAGACCATTGCAAACTGTTTCATCACGCCTTTGGGCGAACAAATCTGCAGCAGATCCATCCCCGGGCGGTCCTTTCTGAGTCTCTCCACCGCATCGGCAATGCCTTCTAAATCATTAATATCGGATACATAATTCGGAGCTCCCTCCATAATGGGAAGACTGATCTCGCATGGAACCACGTAAATTTTACCTTCCTGCCTGTATGCGTCCACAGCATTCTCGAAGAGTTTTTCTTCTCCATTCATACTGTCCATCAGCGGAGCAATATCCGCAAGCATCCCTTTCTCTATATAAGAATCCACCGGCATATCATCCAGGATAAGCAGATCCGGCCCGTCTCCCGCCATGATCTCCGTATTCAGTTTTTTCAGAGCATCATCCCTCGTAACGCCGTTATTGTCCTCCATGCCGATCTCATATTCCACGTAAACATCCGGATTCTCAATCTGATAAATCGAAATAGCTCTCCGAAGCGTATTATTCTCTTTCAAGCTGTATGCCTTAATCGTCTGCCCCGGCACCGTAGGCACTGTCGGGTCATAAATGAAACGAACAAGACGCGCATCTGTAAAGATAGCCATAAACTCATTATTCTCCAACGCGACCATTCCCAATAGCCGATAAGTCGGATTGCCGAATGTTGTAAGGTTAGCGTCTACGATCTGCTCCATAGCGCTTCCGCCGATCACATGACGGTGCACCCCTTTTTCACCCGCCAGATAGAGAATATTGTCTTCTCCCGGAAAGAAATACAGATCATACCAGCTCCCACCGTTAAAAGCTCTATCCCCATAATTTTCTTTCACAAAGGTGTCGAGTGCATCATCCTCGATGAACTCGCTGCTCTCCATATCATAGATCAACAGACTGTCGTAGCCATAGCCGTCAATAATCATCCTGCTTTCCTGAAATTGTATGATCTGTGGAGAATCTTCCAAAGTGAGAAAGACTTTGCTGCTGCCATCCTCTAAAATCTCATACAGATCCGATCCCTGCGTTCCCACAAAGACTCTTCCATGTTCGGATATCCATATATGTGAAGGGTACATGTCTTCATCCATCACCGTAAATACTACCGGCATTTCTGTTCCGTCCGGCTTTACGATGAGCATTTCCCTCTTCTCTGAAGCCCACCATGGTTTCTCTTCCTCTTCTAAATCCGTTCCTGTGGACTCATCCGCATCCGTCTCATCTTCCGATTCCATGTACGTATACAGAATCCCTACCGTGCCGTCTGCGCCCACGGCATAATCGTCAATAAATCCTCCTCTGTCCAATATCTCACTCAACCATGTATTCCCGTCGTTTTCCCACGTAACACCATGATCTTTCGAAACCCTCATGTTTTTCACCGGATCTGTGAGCACCACACCTCCGTCTTCTAACTTAAATATCGCATTGCGGTATCCCGACAAACTCTCCGACATATCCGCAGCCTCTTCCAGATAGCGCCCCATAGCCGTGCTGCCTGATGGCTGTTCATCTGCCTGACTGCCGCCATCCGCCACTATATCATCCGTCCTGTTCCCACTGCCGTTACCGGCCGTCTGCTGACCGCTGTTTCCGCAGCCTCCGAGAAGGGATACAACTATCACAAGCGACATACCTGCCGCAAATATTCTCTTCAATTGACCTTTCCGAAATTTTTTCATAAACCCTTTCCTACTCCTCCTGACTCTTTTCTTTCATAATCTAATTCATAATCTAATTTCTTTTTCTTCTCTTCTTTACTTTCTTCTTCACAATCCGCCTTAATAATTTCTTTAATCAAATCCCATATCCGTGCCACACATGATCATCCTGTGTCACCTTAACTGTTATCATCATACCAAGCCTTTCTCTAAATAATCTCTAAAAAACAGAGAAATAAATTTCTTTAAAATCCATTATGGTTTCCTTGCAAATGACACTTTTGATTAAAATGTGATTTTTTATCCAATATTTTTTCAGAAAAATGTGTTAAATACATCTTGAAAAGCACAGAAAAATGTGGTGACTATATTTATGGCTAAGATTTCTTCCGTTTTTTAGAGATTAAATATAGATTTCTATGGTAAAATAAGACATGAAGTTATACTAAGGCGTCAAAGAACTCCGCCTAAGTATAACTAAGTCATGTCTAGGTTGTGAGGGAAAGGAAGAATATGTCCATGAGAATCTTACTGGCGGAAGACGACAGACATCTGAATGACACCCTGACCTATCAGCTGGAATCAGAACACTTTAATGTAGATTCCTGCTTTGATGGGGAAGAAGCTCTTTTCTACGGAGAACAGAATATATACGATGTGATCCTGCTTGACAGAATGCTTCCGGGCATGGAAGGCACAGATGTCCTGACATCGCTTCGCTGTAAAGGCATCTCTACTCCAGTCATTCTCATCACCGCTCTGGGCACACTCTCTGATAAGGTAACAGGACTGGATCTGGGCGCCGATGATTATCTCGTAAAACCTTTTGCTTTCGAGGAACTGATGGCCCGTATCCGCTGTGTCACCAGAAGACCTCATACCCTCACGGTCAACGACACTTTCTCTGTTGCGGATATCTCATGGCAGGCATCGGAATGTATCCTCACCGGTCCGTCGGGAAGCTGTACACTCTCTAAGAAAGAAGCGGCGCTTATGGAGATCTTCGTCCACTCTATCGGGAAAACCCTGCAAAGAACTACGATTCTCCTAAAGGTCTGGGGACCTGACAGCGACGTAGAGGAAGGCAATCTGGATAACTATATTCACTTTCTGCGCAGAAGGCTTCAGATCACGGGAAGCGCACTGCAGATCAAGACGATACGGGGTGTCGGGTATTGTTTACAAAGCACATGAAGGAGGACACCATGTTTCAGAAAGTACATCTGCGGCTGACTCTGCTGTGCACGGGAATCACCGCTATTATCATGATCATCATGTCCTTCTGTTATTTATATGTATCGGAAACAGGACTGTACAGGAATCAGTTTCAAGCGTTCAAAAATGATATGAACACGATTTCCACCAATCTTGAACAACAGACCGTTATCTCCATGGAATGGCTGTCCAAAATGGAAGCGCAGGGCAACTATCTCTTCTTTGTGCTGGACAACGGAACGCCGTTTCTCTTTAATCAGTTAAATGATCCGAAAGAAAACTCTTCCAGAGACATCCTTCTACAGGAGAGTCGCGACGCTTACACCAGTCAATCCGACCTTGAAGTTTCCACGCGAACAGGCGTCTTCACCACGATCACGCATTGCGAATACGAATTTACTTCCCCTTCCACGGAAACCAAATATTACGGAAGTGTGATCAGGATGGGGAGCCCTGATTCCACTCTGGAGGTCATCGTTCTATCCTCCCTGCTGAATTTAGAAAACCAAATACGGGAACAACGTCTGCGCTTTTTGCTGATCGATGTCGCGGCTGTACTGCTTCTGAGCATTTTCTCTTGGTTTTTCACCGGAAAGCTGTTGAAACCCATCGTAGAAAATCAGAAAAAGCAGGCGCTTTTTATTGCTTCTGCTTCCCATGAACTCCGTACGCCCCTATCCGTGATTCTGTCCGCTGCCGAATGCTGTAAAAGCGCTCCGCCGGAACGCCGTGACGGTTTCCTGAAAACGATCTGCCAGGAAGGTCTGCGTGTATCTTCACTCGTGAGCGACATGCTTACCCTCTCCCAATCCGATAACCAGCGTTTCCCCATCCGAATGGAGCCTACGGAACTGGATACATTACTCATGAACTCTTATGAAGCCTTCCAACCGCTGGCACAGGAAAAATCCATCTCCCTCTCGATAGAACTTCCGGAAGGCGCACTGCCTGCATGCCCTGCAGATCCGGAACGCATCAGTCAGGTCATTTCCATTCTGATACATAATGCCATCAGTTATACGCCGGAGCACGGGAAGATCACTCTGTCAGTCTCGAAGCACAAGGAGCGCTTTCATATATCTGTTACAGACAACGGCATTGGTATCTCGGATGAAGATAAGAAGAAGATCTTTGACCGATTTTATCGTGTAGAGAAATCCCGAAGTACGAAGGATCACTTCGGGCTGGGATTATCGATTGCTTATGAAATTGTGAAGGCGCATGGCGGAAATATTCAGGTGAGTGACGTGTTGGGCGGAGGCAGTTGCTTTACGGTGGTGCTGTGAGCGGTAAAACCCGCGTTGTTACTGTCAAAGGTTATCTACAAGTCCTAACTTTTTTGTCTTTTCCTGTCAAATTTTCTGTGGATTTCTATATCAATTTACCCCGGAATAAGATATACTGTATGTATAAACGGTCTATCGTGCAACAACAGCACTTTCACTGTTTGCGCAATATGATGCCGTATAATTTCACAGGAGGGTATTACAATGAAAACAATAGGGTTACCCGCGTTAATTATCATCATACTGGTGGTTCTGTTCATTATTTTCATGGCCATCGGGTATGTGAAAGCTCCACCGGACATGGCGTACATCATTTCCGGTTTCAAGAAGAAATCCAAAATCGTTATCGGTAAAGCGAGTATACGCATTCCGTTCTTCGAGCGGCTGGATAAGCTGAACCTGAGACTGATCCCGATCGATGTCAAGACCAGCAATGCGGTTCCGACGGCGGACTACATCAACATCAATGTGGATGCTACCGTCAACATCAAGATCAGCAGTGAGGCGGACAGACTGCGTCTTGCCGCCGAGAACTTCTTAAATAAGAATACGGAGTACATTGCAGGCGTTGCCAGAGAGGTTCTGGAAGGTAATGTCCGTGAGATCGTAGGTAAGATGCGGTTAGAGGAAATGGTCTCCGACCGGCAGAAATTCGCGAATTTGGTAAAAGAAAATGCCGAGCCGGATCTGGCGGCGATGGGACTTGATATCGTCAGCTTCAACGTACAGAACTTCGTGGACGGCAACGATGTCATCGAGAATCTGGGTATTGATAATATTGTTAAGATCAAAAAGACTGCTGCTATCGCAAGAGCCGAGAGCGAAAGAGACATCAAGGTAGCGCAGGCCGCTGCAGATAAAGAATCCAACGACGCGGCTGTTGCTGCACAGACTGAAATCGCCAAGAAACAGAACGAACTGGCGATTAAGAAATCCGAATTGCAGCAGGAATCCGACACCAAGAAAGCTATGGCGGACGCAGCTTACGAGATCCAGAAAGAGGAACAGCGTAAGACCATCGAGGTAACTACGGCAAATGCGGATATCGCAAGGCAGGAACGTGAGATCGAATTAAAGCAGAAACAGGTTGCCGTCAAGGAGCGGGCACTGGAAGCGGAAGTCAAGAAACAGGCGGATGCGGATAAATATGCCGCTCAGCAGAAAGCGGACGCAGCCCTCTACCAGAGACAGAAGGAAGCAGAAGCGAAGCAGTTCGAAGCACAGCGCGAGGCGGAAGCAAGAAAAGCCCAGGCAGAAGCAGACCGTTTCTCCAAAGAACAGGAAGCGGAAGGTATCCGCGCCGTGGGTGAAGCGGAAGCGTCGGCGATTCAGGCTAAGGGTATCGCAGAAGCAGAAGCCATGGAGCGGAAAGCAGAGGCTTACGCAAAGTACAATAAGGCGGCCGTAGCCGAGATGATGATCAAGGTACTGCCGGATATCGCGGCGAAGATTGCCGAACCGTTAGGACAGATCGACAAGATCACTATTATCGGCGGCGGAGAAGGCGACAGCACCGGAGTCAATCAGGTTGCCGGAAATGTGCCCGTAGTTATGGCGAAATTATTTGAAAGCATGAAGGAAGCAACCGGTATCGACCTTTCCGAAATCATCAAGGCGGATACCTATGATGCGAAAGTTAATCGAAATGTAAATGTATCGGGGTTAGATGATGTGAATGTAGTCATTAAAAACTCTGATACCTAAAAAATTTAACAAGGCAGACTGCATAAAAACCCTCAAGTGTCCTGCGCAGAAAAAAGATTTTCTTGATGTTTCATATAATATCTTGCCATGTACTACTGAAACATTTAAAAAATCCATTTTCCGCAGCCGCACTTGAGGGTTTTGCATAATGCCCTTATCCCTTACTCATGTCTCAGCGCCTCAATCGGACTTAACTTTGCCGCTTTCTTGGCCGGATAGATTCCGAAGAAAATACCCACCGCCGAGGAAAAGATCGCTGCAAACAGCACCGTGGTCACTTTCACCTGCGCCTGAAATCCCATAATGCTGCAGACCCCCACTGCTCCCAGGCTGCCCAGCCCTATGCCGATCAATCCGCCAATCAATGTAATAATACCCGCTTCCGCCAGAAACTGTAAAAGAATAGAATTTGTCCTTGCTCCCAGCGACTTACGGATACCGATCTCTCTCGTACGCTCCGTCACGGACACAAGCATGATATTCATAACGCCGATTCCGCCTACCAGAAGCGAGATCGCTGCCACAAACGAGATAAAGACTGTAATCACGCTCAAGATACTGTCGATCTGCGACTGCGCATCCGCGAAGCTCTCCATCATGATCTTGTTTTCTCCGCGCACATTATGCTTATTTTCCATCAGACGTAGAGAATCTCCCGCTACCTGTGTTGAATACTCGGCACTCTCTCCCACAATATAGAACTGTTGGAAATCTTCCACCCAGAATCCGTAACCCGATCCCAGCGTGGAGATCGGCATTTCCACCTGCAGATAACCGCTGCCGTTCAGTGCGGAAAGCATCGTGGATTTACTGTCTTCTCTGACTCCCACAATAGACATCTCCTGCGTCACATTGTAAATCGTCACATCGAAATTCATTCCAATCACATCCGTTGTACCGAAGAGCATTCTGGCGCTGGTCTCATTAACAACGCACACCTTATTGCCCGCAAGATAATCACTTTCCGTAAAGTATCTTCCCTTCGCAATCGGCTCCTTCGCCACACAGTATTGCAGCGCTTCATTACCCGCATATACCAACGCTTCAAAATTACCCTTGCGTCCTTCCGCATTCGCCCACATCGAATACTGCGGCGTAACACCCTTGACGTGTTCTACCTTCTCTTCAATCAGTTCAAAATCTTCATCCGTGAAGGTCACGTCATTGCCTTCCACGGAATCATTGGTATAGAGCGCTACCTGTCCGCCTGCCATGCTGTCCAGTTCACCGTTGATCTGACTTCTCATTCCGTTACCGATGGATATGATAAGAATCACGGAAGCAATACCGATGATAATGCCCAGCATGGTAAGAATGGACCTTCCCTTATTGTTCTTTATATTCAAAAGAGCAATTTTAATATATTCCCATATTTGTGCCATTGTACCAACCTGTCCCTTTCCCGCTGTCTTCTCATAATAATTTAAAACTTCATCTCAGAGATGATCTCGTTTTTCTTAGTCAGCGCATTTTGATGACTTAGAATAACTTCATCTCAGAGATGATTTAGTTATTCTTAGTCAGCGTATTTTGATGACTTAGAATAACTTCATCTCAGAGATGATTTAGTTATTCTTAGTCAGCGTATTTTGATGACTTAGAATAACTTCATCTCTTTTTATTGTTGCGGGATCGCAGTCACCGGCGCACCCTCTTCCAGTTCCTGCCCTGTTGTCACAATGATCGTTTCTCCTTCTGACAGACCTTCCCTGATCTCACAGTAGCTGTCTGAAGAAATTCCTGTCGTAATGCGTTTTTTCACCGCCACACCGTTCTCCGCCACGAATACAAAATCTCCGTCCTTATCTGTATTAATGACCTCAACAGGCACTGCTACCGCACCCGGCACGGAAGCCGTATTTATCTCCACTCTGGCCTCTACCCCCAGATAAATCTCCGAATCCGGATTTTCAATTTCAATCTCCGCACCTACTACCGCTGCACCGCTGGCATTGGTGGTCGCCATACGGTTGATCTTGGTCACTTTACCTTCATACTTCTTATTCGCGATATCGATGGAGGCCGTCTGTCCGATCTGTATTTTCTCCAGATCATATTTGGACACGGTAATCTCCACCTTAACATTCTCCGTGCTCTCCACCGTGACTAACTTCGTTCCCTCCTGCGGGATCGCACCTTCCACAGCCTCCATCTCAGTGACAACACCGTCGAAATCAGCAAGGATACCGTTCTCTACCTCTTGAATATCACGTAACGTCTCCTGGCCGTTAATCCGCTCCATCTGCGTATTGGCCTCCAGCTGGCTTCTACTGCCATTGTCCATGGAACCGCCCTCGGAACTGCTCTTCTGTGATTTCATCTCAGAACGGTATTCCTTGTAGGCAGCGATTTTTTCTTCATAGATGTCTACTTCCTTCTGCCATGCAAGGATATCCTTGTTGTTCTGCTGCTCATAGCTGTTGAACTGTATCAGCTTCTGCAGATTCAGATACTCCTCTGAATCCGGTCTGTCCGACCAGTCTAACAACGATACCTGCAGCAGCGTGCCTTCATGCGCAAGCCATGTCTTCTTATCATTGATCTTCTGCTGCAGTTCCTTGACATAGTTCTCACTGTCTTCGATCTGCTGCTCCAGCACCGCCAGATTCACGTTGGCCTCTCCCAACTCTGCTATGTACTTATTATCTTTATGGATGGAGCTTTCATAACCACCCTCGTTAGCCTGCAGCTTCAACTCTGCAATCTGCTTTGCTTCTTCCAGCGCATCCGCATCATACTTAATAAGGCAGTCTCCCTTTTTCACGCTGTCTCCTGCCGCCACGTCTACCGAACCGATCTGCACAGCCACCGGTGCAAAATAGGTTTTCGTCTCCTCACTCTTGACTGTGCCGCTGGTATTTAACGTCTGCTCTATATTTTCCACTGTCGCCGTCGTAGTGTATACCACGGTGCCCGCATTCTTAGCTGCAATGGAATTGCTGACTATAAAAAGGACGATCACCGCTGCCACACCACCAATGACACAGCGTCTTATGATTTTCTTCTTTTTCTTCTTATCCATAGGTGTCTTCAGCGCTTTCTCTTTCTTCGCTTTGTGTTTTTTACCTTCCTGTTCCGTCTGATTCCCCGTCTCCGCAGTGTTTACCGTGCATACATTGTTTTTAACGGAGTCTGCTGTTTTCAATTCTTCTTTCATTGCTGTTCCTTCCTGCTCCTTCTTTTCAGATTTTTTTCTGCCTTTCCCGTATCCGGCCTCTCACTGTCGATTCTTGCATTCTTTTCAGACAGCCTGCTGTACCTCATTCATATAATCTTCCACAATCTTGCCATCCATAATTTTAATGACCCGCTTGGCCTGTGCCGCGATCTCATTATCATGAGTGATCAGTATCACGGTTCTGCCTTCTTCATGCAATCCTTTGAGAATTTCCATGATCTCTCTCGTGGAACCGGAGTCAAGATTACCGGTAGGTTCATCTGCAAGGATAATCGGCGGCGCTTGCGCTATGGCTCTGGCGATGGCAACCCTCTGCTGTTGTCCGCCGGACATCTCCGAAGGCTTATGATCCTTACGATTCTCCAACCCCACTTTGTCAAGCGCCCGATCAGACAGCTCTGTTCTCTCTCTTTTACCGACACCCCGATAGATCAAAGGCAATTCCACATTCTCAAGCGCCGTCAGACTCGGAATCAGATTAAATCCCTGAAAAATAAATCCGATCTCCTGATTGCGGATATCCGACAATTCATCGTCCGACATTCCCGCCACATCATGCCCGTGCAGGTAATAACTGCCGCTGGTAGGCACGTCCAGACACCCCAGCATATTCATCAGCGTAGATTTACCGGAACCGGAGTGCCCGATGATTGCCACAAATTCCCTCTCGTGAATCGTCAGGCTCACATGATCCAGCGCCTTTACTTCATTTTCACCGGGGTTATATGTCTTACACATATCCCGGATCTCAACCAATGCTTCCATAGTTGATCCTCCTGTTTATTACATTTTATTCGCGCGAGCAACGCGCCATGTAGCTGCATGCGGCAGGGTTTTTAACTGCGGGAATGTCACGAAAAAGTCCGTCTTATCCTGTTCATACATTTTCTTTCGGGTTTTCTGTGACTTCCGCTTACGCTTCACTCATAAAAAACACCCTGCGGAAGCACCTTCTGAACAGTTACTTTCTTTCCATATATTGTAACGACCTTATCATATATTTTTCTTCAAGGATATTTATAATATATAAACTTTTATTAAAATTCTCTGCTTCATGAAAACCTGCCCCGCTTTTACTTCTGTATTCCGTTCTACGGGAGTATCATAACAACCGATTCTTAAAATCGTGATAGTGAAACCTTAATATTATCTTAATTCACTTCTTTCTAAATATATAACAAAAGGAAAATGTAATCCATTGAATCGGCTTACATTTTCCCTTAATTTCTTACATTATTGTAAGGCAGGCAACGCATAATTAAAGCTGTCGCCACATGGCGTATTTAAGGCTAAACCTTATTTTTCCACCGCTATCTTGTCTTTGCGCACCGTGGAAAGCTGTGCATTTTTCAAGATAGGACTGAGCGGTTTATAGATGAGCAGCGTCACACCGGAAGCCGCCACGCTCTTAATGATATTGATGGGCGCTACCGCGAAACATACGAACGTCGTAACACTGTTAATATTCCCGTTGATAGCCGCTCCTGCCCCGATAATCGCATCCATGGGCATTCCGAATAACGTTGAAAACGCCGGAAGCAGATACACGCCGTTAAACGCCGTTCCGAATACCGTCATGATCACCGATCCGGTAATACATGACAGGATAGCCCTTTTACGCGTCTTCTTGAACATATAGATGATCGATGCCGGCAAAACCAGACTACAGCCGATTACAAAATTGGCCAAATCTCCCACAAAAGCAGTACTGGTGCCTTTGATCACCAGTTTCAGCAGGATCTTGCAGAACTCGATCATCACACCCGCTACCGGACCGAAAGCGAAGGTGCCCACCAGCGCCGGAATCTCACTGAAATCCAGCCTGTAAAAGCCCGGTGCCAAAAACGGAATCGGAAAATCAAATATATGCAGAATGACCGCCAGCGCAGAGAAAAGTCCAATCATCGTGATCTTTCTGGTGCTTAAGATACGCTCTGTAATACCATCCCGCTTATACACATACTTCTCCGCCGCGTATGCGATCGCAAACAGTCCTACCGCTACCCCTATGCAGACCAGCACAAATGTCAGATTGTCTGCAATACTTTGTAATAATCCGTTACTCATTTTTCCTCCATTCCGAAGCATACAGCTTCTCTCCATAATTTTGTTGGAAAAAGTTCGTTCGCGCAAAAAGCCCCGAAACATATGTCTCGGGGCAATAAAGCAAAGCAAAAAGTCTCTCACACGGCTCTGCCGCATGTCGTCCTGCTATTTCTTCTCTCATCCAGACTTTACTGTCGGTTTTGGAATCGCACCAAATCAGCCGTCACAGCAGCATGTTCACCATCTCACTCGACATCCAATCTCTCAAGCGCTATCCTATAGAACACATATACTATGCTGTAACGGGTCGCGGACTATACCGCCGGTAGGGAATTGCACCCGACCCCGAAGAACTTTTTCTGATATTAAAATCTCTGTGGTTACCGCTTAGACCGCACCGCATACTTACCGCAAGTGCCGGAATCCGTGGTTTCCCACAACAGAAAGTATACAATAGATGATTGGGGATTGCAAGGGAATTTTTCAATCGGTCAGTCTGTGCTGCCCTGATCATCAATGGCCATCTCCTTGAAATCAAGAAACAAATCTTCGTAAATTCCCGCTTTCACCCGATCGGAAAAAGAATGCTGTTCCACCATGGTCATAGTTCCGAAGTTATATACCCTAACGGTGCTCTGAATAGGGTCAACAATCCAATACTCCCTCACGCCCGCTTCCTCATACAGTGTCCGTTTTCTCTCATAATCCATATCCTTACTTGACGGTGATACGATCTCGATTACCCAGTCCGGTGCGCCGTGACATCCTTTCTCATCCAACTTATTCGGATCGCATATTACGGAAATATCCGGCTCCACGTAATTTTGCTCATCATCTTTGATATAAACCGCAAACGGTGCCGGAAAAACTTCACATGATCCACCATGTTCCATTATATAATTCCAAATTTTTGCGCTCAGCCATATAAGTATCTTCTGGTGTCTCAACATCGGTGTCGCCATCATAAATATCTCACCGTCAATCAGTTCCGCACGCTCTCCCTCCGGCAACGCCTCGATATCCTCGATCGTATATAACTCTCTTTTGGGAAGTCTCCTGCCCTCGTCGGTATCGGATTCGCTTTCCGGAAGCAAATGTGCGGCTGTTTTAGCCTTTCCTCCCTCAATCGTCATGAAGTATTCCTCTCTTTCAAGTGCCACGTGTTCCATAAATATTGTCCTCCTTCTTCGTTCCGGCAGAAGGTAGACTGCTGCTTCCGCCGCTATTTAATTTGTAATGTTGAGTAAGCGGCAGAAATTGCCTGAATGTGCGAATGCACGGTTCATTGATCACTCTTGTTGAAATTATCATATACTCTATAGGTATGTCTGTCAAGCCGAATTTGCCTGTTTTTATACGATCGACTTATCTTCTCCGTTCATATTTTCCGACCATATCTATTCTGTACCAGCCCTCGCTTTTTTCTGCACAAATCCCTCATCCCCTCTTGCCCCCCCCCCAGAAAATATGCTAGAATAAGCTGATTTATTATGCATTTCTATCAAACACGTAAAGGAGAAGGAAATTATGAGACAACGTAAACGCAGATTATGTACCGCACTCCTCTGTGCCGTACTGATCATTTCCAATGTCCTGCCCGCAGGTATGCCGGTGTACGCAAAGTCGCCGGACGCAGGCAGCGATATTATGAGTACCGCCTCTTCTAATGAGACGGTATCGCCGATGTCGGAGAATGAGTCGGGCGGAACGCCCGATGCTTTCGACGGCACAAATAAACAAACCGGAGCAGGCACAGGCAATAACGCCAACTCCGGCAACAGTAACGACAACAACATAGATTCCGGCAACGAATCAGATAGCGATGACAACAACGATTCCGATGCCGGTTCTAACGATGGAAATGACGCAGATAACAGTTCTGACGGCAGTAATTCCGGTGCTAATAACGATAACGGCACCGGCAATTCTGATGCCAATACCGATAGCGGCGACAGCGATTCCAACAGCGACAACGGTGATGGTTCCAATAACACCGGCGACGATTCCGGCACCACGCCCGACAACGGTGACGAATCTAATAATGACGATTTCGATACTGGCGACGACACGGACATTGAAGACGATCCTATCGAAAATGACACTCCCAATGTCGAAGAAGATGGCACGGTATCTGGCAATGATGCCGGCGAAGATGATATGCTGTCCTCCATAAATCCTTATGGCGAAGGCGACTATCTGACGGAAGATCCGGAGGGATACAACCTTTCAGATGTCACGATGACACCGGGAAGCTACTCGGCAGACTTTTCTGCGATTTCTAAAGAGAGTATCTACAGTTCTTATCGCTTTAGAATACTATATACAACAGAGTCCTCCCTTGCAGATGATTTCTTCAAAGGGAAATCCAGAATTACAGAAGCCGAACTCTCAGATTCCTCATTTATAATTGGCGAATTTACAAATTTGGACTATGACTACAGATATGAAAACGATACTTATGATGTATCCGCCACCTTTAAAGGTGACAGCATACTTAAACCGGACACAACATATTACTATCGTCTGGTGTATTACGACTATAATAGTACCGATAGCAAATACTGCTACCACTTCCTGACGGTTCCGGATCAATTCACCACGGAAGGCCCTGTCACAGAGTCTTCGATATCTATCCGCGACGTCTCTGTGGAAGAGATCGGCTACCAAAGAGCTAAAATCGCCTGGACAATAGATAATCCTAACAAGGAAGCCATATTTGACATGAAACTGCACTACACAGACGCTGCCGGTCTGCAGAGCGGTAATATGAGCCCTCGGGAATATCAGGATGAGAACTATAACACCATACCAAATAAATACTATGCAACAGTAGATCTGAATTGGGCAAGAAAAGCAAACGTAGCACTGACCACATATATCGGTGCCGGTGAAAAAAAACTCATTAATTCAGATGAGATTACGATAACACCGAAAGACATCAATGACGCAACGATCAACCTGACCTCAAAGGTCGGGACAGGCAGCCTGCGTGCTCTTGTAGAATTATCACCCTTTTATTATGCAGACAGCAGTATCGATTTTTATTTATATTATCGAAAAAAATCGGATACATCCTGGATGTCTACATCCGGATATGTATCTGACCGCAAAGATAGTACTTCTGCCTCAGGCACGCTTCAGGCATCCAACCTGTCTGCGAATACAGAATACGAATACTATATCAAACCATCCGGCAGACTGGCGGAAAGAACTTACGAGAATCTCGGCACAGAAGATAATCCTCTTATCTTTACAACGAAAGAGATTGTGACTTACGAAGACACCGAATTCCCGGATACGGTATTCAGAAGCTATATTAAGAAACAGATCGGTATCGAAGACTCTGATCAGATCACCAGTGACAAACTGGAGAAACTGACCAATATCTACTATGACAGAAGTAACGCTTCGGGTAATATCAGCTCTCTGCAGGGTATCGAGCACATAGAGAACCTGACAAGTATCAGCTTCTCCGGACACACTATAACAGATGTGGGCAGACTTGACACTCTGACGACTCTGACCAGCATTAATCTAATGTACAATGACTTGACAGAATTACCGGATCTGTCCGGGATGAGCCGACTGACATCTGCTAACTTTGGTGATAACAAAATTAACGCGGATACGATCACCGAGGCAAAACTTCCTGCATCGTTACTTACAGGACAATCTAACTGGATCGCAAACACGAAACAAACACAACGTGCAAAAAAGGAAGTCACACTTGCACCGGAATACTACGTGTCGGGTGAGGCAAGACCGTTCCTGATAAAAGTGACCGGACTAAAAACTGATTACCAAAGAAAATATACTCTTTCCCTCACCATAGGCGACATAACGGTTTCCGGTACTGAAACAAATTCCTATGATGGTATATACTACATTAAGGATATCCTCAAGAACAGTGACGGCAACGACACGGGAATTACCGTCACTGCGGGAACTCCCTGTGATGCCGTGATCACTTTGACGGACAACTATGGTACTGAATGGCTACAACAGACAGCTTCGATCACCTTTGCAGCCGCGGATGCCAATACTTCTGTGGTAAAAACACAGTACATACGTCCCAATGCCACTAATGCAAGCGTATATATTGACAATCTCCCTGCAACATATACTAAAGACAATATTGCAAACGTAACTCTTCTTGATCAGAATGGAACACCCGTAGGCAGCGCCTCATCTTCAAATATATATATCAATAGCAGTTACTATAACCCTTATGAAGATGTTTTCGGCTACTTCAGTATTGGCGATTTAACAAACGGGAACTCCATAAGTCTTTCCGCAACAGTTTATTTTGCCAAATATCTGTCTGCCGGATATTACAGTGCAGTTGTCACTACCACTGACGGAGCATCTGTCACCTACGAGAAGGCAGTCTGTGTGGATAACGCTGCCGTTGTAGATAGCTTATGGAGTGCAAGCAATCAAGAGTACGACAATTATGGCGATTATCTGTATGTCAGACTTAGTGGTGCAAATATTGATCCTGCCAGAGTACGCCCTGTATTCTATGAAAATGGTGAGAACATTACAGAATATATCAGCGGTATTGCCTCGGGATATAACAGCCAGCAAGCTATCTATAAGCTTAAGAAGCTTAAGAAGGACACTTACTGGAACATATTCGACAGTAAGACATTCACCTATAACATAGAGGCAGATAAGGGATATACGTTCATTGACAATATCCGTGATAAGAGCATTACACTATACGCTCCCTATGAAAATCAAGGCTTTATCACATTCGAGCACTATAATTACAAGAAAGGTGTGTATGAAGTCAAGACAGACTCCACCGTAGCGGATGGTACCCAAGTATCCGTATCGGTCTGCAACAACAGTTCCTCCCGAGTTGTAATGGGAAAGGCACAAGGTAAAATAACAAATTCCCTGCTGTCACTGGATTTTAAAAACGATCAGGGAGAAAGCTATGCACCGCCCCAGGATAAAGAGGCTTATTTCATATACACTTACACAGATGCCGAAGGAAATGAGCGCTCATTTACACATACAAATTCCAGTGTAAAATGGTATAACTATTCCTCTGGTTCTACCACCAGCTCAAAAACTGCCTATAACAGCGCGATCCTTTACCACAAGGCATTATTAAAGAAACTGGAACTAAACGTATATATTCCCACTGAAAACGTGCAGGCCGGCCAGACAATTGACGCACAGATTTACACAAGTGCAGGCAGCACTGCCGTTGGAGAGAAAACGGCTCTCACCGGCAAAACCGCCAACGGATATATCAACTATACCGGCACATGGCAGGACTCTGACGGACTGGTTGAAGGCATTTACCAGATACGCTATTCCCAGAACGGTAAGCATCTGTACAGCCATAACATCTATGTATATGACGATGAAAAGTTCTATATGAACAGCCAATGGATGTATGAATGGTCGGACAGTTCCGGAAAAGGTATTTGTTTCGCATTCTCCTCAGAACAGCTTGCCGGCAACTATATCCATGACCATAATAGCAAAGTGGAGGCAAAAACAGCTCTTGCTCATTGGAACAATGGCGGCTATAAACTTGAACTCTTCGACCGACTGGGCAAACCCATTTCCGGATGGAAGGCAGATCACGCCTCATGGTCGGGCTCGAACTTCTATTTATACTTAAAAGACGTACCGGAAGGATATGTCGGATATTATGCTAAACTCACCAAATCGGGACGTCTCGGAATCAGGCTTGATAATGGAACTGACTATTATTCAACAGCCTACAATGCCACCAAAGAATACGGTGAATGGGAAACCTTCGGCAACAGCAGCGTATGGTTTAATGACGACAGCGCCACCAATGCATACTACGGTTTCGGCTCCTATGCATATCCCGTAACCGTAACGATCACGAAGCCATATGACACGGATGTCATTCATACATTCACGGCATCCTCCGCCACAAACGGAAACTACTACTACTTCACCGCATCCGACTTAAAAAATATTGACCCGAAAGAAGCCTATCGGATCACGGCTGTAAGCGTAGACGGAAGCTCCCGCTCTGAAATCGGCTACCTCGCCGTGAGAGGCACAAGCACCGTGGTAAACGCCACCAGTGTGAGCCTGAATAAAACAACGCTGAACATGCAGCTTAACCAGACCGAAAAGCTGACAGCAACCGTCAAGCCTGACAATGCGACCAATAAGAATGTCACATGGACCAGCGACAACACTTCCGTTGCCACAGTAGGCACAGACGGAACTGTGACTGCCGTGAGTGTGGGTACAGCTAAGATCACAGCCACTACCCATAACGGCAAGACAACTTCCTGTACCGTACAGGTATTCAATTATACGCTGAGCCGGACTGAACTGTCTTTCAATCTGTCCACTTGGACACCCAGTCAGGCAGAAACGCTGAAAGTAAGCAACGGCACAAACGATATCAGTTCCTCCGTCACCTGGAGCAGCAATGATGAAAGTGTAGCAACAGTAACAAAAGACGGTGTCGTAACACCGGAAGGCGCAGGTAGTGCTAAAATTCTGGCCGAAGTCAAGAACGGACCGATTCTGGAATGTAATGTGACCGTAAGCAGGGATACCCTGACCGGCGTTACGCTGAATGAAAGTGAATGTACACTATATCTGGATTCAAAGGGACAGCCCGTAGCCCAGATGCCGAATATGCAACAATTGAAACTGTACCTCACTCCCAGCGACACCACAGTAGACAAGATTACATGGACATCCGACCAACCGGCTGTTGCTTCCGTCGCCGCGAAAACAAATGATCCGCTGGCGGCCATAGTAACGGCCCATGCGAGAGGAACCGCTAAGATCAGTGCCACTGTCACCACGAAGTCCGGCACGAAGTCCGACACGAAGACGGCAGAATGTAAGATAACCGTACAGACGGTCACCACTGCGGACGATGTAAATATTCCGTCAGAACTGACCGCGCTGACTAACGAACAGCTTACCCTTTATGATGTAGAGCTCCCTGCCGGATGGGAATGGATGTATCCGGATGTATCCCTGAAACAGTTCGCCGGCATGCAGGCTAAAGCATTTGCGGCTAAGTACAAGGATCCGACTGACTCGAATGCCATACCTTACGAGACGGAACTTTCCGTGGCACTCAGCACTGTAACAGGCATCGCCATCGGCGCAGACAGCAACTCGCTGCGTCAGGGCACTGATACCGAACTTTCCGTCATCTGGAACATGAACGGCGCACAGCTTGATCTGTCTGCCTATGCAGAGAATGTCACATGGAGCAGCGCAAAAGAATCCGTTGCCAAAGTAAATCCTGTAAGCGGAACGACTACTACTCTGACCGCTCAGGGAACCGGCACGACCACCGTCAAAGCGCAGGTAACCTTCAAGGACGGCAAGACATATAAAGCACAGTACAAAGTAACCGTAGTAGACGAAGAAGCAGCAGATATCCAAGTAACTGCCGTAGACAACTTTACAGCGGATGACGCTTCGCAGGGCACTTATCGCGGCAAACTGGACAGCAATGTAAATAACAATAACGGCACCGTCCATGTGACTGTAACAGGCGCAACCAAACTGACAGTGAAGAACAACAATGCCAAGGTGATCACAACCGGAAAAGTAACTGCCGAAGGCAGCGGCTACAACATACCGCTTACAATCAAAGCCGCGGGCATGGCAAAGATTACTTTGACAGCAAACGATAAGGCGAAGACACAGAAAGACATCTTCCTGTACGTTACCGATGTGAAGCCCAACATCAGCGAGGACACCGTCACAGTCAATCTGTGGCAGACTACAGGCACGACATTTACCCTCTATCCTAGCGACGGATATCAGGTGACGAGTGCCTCTCTTGTGGGAGACGATGCAGCTAAATTCACTTTAACTGGGGCAGGTCCTGCCGCGGCAGATGCTACACAAGCTAATGCATCGCAGGCAAAATATGTCATTACAGCAGCCGATGGCATCGCCAAAGGAAGCTACAAGCTTACCCTGCAGGGCAAAGTTAAATTAGGTACAGAAGAGTTCGACTACAACAATGTGGCATTCACCGTTAAAGTAGTAGAACAGGCACCGAAATATAAGATCAAACAGAACACGAAAGTAAACCTGTTCTACAAGGACTGGGAGAACAGCATATTAGAGGTCGCGTCAGATGAAGTTCTGGAAAGTATGGAACTGACCGGCTGCGACTTCACGGTAGAGAATCCACATGGCTATTGGTATCTTAAGGCTAAGAGTCCGGATCTGACAACCAACTGTAATAAAAAAGGCACTCTTACATTACATTTCACCGGATATAAAGATGTTACAACAAACTTTACAGTCGGTGTGGAAAAGAATGCCCCCAAGGGTATCATTGAAAAGACATCCATAACGCTCTATCCGACCATCGGACTTGACAGCGCACAACTCGATCCGCACGTAAACCATCCGCAGGGATATGCACACAAAGGCATGACTGCTCATCTCGATCAACCCACACAAGATGCCGGTTTTTCTCTTATTTCCGAGAACGGATATCTTTACCTAAAACTGAGTAAGCAGATCAGCAAAAACACAACATACAAGGCAAAACTCATCCTGACCGATACAACATGGACGGATGAAGTTACCGTTCCGTTCACCATCAAGGTAAGCGGAAACAAACCTGCCGCCAAGCTGGGCAAGACCACACTGCAGCTCAACACCAACACGGCGACAATGGCATATGATTCGGCGACCACCACAGTGATGTGGAAAGACGGAGCGAAGTTTGACCCGCTTAACGTAAGTGTCAGCGCTGCCGATGCCAAATCACGCAATATCATCAACACCGGCATCGTATTTGCCTTTGACCAAACCGAAAATCAGGTAATTGCGAAGCTGAATAACACCGTCGTTGCCAAGGGCAGCTATAAGTTCAAGGTCAATGTAAAAGCGACCGATACACTGACGGTAAGCACGCCACTCACCATCAAGATTGTAGACGTAGCCATGGATAAAGCAGTCAAGGTTTCCACGAAAGGAAGCATCGACGTACTAAACCGCGAGGGCACCTTTGTGACAGCAACACCTGCACTGAAATCGTTGAACGGAAACATCACCGGTGTACGACTCTCCGGCAGGGCCGCCCATCTGCTCAATGCAGAATGTGTGGATAATAAGGTAATCATCCATGCGAAACCAGATGCAGCGCTGATCACGAAATATAATTATAAAGTGAAGATCAACCTCACTATTGAAAATGCTGAGGGCGCTACGATACGCTACATTACACCGGATATCAACATTAAATTAAAGCAGGGCAAACCCAAGGTTACTGTCATACCTAACAATGCCACCTTCTTCAGCGGTTCCTATGAGGGAATCACGCGGAATGTATCCGCCACCCTGAAAGGCGCGGAGAATCCGGTCGTCACGAACGTGGAGCTGATGAACAACAGCGATACATTCACCTGTAATTACGCTAACGGTGTCATCACCTTATGCAACACACCGAATGCAATAAAAGGAAAGACCTACAGCCTGCAGTTCAGAGTCACGTTCTACGGACAGGCAGACAATGAAAAGGCAACTACAGTAAAATATACTGTCAAAGTAAAATAATAGGATCTGCTTCGCGAACTCGAAAAAACGGAACAATTTCCTATTACATAAAGAAGCGGCTGAATGATCTCATGATCGTTCAACCGCCTTTTTCTTTTATTCCTAAATTATTTTTTCCTTCTATTTCCGGTTCGTCTTTTTTCTTGTTATTTCAGTCAACAGACCAAAGACCACCCATGGTCTCTTACATGTCCTCTGTATACTATGATGAGGCCCTCACTCACCACCCGCTTCAAACTCCTTCAATTCTTCCAGATATTCGTTAAAGTCTATCTCGAACTCTTCATAAATTCCCACTTTTACCCGGTCGGTAAAAGAATAAACATTTAGATCATTGCCATGCTCCAGATCATATACCGTAACATTTCTCTGCATGGGGTCTACGATCCAGTACTCACGTACCCCTGCTTCCTTATACAGTGCAAGCTTTCTCACACGATCCATATATTTACTGGACGGAGATACGATCTCGATCACCCAGTCCGGTGCTCCGTGGCAGCCCTTATTATCCAACTTGTCCCTGTCACAGATCACGATAATATCCGGTTCCACAAAGTTGCGCTCATCATCTTTGATATAGACTCCAAAGGGCGCCGGTACTACTTTACATCTGCCTTTATGCTCCCTGATATACTGTCTAATATCAGCACTCATTCCCACAAGAAGAGTCTGATGTGCCCATGTAGGTGTCGCCATCATAAACATCTCGCCGTCAATCAGCTCCGCCCGTTCTCCCTCCGGCAGCGCTTCAATATCCGCGGTGGTATATAACCCTCTTTTGGGAAATCTTCCGCCTTCTTCAGTATCGCATTCTTCCTCCTGAATCACCTGTGCGGCTGTTTTAGTCTTTCTTCCTTCAATCGCCATGAAATATTCCTCTCTTTCAAGTGCCACATGTTCCATCAATATAGTCCTCCTTCTTCGTTCCGGCAGAAGGTAGACTGCTGTCCTGCACCGCTTTTGTCATACAGCCTTATTCAATATCTATACTGTACAGCAATCCAAGCACTACATAAGATACTAAGGAACACAAGCACATTCGCTCGGCTACCTCTGCCGCTATTTGATTGGTTTTTTGAGTAAGCGGCAGAAATTGCCCGAATGTGCGAATGCACGGTTCATTGATTACTCTTGTTGGATTTATCATATACTTTCACAGTACTTCTGTCAAGCGCTTTTTATGCAATAAACGAAAACACCCCGCCGAACATGCATAAAACATATTCTTCGGGGTGTTACATCATCATTTCATAATTGTACAGTTACCAATTGCCTAACGTTTTTTATAGTGACCTGATCCGGATCAGAAGAACATACTCGTTATCATACTCTTATTATTCATCTGCTGCCGCAACATCATCATTCTATATTGACCCATGACTTCCTTCTGCTTCTTATCGGAGATTGCCTTCGGGAAATCCAGATCTTCCAGACGGCTTCTGGAACTAAGCTGTTCTAAAGATGCCCCCGTATTGTAATTATAGGTATGCTCCAGACGATTGGTCATCGCTCCCAGACTGCTTCTTCTTGANGAAACCATATCTAATGCTTTATCAATGGCCTTCAGATCAAAATTATCGGATGTAACATCGAAATCNGCAATNCCNAGCGCCTCCAATGTGGAGTTCTCCATCTGGATCTTCATACCGCCGCCNTTCGGATTCNTNGCNATACCCATATCCGCCATACTGCCATCCAACAGCTTCTGCTCATTCAAGGAAGTATCCTTCGCNAATGACTGGATACCCTGCTTAAGCTGATNGATCTCATCCTGATACATCTGCTTATCNTCAGCAGTATTNAAACCGTTCATCGACCGCAGTGCAAGATCACGGATTCTCTGTAANTAATCCGTCATTCCNTCNAGCGCACCGTCCGCCACNTTCANGACTCCGATTCCTGCCTGTGCATTCTGGGCACCNACACTTAACCCGGTCTCTTCTCTCNGCATCTTCTGCGCAATTGCNAGNCCCGACGCGTCGTCTGCCGCTGAGTTGATNCNCTTACCGCTGGCAAGATGTGAATAAGATTTAAAAATATCATTACCNCTTCCGCTGATTGTCATCGCACTCATAACCATATCTCCTTTCCTGCGAATATNCCACTGCCGCTNATACTTATTTCCTGCAGCTTATNATCANTCTCGTATCTTAATGTTGTCACTCTGNAAATCTGTTGACAANCTTTTCCTTCTATCATTATCATATCCATNTTCGCAGATACTGTCAAGGATTTCCTGTCACGCATTCTGCTTAATTTTCATCGTCAANCCGATCCGNTTCTTCGCCACNTCCACGGTGAGNACCTGCACNTCCACCACATCNCCNACACTGACTGCNTCCANCGGNTGNTTNATGAATTTGTTCGTGATCTGCGAGATATGCACCAGACCGTCCTGATGNACNCCGATATCCACGAANACNCCGAAGTCGATGACGTTACGNACGGTTCCCTTAAGNATCATGCCGGGTTTTAAGTCCTTCATNTCCAGNACNTCGCTTCTTAAGATCGGNGCCGGCATATCGTCACGNGGATCNCTGGCCGGCTTCTCCAGCTCTTTCANAATATCTGTCANCGTNATCTCACCGATGCCCAGTTCNTCCGCAAGNTTCTTCTTATCCTTNATCTTCTTCTCCAGACCNCTGACNGTAATACCGTCACTTCCGNTTCCGNCATTTTTGCCAGACTTGACATCCGTGTCNGAATTATNATTNTCGANCGTCATGCCGCCCATCGCTGCCGCCAATGCCTTACCCATGGCAGTGTTNGTATTGCGAATCACCACTTTGGGCTGAGGTTTCTTCTTCTCCTTCACCGGTGCTTTCTTCCCTGCCGCTTTCTGTGCCGCNGCTTTCTTCTGCGCCTCCTTCACGTCTTCCATCGTCAGNCCCATCTTATCNAACAGNTTCATNGCCGCCTCGTANGATTCCGGNTGNACNCTGGTGGCATCTAACGGNTTATCGCCGTCCGTGATNCGCATAAAACCGGCACACTGTTCATAGGCNTTCGGTCCCAGCTTNGCTACTTTGAGAAGCTGCGCCCTGTTCGTGAATCTGCCGTTAGTCTCGCGGTAATCCACGATATTTCTTGCGATCACCTTCGTCACGCCGGACACATACTCTAAGAGAGANGCNGAAGCCGTNTTTAAATCCACGCCCACCTTATTCACGCTGTCTTCCACGACACCGCCTAAGGCCTCGCTCAGTTTCTTCTGNTTCATNTCATGCTGATACTGTCCNACACCGATCGACTTCGGATCGATCTTCACCAGCTCNGCCAGCGGNTCCTGNAGNCTTCTGGCTATNGANGCCGCNCTTCTTTGNCCCACATCGAAATTCGGGAATTCCTCNGTCGCCAGCTTACTCGCAGAGTAGACGGATGCNCCCGCCTCGTTTACGATGACATACTGCACCGGTGTATCCAGNTCTTTTAACAANTCCACGATNACCTGCTCGGACTCTCTGGANGCCGTNCCNTTGCCCACGGAAATCAGGGATACNTTATATTTTTTAATCAGTNTNTTCAANTCCGCTTTGGCTTCCGCNACCTTATTCTGGGGNGCGGTGGGATANATNACCTTCGTGTCTAACACCTTACCNGTCTCATCCACCACCGCCAGCTTACATCCGGTACGGAATGCAGGNTCCCATCCNAAAACAACCTTACCGGCGATGGGCGGCTGCAGAAGAAGCTGNTCCAGATTNTTACCGAACACNCTGATAGCNCCGTCTTCCGCCTTTTCCGTCAGATCGTTNCGNATCTCCCTCTCGATNGCGGGNGCNATCAATCTGTCATAGCTGTCGGCAATCACTTCCTCCAANATCGGNGATGTGACAGGNTTGTCATTTATNATCGTCTTAGTGCNCAGATACTGNAGNATACGATCNANGGGNGCCTCCACCCTNACNACAAGNAACTTCTCCTTCTCACCGCGGTTGATNGCNAGCGTTCTGTGNCCTGCGACCTTTTTNANAGGCTCNTCATAATCATANTACATCTCGTAGACGCTCTCGGCCTTNTCATCTTTGGCAGTACTGATCAGTTTNCCTTCNTCCGTCGTAATGTTTCGNATATAGATACGNTAATCCGCCTCATCGGAGATCATCTCGGCTATGATATCCTTCGCNCCCTGAACCGCCTCCGCNGCNGTCTTCACNGCCTTAGCCTCATCCTCNTCTTCATGGACATACTTCTGCGCCTCNGTCTCGATGGGCTCNGTGGTCTCCTGTGCCAGAATAAACTGTGCCAAGCCGTCCAGTCCCTTCTCCTTCGCCACGCTGGCTCTGGTCTTCCTCTTGGGACGGTAAGGNCGGTACAGATCCTCTACCACCACCATAGTTTCCGCCGCCACGATCCGCTCTCTCAGTTCATCGGTCAGCTTGCCCTGCTCCTCGATGCTCTTTAACACCTGTTCTTTCTTTTCTTCCAGATTACGCAGATAAGTCAGCCGTTCNTCCAGATCACGTAACACTTCNTCATTTAATGANCCGGTAGCTTCNTTTCTGTATCGTGAGATNAAAGGNATCGTATTTCCCTCATCAATCAGTTTNACGGCAGCTTCCACCTGCCATTTNTCTACATTCAGTTCTTCTTTCAGTTTTAATATAATNTCCATGTTATCCTCATTTCTGCGCTNTCTNTTTGCGCNTTAATTTCCTTCANTCTTTATCANNGCNTCATTCAACCATTCCACCAGCCGCAGATCTACCTTATTCTTCTCNGCCATGCNCCTCAGAATCTCAATCGCCTTCTCNCNGGGAATCGGNTTCTTGTACGGCCNGTCCGTAGCCGCNAGNGCATCGTAGATATCCACCACAGTCAGAAGCCTTGTCTCGAAATCAAGNTCNTCNCCCTGCAATTGATTCGGATACCCGCTGCCATCCAGATACTCGTGATGTGCGCCGACCCANTTGGGCACCATGGAAAATCCTTTGAAGAACTCAACCTTATCCAANATCTTGGANGTCATGACAACATGATTTTCCATNTCCTTGCGCTCTTCCATCGTCAGNGTCCCGCTTCGAATACTCAGGCANGATACTTCCCTTTCGGTCAGATACGGCAGANTCGTTCCNTCCTCGCNTACATGCTGNTTCTTCGCAAGTTCCTGAATATNCTCATATGNCNCATCATTCACGTAATNCATTGTATCGATCTNATGGATAAATGCCAGATCCTCCCGAAGCTGTNCNGTCGTCTGTTCATATTCCTCCTGCGTGATCCTGCCNCGCAGCATNTCNACCTCGTAGAGCGCGTGCAGCAGCGTAAACCNGTCATCCACTCTGCNGATCTCCTGNNCCAGTCGGGTAGCTTTATTCATAATATTNAGCGGAATNACCATTTTACCNATNTCATGAATGAGCGCCGCAAGCATCAACTGTTCCTTCCNTCCGGGNTCGAANAATTCCTCACACTTNCCCTCTGCATGNAANTCATTAATATNATCCGCCAGCATGCTGGCATATCGCTCCACATTTCTGGTATGCTGCGCATTGTAGGGTGTNCGTTCTTCCAGNGCGGTNGTCAGCGCTTCCACAAAGGAGTATANCTGNGTCTTCAGCGCCTCTACNTANGACAGGTTCGTGAGNTCGATCGCNGCCATAGCNCCCANCGATCTTATGATCAGCTCATACTGCTCATCAAAAGCAATGACNTTCTGCGNCTCGTCCATAGCGTTGATCAACTGNAATACCCCGATCAGCTCATTCTCATTGTTCNCCANCGGCACCACCAGCTGCGACTGCGTNCGGTACCCGGTCAGACTGTCATACTGNCTGGGGCCGGANAAATCAAACCNNCTGCTCGCATAGACATCCGGAATATTCACTACCTCCCTGTGGATCGCNGCATAGGAGCACACATTTTCCTCCTTCATGGGCACCGGCGGCAGNTCGTCGATGGGCTTGTCCATACCCCGATTAACCCCTTGNGAAAGNGTCTTCATGAACTTAAAGACAAGTTTNNCGTCCTCATACAAATATANTGTGCTGGCATCACAATTCGTAATCTCCATACCNTTNTCCANAATCGCCNTAAGCAGCCGGTTTCTGTCCNTTTCCGTGGAAAGNCTGATCCCGATATTGATTATTTTCTCAAAATCCTTATACTGTAANTGCACTNTTATTCTCCTTTGNNTCCATCGGGTAAATCCCGTGTTGTGTCATATATTCCAATGATTTTTTCTGNGCCTCGTATCCGCTTACCTCCACCAGCACCGGAACATCTATCNGATACCGTCTGATCAGACGATCNAATTCCTGAAAATCCAGCCGNCCGTCTCCCACAGGCANATGCAGNTCATTGACCAGATCGTTATCATTAATGTGTATATGCCGGATATAAGGNGCCAGCGTCTCGATCCATTCCTGTCCGGAACGNCCCGACAGCATNGCNTGNGCATANTCNAGACATATCCCGAAATTCTCCACATCNCGCATCTGCTCCGCCAGACCGGCCANNATNTCCGGNGCCTCNTCAAACATATTTTCCATATAGATCTGCTGATNCGGATATTGTCTTGCNAGCTCTGTAAAGAAAACNNNGTTCTGCTCACGCCAGTTATCCAGATANCTTGCNACACGNAAATTTGCCAGCCNNCCCGTATGGAACACCACGCCTCTTAGTTTCATCCGCGCCGCGAGCTCCATGGACTGNCGCACCCGCAGCATAGAAGCCTCCCGGATCAGCGGATCACTGCTGTGTATCGTCACATCCAGAAAAGCGCCGTGCANCGTATCCTGCATAAAACTGCNGCGATATTGCCCNTAGGATGCNATAATTTCCTCCTGTCTCCCCGGGTCNTCCATAACCTCTGCAGCATAGAAATCATTATATTCAAATGCACAGCCGTAATCCTCTGCCAGACTGCACATCCGTTCCATATCCGTTCTGTCGGGAACCAAGTACAGCTTACCCATTCCTCTCTTATTTTCCTCCCTGACTTTATGCTTTTAATCCGTCCAGTTGATATACGAACACCCCTTGGCTCTTACCTTTCAGCGGAATCTCTCCGATGGGTGTCGCATCCACCCGGTCTTTCACCGCCTCATATGCGTCACCGCTGATCAGAATCTGCCCCGGTGCGGCGTTGCTCTCAAGTCTCGCCGCCGTATTGACGGTATCCCCGATCGCCGTATAGTCCATACGGAAATCGCATCCGATATTACCTACTACGGCATTCCCGCAGTTAATACCGATTCCGAAGGATACGCTCTTACCGAACCGCTCCTTACATTTCTCTCCGATCGCCGCCGCGCCGCTCTGCATATCCCACGCCGTGCAGACCGCACGATAAATATAATCATCCAGATCAAAAGGTGCATTAAACACCGCCATCGTGGCATCTCCCACAAACTTATCCAAGGTACCGCCATGATTAAAAATCGCCTGCGTGGTAAGGCTCAGGTACTCGTTCAGGATCTCCACCACTTCCTCCGGCCGCAGACTCTCCGACATCGTAGTGAAACCGCGAATATCCACGAACAGAACAGCCACATGCCTGTTCTCACCGCCCAGCACCAGCTCAAAATCTTTATCCTTACTGATCTTATCCACGATCTGAGGCGCTACATACTGCTTGAAAACATTGAGCACGCGCCGCCTGCGCATAACCTCCGTCACATATCCTCTGATCACCTGAATCAGATAGATGAGAATCAGACAAATCGGCAGAAGTATCGTAGGCATGACCCTGCCCTGTCGGTATATTCCCCTCGTTGCAATAACATTAAGAGCTACGCCCGTACCAAGCAATACCGTAGAGTACAGAAGCCGCAGTTTTCTCGTGCATCCATAGAACAAACCGCACAAAACCGCCCCTGCTGCCGCATAGACCCAGGGTGTTATCGGAAGCTGTGTCCGCCCTTCCAGCAGTGCCTCTATGATATTGGCATGTATCTCCACTCCGTACATCTGGCTGTTATGAGCAATGGCCGGCATGTAAGCGTCCTGCATCCCGACAGCATATGCTCCCACCAGCACCACTGCATCCCGGAATAAGGCGGCATCCACTGTGCCGTCCAGCACATCCGCCATGGAGACCACGCTGTAACCGCCCGGCTTGCCGGAATAAGAGAAGTAAAACCGATTGTTTCTTCCGTAAGTATCGGGAAGCACCGCTTCCTCTCCCCGACTCTGCTGATACGCCATATAGACTCGGGACGAAAGGCTGTATACCCGTTCTCCCTCATAATCCAGATAAGCCATCGCCTGACGCACATAACCGTCGCCGTCCACAAATGTATTGGCAAATCCGCACATAACCCGATCTTTCAGGCTGTCATAGGGTTCTATCACATGATCTACATAATAAGGATTGTAGACAATACTGCCGTCCGCTCCCCGTTCGGGCTGTTCCTTAAAGGAAAAACTCATGGCAGCGACCACATTCCCCGTCTCGCCGCAGACTTCGGCAAAATAATCATCCGCTGTTTCATCGGCCTCCTCACTATAGATTACATCGAATCCGATTACTGCCGGACCACCGTCCGGCGCATGATTCAATGTCGAAACCAGTTCGGCCGGAATCTCTCTGCTCCATGTATTGACAGGACCGTACCGGTCCAACGTCTTATCATCGATCCCTATAATATAGATTTTCTTATTGGTAACGCCCTCTCTCTGATTCAGCCTGTCCGATATGCCCTGATCGATCAGCCCTGCTGCGCCAAAATACAGAAATATATAAGATGTCAGAACAACGGCGGCCGTAATCGCCGCCGCCTTCATTCCGTTTCGATTTTTCATACTGCTTTACTGATGTCCGGGACAATATTCCGTCCCGCTGCATCTTGCTCCTTGTTCGGTCAGTTTCCGGATTTCCACTCAATTGTCGTATCCGCGTTGATCTTTGTATTGAAGTCAAAATCCCATGTACCTGCCGCTGCCGGAGACAATACCGGTGCAGAGGCTTTCTTCCCTTTCTGCACGCTCTGCGTGGCAAATACGGACCCCTGATACTTATAGGTCACCGTATAGATTACCTCTTTCTCCGGCTTAGAGGGTTTGTCACCTTTGTTATCGCCCGGTTTCTTCCCGTTATTCTCACCGGAATCGTTGTCTTCTGGTTCCTGACCGTTACCATTATCATCGCTTCCGTTTCCGGAATTATCTGATGTATTACCCTGTACAGGCTGTGTATCCTGCGGTTTCGACGGTTTCTGCCCGGCTTCGCTTTCCGGTTTATTCTCACTCTGATCTGTATTGTTCCCGCCCGGTTTCTTTGCAGGCTTGCTCTCGGAATTCGTAGTCTTTCCTTTCGATTCCGCTGCCTGCCAGTCTTCTGCACTCTGCTCTTCCGTATCCTGATCCTCTATATCCTGCTCCTGCGTCGCTTCAACTGCCTGCACATCCTCCGTCTGCTCAGCTGTCTCGCTCTGTTCAACAACTGCTTTCTCGGCATCCTGTTTAATCTGTGCAAGTTCTTCTCTTGTGATTCCCGTAACAGGTGCGCCGCTTTCCAGCAGATCGCTCAATGTCTGCCACGTCTGCTCCGGCAGCGTTGCAAAATCAATCTCCTTCGGACCGTCCACCGTCCCATCGCTGTATACGGTCAGTTCACTGCCAGCATGAACCAGCACCTCTTCCCCGTATGACCCGTCGGGAAGTATCGGAGTCGCCGCCACCGTTCCGTCGAAACAGCACAACCGCATATTCTGTCCTCCTGCGCCATCGTCAGACAGCTGCGCCCGATATATCGTTCCTCTGACCGCCATGACGGAATTCGGCGTGGATGTCTCATACAGTGACCCCCCGCTTAAAGGCTTCTGAATCTCATTGGTAACTGCCCCCCGCTCCAGACGGATCCTCGTCTTGGAATTCTGCCCGTCTCCTTCCGCTTCCAATGAAAAGACCGTATCGGCTTCCGCCGTTATGTACTTATCGTCATCCAGCTTCATACGCATCATGCCGTCTTGCTGCACACTCACACGATCACCGGATTCCAGATACAAATTCTCCACCGCATCGATGGCACCGATATCCGCCCGCTCGATCACGGCGCTTCCCTCCAGCTCATAGACCATAATGGAACGGAAAGTCTCATCTTGTCTGTTTACTATAAGAAGTACAACCACCACTGCAATTACGGCGGCTGCCACACATAAGATCAACCCGATCTTCTTAGATGACATCTGCTTTTGCATAGAATCTCCACTCCCTCTCTCAGCTTATTTCATATGCTGCGTAAAATGATAGCTGCCGTCCTCTCTCACATAGAATGTGCTACCACCGCGATAGACTGTACTGTCACCCTCCAGCGTCCAATTTCCGTTGCCTAACCAATAAGCAGTGCCCGCCTTTAACGAATAGTCTCCGGTCTTCGATATGACATTTGCGTCATCTTCTACATCTTTCTTTTCCACGGTGATGCTGTACACCGTTTCGTTTCCTGCCTTATCCTTCGCTCTGATCACGCAGGAAGTGGAATACTGTGCGGCCGTAACCTGATACATTCCGTCTGCCTGTGAAGGTGCTGCCGGCTGCTCGTTCATCAGCACACTCTCCAGATTATCATCCGACACTCCGAAACTCGTACCTGATGGATAAGTGCCGCCGTTATCTATTCCCGTGATCACGGGTGCCGTCGTATCAATCACGATACCGTCCGTTCTCGCATAAGAGATCTGCCCATCCACCGCTTTCGCCATGACATACAACACATATGCGCCTTCCTGTTCCAGGATGACCTCCTGTCCTGTCGTCTGTTCAGCAGGCTGCCAGAGATCGGATAACTGTTCCTCACTCTTGCTCACATCGGAAACACGGGCTGCCGTGTCAAGATAATAATAAAGTGATACCGAATCGCTGCCCTGACTTGCTGAAATGCTGAGACGCTGATCACGATTGCCGAAATATGCATTATATTCGATCGTACCACCCAATTCCCGTGCCCGATTCTGCCCTTGCAGTTGAATTACAATTGCCGGTGCTTCGGCTTTCTCAGACTGTTCCTGCGCTTTCGGTGCTGCAGTTTCCGTTGCCTGTGGTATAAATTCCGCACTTTCCGCTACTGCCTCGACACTTTCCGGCTCCGGTGCCTCCTCTGTCGTCGATTCAGCCACTTCTGTTTCCTGCGTCTCTTCTGTCATCGGATCGGTCACTTCCGGCTCATGCACTTCTTCTGCCGCCGATTCGTCAGTTTCCTGTTCCTGCACTTCTTCCGCCGTCGGTTCAGTCATTTCAGGTTCCCGCACTTCTTCTGCTGCCGAATCGGTAAATTCAGGCTCCTGTACGCTTTCCGCAGTTTCCGTTTCTTCTGCTGCCGCCATCATCGTACTTACGGGTGCCATACACCCGATCAGCGCTGACAGACCCAGAGCCGTGATACCTTTCCATCTTCTTTTCATAACTTCGTCCCCCGATCATCACTGTGCTTCCTTTTTCTTTCACAAAGGTAACTGTTCAGAACCATGTTCTTCACAATTACGAAGCCTCTTCCGAACAGTTACTCATAAAGATACATTTCCCACGAAAGAAGAGGCGTGCGCCATATATATAAGTTATCTTTTATTCCTGCCTTTATATTACACATAATCCATAAAATGGTCAATATCGCTTACGCCGAAACTTGCATAAAAACTGCTTTTATATGCTGATTTTTAATGATTTTAACCTCTGGTCTTTCTTCTATGTATATGGTATACTGTACGCATACGGTACACGGTACACATAAGCAGATCGCATAATCACTACAAAGCAAAGGAGCTGCACCATGGAGTTACAACCGGATAATCCCTATACAAACAGAAGCTATCCGCCTCCATCGAAGCCGGGTGGAGACGCGCTGGCGACCGCAGCAATGATTCTGGGTGTTCTTGCCATCATCATGTGTGCCTCTTTTACCCTCTACCCTACGTTNATCCTCGGAAGTATCGGCATTGTGTTGGCGCTTTTATCCAGAGGAANGGCACTTCGNTCTGCTGCCAAAGCNAAGATCGGNCTGNTCTGTGCCACAGNAGGCATTGTNTTTAACTGCCTCCTCATCGCCGCAACCTTTCAGGCNATGCGGACGAANCCGCAGATCNTAGAGAAAGCGAACGAACTGATNAAAGAACAGTACGGNATGACCTACGAAGAAATGATCAATGCGATCTTAAACGGTGAAGAAATTNCATACCCATATAATTTTTATCGGTAATTTTNTNTAAAAAAATGAGAGGAAGGTGCAANATGATTGACGNAATCTATAATTCTTATGGCAATTACGGCTCCTATACAANTACANGCACGGGAGTAACNCCNTCNGNCTCNNGCAGAAATCCGGGTTCNCCTGCCCATGAAGCCGCAGGCAGCACGGGTGCCGAAAACACTCCCGANGNCGNACGCGTAATCATCAGAAANCCCGGNGAATCCACGGAGAAACAGNCCGGCAAGAAATCGTCTCCNGCCGANTGTGANACCTGCCGAGANCGTAAATATCANGACGGTTCCGANGAGGATGTCTCCTTTAAGGCTCCNGCCCACATNGANCCNAANGCNGCNGCATCCCGNGTNCGCAGCCATGAGCAGGANCANGTNAGNAATGCCTANAAGNANGCNGCNNAGNATAACGGCAAGGTCNTATCCTGNAANGTNTCNATNCANACNTCNNTNTGNCCNGANTGCGGNCGNACCTATGTATCCGGCGGCACCACCGCCACCCAGATCAAATACTATAATGAAGAGAATCCTTATCAGAAGGACATGAAAGCCTCCGATGCAGCCGGCAAATATCGGGGTATGAATTTCGATGATGGATTTTGACAGACAGGAGTATATCCAATGAATGGTCATCGGTCTTCCGCGGAGCTGAAGGCATCCGCTAAAGAGCATATGTTCGGACACTATGGAACCGCCATCGGCGCAAGTCTGCTTGTGACGTTTTGCACAGGCTTTTTTATGCTGATGGCTCTTTCTTTTGCAGGAGATACCAGCACCACGCCGGGGCTCATACTGTATTATGTGATCACTTTTGCCATATCCGTTCTGTCCGGTCTTTTTACCTCCGGAACCTCTTACTTTTATTTAAAAATTGCGTGCGGACAGCATGTTANCGNGAGTGATGTCTTCTGCGGTTTTAGGTTCTGTCCTGACAAGGCGCTCCTCGTACAGGCATGGATCGCGCTGATTTCTTTTCTGTTCGATCTCCCTGAATTGTTCCTTGACTTACGGTTTACCGGTTCTTCCTACATTCACGTGCTTTTGCTCTCTCTGGCAGGAATCATTCTTTCTCTGACAGTATCTGTCACCATCAATCTGTTCTACGGACAGGCATTCTTCCTGCTGCACGATTTTCCTCAGTATTCAGNNCGTGAACTGCTGTCTGTAAGTCGTAAACTGATGGCCGGAAACAAGGGCNGATTATTATATATCTATATCAGCTTTATCCCCTATCTGATTCCCTGCTTACTCTCCTGCGGCATCGCCATGCTATGGGTTCAGCCCTATATGAAAACGACGCTGGCAGAATTTTATCTTGATCTTGTCANGGAAAAGCAATAGTAAAGAAATATGATCATAGTAGAGCTTATCTGAATAATTTGAAGATTTGGAGGACGCTTTTTTATATGGACTATAAAGAAAATATTTTATGTTACGAAGATTATTGCAGGCTTAGAGAAAGCGTTGAGTGGTTAAATTTTTCAAAAGAACAGACAGAGAAATCACTCAATAATAGTTTATATACAGTGGTTGCAGTGAAAGATAATCAAACTGTTGGAATGGGAAGATTGATTGGTGACGGGCTGTATTACGTAATCGTTGATGTTGTGGTACATCCTGCCTGTCAAAAAATGGGAATCGGCAGTAAAATAGTTGATATGATGATTGAATATGTCGATAGGGAAACACCAAGCGGAGGGCGTTCCAGTATACAATTGCTTGCAGAAAAAGGAAAAGAAACATTTTATGAAAAAAGAGGATTTAAAATACTCCCTCACGATTTTTGTGGTTCAGGTATGCGGAAAGTTATTCGTAAGTAAAATTAAATATTGTTACTGTGAAACCTAATAAATATATACCCCTGAGCGGAATCTTTCAATTCTCACTCAGGGGTTCGTCTTGTCCAAGTTCTGCCGCATATTTTACCGGTGGAAACTTTCTTATACTGCATTGATCCAGCGCAGATACGCATTAATAAAAGGATCAATGGCGCCGTCCATCACGGCATTCACATTGCCGGATTCCTCCTCCGTCCTGTGATCCTTCACCATGGTATATGGCTGCATGACATAGGAGCGGATCTGATTGCCCCATCCGATCTCTTTCACATCTCCCCGGATATCGGACAGCTTCTCCGCATTTTCCTCCTGTCTGAGCATATACAGCTTCGCCTTCAACATCTGCATCGCCTTATCTTTATTCTGGAACTGGGAACGCTCGTTCTGGCAGGTCACCACGATTCCTGTAGGAAAATGGGTAATTCTGATCGCCGAAGACGTCTTGTTAATATGCTGACCTCCGGCGCCGCTGCTCCTGTAGGTGTCGATACGGATATCCTCGTCTTTAATTTCCACATCCACATCTTCATCAATATCCGGCATAACGTCCAGTGATACGAAAGATGTCTGGCGCTTACCCTGTGCATTAAACGGTGAAATACGCACCAGTCTGTGGACACCTTTCTCCGATTTCAGATAGCCATAGGCATTCTCACCGTTGATCTGGAAAGTCACCGACTTGATTCCGGCCTCATCGCCGTCGAGATAGTCTAACACCTCCAGCGCAAAGCCTTTACGCTCTGCCCATCTCGTATACATGCGGTAAAGCATACTGCACCAGTCGCAGCTCTCCGTACCGCCCGCTCCCGCGTTCAGCTTTAATATCGCATTATTTCGGTCATACTCGCCGGATAATAATGTGCTGATACGGATATTCTCAAAGGTCTCCTTGAATTCCTTAAGCTCCGCCTCTATATCCGGTATGATCGCAGGGTCGTTGTCCTCATACCCCATCTCAATGAGTGTCAGAATATCGTCATACTGACTGCTCAGCGAGTTCATCGTATCCACGATATCTTTCAGGCCCTTGGACTCCCGCATCTTCTGGTTGGATTTCTCCGGATCATTCCAGAAGTCCGGTGCCTGCATTTCCATCTCTAATTCTTCAATCCGCTTCGACTTGTTATCTAAGTCAAAGTGAATCCCTCACTTCCGCTAAGGGACTTTCGTAACTAAGAAGTTCGGATTTCATGTTATCCAATTCTACCACTTAACGTCACCACCTTTTCTTTATAAAATAATTTATCGGAATGTTTTACTTCCGTCCACAACACTGCTTGTACTTCTTGCCGGAACCGCAGGGACAGGGATCGTTGGGGTAAACCTTGGCTTCCATACGCTTTACGGGTCCCTTCTGGATGGTATCGTCTTTGTTGGTGCCGGTTACTTTGGCTACCTGCTCCCTCTCTACTTTCTGCTCAATGCGGACGTTAAAGAGCAGACGCACGGTTTCTTCTTTAATATTCTGCGTCATCTCATCAAACATCTCGTAACCGCTTAGTTTATATTCCACCAGCGGATCCTTCTGACCGTAGGCCTGTAAGCCTGCGCCCTGACGAAGCTGCTCCATGTCATCGATGTGATCCATCCACTTTCTGTCAATCACCTTAAGCAGGATCACGCGCTCAATCTCCCGGATTGCCTCCGGTTCGGGGAATTCTGCTTCCTTATTTTCATAAAGCTTGACAGCTTCCTCTTTCAACTGCTGCTTTAAGCTGTTTTTCTTCGGCTTCAGTACGCGGTTCGGACTAAGCGGTTTTAACGGTACTGTTGGAAGCAGCAGCGTATTTAACTCATTGAAATTCCATTCATCAAAATCGGTATCGTCACCGATGCAGATATCCACACAGTTCTCCGTGATGTCGGTAATCATCTTGTATATCGCATCCCGCATGCTCTCGCCGTTTAAGACGCGCCTTCTCTCTTCGTAGATGATCTCTCTCTGCTCATTCATGACCTGATCGTATTCAAGCAGGCTCTTTCTGATGCCGAAGTTATTGTTCTCTATCTTCTTCTGTGCAGATTCGATCGCCTTCGTCAAAGCCTTGTGCTCGATCTCCTGTCCTTCCGGAATGCCCAGTGCGTTGAACATCGCGATCATTCTGTCAGAACCGAATAATCTCATCAGATCGTCTTCCAGTGAAATATAGAATCTGGATTCGCCCGGATCTCCCTGACGACCGGAACGTCCACGCAGCTGATTGTCAATACGTCTGGATTCATGCCGTTCCGTACCAATGATCATCAACCCGCCTGCGGCTCTTGATTCCTCATCCAGCTTGATATCCGTACCACGTCCGGCCATGTTAGTAGCGATGGTCACTGCTCCATGAATACCGGCGTCCGCTACAATCTCCGCCTCCATCTCATGGAATTTCGCATTCAAAACTTTATGCTCGATACCGTTCTTCTTAAGCAGGGCGCTTAACTCTTCGGAAGCATCGATATTGATCGTACCCACCAGAACCGGCTGTCCCTTGTCGTGAGCCTCCTTCACCGCTCCTACGATCGCGCGCAGTTTCTCTTTTCTAGTCTTATAGACACTGTCCTGATGATCGACACGGGCGATCGGTCTGTTGGTCGGAATCTCCACCACATCCATGCCGTAGATGTCGCGGAATTCCTTTTCCTCCGTCAGCGCCGTACCGGTCATACCTGCCTTTTTCTCAAATTTATTAAAGAAGTTCTGGAATGTGATGGTGGCAAGAGTCTTACTCTCACGCTTTACCTTCACATGCTCTTTCGCCTCGATCGCCTGATGCAGACCGTCGGAATAACGACGCCCCGGCATGATACGACCGGTAAACTCATCGACAATCAGCACCTGATCGTCCTTTACCACATAATCCTGATCGCGAAACATCAGATTGTGTGCCCGCAGCGCCAGTATAATATTATGCTGAATCTCCAGATTCTCCGGATCGGCAAGGTTCTCGATCTGGAAGAAACGCTCCACTTTGGCAACGCCCTGCGCTGTCAGATTCACCACCTTATCCTTCTCGTTGACGATAAAGTCTCCCGTCTCCTCACGCTCCACACCCATGATGGCATCTATCTTGGACAGTTCTTCCATGTCCTCACCGCGGGTCAACTGTTTCGCCAGAATATCACATGCCTCATATAATTTCGTGGATTTACCGCTCTGACCGGAAATAATAAGCGGCGTACGCGCCTCATCAATGAGCACGGAGTCCACCTCGTCAATGATGGCATAATGCAGATCCCTGAGTACCAGCTGCTCTTTATAGATGACCATATTATCACGCAGATAATCAAAACCGAGCTCATTGTTGGTCACATATGTGATATCACAATTATATGCTTCCCTACGCTCCTCGGACTTCATTTCATTTAAGACAACACCGACTTTTAATCCCAGAAACTCATGCACCTGTCCCATCCACTCCGCGTCACGCTTCGCCAGATAATCGTTGACGGTAACAACATGCACGCCCTTACCCTCTAATGCATTCAGATATGCAGGCAGAAGACAGGTCTGGGTCTTACCTTCACCGGTCTTCATCTCGGCAATACGTCCCTGATGCAGAATAATACCACCGATCAACTGAACCCTATAGTGCTCCGTATTGAGAACACGTCTCGCCGCCTCTCTCACAGTGGCATATGCTTCCGGCAGGAGATCGTCAAGCGTCTCTCCTTCTTCCCGCCTCTTCTTATATTCCTTCGTTTTATCACGCAGCTGCTCGTCCGACATTTCCATCATCGTCGGACGAAGGTCTTCAATCTTCTTTACCAGACCTTCAATACGTTTAATCTCCCTTTCGCTGTGTGTTCCAAACACTTTCTGAACTACGCCCATGATTTCCTCATTTCCGTGTACCGAATACATATCGTATCAGATACGCAACTTGCTTTTCCTAATGAAACACCCCTGTTGTATATCCCATGCTGTGCATTATAAAACACCAACGTATATTCTAACAGATTCAGGGGGTAAATTCAACTGTAAAAGCATGTATGACATTTTTAATCCCCGTTGAAATAATAGAATAATTCTTCTAAACAAAGAAATATCTAAATGATATCCCTGCGCGCATTTATTATTATTTGGGATATAATTGATATTATCTAAAATGACTATATTTATTTTGCGGACTCGAAATGCTCAGTTTTATATTATATAGTTTACTTGGCAGTATATTGGTGATTGTTGATATGGAGCAGGCAAGTGACAGTAAACGAAATAAAAAAGTATAGAAAAAAGGACGCATATTCATATAGTTTCGGTTCCTTTCCGACATTTGAATTGTTGCAAACTAAGCCGGAATTATTAGAAATGATTCTGGTGCATTCGGATATAAATACAGAGATTCAAAATAAATTAGATTCGGAATGCAAAATGGCGAGTGTAAAAATAATACAAAGCGACAGACATATCGAAAAAATACGCGATAAAGATAACTGTTTTATGATCGGTGTCTTTAAAAAATATCATTGTAAATTAAACCATAATGACAACCACGTAGTATTGGTAAATCCAAGTGATACAGGTAATCTGGGTACGATTATCAGAAGTTGTGTGGGATTTGGTATCACTAATTTAGCGATTATTGAACCGGCGGTTGATATTTTTCATCCTAAGGTAATAAGAGCAGCAATGGGAGCGGTATTCAAAATGAAATTTGAATATTTTTCGTGTTTTAGCCGGTATGATCAGGAATATGGAAATGATAGAGAGTATTATCCCTTTATGCTAAACGGAATGTATCGCCTGGGAACATTTGAACATCCGGGGAATAAATCATATTCATTGATTTTCGGAAACGAAGCAAGCGGGTTAGATGATAGTTATTTGAAGGTAGGAAAAAGTGTGGTGATTTCACATGCACATTCTATTGATTCGTTGAATCTGTCAATGGCAGTCGGAATAGGCATTTATGAGTTTGGTAAGTCCTGAAAAAAAAAGCTTCAATGATATCCAATATAGTTATAGTTATTTTTTCCACTGGCGTACCGGTTATTTATAGTATAAACTAAACACACATATTACATTCTTTGACAACACCATAAACAGAAGCTGGTGTTTAGTTTATATGTACAGTTAACGGTCAGCGCAGCAAGTGCGCAGACCTGGTTTTAAGTTATTTCTACAGTAAACGATATATAGAAAGGAGTGATACATATGATGAAAAAACTATGCGGATTTAGCCACAAAGTAGAACCTTATGCCCATGCAGAATAGCAGTTATATAGTTATCTGTATGGGCTACTAAAGCTATATAATCTGCTGTTCTGCACTTATTTATTATAGAATGGATAAGGAGCGGAAAGATGAAATACAAGAATGCAGCAGATATTTTACCTCCTGTATTATTACGGGAAATTCAATATTATATCGAAGGAGAGCTTTTATATATTCCCAAGTCCGAATCAAAGCTGGAGTGGGGTGCGGTTAGTGGATCAAAAAAGTTCTATTCGGAAAGAAACAGCCGGATCAGAGGATTATTTTATGATGGTGTGCCGATTGAAGAACTGGCTAAAAACTTCGGATTATCCGGCAGTACAATTAAAAAAATTATTTATCAGAAAAAGTAGTATACGAATGGTCTACACAAAAAAACGTCCGGCAAGGTACAACCCTCTGCCGGACATTTCGTATATTATATCATTCTCTTACATTCAAGCTATTATCCCGCAGGATCAATATACCATAGCCTGCTCTTCGCCGTTTAATACACGCAGACCACCCTGTACAAGTGCAAGCAGTTCGTCCTCACCCGGATAGATCGTCATCGGTGCGATCCAGCCTGCCTGTGCCTTAAGGCCCTCTACGACAGCCTTATCATAAGCGATACCACCGGTCACGACGATCTGATCTACTTTACCCTCAAGCACACATGCCATGGAACCGATGTCCTTAGCCACCTGTCTGATGAAAGCATCGCGTACTTCTTTCGCCTTGGCGTCACCCGCCTCGACCATCTTATCTACATCGCGCATATCATTGGTGTTGCAGTAAGCATTGAATCCGCCGTTACCGCAGATCTTCTTATATACTTCTTTCTCTGTGTACTGTCCGGAGAAGCACATCTTAATGAGTGCACCGCTGGGTACCGCGCCTGCTCTCTCAGGAGAAAATGCGCCGTCGCCGTCCAGAGCATTGAATACATCCACTACCTTACCCTGTTTGTGTGCGCCTACAGATACACCGCCGCCCATATGCACTACCACCAGATTCAAAGAAGCATAATCCTTACCCTGCTCCTTTGCATAACGCTTCGCTACCGCTTTCTGGTTCAGCGCATGGAACACGCTAGTCCTCGGAAGCTCCGGCACGCCTGAATAGCGGGAAATCGCCTCTAACTCGTCCACTACGACAGGGTCTACAATATAAGAAGGCACGCCGATCGAATCACCGATCTCTTTTGCCAGAATACCTCCTAAATTGGAAGCGTGCTGTCCCTGCTTACCGATTTTCAGATCCTCCAACAGATCATCGCTGACTGCGTATGTGCCGCCCGGAATAGGTTTCAACATACCGCCGCGTCCTACGACCATGTTCAAGGAATTAATATCAAAATTTTTCTCCTTTAAAAGATTTACAATAATTTCCTTACGAAAATCCTTCTGATCCACGATGGATGCATACTGTGCAATCTCTTCTGTTGAGTGTCTTAAAGTCTCCTCAAAGAGTAGAGTTTCATCCTCAAACACACCGATCTTGGTGGATGTGGAACCCGGATTAATAATTAAGCTTTTTACTGCCATATTGTTTGACCTCCTACTAAATAATTATATTTATAAACCAACTCCGAGTTTGTGGCAAGCAAAGCGCAGACACAAATCTCGCGATTAAAAACTAACACGTCAGTGTGATTTTTAATCAGTTCATCTTAGCCATCGCGCCTGCCATAACTGCGCCGAGCGCCAGAGAATTTACTTTAGTCTCGAAGTCGTCGGAACGGGATGTCAGAATAACAGGAGCCTTCGTTCCCGTCAGGATATTGCCGTTCTTAACTTTTGCCGTATGTACCAGACACTTGTATACCAGATTGCCGGCATGGATATCGGGGAACAGCAGCACATCGGCATCGCCCACGATCTTTCTGCCCTCTGCGCCCTTATGCTTAGCCGCTTCGGGATCGATTGCAAGGTCTAAAGAGAGCGGTCCGTCTACAACACATCCCGTAATCTTGCCTTCCTCACACATCTTGGTGAGTTCTTCCGCCTCAACGGTAACAGGCATCTTAGGGTTTACAACCTCTACCGCCGCAAGAGGCGCTACCTTAGGATTCGAAATGCCGCATGCATGGCAGACATCCACGGTGTTCTCAATAATATGTACTTTATCTTCCAGCGTAGGATATGTCATAAATGCAACGTCTGTCAGGAACAGAAGATGATCGATTCCTTCCACCTCGAATACACACACATGGGACAATGCCTTACCGGTTCTTAATCCCACTTCTTTATCTAATACACTCTTTAAGAATGATTTCGTGTCGATCAGACCTTTCATGTACATGTCTGCCTTACCCTGATGTACCAGCTCTACCGCTTTCAGAGCCGCCGTATAGTTATCCTTCTCGTCAATGATCTCAAAACCGCTGATATCAACATTATCTGCAGCAGCTACCTCTTTGATCTTATCCTCATCGCCGACCAGAATTGCCTCTGCGATATTACGCTCCTTCGCCGCAACTACCGCTTCCAGCACGGCGCTGTCCTGTGCAACTGCAACCGCAACTTTCTTGATACTACACTCGGATACCTTAGATAACAGATCCTCAAAACTCTTGCTCATCTCACCATTCCACTCCTTTATTTTCTCGTTATATTATCTGATACACATGTTTCCACCCAGGAAACCCATCGTTAAAATAATAACACTATCGTCTTAAAAAATCAATTTCCATCCAACATTAACCGGCTAAAAATCATTCTGCCGGCTATCTTTCACACCCATGTCACAACCTAAGCTCAGAGGGAAGTTCTAGCCAATGTGTGAACAATACAGTACCTTCTAATGATGGAACAACCTAATCCCCGTAAAGCACATCGTCATACCATACTTATTACACGTCTCGATTACATTATCATCCCGCACGGAACCGCCCGGCTGCGCCACATATTTCACGCCGCTCTTATGCGCCCGCTCGATATTGTCACCAAATGGGAAGAACGCATCGGAGCCCAGCGCCACATCGCTCATCTGATCCAGCCACGCACGCTTCTCTTCTCTTGTGAACACTTCCGGTTTCACTTTGAAGATCTTCTGCCATGCACCCTCCGCCATCACATCCATGTAATCTTCACCGATATACAAGTCGATGGAATTATCTCTGTCCGCACGGCCGATGCCGTCTACAAACTGCAGCCCCAGTACCTTGGGAGACTGACGCAGGAACCAGTTATCCGCTTTAGAACCCGCAAGTCTGGTACAATGAATCCTCGACTGCTGCCCTGCGCCGATACCGATCGCCTGTCCGCCCTTCACATAGCACACGGAGTTGGACTGCGTATATTTCAAGGTAATCATGGCAATCGCCAGATCGATCTTCGCCTGCTCGGGCATATCTTTAGACTCCGTCACGATATTGTTGAAAAACTCATCGTCAATCTTTAACTCATTCCTGCCCTGTTCGAAATTAATGCCGTATACCTGCTTCACCTCAACGGGCGCCGGTACATAATTCTCATCGATCTCAATGACATTATAACCGCCCTTCTTCTTCGCCTTCAGAATCTCCAACGCCTCCGGCTCATACCCCGGTGCAATCACGCCGTCAGACACTTCTCTTTTGATAATCTTGGCAGTTGCCACGTCGCAGACATCAGACAGTGAGATAAAGTCACCGAAGGAACTCATTCTGTCCGCACCTCTCGCCCTCGCATAAGCGTTTGCCAGCGGTGTAAACTCCATATCCAGATCGTCCACCCAGTAAATCTTCTTCTCCACATCCGTCAGCGGCAGACCCACCGCCGCTCCCGCCGGGGAAACATGCTTAAAAGAAGTTGCCGCCGGAAGTCCCGTCGCCTTCTTTAATTCCTTCACCAACTGCCATCCGTTAAAAGCATCCAAAAAATTAATATATCCCGGCTTACCGTTCAACACCTTGATCGGCAGTTCACTTCCGTCCGCCATATAAATCCGCGACGGTTTCTGATTTGGATTACAGCCGTATTTCAATTCTAATTCGTTCATGTTGTTACTCCTTTCCGTTTTTGTTTACGATCCGGGTTTCGTATTTCCCGCTCTCAATCTCAATAAAGCGCACAAACAGCGACACCTTATTCTCCTCATTCAGATTTTCCCACACCGTCTTCGTAAAGCCGTCGATATCACCCTCTATGCCTACCAACGTGGGCTCACCCTCAAAGCTCGGCAGCGGATTCCCGTCACCCATATAGGTATGAATAAAATGTCCCTCGCCCGCCATCGGATTCTCATAAGCAAACGTATATCTGTTGCAGGAAGACGGATCGCCGTTATTGCTCTTAAGAATAGACATTGCGTAATTATATTTGCCGTTTTCCAAATGCATAATGCCTGAAATGCGGGGCGTATAGTTAGGTTCATCCGGCTCAAACTCTCTGGTACGCAGCGCCTGTTCAAAAGTCTGCTGCTTATCCATAAGTTCATAGATCGTGTCCGTCTGGTCGCCGTTCGTCACAATCGTCTTATTGCCCAGCACTCTGACCGGCGCATAGATGATCAGACTGGGATCTTCTAATTTAGACGGATCATATGCCTGTGTCCGAATGCCTTCTCCTTCTTCCACAAAAACACGGTTCCTGCTATTAGAGCTTCTTCCCATGATAAAATAAGCCGTTACAGCGTATTTCCCGTCTGCAGACTTTCCGATTACGATCCCTCTGCCGGGGTACGCGTTACCCGCAAGCTCCTTCGCCAAATTCTTTTTCTCCATATCTTTCTCCTCATTTTTTCTTCGTCCGTTTACCCGCGGAACGAGTTGTTTTCTTTTGTGCAGAGCTGTCAGACGCACTCTGTGCGCTCTCTACCACATATTTCTCGTCAAACGCTGCTCTCGGCATGGGCTTGTCAAAATAGTATCCCTGTATCATTCTCACCTTCATGCCTTCCAGCACCTTATACTGCTCCTTCGTCTCGATGCCCTCCACGCAGATGGAAACACCGATGGCATCCGCCAGATCCGACACCATCTTAATAAAAGATTTGGAATAATTATCCTCAGCCAGATCCCTGACAAAACTTTGATCTACTTTAATGACGTCAAAAGGCAGTTCCCTGATGTGGCTCAGTGAAGAATATCCTGTTCCGAAATCATCCAGTGCGATCCGCACTCCCAGCTCCTTGATCTGTCCCAGTATCGCCTTCATCCGCTCCAGATCATCGATGGCCAGCCCTTCTGTCACTTCCAAGGTCAGATTGTGGGGATTGATTCCGCTTTTCTGAATAATCTCCGCCACTGTCTCCACAATATCCTGCTGTAAGAGCTGCACCACCGAAAGATTCACATTCACCTTATATCTCGGGTGCCCGTTATCATTCCAACTTTTACATGCCTCACACGCCTGCTGTAACACATAACTTCCGATGGGGTTGATCAGTCCGAGATACTCCGCAAGCGGAATAAAATCTGCCGGCGACATAAATCCCATCTCCACACTGTTCCAACGAATCAGCGCTTCCGCTCCGGTACATTTTCCGTTCTCCTGAATATCGATGATCGGCTGATAATATACTTCAAATTCCTTGTACCCATCGATTGCCGCATCGCGCATATTTTTCTCCATGTCAAGGCGCTTATCGGAGTCGCTCTTAATACTGTTGCTGTAAACGGCCGATCGGTTCTTACCGGACTTCTTCGCCTCATACATGGCGATATCCGCTTTCCTGATCAGTTCCTGTACGTCCTCGCCCTCCGTCGGGTAATGCACGATTCCCATACTCATCGTACAGTAATAATCCGCATTTTTCAAAAACCATGGTCTGGTGAAAACCGCCTTGACCCCTTCCACGATCCTGTCGAGTGCCTCATACTGATCCGGCGGCACGATAATGACAAACTCATCGCCGCCCATGCGATAGCAGGAATTCTGGATACCCGCTACCTTTCTCATGCCGTGCGCAATGGATTTGAGCAGTACATCGCCATACTGATGTCCAAGACTGTCGTTAATATGCTTAAAATCATCCAGATCCAGATAAAGCACAGCGCCTTCCACGCCTGCGTTCTTGGCAGCATCCACATACTTGGCCAAATCCCGTTCGCAACAGAGTCTGTTAAATAGACCGGTCAGAAAGTCAGTGTACGCCTGTCGCTCGATTTTCTTCTGATACATTTTCTTCTCGGTCACATCATGGATCGAGCACATGAACACATCCCTGCCATCAACCCATTTGATATTCTTATAAAAAATGTCGTACCAGCTGCCCTTATCCTCCGTAAATACTTCCAGGCTGCCTTCCTGTCTGTCCTTCGGCACCTTGCTCTCAAAAACTGCTGCCAGTTTATTCTGCTCAAGCTCCTCTCGGAAAATATTACGAAGCCGTCTGTTGGCAAAAAGAATTTTTTCCGTTTCCTTATCTCTCACGTAAATTGAACTGCCGACATTATTCAGCACTTCTTCCAATGCTGCATAAGATCCCGCCAGAGAATTTTTCTGGATTCTTTTCGTGATAATACTCTGCAGCACTTTGACGGAATCATTCAAAAACTTGATTTCTTCCACATCCCAATTACGGGATGTCCGTGTCATCTCAAAACAGGCGTACATACCGATCTGTTCTTTCAATTCGATCGGAAACGCCGCAAGCGCCTTAATACCTCCCTTAGCCAGCTCTTCCTCATAACCTTCTCTGCCCGAGGACGAGGAAAGAACCAGCGGTTTGTCCCGATACAGATATGCGGGGCGCGGCTGATTTCTGGTCTGGTCATAACCGGAAAGCACACCGTCGTTACACCATTCGGCGATCACGTCCATCTTCCCCGCTTCCGCTTCGCCCACGGAATATAGATAGGCACAGTCAATCTTCAGGAAACTTCCCACTGTTGTGAGGATACCTGCCAGAACGCTCTCAATGGGCGCATCACTGTCCAGCATCTGCACAATTTGCGTTGTGGCTGCCATGCGCTTAAGCACATCCTCCATCTCATCTCTGGAAGAACGGCTTCTGAGGCTTTCCGCCTTCGCCTCTTCAGCCATAAGCTTATCGCCCACCATATGTCGGCTGATCTCCCGCAGCAGGTCCAAGGCCAGATTAAACTGCCGCCCCGTTGTCTGGTAACGAAAATCCTGTGCAAACTCACGTCCTTCCTGCGATGGCGCATCAGACAGCACCGCATATACCAGCCACGTCAGAACCGTCTTTCCCTCTTCCTTCACGCAGACTACGGCATATTTTAACGCATCAATCTCAGTCTCCTCAATCGCTTGATCCTCCAGACTGCTCTCCGATACCCTGCGCAAAAGAGACATCAGTTTATCCCTCGGTATCTGCCTGGCCAGTCTCTCTTTGTCCCAATCACTACCTGACATATCTGTCAGTTCAGTGCCGTCACTACCCACGCAGAATGCATAGATCCCGGTCGCTGCACAGAAATCGTTCTGAATCCTCTGTAATTCTCTGCGGTCTAAAATTGTTTGATATAAACCGTCCATCTGGAACTCCCCTTGTCTCCCCTTATGTGATAATCGTATGCACTGTTTACCGTCCCGGCACGTGCAATCCGCTGCGCTGCCTCGTTACTCGTCCACGGAATAGTTCGGCGCTTCTTTGGTGATATGAATATCGTGAGGATGGCTCTCCTTAAGGGAAGCAGCGGAAATCTTAACGAATCTGCCGTTTTGCTTCAATTCTTCAATGGTGGACGTACCACAATAACCCATACCGGATCTGAGACCGCCCATCAACTGGAACACCGTATCCTCCACGGAACCTTTGTAGGCAACCCGGCCTTCCACACCTTCCGGCACCAGTTTCTTGGCATCGGACTGGAAATAACGGTCTTTACTTCCGTTTTCCATGGCCGCAATAGAGCCCATTCCACGGTATACCTTATATTTTCTGCCCTGATAGAGTTCGTATGTACCCGGACTCTCCTCGCAGCCCGCAAACATGCTGCCCATCATACAGACATTACCGCCCGCCGCAATCGCCTTCGTCATATCACCGGAATACTTGATACCACCGTCCGCAATGATCGGGATGTCATATTCTTTCGCCACGGAATACGCATCCATAATCGCGCTGATCTGCGGCACACCGATACCAGCTACCACACGGGTGGTGCAGATGGAGCCCGGCCCGATACCGACCTTTACCGCATCCGCTCCGGCCTCAATTAACGCTCTGGTGCCCTCTCCGGTTGCTACATTACCGGCAATCACCTGCAGATCCGGGAATTTCTCTTTAATCATGCGCAGACAATGCAGCACGTTCTCTGAATGTCCGTGCGCGCTGTCAAGAACGATCACGTCCACCTTGGCATTCACAAGCGCTTCCACTCTCTCCAGCACGTTGGCCGTAATACCCACGCCCGCGCCGCATAACAGCCGTCCCTGGCTGTCTTTCGCTGACTGCGGGTATTTGATCGTTTTCTCAATATCTTTAATCGTAATCAGCCCCGCCAGATTATAATCGTCATCTACGATAGGCAGTTTTTCTTTTCTCGCCTTAGCAAGAATCTGCTTTGCCTCATCCAGCGTGATACCTACTTTGGCGGTAATCAGGCCTTCGGACGTCATGGACTGTTTAATTTTCTTTGTGAAATCTGTCTCGAATTTTAAATCACGATTGGTTATGATACCGACCAATTTCCTGCCTTCCGTAATGGGAACGCCGGAAATCCTGAATTTAGCCATAAGTGCATCCGCATCGGCTAATGTATGATCCGGAGTTAATGAGAATGGGTCTGTTATGACACCGTTTTCTGAACGTTTGACTTTATCAACTTCTTCCGCCTGCGCTTCAATGGACATGTTCTTATGAATAATACCGATTCCGCCCTGCCTCGCCATAGCGATCGCCATCCTGTGCTCGGTTACAGTGTCCATACCCGCACTCATCATCGGAATGTTCAGTCTGATCTTCTTCGTAAGCCATGTTGCTAAATCCACCTGATTCGGAATCACTTTAGAGTAGCTCGGTACCAACAGTACATCATCAAAAGTGATTCCTTCTCCAATAATCTGACCCATCTTTTCTCCTCCTGTGTTGTGATATTAATTAGTGTCCCTGTAACATTTCCTGTCCGCAACAGAAGCTGCGTACAACAAATCGTTACATTTATGTAAAGAATACTGCCAGTTAAATAACTGACAGTATTACTTTTCCCATTACTATTCTTTAATCCGTAAATACTTTACGCGGCGCAACACTCTGAACCGCCCTGATCATTTCCTCATTGGGCTCCAGAATGATCTTCGTATCTCCGTTCCAAACCATCATGTATCTCCGCTCCGGCTGAGCGGCAATGCGCGAACTGTAATCCAACGTCTTAAGCTCACGATTCTTATAAGAATCCAGTCTGTGAGAATTAAGCGGCGCAAAAATCTCCATCTTTTCTATCGCAAAAGAGCCCGCTTTCTTTCTCCTGCTCTTCGCCATAACCTTATCAATGCTGATCTCTCTGTCCAGATACAGATACTCATACTCCAGATCCGCCTTCATAGTCACAACATACGCCAGTATGCCGGTTATGATCGCAACCAACAGTCCCGGAATATACATCGCCCCGATCACCACAAACACCACCGTCAGCATAATCAGCAGTATTTTCAGAAACCTTAAAACCGGCGAAGATTTTCTTGCCACCAGACATTCCACATATGTTTCGCTCATATTTATAACCATACCTTTCTCTAAGTCTACAATTTTACAACCGCAAGACACAATCTATTGTGTATATCAATATTCTGACCGGCGCAATATCACACGTCGGGAACAGCCCCTCACGAAAATATAGACTTATCATATAACAAAAAGCAGAAAGTTTCAAGCAATTGGTTACAACTTTACAACTTTCACTCACCATTTTCACAGACGCATTATAATGCCCTGCCTACTTCTCTTCCTTCGGCATCTTGATCTCAATATGCACATCCCGAAGCTGTTTTTCATCCACCTGCGCGGGCGCACCCATCATAATATCCTGTGCCTGTTTGTTCATCGGGAAAGGAATGACCTCCCTGATGCTGTCCTCACCCGCAAGCAGCATGACCATTCTATCCACGCCCGGAGCAATGCCCGCATGCGGTGGCGCACCGTAACAGAACGCGTTGTACATTGCCGGGAATTTCGCCTTCACATCTTCCTCGCCCAATCCAACGATCTGGAATGCCCTCACCATGATCTCCGGATCATGATTACGGACTGCTCCCGAAGACAGCTCCACGCCGTTGCACACCAGATCATACTGGTATGCCAGAATACTGAGCGGCTCCGCCTCATTAAGCGCCTGCATTCCGCCCTGCGGCATAGAGAAAGGATTATGGCAGAACTCTATCTCGCCGGACTCTTCCCCGATCTCGTACATGGGGAAATCGACGATCCAGCAGAACTCATAACATGCCTGTTTGAAATGTCCCTCCGATTTCATACCCAGCATTCTTCTGAGAACACCTGCTGTCTTGACTGCCGCATTCTTATCGCCAGCGGTCACACCTATGAAATCGCCCGGCTTTAAGTTAAGCGCAGCATCCACCTCGGCCTTCCTGTCCGTCAGGAATTTGGAGATACCGCCCACATAATTACCGTTCTCGTCTACTCTGAACCAGTATGCCTTGCTGCCGCTCTCCACCTCCACGTCCGCACATAATTTATCGATCTCTTTTCTCGTGGCTGTATAGCCGTCCGTCACTACCGCCTTGATCACATGATTCTTGAAAGGCTCAAACTCACACTGCCCGAACAGCTCCGTAACATCCTGAACGAGCAGGTCGATCCGTAGGTCGGGCTTGTCCGTCCCGTATTTTTCCAGCGCTTCCAGATACGGAATCCTCGTAAAAGGCGCCGCTGACGCCTGATCATATACGCCGTACTTCTCAAATACCGGCGGAAGCACCTGCTCGATCACGGAAAATACATCTTCCTGCGATGCGAAAGCCATCTCCATATCAAGCTGATAGAACTCGCCCGGCGAGCGGTCCGCCCTCGCGTCCTCATCCCGGAAGCAGGGCGCGATCTGGAAATAACGGTCAAAACCGGAGGCCATCAAAATCTGCTTAAACTGCTGCGGTGCCTGAGGCAGCGCATAAAATTTCCCCGGATGGTTTCTGGCCGGCACAAGATAGTCTCTTGCCCCCTCCGGCGAGGAACAGGTTAAGATCGGTGTGGTGATCTCCACGAAATCCAGGTCGTTCATTCTCTGTCTGAGTTCCGTCACGATACGGCTCCTGAGCAGAATCTTATCTTTTACATCCGGATTCCTCAAATCCAGATAACGGTATTTTAGCCGGATGTTCTCGTCTGCATTCTTCGACTGTCTGATCTCAAAAGGCAGTATATTATAAGTACATTTACCGAGAACCTCCACCTTAGTCGGCACCACCTCGATCTCGCCTGTAGGGATCGTGTTCGTCTTATTGGAGCGCTCCCTCACAGTGCCTTCTATCATTAACGTGGACTCCTTGTTCACGCCCTCTAACCGGTCCATCATCTCCTGCGTCTCAAAGACGATCTGTGTGACACCGTAAAAGTCCCGGAGTAACAGGAAGCCCAGATTCTTGCTGACCTGTCTGATATTCTCGTACCATCCGACCAGAGTGACCTTGCTGCCCGCGTCGGATAATCTGAGTTCGTTGCATGTGTGTGTTCTTGACTGCATCATATTTTCGTTATTCCTTTCCTGTGATTTCTTTTCTGATTCTATCACCGCGCACCGTAAAATACAATAAATATTCGTTTCTTCGTCATTTTACTTCGACATTTTATGCCGCACTTTGACTCTTTTCGAAATAGCTTTTGTGCAATCGGTTTCTTATATTTTTTTCATGAAAATTTCATATAATCGGAGGGGGTTCACATTGACATTCCTTTTCAAACTTTATATGATTAAAAAAAAGTAAATTCTTTCAGAATTTACTTTGCGAGATTTGCTTCGCAAACTCGAAAAAACGGGACAATACAGGAGATGATATCATGTCAGTTGCAGAAGAGATCAGAGAACAGCAGAAGCAGGCGTTCAGTACCATGAATTCCAAGGAAAAGCTCGCTTATTTTTGGGATTATTATAAGATACACGTTCTTGTGCTAATCGCCGTGATTGCGATGGTATCCACTTTTATTTATCAATATGTTACCAATAAAGATTACGGTTTCTATATTTCTCTTGTTAACGCTGCCATAACCGATCAAAACCAGGATCTGGCCTCGGAATGGGCTGCGGAATTTCAGGAATACGCGGGAATCGATCCTGAAGAATATCAGGTGTATATCGACACTTCCACGATACTCTCTGAGGACATGAGTTCATCATACACTGTCCCCGACGAAGAGAAGATGTTCATCTTGACTCAGGTAGGTACGATCAATGCCATTATCGCCGAAACAGAGTCATTTGAGAAATATTCCCAGTCCGAATATTTTTATAATCTGGAAAATGTATTATCCGCCGAGGAGATCGAGAAATATCTTCCCTACTTCTACTACACGGATGCTGCCACTTTCGATACCGGAGACGACGACACCTTCTACGAAGCGTCTGCGCGGAAAGATCCCGCTGCACTGACGATCAATCACCGTGATCCTTCCTGTATGGAACAGCCGGTAGCCGTAGGTATTATTCTCACTTCCGACAATAAGCTTGCAGACACCGGATATTACACTTATCTGGCAAGCGATGAGTATGATTATCAAGGATATCCTTCCGAGACAGTTCTCGGCATCCCTGTATCAAACAAAGAACCGGAGCTGGCTGTCCGGTTCTTGGAATTCCTGCAATTAGGAGAGGGTTGACTGTGATTCTATCACAGCATCTCCCTTAACATCTGATTGACCGCCGCCGGATCAGCCTTGCCCTTCATAGCCTTCATGGTCTGCCCGACAAGGAATCCGATCGCCTTCTCCTTGCCGTTACGGTAATCTTCCACGGACTGCGGATTCCCGGCGATGACTTCTTCTATTATCTTACGCAGGGCACCTTCATCGTTGACAGTCTTTAATCCTTTTTCTTCTACATACTGCTCCGGGTCTGTGTTTTCCTCAAACATCACCTCGAAAACTTCCTTCGCTACGGAGCTGTTGATTGCTTTGGATTCCGTAAGTGCAATCAGCTTCGCCAGATTTTCCGGTGAAAAACGCAGATCAGAGGCATCTACTTCCTTTTCTTTCATCAAACGGAGCGTCTCACCCATCAGCCAGTTAGACACCTTCTTAGGCTGCCCGCAGATCGCGGTCGCTGCCTCGAAGAGATCCGCCATATGCTTGTCGCCGGTAATAATCTCGATATCATAGTCCGGAATATCAAATTCTTCCTTATAACGCTTCATCTTCTCGGTACGGAATTCCGGCTGTCTTTCTTTAATCTGCGCCAACATCTCATCACTCACAGCGATGGGCACCAGATCCGGATCGGGGAAATAACGATAATCCTGCGCATCCTCTTTGCTTCTCATGGCATAGGACTCGCCTTTCGTGTCATCCCATCTCCTCGTCTCCTGTACTACTGTTTCACCGGACTCGATTAGGTCGATCTGCCGCTCTGTCTCGCCTGCAATGGCTCTGGATATCGCCTTGAAAGAATTCAGATTCTTCATTTCGGTTCTGGTGCCGAACTGTGCGGCACCTACTTCCCGCACGGACAGATTCACGTCAGCACGCATGGAGCCTTCCTGAAGTTTGCAATCCGAAGCGCCCAGATACTGAATGATCAGCCGCAGTTTCTCAAGGTAAGCAATGACTTCCTCCGCGCTGCGCATATCAGGCTCTGACACGATCTCTATGAGAGGCACACCGGAACGGTTGTAATCCACCAATGAGCAGTCCTCCCACTCGTCATGGATCAGCTTGCCCGCATCTTCCTCCATATGAATCTCATGAATCCCTACGGTCTTTACCCCGCCTTCTTCCGTCTCAATCTCCACGCCGCCGTTTCGGCAGATCGGCAGATAGAGCTGAGAGATCTGGTAGTTCTGCGGGTTGTCCGGGTAAAAATAGTTTTTCCTGTCAAATTTCGCATATCTGGTAATATCACAGTTCGTTGCAAGTCCTACTGCGATCGCATACTCTAATACCTGCTTATTCAGCACCGGAAGGGAACCAGGCATACCGGTACATACCGGACAGGTCTGGGTGTTAGGCTCTGCGCCAAATGCAGTAGAACAGCCGCAGAAAATCTTCGTCTTCGTGGCAAGCTCCACATGCACTTCCAGACCAATGACTGTCTCGTAATTTTTACTCATGGCGCTGTCCCTCCTGTTCTGCATAGTTTATTCCTGTCTCATGCTGACTACCCTGATCCGGGCTGATCGTACCCCGCCTGATTTCTTCTGTTTCTCCAGGCTCCTGCACAAATCGGAATGTACCTCTGATCTTCTCGTAAGTGTACGCTGTCTGAATCAATCTCTTCTCCTGAAAGCAGTCTCCGATCAACTGTAATCCGATAGGCAGCCCGTTCCTATCTTTCCCACAGGGAAGACTGATTCCCGGAAGTCCTGCAAGGTTTACGGCAATGGTATAGATATCGCCCAGATACATCTTGATCGGATCGGACAGACTGGAACCTAGCTTAGGGGCGGTCGTGGGCGCTACCGGCCCAAGGATCACATCGTATTTTGCAAAAGCCTCATCAAAAGCCTTCTTGATCAGCGCCTTCACACGCAGCGCTTTCAGATAATATGCGTCATAATAACCAGAGCTCAACACGAAAGAACCCAGCATGATACGGCGTTTTACTTCCTCGCCGAATCCCTCGGAACGCGATTTCTTATACATGTTGTGGAGCCCTGCATAATCTTCGGTACGGTATCCGTATTTGATGCCGTCGAAGCGCTCCAGGTTCGAGCTTGCCTCCGCCGCAGCAATGGTATAGTAGGTAGGAATGGCATACTCAACCAGACTCAAGTCGAAATGCTCCACCACTGCGCCTTTGCGCTCCAATTCTTCCGCCGCCTTAAGGACCGCCGCCTTCACTTCCTCGTCAAGTCCTTCTCCGAAGTAGTCATTAGGAATACCAATGCGCATACCCTGCACATCGTCAACAAGTGCGGAAGTAAAATCAGTATCCTGTCGCTCCACAGAAGTGGAATCCTTCTCATCGTGGGAAGCGATCGCCTCCAGCACCGCCGCACAATCCGTCACATCCTTGGCGAGCGGTCCGATCTGATCTAAGGAAGAGCCATAGGCAATCAACCCATAGCGTGACACCGTGCCGTAGGTAGGCTTCATGCCCACAATGCCGCAATAGGATGCGGGCTGTCTGATGGAGCCGCCTGTGTCGGAACCCAGTGCATAATAACATTCATCCGCTGCCACTGCCGCCGCAGATCCTCCGGAAGAGCCACCCGGTACATGCTCGGTATTCCATGGGTTTCTCGTCACACCGTAAGCCGAAGTCTCCGTGGTAGATCCCATGGCAAATTCATCCATGTTCGTCTTACCTAAAATCACAGCTCCCGCCTTCTTAAGATTCAGTACCGCTTCCGCCGTGTAAGTAGGCACGAAATTTCCCAATATCTTAGAAGAGCATGTGGTAAGCACCCCCTCCGTACACATATTATCCTTGATTGCCACCGGCACCCCAGCCAGAGACCCCGTCATTTCTCCCGCCTCAATCTTAGCCTGCACTTCCTTCGCCTGTGCCAGCGCACCTTCCCTGTCTACCGTCACATAGCAGTTATAAATCTTATCCTGTTCCTCAATGCGGGCAAGCATGGCCTCCGTAGCCTCCACCGCAGTGGTCTGCCTCGCTTTAATCGCGGCAGAAAGTTCAACCGCCGTCATATCTATCATATTCATAGGGAGCCAGTCTCCTTTCTTTTCATATAAACCTAAAATATTTCAGCCAAACTGTACCGGCAGATTGCACAAAATATTCTTGAAGCCGTCCTTGCGTAGAAAAATGAGATTTTCTTAATATTCCGTCCAATACCCAGCAATTTCGGGGCACGGATGACCCGAAAAGACCGAAATGCGCACGGACGCGCATAGAGGTCGGTTGCGTCCGCCGCCATAGCCTCACCGGAATATTTAGAAAATCCATTTCCCGAAGCCCGACGCGAAAGAATATTTTGTGTAATCTGCCCTCTCAGCCTACAGTTAACTAATTAATTCACTCAAACGTCCTAGGCACCATAAACATCCCATCCTTCTGCTCCGGCGCATTAACCAACAACTCTTCCCGCCTATCCCCATTTGTGACCACATCCTCCCGGAACACATTCTGCACCGGAAACACATGGGACATAGGCTCCACACCGGTAGTATCCAGCTCTCCAAGCTTGTCGATATAATCAAGCATCCTTCCCATATCAGACTTCGCCTGTTCTTTCTCCTCATCAGACAATTCCAGCTTCGCCAGAATGCCCACATACTCAATTGTCTCGTCACTGATGATATTTGCCATAGTCTCTGTCCTTTCTAACTTCTGATCTTAATATGCACTTCCCGAAGCTGCTGCTCCGTCACATCATTAGGCGCACCGCACATCAGATCCTGCGCCGTTCCGCTCATCGGAAATGCAATGACCTCCCTGATATTCTCCTCATTCTTAAGCAACATGATCATACGGTCTACCCCCGGCGCCATTCCGGCATGCGGCGGCGCACCGAACTGGAACGCATTGTAGAGCGCACCGAATTTATTTTTCAGAGTCTCCTCGTCATATCCCGCGATTTCGAATGCTTTGACCATAATCTCCATATCATGGTTACGAACCGCACCGGAAGATAACTCCACACCGTTACATACGATGTCATACTGGTACGCAAGGACCTCCAGCGGGTTCATTGTGTTCAAAGCCTCTAAACCGCCCTGCGGCATGGAAAAAGGATTGTGGGTGAAACCGATCTGCTTCGTATCGGGATCAAGTTCAAACATCGGAAAATCGTTGATGTAGCAAAACCGATACGCATTTTTTTCCAACAGGTCAAGTTTCTGTCCCAACTCATTGCGAATCTGTCCCGCATAATATGCCGCCCGCGCTTCCTTATCTGCGATGAAGAAGATCGTATCGCCTGCCTCCAGTCCTGCAAGGTCCGCCAGCTCACTCTTCTTTTCATCCGGAATGAACTTGTCGATGGGACCCTTGTAACTCATATCCTCCGCCACTTCCAGATATCCGAGACCGCCCATGCCCATATCGGTGGCAAATTTCAACAGCTTTTCGTGAAATCCTTTCGACATATCCGCATGTACCCTGATTGCGCGAACTGTCCTGCCATGGAAGGGTTTGAATGTGCATGCTTGGAAATATTCTGTCAGATCTATGATTCGAAGCGGATTTCTGAGATCCGGTTTATCCGTGCCAAACTCTAACATCGCCTGCTTATAACTGATGATCGGGTATGGCGCTTTGGTGACTTCATATCCCTCCGGCGCAAATTTCTCAAAGGTGGCCGAGAGCACTTCCTCCCCTGCGCGGAACACATCTTCCTGTGTGGCGAAACTCATCTCGAAATCCAACTGATAGAATTCACCCGGCGAACGGTCCGCTCTGGCATCTTCATCTCTGAAACATGGAGCGATCTGGAAATATTTATCAAATCCGGACACCATCAAAAGTTGCTTATACTGCTGCGGTGCCTGCGGCAATGCATAGAATTTACCTTTATACTTTCTGGACGGAACAATATAGTCTCTTGCCCCTTCCGGTGAAGAAGCGCACAGGATCGGTGTCTGGATCTCCAGAAATCCCATTTCCGTCATTTTTTCCCGCAGATAGGCAGTCACTTTAGAGCGGAATATAATGTTATCCTTCACTTTCTGGTTGCGCAGATCCAGATAACGGTATTTCAGGCGGACATCTTCTCTCGTCTCTTTGGATGTCATGATCTCAAAAGGAAGCTGCTTGTAGACTCTGCCCAGCACATCAACCTTATGTGCCTCAAGCTCGATTGTTCCGGTCGGGATTCTGGGGTTGTAGGTTTCCTCATCTCTGTGCTCGATCAATCCTTCAATGGATACGCTCATCTCTCTGGATAATCCGTCAAGCAGCGTGGTGTCACGCATAACGACCTGCAGTACGCCGTACATATCTCGCAAGTCCACAAAGGATACGCCGCCGTGATCCCTGATATTCTCAACCCAGCCCGCCACGCGAATCTCCTTGCCGATATCGGATTCGCTGATCTGTTGTAAAGTTACGTCTCTGTAGATATTTTTGTTTGTCATTGTATTGGTCTCCTTTTCCATGATTATGTCCCTAGGTAATTAGGAATAAGCAGACTCGGAAGACTTCGTCTTCCGAGTTCGCGTTGCTCGCCGTAAGTCTTTCAAATCATGCTTACATGCAAGCATGACGCCTGATTCGAAATCCTTCCGCCTCTGCTTATTCGCGCAAAAAGTCCCGGAACACATTTCTGTATTCCGGGACGGATAGTTATGATTATCCGCGGTACCACCCGCATTGATAAGCCGACATCTCCGACAAGATGTTGCTTCGCCTTACCCTCTCTTAACACTTAACGCGTGTAACGTATTGCCCTAGCGCATATCTATAGCCTCAATACTGCATACGGTTCAGGCAATCTGCTCCGGAGTGTTCCCGTTCCCTACCTTTCACAAACAGCGCTCTCAGTCGGTGACGCCGTATTCCTGTCGCTTCCCGTAAGGTGAGTCTCCTTCATTGCATTTTTGTATTTTTGTATACAATTTATATATCATACAATAAAATAAAAAGCAACCTTTGTATTTAAAAAAATACAAAGGCTGCCTTTCAAAATCATTATTTTATTCCATTTAGCCTTTTGACGGTCCTACATACTGCGCATCGCCAAATCCGAGCATCGGTACGAAAATAAAAGGAAGGAACAGGATTCCGATACCGAAACCTACACCCTTGTCAAACGCCATTGCAAGCTTGATCCACATAATGATCGTCATGATCGCGCCTACACACGGAACAAATATCAGCAAGAATAACCAACCGGTTCCAAAGGTCATCTCAAACAAGCAATAAAGATTATAAAGAGGTACGATCGCACCCCAGCCCGGTTTGCCCGCCTTCTCAAAAACCTTCCACAATCCGACCAAAACTACGATCGCTATTGCAAGTACCACCAACATGTACACAATAGATCCTGCTGCCACTGCAGCTGCTGTTGCATCATTCATCTTTCTTCTCCTCCTTCATAAGAAAATATATCAATAAAACTCACCATTGCCCTCACACAACGACATGCCTATAGTAGCAAAATATGACATACTTTGCAAGATGTTTTTCAAGATACTTTTTTACATGCTTTTTTACAATCCTATTCAGCCCTCTTCATTGTGATTCAAAAAGTCAATCGCACTCTGATATGCCTCATCCGAATTCGCCTGTATATCGGGTGTCAAAGCCCGCTCCGTATTATTTTCATCGGGTCGGATAAACTGTTTATGCGAGACGGTTGACAATATATGGGAATTCGGCAGCGACATATAAAGAATATCGCCGTAGCTGCTGGGCGTATTGGAGCTTGCTTCCCCTATGATCGTACCGAGTTTTCCGTCTCTTACCCATACACACAGCATAGTCGCGGAGCTGAACGTGTACCGGTCACAGAGCACGACAAGCCGTACGTTGTCATTCACCGTACATTTTGCGGAGCCATTCCATCTGAATGTACCGCTGTCCCGCAGATAACCGACCTGTTCCGATGCCTCATCGGAAAATCGAATCAGCATATCATACCCCGGCCCTTTCATTCCCATGGCTCCAAGCAGCCTTTTACATGCGTTCGAATTCCCGCCGCCGTTTCCCCTGGCATCGATTATGACCTTATTGCAGCCCTGTTTGACAGCCTTTTCCAGTTCATTTGCAATAGATTTCAAGTTTGCATCATCTACACACTCAACAAAGTTGACGACGAAGATATCTCCATCCATCTGCCATGTATTTACAGGCGGTTCATATTCGCTGTCGGTATCTTCTTCCGGTTTATAAAACGTGCACTCCTCTGTCGAACCATCCGAATAAGTTACTGCCACACTTACAGCTATGCCGTCTGCCTCTTGAGTGTTCACGCCTGCCAGTTCCAGAATATTTCTTCCGGTTATGTAAGTCCCCCGGTTGATCTGCCGCGCCATATCATTTTCCGCCGGAAAAATGTGATCAATCGTTTCATAAATATTTTCGATGGGCACACCGCCGATTTCCACAACAGATTGGTCGCTGACAATGCCATTTTCTATGCGGTATGTATTTTGATCCTGACATACCTGTTCCATGTCGAGATATTCATCTTCGCTCCAGCGGATACGGGTATGACCGTCTTCAAAAAAGCATAAATATTCCGCCGTTGCCGCCTGAAAATCTCCCACGCTCATTTCTCCGGAAGCCGCGTTCATATAATTCAGGCGTGCCTGCTCATAGGCCGAATGGTCTTTTTGCACAACAAAATACGGGTGTGCCTCTTCCACAAACTGTATTGCAAGATCCCGATCCTCCGTCACCTGCTCCCGCGTCAGTATAGTATCTGTTGCAAGAGCTTCGGGTCTTTCGGGATACTGCCCGCCGAAGCTGATCGGAAGACGGTAGAATCCTATAGCTCCGACTGCTATAAGCGCTAAGAGAAGAATTGTGATGAGAATGATTGGTTTCTTTTTCGTCGTATGTTTTTTCATGTCTTTTCCCTATACTCTTTTCATTTCGTAAAAGAAATACATTTCCTCCTCGTCATCATTGATGGCCTCTTGGAATAAATCTGTTCACACTTTTATTAGTATAGCACAATTAGATTTTGCGGACACACCTATTTCGCATAAAACACCAATGTCAATTTTTCATTGATCACTTTCTCTTCACCCGTTCTTCTATATCCCATCTTCTCATACAGATAACAGTTCTTCGGCTCCTGCAGGATTGTATCAAGTTCCCATCCTTCCAGACCGTGCAACTCTTCGCACATTCGAATCGCCTTCTGCGCAATTCCCTGTCCTCTGAATTCCGACAAAATAAAGATCGGAGATATCCGTTTGTTTACGCCGTTTTCTTTCCGGTCAACAATACGGATAGCACCCACTTTGCGCGCACCGAGACAGATGAAGTAATAGTAAGTGAAATCCTGTCTCAGGCGAAATTCTACCTTTTCAACAGGTTCACAGCCTGGACTTGTATCAAAATCCTGATATTTATCGAGCAGCTCCCGGAACGATTCGATCTGCATTGTGTGCAATTCTCCTGCATCTTCTATCCCTGCTCTTAACAATTTAATTTCCATAAACGGCTCCCTTCTTTCACACGCGAAAAAATGCACCAAACATTGATATGTCCGGTGCACCTCTAAATCCTGTCGGTTATAAATGATTTATTTTCTTCTAAAACCTACATATACCGATTTCCATGCACAGACATATCAGACCTACCGCTGTAACTGTGCATCCGATCAGATAACAATTACAGTTAAGTACGTCTGTAATACATGTACATATAATTCATTGTAATATGTAAGTTCCGCATTTTAATCTCCGTGTCTGTAAAATTTTCTATAGGCTATCACACTCCGTCTTATGTGTCAAGAAATATTGTTTTGCTTTTTCATAACTTGCCTAGAACACAAGCTGCACCAACAGCATATAACAGATCGTCCCGCCCGCTATGGAAATGAGCATCTGTCTCTTCCAAAGATGCAGTCCGACCACCACCGCAATACCGATCATTTCCGGTATTCCGTGGCTTCCGGCAAACAAACTGACATTTTTCAGGCAATAGATCACCAGCAGTCCGAACACCGCCGCCGGAAGAACCTTGCCGAGATACTGTATATACTTAGGTGTCGGTTTTCCTGCCGGAAAAACCAGAAACGGGACAAACCGCGTCATCACCGTCCCAAGCACTACCATTCCGATTGTAATTATCTGCTGTGTAAATGTCATTGCCGCACCTCCGTCTCTTTTTCCAGCGGTGCCCTAAGCAGTGTGAGCACGCCCAGAATCCCGATCATCGCCGGAATAATGAAGTCATCCGCTCCGAACGCAATCAGACACAGCAGAGAAACTCCGAGCCCCACAAACGCACTTATATGGCTCTTCTCTTTCATCCACTGCTCCATGAAGATCACGACAAACATCGCCGTCATGACAAAATCCAGTCCCTCCGTGTTAAAATGAATCAATGAGCCGAAAATTCCTCCCAGCGTGGCGCCGAATACCCAGTAGCATTGATTCAACAGTGTGACAAAAAACATGAACCATCCCCTATCGATTCCCTCCGGGATATCCGCCGTATAATTGATGGAAAAACTCTCATCGCACATTCCAAAGATCAGATAAATATCTTTCAGACCGTTTCCCCGATACTTGTCCAACATGGAAATCCCGTAAAACAGATGTCTTGCATTGATCATAAGCGTCATGGCAAGCGCCTGCAGCGGATTGAATGCTCCCAGCAGCAGACTGACTGCCACAAACTCTACGGAACCCGCAAAGATCGTCAGACTCATAAACATCGGATATAAAAAGCTGAATCCCGATACATTCATGTATATCCCGTAAGTCATTCCCAAGAACCAGAAACCTGCAAAAATCGGAATCGTATGAGGAAATGCTGCTTTAAAAGCCTCTTTTAATTTTGTTCTGTTTGACATGGCGATTTTCTCCTAAAGTAAACTGACCGACCACATTGCCTGTCGCCCCACAGACCACACAGCCGCTCCACCGCCTTATCATATCACCTCCGAGAAATACTTTCAAATACTATATTAAATCTATAGCCTCATGCTAATCCAGCATAATCTCCTTCACGGAGAATTTCTCCATTTTCTTCGTATACACCAGCATGATCCCTTCATAAAGCAACAAGAATACGATCAATGTCACGATCATAGCAGGAACATCAAATTGATAATCCGGAACGCCTTCCATATCGGCAAATATGACTTCCACAGCTATCTTCAGCAGAACATACTGATAGACCGTCCCCAATGCAAATCCTATGTACGCCCAGGGCCGATATCCTCCCAAAACCGCTTTGGCACAGTCTTTCGCATCATATCCGAATACCTTCATCATCGTAATGGTTTTGCCGTTTGCTTTGACCACGGATGTAGTCGCGATCAAAAGCGTGACACATGCTAAAACCATGCCAATTGCCATGATCATAACAGACATCATAACGCTCGCCAGTTCATCCATACTGAAAGACATCTGCATCATGGAAGCAAAACAAAAAACTGCAAAGGTGATGAAAAACACCAGCGATTTACGCTGTCTTACACTGCCTTTTCGCAGCTCCGTCAAAAAGGGCATATCTGTCTCTTTTTTTGCCTTAACGATCTTCGAAGTCACTGTTTCTCTCATGAGTGAAAGCGCGGAAACTCTCAGCCTGTGATAGCTGTAAAGAACCGCCAGCAAAGCGAAAAATACCGTGGGCAGACCTACCAATTCCACAAGCAGGATCGGATGGAAAGTCACGTCCATCGCCGGAAAATAGCCCTCCGCATTCTGCACTTCATAGAACTTCGGCATAAGCAGATGGGCACAGAAATATCCCGCCGCAGTACCCGCCAGCACGGATAGCCCGAACACGGCAAATCCTTTTGCAATGGCAAGTCTTGAATATCCCAATGCTTTTAAAATGCCTAACTGCTTTTTGTGGGTGTCTACATAATGTCCTATATAAAAACATAATAATACCACTGTTGTGAGAAGCAGACAGCCACCGCTCACCACGCTCACCATTTTAGCCGTATTGCACTGTGCTTCATAGAATATTTTTGCCATATCCGCAGTGATCAGCGCTTCTATATCCGTCAGATCTATATAGTAATTCAGAAAAAGCGCACATACAAAAACCGCACAAAAACTTACAATTAAAATTCCAATCATCTTAAAAATATCTTTATAACTTATTATCATAGCTACTCCTCTTTACATGCTCCGGCACACCTATAAGTCAATCCAAATTCGTAACTGTTCAGAACGCTGTTCTTCACAGTTATGATGCACCCTCATCTACCACGCAATCTCATATGCCGTCTTCTGCTCCGCATTGTGATATGTCTGGATGATCCGGCCGCTGTTCATACGAATCACGGTATTTGCCATCTCTGCGATATTCTGATTATGCGTCACCATGACCATCGTAAAGCCCTGCTCCTTCTTCAGTTTGCAAATATAGTCAAGAACCTGTCTTCCCGTCTGCTCATCAAGGGCTCCTGTCGGCTCATCCAGATACAGTACTTTAGGTTTCTTGGCAAGCGCTCTTGCCACGGAGACTCTCTGTTGCTCTCCGCCGCTTAATTCGTGAGGATACTTGCTGCGTTTTGCTTCCAACCCGACAGCCTTGATTGTTTCACGGTAGTCTTTGTTATTTGCAAGGTCTGCCCCCATTTTCACATTCTTATCGACACTCAGATTCGGAAGCAGAAAATACTGCTGAAAAATATAGCCCACATATTCTCTTCTGAACTTTGTCAATTCCGCATCTTTCATGGAAGACAAATTCTGTGTGTCGTAACATATCGCTCCCTCATCCGCAGGCTCCAGCCCGGAAATCACATTGAGAAGCGTGGACTTACCCGAACCGGAAGTGCCTAATATGACAACGAAATCTCCGTCTTCGATCGTAAGCGACACACCTTTGAGCACCTCATTGCGGCTGTCGCCTGTTCCGTATGATTTATGTACATTTTCAATCTTTATCATGATCCTTCTTAGCTCCTTTCTCTAACATCATCAGGCCTGTAAAAATCTGCGTCAGTCTCTCTCCGATTTGTTCCGCCGAATAACTGCACAACCCGGTAGCGCACATGGTCGCAATTCCATGAGTATATGTCCACAAGTGTTGATAAATCATGTCCGCAGCTTCACGGCTGTCTACATATTTCTGCACAGATTGCAAGATATCTTCGTAACTGGCATCTATCTGCGGCAATATACTCTCCACACTCATATCTCCCGGTACGGCGCTCATAAAAAGAAGCTGGAACAACAAAGGTTCCTTCATCGAAAATTTGATGTATGCCATTCCTACTCCCTTGAACGCAAGCTCCTGCCTAAGACCATCTGCGACATACTGTCCGTAAACTTCTTTCGCACGGTCAATCACCGCCGCTTTAACCTCCTCCATATTTTCAAAAACGGTGAAGATCGGCCTTGCGGAACTTTGCAGCTGCTTTCCCAGTTCCCTTGCAGTTATCTTGTCATACCCTTGCGTCCTTGCAATTTGAAAAGCTGCCTCTATGATTTCCTCCCGCGTAAACTTTGCTTTTGGCGGCATAATATGCTCCTTTCTAAAACATATGTTTTAAATCGACTGTTTTATTATATTTCGCATGTGTTTCCCTGTCAAGGACAAATAAATTTTTCCAAAAAAAATCATCCTTCACTTCTGAAAGATGATCTTAAAAAAATCAGTTATCTCGCAGACTTTTTAACATATCCATCCGCGTTTTTACATTTTCCGCAAATTCTTCATCGGAAATTATACATCCACCGAGTGCTGAGTAAACTTAGCAGTTTCCACTTATCTTTCAATGCTTGCAGGGTCAAGCAGAAAATCATAGATATTTAACGTTAAAATTCCGTAATCATCATAATGCGCCGGAACAATATCTTTTGTTATAATAATTTTCTTAAAAGAATCGCCGATTTTCCGAAATGGTCGTATTTCCTGCGTTCTCTTATCTTCATCAGGAATAGAATAATCTGACTGAATGTAATATCTTGTCGAACCCATATTGCAAACAAAATCGACTTCAAGCTGTTTACGTACCGCCTTTCCTGCTTTATCTTTTTCTACTATCGGCACAACACCGACATCAACACTATAGCCCCTCATGCGAAGTTCATTATAGATTACATTTTCCATTGAATGTGTCTGCTCAAATTGACGAAAGTTTATACGGGCGTTACGAAGTCCCAAGTCTGAAAAGTAGTATTTCTTCGGAGTCTCAATATATGCTTTCCCCTTGATGTCATATCGTTGTGCAGACTCAATCAAGAAAGAATCCTCAAAATAATCCAGATATTTCTTTACCGTATTTGAAGTAATCTGAGATTTCTTTACGGTTCTGAAAGTATTTTTCAGCTTTTCGGGATTGGTTAATGAACCTATGGAAGAAGAAAGAATATTGAGCAAGTCTTCCAATTCTCCCTGATTTCTTACTTTGTTTCGTCTGTATATATCCCTAATATAGATTTCACTAAACAAGTTCTCAAGGAGTGCTGTCTTTTCATTAATTCCATCACGAAGAACCACCAAGGGAATCCCTCCATAAAGCATATATTCTGACAGCCCTTCATATTTATCCCCTTTATACACAGACATAAATTCGGAAAAACTAAGCGGATACATATGAATTTCATCACCACGACCGGCAAATTCCGTAATAATATCTTTGGATAAGAACTTTGCATTACTTCCGGTCACATACACATCCATATTGTCGTTACGCATATAGCCGTTCAGTACTGTTTCAAAACAGTCAAGCATTTGAACCTCATCCAACAGTAGATAATACATACCCTTGTCCGTCATTTTAGAGCGGATATACGCCATAAACTTTTCCGGATCAACCCGTCTTTTTCCTTTTCCGATTTTTATAAGACTTTCTCCTATGAGATAAAGATCATCGGCAGAATCAAACGCAAAACGTATGATATGACCTTCATCAACACCATTTTCGAGAAGATGATTATAAAAAATTGTGTTTAATAAATAAGATTTACCGCATCTGCGAATACCGGTAATAACCTTTATCAGACCGTTGTGCTTTCTGTTTATCAGTTTACTCAAATAAAAATCACGTCCAATTTCCATAAAAAATGCTCCTTAACGAAAGATTTTTGCAACTTGATACAATTTTCATTTATAGATTAGCATAAGAACAATAAAAAGGCAATGTTAGTATTCCTTATATTGAATACTAAATCATTGCCTTTTCCTATACATATGATGCCTATTTTCTCTATAATTCATATAAACTTACATTGCTTTGATTACAGTCTCTACATATTTTTCTATTTTTTGCGAAATTGCACTCCAGTCATATTCCTGAACCGGAAAAATATCATCTTTTTCTATCACATTAAGCACCGGAAGGGAAATACCGGTATTCCATTCAGCGTTATACGGAATCACCTTGCACTGAATAGTATCAAGCGCATTTGCTATCGTATCATTTACCATCGCCTTATAACTATTTAGTGCCCAGTCAGAGCCTCCGCCGTGTGAAATAATTCCTGCGGGCAGCCCATACACCTCTGATTGATATGTATAATCTTTCCACCAATGTAAAAAGGTAATTTCCTCCATCTTTTCCAACATCATACATAATTTTGCCGGGATTGGAGCGTAATGCGGGGAAATGAAGAAAACTGCATTGGCTTTTACAAGTTTATTATATATTTTATTAAAATCAGTATCTCTGCAACATCTTCTACTATCAAAACAGTTACCGCAGCCAATACATGGATTAAGGGAATAATTTCTTAAATCTATCGTCTCACATTCAATATTTTTTGCCATTAAAATCTCCGCTATTTTATCGCAAAATATTCTCGAGACACTATTTACGCTGCTATGTATAATATTTGAGGCTGATATGCATAATACTCTCACTTGCCGGTCCCTTCCTTCAACTATAATAAAAAAATCATTTTTCCACTTTTCTATAAACTATTTCATTGGCTTCCGTAATTTCAAACGAAAGCATATCCCCGTCTTTTATGCCTATCCTTTCCAATACCCACTTAGGAATACAAATATGACCGCCACTAAATACAGTTGAAACATCTGTCAAAAATGTTTCTCTGGTAACATTGGGTATTAACCCTTTATCAATTGCTGAATATATAGTCTTTGCCGAATGAGGTACATTAGAAAATCCCCTGCTGTCTTCCTTCAATAAAGCTACTATTTTTTCAGGACTCAAATGTTCTTTTAATATCAAATCGGAAATATACTTTGCCAATTCCACATCAGAAAGTTTATCTATACGCCCCCTTTTCTTTAAATTTTTTTCACATAAGGACTGAGCATAATATGGATTATAATCATCTGGTAAACCGCATCTTTCAAGTTCCTTATATATCGTTACATAACAATATCCTAAATCATTAGCTATTTCAGATATGCCATGCCCTGCATCTAACATTTCTTTTATCTTTATTCTCTGCTCTAAATTCATGTATCTAAACGTTTTGCTCATCCATTATTGCTCCCGCTTACACTTCTTTCCGAATATCATCTCAGTCACACGCCTCGCTAGGATAAACTTCCTTCGCGTCCTTAGGCAGATCATGCACATGCTTAAGAAACGCCGCAGCCGCTTTTCCTTCCTCCCGGTTATAAGTGTACCCCAGTCCTTCCGCCACATATTCCGTTACACTTTTAAACAACTCACACATGGAAAAGACTGCCTGCCACGCTTCCTCCACATTTCCGCCGAAATAAGTGTTCAGATAACACTGATACTCTTCCTCGCCGATCCACCGATACAGATATTTCGCTGATTTTCCAACGCTCACACTAAAATCCGTAATGATACCCACTTTCCATGCAAGCATCTTTTCCAACTGCTTACGCACAACAAAGTTCGTCATATCCTGAACATACGGCATCTCCCCGCGCCAAAGTCCTTTAGCAATGTTATTGCTGCACCACCAGAACTCATTGATGCACGCCTGAAACTGCTCTAACGTCGGTTTCTTTACATAATAATTCGAATCCGTAGAGTCCGGCACTTTAGGCAATATGTTCTCTTTATCCAACAAAATCCGGCAGAGCTTATCGTCATGGATATGCTCCCTTGCAAACTCGACACTCTGCGCCGTAAGATCAACCCGTACGCCGTCATCAAACTGCATCAGCCATCCATAACTGTTCTCCTTATCACTCGGATAGTCCGGACTCTCGTCAGGATATTGCATGTACAGGACATTCCCGAATTTATGAATCCATTCTTTATCCTCGATAAAAGGTTTTGTCACCCTTACCACATACACAATGTCATAATCCTGAAAAATATCTTTCGGCACATTGGCATTTGTCCTTGATCCATTCATATATACCGCTAAAATCCTGTCGTCTGCCTCTGCGATATCCATAAAAAGTTTATACATCGTTACTTCATCACGCATAAATATTCTCCAATCCTGTTTTCCATAATAATTCTGTCACAGCGGTTATCCTCTTTGTATTATATCAGTGTAACTGCATCAAGCGCCAGCTCCATCGCCGCCGCAAAAGTATCATCGCCCCAGTTTCTTCCGTCATGCGCATCCACATCTGCCAGAGAATCCGCTGTGAATAGTAACTGCCCGAATACCACGCCCCTCACTTTTGCGCAGGCTGCCATAGACGCACACTCCATCTCCACTACGGAATATCCCTCACTCTTACGATAGCGCACCATTTCCTTCGTTTCCCTGTAAAAGCCGTCAGTGGTCCATGTTTTACATCTATGGTATGTCAGTCCGGCATTCTTTAATGCCTTTTCTATTGCGGCAACTGCCGCTTCACTCAACTCCACTTCTCTTGCCGGTGGCAGATAGTGGTAAGAAGTGCCCTCCTGCCTCAGTGCCGCCGTAGGTACAAAAAATTCTCCTTCCGCTCCGTCTTCCAACGCTCCGCAGCATCCTGCCGCAATAATCTGCTTTGCGCCACCGGCGATGATCTGCTCCATGATCTGTACTGCACCGGCACCGCCGAGAGGAACCTGCTCAAACGTGATTTCTTTCCCCTGTATCTTTGTTTTATATGCATAAAATGTTTTGGTAACGCATTCAAACTTACCAACTTCTTCACAGTGATGTGCCGCCACATACTCATCTATTTCCGGCTCCATGAAAAGCAATACAGCTTTCTCCGAAAAAAGATACTCAAAACGTCCCGGCATCAAAACCGCCTGTTTGTCTGTATCATATTCTAAAATAGGTATCTCATTTTTTATAAGTGTCATATTTTACTCACCATGATCATTTTTATAAAAATTCCGGCTGACCACCAGCCGGAATCTTACTATCTTATATATCACACTGTAAATCGATAGTTTTGGCCCATTACCATTTTCGCCAAACAACTATATCGACAGCCTCTTAATCCTGTCAACCGCCTCAACTGTGTTCTCATAACTGCCAAACGCCGTCAGACGGAAGAACGTCTCGCCGCTGGGGCCGAACCCGGAGCCCGGCGTGCCGACTACATTGGCGTTTTCCAACAGATAGTCAAAGAACTCCCAGCTCGTCATATTATTTGGCGCTTTCAGCCAGATATAAGGTGCATTTACGCCGCCGGATACACTGAATCCGGCAGATTTCAAACCATCTAAAATATAAGCTGCATTCTTCATGTAATAGGCAACCAATTCTTTTGTCTCTTTCTTACCCGCCTCGCTGTATACAGCTTCTCCGGCTCTCTGGATAATGTAGGGCGCACCGTTATACTTAGTGCCGTGACGTCTCGCCCACAGGGCATGAAGTGACACATCTCCCACTTTTAACTCCTTGGGGATAACCGTAAAGCCTAAGCGCACACCTGTAAATCCTGCATTTTTGGAGAAGGAGCGAAGCTCAATCGCACAGGTTCTGGCTCCTTCACACTCGTAGATCGTGTGCGGCACGTCCGCCTCAGATATATATGCCTCATAAGCCGCGTCATAAATAATAACGGCACCGTTCTTATTCGCGTAATCCACCCATTCCTGCAGCTGCGCTTTATTAATGGTAGAACCCGTAGGATTGTTGGGGAAACACAGGTAGATCAGATCCGGCACTTCCTTCGGTAACTGCGGAGCAAAATTGTTGTCCGCCGTACAAGGCATGTAGATTACGTCGCTCCATTTCTCCGTAGCGGCATCGTATGTACCTGTCCTGCCGGCCATTACGTTAGTGTCTACATAGACAGGATAAACCGGATCGCAGACCGCAATCTTGTTGTCAAGTGCAAAAATCTCCTGAATATTGCCGGAATCACATTTCGCGCCGTCTGATACGAATATTTCATCCGCCTCGATCTGACAGCCTCTCGCCTTGTAATCATTATCCGCGATAGCGCTTCTTAAAAACTCGTATCCTAAATCCGGCGCATATCCACGGAATGTCGCCGCATCCGCCATCTCGTCCACCGCGCCGTGTAATGCGCTTATGACTGCCGGAGAAAGCGGCTGTGTCACATCGCCGATCCCCAGCCTGATAATCTTCTTGTCCGGATTAGCCTCCGTATAGGCGTTTACCTTTTTCGCAATCGTAGAAAAAAGATAGCTGCCCGGTAGTTTTAAATAATTGTCATTTACTTTAACCATTGTTTTCATTCCTTTCAAAGTAAGTTACTTCTTCCATGATCTATCATAGTCTGATTTTAGCACCATAGCATTTTATCTGTAAATATGATTATTTCGATATCAATAATTCTTATTACAAATTAATTTAAGACCATTCTCCTTCAAAAACGGTTACGGCAGGACCGGTCATGTAGACCAAATCAGCCTCCCTGTCCCACGTGATCTCAATTTCGCCACCTAATAGTTTAACAGTAACCGTGTCATCCGTCAAACCATTTAAGACACATGCCACCACTGTGGCACAGCACCCTGTGCCGCATGCAAGAGTCTCCCCTGTCCCACGCTCCCAGACACGCATCTGCACGGTCTTTCTGTCCAGCACTTTGACAAATTCCGTATTGATGCGGTTCGGGAATCTCTCGTGATTTTCGAAATGCGGACCGATCTTCTCGATCTCTAAATCAGCCACATTATCCATAAAGACGACTGCATGGGGGTTTCCCATTGACACGCATGTCATTTTATACTCTTTACCTTGTACTGTGATCGGCTCGTCAATCACGCTTTCTTTTTCAACTTCATCGACATTGTTTTCTTTCGTCCATACTGTGCCGGACTCATGATCGAAACCTGTATCATTCTTCCCACCGCTCACGATCACCGGTATCTGCCCCGCCTGCAGTTTCGGAGCACCCATATTAACTCTGACCGAATCCACTTTATTTTCTTTTAGGAAAAGCTGTAAATACTTGATCTGCCCGCAACTCATGACACTTATGTTGGTTTTGTCTGTCAAACCTTTGTCATACACATATTTTGCAACGCAGCGTATCCCGTTGCCACACATCTCTGCACGACTTCCGTCTGCATTGTACATCTCCATCTCGAAATCTGCCTCATCGGAAGGATTGATAAAAATCACACCGTCTCCGCCGATTCCAAAGTGCCTGTCGCTGAGACGCTGTACCAGCTCCGGTTTTTCCTCCTGCGTAATCTTCTCCGTGAAACCGCTGATGTAAATATAATCATTTCCGCATCCGTGCATTTTCGTAAATTTCATGATTCTCCTCCTTTTTTACACTGCTTATTCCTGTAGAATCTAAGATATATCCGTCGTTTTTTCATATAACACATTTTTTATTACATTATGATAATCATACCACACTCCCGCAACAAATAAAGCACATTAATTGCATATCACTATGCAAAATGTGCTTTTTATTCTCTCATCATCGCCAATACCATCTGCGCCGTCTCCACCATATTCGTGCCGCTGTCCATGCTGCACTTCTGGATATAACGATGAGCCTCCTCTTCTGTCATATGATTTCGTTCCATCAAAAGTTCCTTTGCTTCCGTAATAATAGCCGTTTCTTCTGAATTACGTTCTTTAGGTTTCGACTTCACCCTGCGTCTCCTGCGCATGATCGTCTGGCTCATCATATCCACCGTATTGATAAGATCGTGAACCTTAAGCGGCATAGCAAGACACATGATATCGCCGCGCCGATACTCGTTCAGTACCGCCTGTGATGCCATCAAAAGCATATCAAAACCCGCCGGAAGGCAGTCGTGTAACTCAGTATATATCATGTCTGTCATTTTGTAACCACATATGACAATGCCGTCACTTAAATCGCGTAACTGGCTGAGTGCCTGTGCACCCGTCGAGCAGACTGCCGTTACCTGGAAACCGTTCTTCACAAGCACGCCGCGAATACCCTTGGCATCCTCTATTTTCGGCAAAACCACGATAATATTGATCACACGCTCACCTCCCGTCCTGTATTTTATGTCATAGCCTTATGTCATATCGCTAAAAGATGCCCCAATAATACCTGCATTGGCAGATTGCACAAAATGTTCTCGAAGCTGTCATTGCGCAGGAATCTGCCCTCACGGCCTATATACATACAGCACCATCCTCTCAAAACTCCATCACACATTATTCAAATACTCATTAACCTCCCATTCAGTCACCTGCATACGATAACGGAACCACTCTTTTTTCTTTGCCTTAATATATTTGTGATAAACATGTTCCCCTAACACATCTCTGATAAAGCCGTCCGCCTCCATACAGTAGATCGCCTCGATCAGCGTCCCCGGAATTTCCTCGATTCCGCCCTTTTCCTTTTCCTCCTCAGTCATGCGGAAAATATTGCAATCCACACTGTCCGGCGGCGTGATCTGATTCACGATACCATCCAAGCCCGCGCGCAGGCATACCGCCAATGCCAGATATGGATTTGCCGAAGGATCAGGACAGCGAAGCTCGATTCTCGTCCCCTTCCCCTTTGTAGCCGGAATACGGATCAGCGGACTCCGGTTCGTTGCACTCCATGCAATGTAAACCGGTGCCTCATATCCCGGCACCAGTCTCTTGTATGAGTTGACTAAAGGATTGGTGATTGCAGTCATGCCTTTCATATGTTTCATGATACCGCCAATAAAATAATATGCTGTCTGACTCAATCCAAACGCATCATTCTCATCTGCAAAAATATTTTTCCCATCTTTAGCCAAAGACATATTAATGTGCATACCCGAGCCGTTCACACCAAACTTCGGTTTCGGCATAAAAGTTGCGTGGAGTCCGTGTCTGCGGGCGATCGTCTTAACCGCCAGTTTGAATGTCATAATGTTGTCCGCTGTGGTAAGCGCTTCATCATAACGAAAATCAATCTCATGCTGCGCCGGCGCTACTTCGTGATGAGACGCCTCGATGACAAATCCCATGTCCTCCAATGTGAGCACCATATCCCGTCTGGCATTTTCACCGAAGTCCATCGGTCCTAAGTCAAAATACCCGGCTTTCTCATGGGTGATCGTTGTAGGCATTGCATTTTCATCCGTATTAAATAAGAAAAACTCGCACTCCGGTCCCACCTCAAAGTTATAACCCAGCTTCTCCGCCTCGTTGATTGCCTGCTTCAAAATATATCGCGGATCGCCCTCAAAAGGCTGCCCATTAGGGCGATATATATCACAGATCATCCTCGCTACTTTACCTTGTTGGGGTCTCCACGGGAAAATCTCAAAAGTACTTAAATCCGGATACAGATACATATCAGATTCCTCGATTCGTGCAAATCCCTCGATGGAAGAACCGTCAAACATGCACTCATTATTAAGCGCCTTCTCAAGCTGACTGGCGGTAATCGCCACATTTTTCAGATTTCCGAAGATATCCGTAAACTGCAGTCTTATAAACTCCACATCCTCATCAGCGACCAATTGTATGATATCTTCCTTCGTGTAATTCTTTCTCATAGCTGCCTCCTTCTTCTAATCTAAATATAAGTTATCGTTCTTGATTTTCATAAGCGAATTTCCCATAAAACACATAAGGGCATTCTTATTCTGTAATAAGAACGCCCTTGTTCCATGTCATGATATCAGTTGTGGAGTAAGTTTGTCAAGTTAGGGAGTCCACATCCCAGATATAACACCCTACAGTATCCGACTACATTTAAAGCTATTTCTGCGCTTTCAATTTCTCTTTTTCCGCAAGAAGCTGCTGAATCTGTGCATCTTTTTCCAAGATAACTTTTTCATAGCTTGCAATTGACTGATCACGTTCCGAAATCGCTTTTTGATAACTTGCAATTGACTGATCGCGGTCCGAAAGCACTTTTTCATAGCTTGCAATTGACCGGTCGCGATCCGAAATCGCTTTTTGATAACTTGCAATTGACTGATCACGGTCTGCAACTGCTCTCTCATAGTTTCGCAAATCCTGATAATACTCCTCCCTGTCACGGCACATCTTGCGAATCTGCTCTTCAGTGTTGTATACAAAAATTGATTTAGCCGCTTCTCTCATATTCTCATCTTTCGCCGCCAACATATTAACCTCCTCCCAAGTAGTGGCTTTAAGGAGCTTCGCCCAGCCATCAATGTGATATACCTTATCCTCCTCCGTTGCCAAATCTATCCGAGTTAAGTCTACCACATTCAGGGTAATATTGTCACTATATTTTTGATAATTTTTAACGTTTATCAGTTTATATGATGCATAAAATTCGGGTCGGCTCCGAACCAGTGTGTAATCTAAAAATCCGATATGTATTACAGATTTCGCTTCATCGTAATCCTGCCCGTGGTTAAGACTGTCATAAGAGCGGCACAAGTACACCACCGAGCGATTTTGCCAGTTTAGCTGATTTGCCACCTGCATTTCAAGGTTGATCATCGTCCGGTTATTCAGTAAAACATTGATATCCAGTCGAACCTCCTACTACAATATATTTATGGTTAATATTCCTAACATCCAGCTAGGATGTTACCCATCTTGTTGCTTAAGCTGTTAGAATGTATGGAGCAATCGGTATAGCGGAAACCTCCTTG
>JAAUZK010000007.1 GCA_014804655.1 Lachnospiraceae bacterium | reverse complement strand
GTGATGAAGGTAAAGAATCTACCGGAAGTGGAGGCGGGATATATGACACTGGGAGACTGGATCGACATTATTTCGGAAGACATCAGGGAAGATATGAGGGAAGAAGTCACGAAGGAAGTCAGGGAAGAGGTAACCGAGGCGATTACGAAGGAAGTCAAGGAAGAGGTAACCGAGGCGATTACGAAGGAAGTCAGAGAAGAGGTAACCGAGGCGATTACGAAGGAAGTCACGAAGGAGGTAACAGAGGCGGTCACGAAAGAGGTAACAGAATCAGTTACGAAGGAGATAACAGAGGCAGTTACGAAAGAGGTAACAGAATCAGTTACCGAAGAAGTAATGGAAAAGAATATTAAAGCACTTATCGAGATACTGCAAGAGGATCATGCTGCCAAAGAAAACATAATTACAAAAATTCAAACCAAATTTCCGGAATATGCTGACCGGGCGGAGAATTTGGTGGAAAGGTTCTGGATTGAGCATTAGGAAGGCAGTCGTAAGTCAAAAGGTGTCATTTACTGTAGCGGTAAATGGCACCTTTTAGAATAAACGAAGATACAAGACAGTTAATACTAAGTTCAAAGCTCATCGACAGAAAGGGTTACATTACTCAGCCCATAATAATAGTTGACGGTTTGGGCGGTAAATTTGTACACACAATAATCTTCATCATCCACGCCCTTGGGATAATACAGCTCATCTCCATCGCGCCATAAGGCAGCCTTTGTTTCGTGATCGGTGCAGACTTCCATTGTTCCGGTAAATAAGGCGCCTTTATACTGATCTTTAGTGTCATCCACATAGTATACGGATGCCTTAGGATTTTTCAGAAACTGACCTACTCGCTTGGAGCTGGTGTTGGTGGAAAAATAGTGCGTCTTCATACTTTCATGTTCTATTACAAGCATTCCTTTGATCTGGGGAAATCCTTCCTCGTTCACCGAAGCCACATAGGCAACCTGCGCATTTTTACGGAGTGCACGTATCCCCGATTTAGCTGTACTGTTCATAATGATTCTCCTTTTCTGTAAGATTCGTAAGCACTTTCCTAAGACCTGTTTCGAGAATGAGTATTTCTTCATCGCTGAATCCTCTGTAAAATATCTGATTCATTTCGTCAGAGACTTGTTCATATTGCTCTTTGAACAGTTTGGCGGTTTCCGTCAGTTTAATCCGGACAGTTCTGCGATCGGCGGAGGAATAGATCCGTTCGATATGTCCCTGTTTTTCCATCCGATCCAGCATGCCGGTCAGGGTTGTTTTAGCGAGTCCCGTTTTCCCAGACAATTCACTGATTGGGATATTATCTTTTTCCCACAGAACAAAAAGAATCCTGCCCTGAGCCCCGTTAAATTCGTGAATATTATGTTCTGCCAGCAGTTTTTCAAAGATTCGTCCCTGAAGCTGTTTAATCTTGGTGATCAGAAAACCGCCTTCTGTATTGTTAAGCAATGATACCGCCTCCTACTATATAGAATAGTACTATATAGTACTATATGTCAAGCACAACTGTGCAATTTCGTAAGACTTAATGGGAATAAGACAAATATATCGAAAAACATATTAAGAAGTATTGAAAATAATCCGATATATAACTAAATACAGAACTTTTGATTCGGACGCAGGGAAGCGATAAGAAAGGAAGGGAAGCCTATGGTTATTAAACATAATATAACGGCGATGAATGCAGACCGCATGTTCAATTTGACGACCGCAAGTCAAGCGAAATCTACGGAAAAATTGTCTTCGGGATATAAAATTAATCGAGCCGCGGATGATGCGGCGGGATTGTCCATATCGGAGAAAATGCGCAGACAGGTGAGAGGACTTACGCAGGCAGCAGCTAATGCGTCGGATGGAATCTCATGCGTGCAGACCGCAGAGGGAGCATTGAATGAAGTCCATGATATGTTACAGCGTATGGGAGAACTGGCAGTCAAAGGAGCGAACGGAACGCTGACTTCGGTAGACAGAGAATATATTACTATGGAAGTCAGACAGTTGATGAGTGAGATCGATCGGGTACAGTCTACTACGACATTCAATGAACAGAAGCTGTTAGACGGCACTTTTCAGAATAAGGGATTGCAGGTAGGTGCGGAATCCGGGCAGCATATTGCTATCACGATAAGGAATATGTGCACGAACGATCTGATAGCCAGCGCGCTGGCGAAGGGTATTTATTACCAGACGAATAATGACAGTCCCTTGTGCAATAATATAGACAGGCCAAATCCATCGCAGGCCACTTATCCGCAGGGGTCAACGGCTTATTGGCTTGCAGACGGCAGTACTTATGCGAAGCAGGAATACTGGAATAAAAGCATGGTGCAGCCTTGGGGATCGCCGGGACATTCTCACCTTCTGGGCGCTTCGGATTTGACGAGTTTCCACAGTTTTTCCTATAGTGCGATTACGGATGAAAATGTCAAAGACAGACTTACCACCGATTATACGATCGGTGCTACGGGAGGTACGGAAGAGGAGTTGTTGGATAAGATTCCCGATGTCCGTTATTTCCAGGCACTGAATGCTTTTGCCAAAAGCGCGATTTTTGACGTGTCGGAGGTTCGGTCCGATCTGGGCGCGATCCAGAACCGATTGGAACATACGATAAATAATTTGGATAATATTGTGGAGAATACCACAGCCGCAGAATCTGCTATCAGAGATACGGACATTGCGACAGAGATGGTGAAGTATGCCAATAACAATATTCTTGCGCAGGCCGGATCATCNATGCTTGCACAGGCGAATCAGAGTAATCAGGGGGTATTGTCNCTGTTGCAGTAGGATAAATAGAAGGAAAAATGAGGCGATAGTATGTCAGAGTACATGGAGATCAGGTCATGTGCTCTGATTTAATATGAGAGCGGATACACAGAAAGAGGATTACAGAACAATGGATAGCCAAATGACTCAAAAAAAGAAAATGAAAGCGATGGTTGTGTCACAAAAGCAGATCGCGGAGCAGATCTATGACATGTGGCTGGAGACAGAGCTGGCGCAGGACGCCCACGCAGGGCAGTTTGTTGCGGTATATCCACATAACGCGGCGACGCTGCTTCCGAGACCTATCAGTATATGTGAGGTAGACCGGGAGCAGGGCAGACTGCGTCTGGTCTATCGTATCGCCGGCAAAGGCACGNCCGAGTTTTCCGCTTACGACACAGGTGATACGTTGGAGATTCTGGGCGTGCTCGGCAATGGATTTCCCACAGGGCAGGCGAAGGGTAAGCGGGTGTTTCTGATGGGCGGCGGCATCGGGATACCGCCTATGTTAGAACTGGCTAAGGAACTGGATGCAGAGAAACATATTCTGCTGGGATACCGCAATCAGGATCTTTTCCTTCAGGATGATTTGGGAGAATACGGACAGGTCTATATTGCCACGGAGGATGGCAGTGTGGGCGTACAGGGTAATGTGATGGATATCATCAGAGTGAACGAGCTTCATGCAGATCTGATCATGGCATGCGGTCCCATGCCAATGTTACGTGCAATTAAAAAATATGCTGCTGAACAGGGAATCGATGCTTACATATCCTTGGAAGAGCGGATGGCGTGCGGCGTGGGTGCATGTCTGGGCTGTGTGTGCAAGACGAAAGAGATTAACCATCATTCTCACGTGAACAACGCACGTATCTGTACGGATGGTCCTGTCTTTGAGGCAAGAGAGGTGGAAATCTGATGAATACACAAGTGACAATAGCAGGAGTAACCTTGAATAATCCCGTGATGACGGCATCGGGNACTTTCGGTTCCGGNATGGAATACAGTGATTTTGTGGATTTGAACAGACTGGGAGCGGTAGTGACCAAGGGAGTAGCTAATGTGCCATGGCCGGGNAATCCGACGCCGCGGGTGGCGGAGACTTANGGCGGTATGTTGAATGCGATAGGCTTGCAGAANCCGGGAATNGATGTTTTCGTGGAGCGGGATATTCCTTTTCTGAAAAAGTACGACACGAAGATTATCGTTAATGTCTGCGGTAAGACGGTGGAGGATTATCTGGAAGTGGTGGAGCGNCTTGCGGATGANCNGGTGGATATGNTGGAGATTAATGTGTCCTGCCCCAATGTGAAAGAGGGTGCGATTGCATTCGGACAGAAGGCGGACTGCCTCTATGATATTACTTCTCAGATTAAGCAGAAGGCGAAGCAGCCTGTCATTATGAAGNTGAGTCCTAATGTGACGGATATCACGGAGATGTCGAAAGCTGCGGAAGCTGCGGGAGCCGANGCGCTATCTATGATCAANACNATCACNGGGATGAAGATNGANATNCACAGAAGAAAATTTGCNCTNGCCAATAAGACNGGCGGNCTTTCCGGTCCGGCNATCAAGCCGGTNGCNGTGCGNATGGTNTATCAGGCGGCNCATGCAGTAAAGATTCCNATTATCGGTATGGGAGGCATCGCGAATGCGGANGATGCCATAGAGTTTCTNNTNGCAGGAGCCAGTGCGGTGGCGGTGGGTGCCATGAATTTTGTGAATCCTTACACGACNGTGGAAGTTNTGGAGGGAATCGAAGCATATATGGAGCGCTACGGAATCGAGGATGTGACGGAATTGATCGGAGCAGTGGAATAGACACAAAATAGAAATCATATACAACCTCTATGCGGCATACACTTATATTAAGTATACGCATGGAGGTTTATTTTTGTGGAATTAGTAAAAAAGAAGATACATATGGATCGGATCAGCAGCAGAGCCGGCACACAAGTCGTATTGGAAGAAGATGTGAATATTTCAGATAACAAACCCGATGCCAGCTATCTGTTAAACAGCAAGGGCGAGATTATTATGGAGGAAATACGCGCCGGTGAAAATGTGGTGAACTTAAGAGGCAGACTGGTGGTATCCATACTGTATCTGACGGACATGGAGGGAACCTGCGCCAGCATGGAAGCGGTGATTCCTTTTGAAGAGAGAGTCAATATGGAAGGAGTGTCAAACGGGGATCTCATATTGACGGACTGGACAATAGAAGATCTGACAGTTGGAATGATCAACTCCAGAAAAATCAGTGTGCAGGCGGTAGCTTCTTTCGGGCTGGAGATGGAGGAGCATGTGGAACAGGATGCCGCAGTGGATATCTATCACGAAGAGCCGTTAGAATACCGTAAGCGCACTTATCCTGTAGTGCAGCTTGTACTGCAGAAGAAGGATATTTTCCGGTTAAAAGAAGAAATGGAGCTGTCCGGCAATCTGCCGAATGTGTTCCAGACCATATGGCATCATATTACCTTTGACCATGTGGAGTTTAAGGCACTGGAGGAAAAGATATCGATTCAGGGTGAGATGAGAGCCTTTTTCCTGTATGAGGGTGAGGGAGATAACGACAGGACGCTGTGGTATGAGAATACGGTGCCTTTCAGCGGAATCATCGAGTGCCACGGTTGCAGGGAAAACATGATTCCGGATATTCGCTACAGTCTGGGACAGTGCAATGTGGAAGTGCGGCAGGATTTTGACGGTGAGGAGCGCGTCTTCTGCGTGGAACCGGTGCTGGATCTGGATATTCATCTGTACGAAGAGGAAAACATGGAAGTGCTGTCGGATATCTATGGTGTGGATAAGGAGATCGAGGCACTGACTACGGAGGTACAGCTTAAGAGTCTGCTTCTGAGCGGAAGCGGCAAGTGCAAGATTGCAGAACATGCCAAAATCCAGAATACTGAAATGCATATGTACCAGCTGATTCATTCAGAGGGAGAGATCCAGATTGAGGAGCAGGCGATCGTGGAGAACGGTATTGCCATCACCGGAACCTTGACCGTGATTACACTTTACCTGTGCAGTAATGGGTCTAAAACGATCTATTCTACAAAAAATGTGATTCCTTTCCAGTATGTGATTGAGGCGGAGAACATCACGCCCACCAGTATTTTTAAACTGCATCACAGCATCGAACAGTTGACAGTGACGATGCTTGACAGTGACGAACTGGATGTGAAGGCGGCATTACAGTTCAAGGTGATTGTTTTTGCGGTACAGAAGAGTAATCTTATCACGGATATCAAGGTGGAAGAACTGGATCTGAACAAACTCAGTGAACTGCCGGGGATGGTAATCTACATTGCCGGACAGGGAGACACTTTGTGGGATATCGGCAAGCGGTATTATGTGCCGATTGCGCAGCTTAAGGAAGTGAATGAGCTGGTTACGGAGGATATTAAGGCGGGGGATAAGATTTTGGTGGTGAAGGGGAGTATATAGGATACAATAATAGGGATTGGCGGACGGACGCTCAGAGGAAAGTTAATATCTACGTCGCCGCGCTCTCGCTCCGCAAAAAGCGTAGCAGACGCTAAACTCGTGAGTTGCTGTGCAACTCATAACCTCGTTAAGCGCTGACGCTTTTTGAGGGGCGACTTAAGATATTAACTTCCCTCTGAGCTGGTATATGGATTGCCCATGGTAATTAATATGTAAGTATGTACAGGCAGATGGAAGTTTATAAAGATTTTCATGGTAAAAACAGTGAAAATTGTATATACTTGGAAATGAGGCTGACAGATGCGGCTTTGGTTTCAGGGATATCAATTAATGTATTGATGCGGAATATATAAAAAAGACGGTTCAGTTAAAGATACATAAAATACAGAAGGGAAAGTGCGTTATGAATACAATTAATATAACACCAATTTTAAAGAATAAACTGTTCTTATACCTGACGGAATTCTTTGCGGGGATGTCGGTGATGGCAGTGGAGTTGGGCGCCAGCAGGCTTCTGGCGCCTTATTTCAGTTCATCTCAGATTGTGTGGACGATTATTATAGGAACGATCATGATTGCGATGGCGCTTGGGAATATTTACGGCGGGCGCAGCGCGGACAAGAATCCGAATCCGGACAAGCTCTATGGCAGGATATTGATTGCGTCGGTCTGGATCGCAGCGATTCCGGTGGTGGGTAAATATATCATTTTGGGAATCTCGGCGTTATTAATTTTTACGGTTAGCACAAATTTCCTGATCTGGGCAGCTTTCGCGGCGTGCATGGTGATTTTTGTATTTCCGTTGTTTCTGTTGGGAACGGTGACGCCCTCTCTGGCGAAGTATTCTGTGGATAGCCTGGACGACAGCGGCAAGGTCGTTGGAACACTTGGCGCTTTTAATACGATCGGCAGTATTATCGGTACTTTTGTGCCGACTTTCATCTCGATCCCGGCAGTGGGAACTTCCATTACCTTTTTGATCTTTGCGGGAATTCTATTGGTGCTGGCCCTGACCTACTTTATCAGTGGAAAAAGGGGAGCGGCGAAAAGCGCAGTTTCAACAGGAATCTTTCTTCTGTGCTGTCTGCTCGGTAAGTCGAACAGTTTTGCTTTCTGGGAGAGCAGTTTAACTTATGAGGGAGAGTCTATTTATAATTATTTGCAGGTGAAAGAAAGCGACATAAGTGTCATATTATCGACAAATGTGTTGTTTGGTGTGCAGTCTATCCTGATGAAAAATGAGGGAATGACCGGTATGTATTATGATTATGCCATGGCGGCGCCGCTTATGACAGGACAGGACAAGCCTTCCGATTGTGATGTGCTGATTCTCGGAATGGGGACGGGTACTTACGCACACCAATGCCGTAATTATTACGGAGATATGGAGATAGAGGGCGTGGAGATCGACGAGAAGATCACGAATCTTGCACGGGAATATTTTGAGCTGCCGCAGGATGTGAATGTAACCACATATGACGGCAGGGCATATTTGAATGCTATTAACGGTAAATACGATGTGATCATGGTGGACGCTTATCAGGATATTACCATTCCTTTTCAGATGTCTTCCGTGGAATTTTTTACATTGGTGAAGGACCACTTGAATGAAGACGGCGTGATGGTGGTCAATATGAATATGCGCGGCAGCAGTGAGGGAAGTATTAATCAACATCTCGCAGACACGATCAGCAGTGTGTTCGGGGAGGTATATACGGTAGATGTGAAGGGATCTACGAACAGGGAGCTTTTTGCCTCTGATAATCCGCAGATCTTAGAGAATCTGGCAATTCATCGTGAAAATCTTGCAGACGAAAATCTCGCGGCAATGATGGCGGTGGTTGCAGATAACCTGATTGCATATGAAGCGGGCGACTATATCATGACTGATGATAAAGCGCCGGTAGAGCTTTTGGGTATGCAGGTGATTGATGAATTAATCCGAGATGAGGTGGCGTATTATAAGAAGATTTATGAGGAACAGGGCGTTCAGGGTGTGATTGACGCATTGTAGAAACTGGGATGCTCTGAAAAGCGGAAAGGTGAACCAATGAAGAAAGCGGTACAAAGGCTGTTATTGGTGTTAGTGGTATGTGTAGATGAGTCTGCGGGAAAGTATGAGCTTCGCCTTTATGATAAAGACAAAAATATTGTGCAGCAGATTCCGTGCGGGGAACTGACAGAGCCTGTACGTTTTTCCTATGACGATTTAACATTTGATTACTGCGATGATTTGGTAATTTTCTCAGATGGATCGCAGAGTGGACTGCTTTTTATCAGTGATTATGGGATTATAGATCAAGGGCGATTGTTTCAGAATGAGGCAGTGGAAATTCCGGTATATAATGAATGTACATTGAACGGTTTTCTTGTATTTGACGAAAATGAAACATGTCGGACCAAAACTCTTTACCAGATCAATAAAGGTAATAAAGGCTCGGTGGCGATTCGGCGTTTAGCCCTGCAAAAAGAGGAAGCCGCACTGGAAATCTGGGATTGCCTGGATGACAGAAGTATTTTTGAAGGGGAAGTTTCATTTCAGGAGGATGGCAGTCCGGTAAATGAGGAGTATTATATTTATGACGATAATGGGAAAGAGCCGAAGTATTATCTTTCGCTGGATGATAATCTCGGGTATTGTATACCGATTTTGGTGCGCTTTCATTAGAAGTTTGCTAAAATACTATCCGGAATCATCATGTTTTCTCCTCCCATGCCCAAGTCGATTCCGTTATCATTATTACCATGAAAGTCACTTCCGCCCGTAAAAGCCAAATTGTTTTTCCACATCATCATAGTCAATACATATTCCGATTCTTTGAAGTGCTCTTATAATTGCATCATTATGCTCATCTCTTAGCACTTTTAGTATCTTCATATATTCATTTATTTTATCTATGACAAAATTGTATCCCAACACATGAATATTAACCAATCTATTACTGACATAACAACAGGAATTTATTTCAACACCATTAATAAACTTAATTCCAAGTTTTTCAGATTGTTTTCTAGCCCTGTCTAATCCTTTTATTGTATCATGATCAGTCAGTGAAACGGCTGACAACCCTTTCTTTTTTGCATAGCACACTAATTCTTCGGGTGTATAAGTTCCATCCGAGTATATAGAATGAAAATGTAAATCAATATATGACATTTGATTTCTCCTAGCAGTTATATGTTCCACGAGGACCAATAAATTTAAAATTTTTTAACGACCTTATTCTACTACAAAAACACTCATAACTCCATTAAATTTTATTTAATCGCGTTTGTCTCGTATACGTCACATAAGTATAAGGAATTTCCCCTTCATACCGTTCGTTGATTTCTTTTGTAAACTGTTTCTCGTCAAATTGCGGGAAAAAGGTATCTCCGTCAATGTCACGATCTATCTCCGTAATATACTTTTTTTCCACCAGAGGAAGCGCCTCTTCATAAAGCTTCGCACCGCCGGAAATATAGATATCTCTGTTTCCTGCTATGGTGATTGCTTCTTGCAATGATTTTGCCGTCATACAATTTTCTGCAACGAAATTCTTAGTGTTAGATATGACGATTGTTGTTCTGTTTGGCAGTGGCCTTCCTATCTCTTCATATGACCGTCTTCCCATGATGACAACATTTCCCGTTGTTAGTTCTTTGAAACGTTTCTGTTCTCCTCTAATTTTCCAAGGGATGGCTCCCTTATTACCTATTACCTGATTCCTTGCAAAAGCGACTATTAAAGCGATCATATAAATCCCCCGTATTGTGTTCATATACTAAGTGTAAATCAATGGAAAAGCAGGCTCATCAGGAATGCATTTTCCGATATTCCTTCGGGGTAACCCCGTATTTTTCCTTAAACAGAGCATAAAAATGCGTACGGTTTGTAAATTTCAACCGGGCAGCAATCGCGCTAATGGATTCGTCCGTCTCAGTCAGGCATTGCGCAACTTTTTTCAGGCAGAAGGTCATGCCGTAGTCGTAGAGACACTTACCGGCGTATTTATTAGTTATGCGATTCAGGTAATCGCCGCTGTAATTGAGAAGTTGTTCCAGTTCCGTGCGGGTCATGCGGCCATCACTTTCCTCGAAAAGCCGTGTGATGCGTGAGAAGAGCAGAAAATCGCTGTTGGTATCCAGACGGATGTCGGTGCAGTGGTAGAACTGTGGTGACGACAGATGAGTCAGGAAGGAACATAACAGTCCGCATATCCGGTAATACGCGCCAAATTCCGGATAAAGCAAGGTGTGCATCATGGCATCGGTCATGGCGTGCAGGCGTTCGGTGGTCTGCCGATTCTGATAGGACGGAATGAAGTCAAGATATGCGCGCTTGCCGGGATTTTTCATATTATCAGTGATAAAGTGATAAATTGGGCTGCGACAGATATCCTTTTCACTCGAAAAGGGAGAGCCTTGGGTAGAGTCGAACAGTCCGGTGATAAAATCGGGTGACAGTCCGATGTATAAAATTTTACAGTCAGACTGATAATGTTCCAGATGGCGCAGGCTTCGGTTGATCAGACAGCAGGAACCGGCGGTGTACAGATAGTCTTTTCCCTCTATTCTCTGAACAAGGTTTCCCTCCAACACAATCACAAATTCAAAGAAATCGTGGTAATGCGGTGCATTCTTCGCATAAGAGTAGTTTTTTATGGCAAGGGATTCTTGGTACATAACAGCTTTTTCAAAGGACAGTGTGACCACATTCACGTAGTCTTCGGGATCGGAGGCATCGCAGCATTCCAGAGTGACCTGAAAGGGGACATTCATACTGTAGAAGCGTCCGAAGTCGCTTTCACCGTTCTGTATGTTAATAGAGGAGTTAAGACTGTCTAATGATTCCCGCATATCTGGGGTAGTATATTTTTCCACAATGTTCTCCGTTCCTTTGTTGCGATTCGCGAATATGATACAAATTGGTGCTTAAAAATCTGTTTGCGATATTGCAGTGTCCTGCATTGATTTCCTATAATATTCATATAAATTATTGCTGGAGCAGTATACCGTATACATGAAGTTGATACAATTTAGATCATTATAGAAAAAATTTATACAAAAGTAAAGTAACTTGAAAGGAGGCGTTGCAGTGCAGAACTTTATTTATGGTGTGGATCTGGGCTGGGTAAGTCAGTTGGAATCGCAAGGCGTCTGCTGGATTGACGAGAACGGGGAAAAGACAGATCCGATTTTCGCGCTGAAAGCTATGGGTGCCAATGCCGTGCGGCTGCGGGTGTTCGTTAATCCGCCGAAAGAAGCCTATTGGACAAAGCCGGAAAAGGAATTTGAGGGCAAAAGGATTGGCGGAGAGACGTGTATGCTTGGCTTCTGCGATAAAGACAGTGTATTGGAAATGGCTGTCAGAGTGAAAAAGCAGGGTATGAAGCTTATGATAGATATTCATTACAGTGATCATTTTGCAGACCCGGTGTATCAGGATATCCCTAAGGAGTGGGAGAATGACAGTTTTGAGGAAATGAAGGAACGGGTGGCGCAGCATACGAGAGATATCTTAGAACTTTTGACTTCCCATGATATCTATCCGGACTGGGTTCAGGTAGGTAACGAGATCGATTCGGGAATTCTGCTTCCTATGGGGAGTTTTGACGATAATCCGGAGCAGCTTGTCGCGTTTCTCAATGAAGGATACAGAGCGGTTAAAGCATGCTGCCCAGAGTGCAGAGTCGTAACGCATATCAACTGCGGCAATGATTATCAGCGGTGTACCCGATTCTTTGACACATTTTTTGACCTTGGCGGACAGACGGATATTATGGGGTTTTCCTATTATCCGTATTGGGTGCACATGAAACATGATGAACGTAAGCTGCATGACGATATGACAAGGCTTGCGCAAAAGTATCAAAGACCCTTAATGTTAACTGAGATCGGCGGGCCGGAAAATGAAGAGGAGGAGACTTATCAGCTTCTTGTAAGCGCGGTGCGTGCGGTCAAGACAGTCCCCGATGGTCAAGGGATCGGTATCTTCTTCTGGGAGCCGGAAGTGGGGGCTGATCTGTTGCCGGATCATTATATACTGGGTGCGGCGAGGATGGTGGAGGAGAACTGTCTACAGTTTACCAAGGCAATGAGCGCTTATGCTGACAGTCAATAATGATGGGCTATAGAGTATCTTCCAACAATAAATTCCTACGTTTATGCACGAGTTTGCGGAGATGCGAAGCATCTCATGAGCAATATCTCGCAATCGAGCGCAGCTTGTAAAGTTAATCGCGAAGTGATTTACTTTTTTTATAAAAACAATAAGAAGAATGGGAGGATTTGTATTATGAAACGACGTTACATGAAATTACTGGCTCTATGTCTCAGTGTCAGTCTCAGTGCTGCTGCGTTAACCGGCTGTGGTGCGGATAATACCGATAGTACGGCGCCTGTCACGGAAACAGAAGAAGCGCAGGAGACAGAAGAAGCGGGGGAGACAGACTCAGCGCAGGAGCCTAAGGAAATGGCCGATATTGAAGTGACCTCATTTCCGTTGCCGGACGGTCCCGAAGAGTCGGAGATCTATGTAGAGCCGATCGCGAATATTTCCGATGATTTTATCCGCGGCATGGATGCTTCTTCCGTACTCGTGGAGGAGAACAGCGGCGTCAAGTATTACAATTACGAGGGTGAGGAGCAGGATGTCTTCATGACACTGGCGCAGTCCGGTGTCAACTATATCCGTATCCGTGTATGGAATGATCCTTATGACGAGAACGGCAACGGATACGGCGGCGGTAACAATGATGTTCCTACTGCGATCGAGCTTGGAAGACGCGCAACCAAGTATGGAATGAAGGTGTGTATCGACTTCCACTATTCCGATTTCTGGGCTGATCCGAAGAGACAGCATGCGCCTAAGGCGTGGGAAGGTATGAGCGTCGAGGAGAAAAGCGATGCACTCTATGAATTTACGAAAGACAGTCTGACGCAGATTCTGGATGCGGGTGTAGATGTAGGTATGGTGCAGATCGGTAATGAAATTAATAACGCTATGGCCGGCGAATCGTTCCTTCCCAATATTTCAACTCTTTTGAGTTCGGGAAGCCGCGCGGTTCGTGAGATGGCGCAGGCTTACGGTAAGGATATTCAGATCCTTGTTCATTACACGAATATTGAGGATAACGGGCAGATAGACGGGCTTGTTTCCAATCTGGAGCATACGGGCGTTGATTACGATATCATCGGTTTATCCTATTATCCTTTCTGGGATGGCACGAATGAGAATATGCAGGCGGTAGCCAGACACATTCAGGAGGAGTACGGCAAAAAGGTTGTGGTCGCAGAGACTTCTTATGCCTACACTACCGAAGACGGTGACGGCACAGAGAACAGCTTTGACGGTATTGACGGTGCGGTTGAGGGTTATGCGGCTACTGTGCAGAGTCAGGCTTCCATGATCCGTGATATCTGCGAAGCGGCAAACGAGGCAAATGTACTCGGTATTTTCTACTGGGAAGGTGTGTGGATTCCGGTAGGTAAAGCAACTGAGGATAATTCTCCCATATGGGAGGAATTCGGAAGCGGCTGGGCCAGCAGCTATGCGGCGGATTACGATCCGAATGACGCAGGTCTGTATTACGGCGGCTGTTCGTGGGATAATCAGGCGATGTTTGACTTTGAAGGGCATCCGTTGCCGTCCCTAAATGTATTTAAGTATTTGAAGTATGGTTCGACCGCACCTTTGGCAGTGGATTCTGTCCCGGACGTTAAAGTATCTTGTGATGTGGGCGGTGAAATAAAACTTCCCGAGGCGATTGACGTATTTTACAATGATCGTTCGGCGAACAAACAAGAGCCTGTTGCATGGGATGAGACACAGCTTGCAGCCATCGACACGAGCGAGGGCGGGGAATACGAGGTGACAGGCACGCTGGAGGACGGTACGACTGTGACAGCCTACATCGAAGTCATAATGCTTAATTATGTGCAGAATCCGAGCTTCGAGGATGCCGACACATCTATGTGGAAGGTGACCTATGAAGGGAAAGATAATCCGACAGATTTCCAGCAGAAGGCGGATGATGCTTATACAGGAGAAATAGCTTTCCACTTCTGGTCGGAAGATTCCGATATGGACTTCTCGATCGAGCAGGAAATTACGGACTTAGAGCCCGGTACCTATCAGCTCACGGCTTACGCGCAGGGCGGCGATGTGTCGGATGGTGAAATGGAATTATATGCAATCGTAGACGGCGAAGAGCAGACAGATCCTTTCATGGTAACTACGTGGACGGACTGGAAGACTCCTACGATTCCTGAAATAAAGGTTACCGACGGAACACTTACGATCGGTGTACGTATGAAGTGTAATGCCAAGAGCTGGGGAACTGTGGACGACTTTACATTGAACAGAATTTCTGATTGATTATCGATAAGGTGAAAGCTTTCGTGCATAAGAATATGCATAATTGTGTGTAAATAATATTTGTCAATAATTGAAAGGCAGGGTGTTTCCGGCATAGGAAAGCTCTGCCTTTCATAATACACAGGATAAGTTTTGCACGAGCGGGAGGCAGCCATGCTGCAGCCCACTTTCTTTATGAAAAAAGCAATTCCGGAAATCAAACGATAAAAAAGTCTGCTATGATATAGCTGTAGCTACAATGAAGGAAGGATGAGAAAACGTGTATCGTCACATTATACAAGGCAGTATTGATTATATTGAGAATAATCTGCGTTCGGAACTTACGGCACAGGAATTGAGCGTAAAGGCCGGGTTTTCATTATTTCATTATTACCGGCTGTTTACATCGATCGTCGGAATACCTGTCATGCAGTATATTACGAGGCGAAGGCTGTTGTATGCAGTTTATGAAATGAGCAAAGGGATGAAAAAGGCAGATGCTGCTCTGTTATATGGATTTGATACTTATGCCGGATTCTACAAAGCATTTTTGAGGGAATTTGGCTGTACTCCGTCTTTCTACTTAAGCAATTTTAAGATTATAAAACCATACAAAATAAGCATATTACAGGAGGAGCCGATTATGGTATCACATAAGCAGATTACGGAATTACTGTCAACATACTGGGGAATGGATGATGTAACGATCCGGGATGTGATTTATGAAGGAACAGGTATAAAGAGCGATTCATTATACTATGTAGATGATAAGTATGTTTTAAAATTATCAACAAATCTGGGAAAACTGAAAAACCATATAAAAATCTCGGAGGCGTTGGAAAAAGAAGGTTTACTTGCGGCAACGCCGGTTGAAACCGGCAGCGGCGAAAAGTATGTACAATATGGACAGTTATATTGCTGTCTTACGAAACGCATACAGGGACAGCAGATTTTACCACAAGATCTTTTTAGAGAAGACGCGAAAGGAGATGCACGGTTTATCGGAGAGGTCATAGGACACTTGAGTATGGCGTTATCTGACATTGATATCGTTGTTGATGAGGCGAATTTGTATGAGGGCGTTGTAAATTGGGCAATACCTATGCTTCAAAAAGCAAATATTATTTCAAATGCAGTATACAGAAAGTACACAGAGGAATTTGGCGGTTTATATGCGGGACTGCCGCAGCAGATCATTCATCGCAATCTCAGTCCGAGTAATATTATTTTAGAAGGAAGCAAATGGGGCATTATTGAATTTGAGTTGAGCGAACGAAACATTAGGATTTTTGATCCGTGCTATGCCGCAACAGCTATTCTTTCGGAATTTTACTCGGAGGGAGACAGATTTGCTAAGTGGATCGAAATCTATAAGGAAATCATGTACGGCTATGATACGGTAGCCAAATTGTCGGATGATGAAAGAAAAGCGATTCCTTATGTGGTGCTTTCGAATCAGCTTCAGGCAACGGCGTGGTTTTCGGAACAGGAGAAATATAAGGATGTGTACGAAGTGAATAAGCGAATGACAAAAAGTATATTGGAGAATTTTGATTTGCTGTTGTTGCAGGAATGGCAATGAAAGTCTACGAGATTCAATAGGTAGATTTGACTCTTCGCTATTATGAAGATATGGGTTTGATAGAAAGTATACGAAGTGATGACTATGCTTACAGATTATATGATGAAGCTTCTCTTTTATATGATTTGAAAAAAATTGCCCCAGGAGTGTTATCAGCAATTTTCTAATCAGTGACAATGGCTGTGCCAACAGAATTTCCGGGAAATGTGCTTCGGGAATTTCCTATCAGCTCGGTGGCAGCACTATATGGCGATGCGGATGCTGCAATCCGAATTTTCAGGTGACTCCGAGTGTTGATGATTATTTATATTATATTAATGCCGTGGAATGTACTTATACTATGGATTGAATCAGTGCTGACAGCACTGATTCAATCTAGTGAAATCGTTCGAGAACTAAGGGTTTGGCGGCTTGTATAGTTTTATTCTTTCTTACGTGTTAAGAAAATTCCAATGATTGCACCAATAAGAATAATCGGTGCTGCTCTGACAAACAGCCATTCAAACGAGTGAAATACCACTCCAAGAACGGCGGTTTCAGGATCACTATAATCCCAACCCAAGTAAGGACTTTCTAATGCCAATAAGATTGCAGAAATTGCTACGATGGCTACACATAATAAGATAAGAAGCCAATGTAGAAAATTTTTTCTTGTGGTTTTTCTCTGTGCTAGTTGTAGGTTTATCACCTCCAGTTTTGCGGAAATCGCCTTTAAGTCATCAATTTTTGATTCAATGACGTTTTCTCCAAGTAACGTACTCACAGGTGTTTCAAGAACTTCCGATATGGAGATCAACATATCAGAATCGGGAACTGACAAGCCTTGCTCCCATTTAGAAACTGTTTGTCGCACCACGTTCAGCTTGACAGCAAGCTCTTGTTGCGAAAGTCCTTTTGATTTTCTGATTGCTTTAATATTTTCGTTGAGCATTAGGGATAGCCTCCTTTTTTCAGTTGTTACCACTATTATAGGCAAACTTTCCCGTTGCCGCCAGCAACGCAAATTAACATTTTAGAAAACAGCAATCTATGCACCTAATTTGATTGTCTTATCACAGTTTTAAACTTTTCCCTGCAACACATAATAATCCTTATAATGCTTTCCATCATCTCCGCCGACCAAAGCTTCTTCTGACAATGCAAATTCCAATCTCTCTACAGCAATTTTCCGTTCCAATGCAAAAGACGGAACCTTGGTGGCAATCATCTGACAGCCAAATAGCTCGAAGGTCGGCGGCACGATCAGAGACAGTATTTCAAAGATACTCTCCGCACGTTCATAATCGCTTCTTACATCTAATCGAAGCAGCCCGCAGTTATTGAAATAATCATTCGCCTGACGGTTAAATAATTCAATCGTTCCTATGGCATGTCCGATATTCTTGTCGATAATTACCCAGCGTACAAACCAGCCTTCTGTGTGTGCCTGTAGCCAAAAATCTACGGCGTTCTGCATACGTTCTAAAGTGGTGTAGTGGAAGTCGTCACCGTTGCAGTTATCGCTGTTGAAGAACGGCACGGCTCTTTCATCGGAATACACGAGAAGCAGGTCGGGTGCGTCCGAAGCTTCAATAAGCCTTAAAAGATAGTTTTCATTTTCGTAAACAGGACATTTTTCATATGGATTCATTTGTTATACCTCCGGTTTCAAAGTTTATAGGGTCTTGCCCGAAAAAGTGGAAAACACGTTTCAGACGTTTGTCTTGCGACCAGTATATCACGGCATATACGACAACAGAATGTCATAGTTCTCTGTATAAAGAAACAATTTTTTCGGCAGATTCAAGTAATCGTTTGCGGATCTTATCCGGTGCAATAATTTCTACATTGTCGCCCATGGATAAAAGCGTTCCGAGCCAGAACTGCTCGTTTTCAACCACAGTAGCCTTGATGACAGCACCGCCGTCCGAAAGATTTTCCGTCACGGTTCCTTTCAGGTATTCAACTACTCGTGCTTTGGCGGGTTCTTTGCATTTTATGAGTATTTCGGTATATTGGCGGGAATCCGTTTGGTCAAGCATTTCCATGATGGTGCCTGCGGATTCGTGTTCTTTTGTAAAAGGAGTATCGGTCACTTTTAGACTGCTCATCCGTACAAGTTTATAGGTGCGATAGTCATTTTTGACTTTGGAATAAGCAAGGAGATACCATGCATACCAGCGGTATATGACGGCGAGCGGCTCTACGCTGTGTGTTCTTGTTTCGTTGTTGTTATTTGTATAAGTAAAAGTAACAGTGCGTTTTTCGCTTACGGCAGTCTGTAGTAATTGTAAAGTATTCCGGTCGTCTTCCTGCAAAACAGAAAAATCCAGAATGATGCTGTTGGCGTTTGGATTTGACATATGCACTATTTTTTCCAGCGTATGCTTTGCTTTCGGGTCGCCGGTAGCCGATACCAGACCTTGTAGTGCGGTCTGAATATTGGAATAATCGTCCGTGGTGGCGAAGCCTTGTTCCAGCCTGTAATTTTCGGATATTTCATAACCGCCGGATGCTCCGGCAATGGAGATAACAGGGATGCCCGCCAGACACAGAGAGTCCATATCCCGTTGTATCGTTCTAAGCGACACTTCGAAGTGCTTCGCCAGTTCGCTTGCTGATGTTCTTCCGTGATTTAAAAGATATACCGTGATAGCATATAGGCGTTCTAGTTTCATAGGCACTCCTTGTTGATTCTACAAGATTATGAAGAATGGCTCGGCAGAGACTTTCTCCTGTATTAGAAAGATTTGCTTTTTAAATCTTTCTAGAACATAGTATAAGTGATAGCTTACAGAGATTCAACAATTGCTAAATTTGTTGCAATTCACATAGTATCGCCTGAAACTGTATTTAAAAGCCGATGGGTGAGTCATAGCCACAGTATCTGATTTTTTGCCTGCTTGATGTCATGGGTGTGTCAGAAAGTAATTATAGTTATGATTATTCGTAATAATAAATAATATGTTGCAGGTAAAAAGCAATTATGGGATAATCTACCCATATCGAGAGGGAGGGGTATGGATAAAATGAATAATTGCAGACTTCTTTTGTTTGATCTGGACGGAACGCTGCTTCGTAGTGATAAAACAATCTCTCAAGTAACCCTAAAGGCGTTACGGGATTGCAGAAATCAAGGTATAATGGTTGGTGTATCCACCTCCAGAAGCGAACAGAATGCGTTGTCTTTTATTGAGGAATTACAGCCGAATGTGCTTATCGTAAGCGGTGGCGCATTGGTAAAATACAACAACGAATACATATACAAGGCTGTGTTTTCCGAAGAAGAAACAAGGCAGATGATTGCGGCGTCCAGAGAAGTATGCGGCGCTGACTGCGAGATTACGATCGATACCATCGATAACCATTACTGGAATTATAAAATTGATCCCAAGAAACAGGATCAGAGCTGGGGAGACAGCGTTTATACGGATTTCGAGGATTTTAACGAGAGCTCTCTCAAGATGTGTGTGGAAATATTTGATGAGCGTCAGGCAAAGAGGCTGCGGGATGTGCTGCCGGATTGTGACTGCATTCGCTTTTCGGACGGATACTGGTATAAGTTTACGAAGAAGACTGCTACGAAGGAAAACGCTATTCTGGAGATCAGCGCAGTATGTGGGATCAGTACGGAAGAGATGACGGCTTTCGGTGATGATTATGCCGACATAGGGATGCTTACGCTATGCGGTAAGGGCATTGCCATGGGCAACGCAATAGACGAGGTTAAGATGAAGGCGGACTTGGTGATCGGCAGTAATGATGAGGACGGGATTGCGGAGTATTTGGGAAACGAGTTCTTAGTGAATGGTAACTATAAGTAGTGGATTGAGTTGGAAGCTAACGGAGATAAGCAAATGGCTATTACAGTGAATATCTATTATAGTGGTGTGAGTGGAAATGCTAAGAAATTTGCGGAAGAAATGGTTGCAAATGGAATTGTCAGTGACATTCGTGCAGAGGAAGGGAATCTTAAGTATGAATACTTTTTCCCGATGGAAGATCAGGAAACGGTGCTTTTAATTGACAGTTGGAAAGACCAGCACTCAATTGATGTACATCATGCGTCACCAATGATGGCAAGAATTACTGAACTTCGAGAAAAATATGATTTACATATGAGGGTGGAACGATACGTCTCTGATGAAAATGGCGCTCCTGTAACAGATTCTGCATTTATAAGGGAATAGTGTTAAGAAAGCCTAAAAGTCCGACTGAAAAGTGTTATAATATGTTAAAACTGCACATGAAAAATGTTGATGAAGTTGAAAACTCCGACTAAAAAATGTTAAAAGCGATTGAAACTCCGCATAAAAAATGTTAATCTTACATATCATAGGTATAAAGCGGGGTGATACTGTATGGAACGATTGCTAATGCGGGAACTTGCGAAATGGAAAGAAAAAAGGAATCGAAAACCATTGATTATCAAAGGCGCAAGGCAGGTCGGTAAGACATGGTTGATGAGGGAATTTGGCAAGCGGTATTTTGAAAATGTAATATATATCAATTTTGAAAATAACCAGCGCATGAAGAATGTATTCGAAATGGATTATGACATAGAGCGGATAATATCAGCGCTGAAAATTGAATGTGGGAAGAACATAGAAGCGGAACACACACTTTTGATTTTCGATGAAATACAAGAGGTTCCTAAGGCATTAAATGCGCTGAAGTATTTTTACGAGAATGCAAAGGAGTATGCTATCGTTGCAGCCGGTTCTTTGCTCGGTATTACATTGCATGAAGGTACATCTTTTCCGGTGGGGAAGGTTGATTTCCTGACATTGTATCCGCTTAACTTCACTGAGTTTCTGCTTGCAGTCGGTCAGGAGCAGTTGGTGGAACTAACAGAAAAGAAAGACTATGATTTGATTAATGCACTTTCGGATAAATATGCCGACCTGCTTCGTAAATACTATTATGTAGGTGGTATGCCGGAAGTGGTGTCTGCGTATCTGGAAGCAGATGATCTGCAGGAAGTGAGGACGATACAGCAACAATTGTTACTTTACTATGCGAATGATTTCTCCAAGCACGCACCGAAAGAAACAGTTCCGAGAATTCAAATGGTTTGGAATTCGATTCCAATGCAGTTATCTAAGGAAAATCGAAAGTTTATTTATGGAATGGTGCGAGAGGGAGCAAGGGCTAAGGATTTTGAACTTGCAATTCAATGGCTTTTGGATTGCGGGCTGATTCATAAGAGCTATCGGATACGCAAACCCGGTATGCCGTTAATCTCCTACATGGATATGCCTTCTTTTAAAATTTACATGTCAGATGTGGGTTTGCTTGGGGCAAGGTGTAATTTGGACGCTATTACACTTTTGGAAGGCAATGATATTTTTACCGAATTTAAAGGTGCGTTGACAGAACAGTTTGTTGCGCAGGAGCTGGTTTCTTCGGGCATGGAATTGTATTATTACAGTGCGGAAAACTCTTCCGGTGAAGTGGATTTTGTAGTGCAGAGAGCAGGTAAGGTGATTCCGGTAGAAGTGAAGGCGGAAGAAAATCTACAAGCGAAAAGCCTGCGTGCATTATGCAAAAAGTATGAATTATCAGATGCCGTCAGAAGTTCTATGTCAAATTATCGTGAACAAGCGTGGATGGTGAATGTGCCGCTGTATGTTCTGCGTACTTACATGCAATAGTGAAGCCATTGAGGATCTAAATATTGTCAAAGGCAGACATTCATCCGTAGTATGTTTCTTTGTATGTTTTGTGTTATATTTTTTGTATAGTTTCCAAATATATGGAGGAAAAACTATGTCAGAACTAACATCAATGATGAATATTGGTAAAGAAATGGAAAGAAAGCTGACATCCGTCGGTATTGATTCGCCGGAGAAACTGATTGAATTAGGTTCCAAAGAAGCGTTTATGAAATTAAAACAAGCCTATCCGAATGTCTGTCTGGTACATCTATATACGTTAGAGGGAGCGGTCCATAACATAGAATACAACTGTCTGCCGGAAGATAAGAGAAAAGAACTGAAAGAATTCAGTGACTTTTTAAAGAAATGAAATTGTGTTTTATACTTGAAATTATTATAATCTTAAGTATAAAAACTTCAAAGAATTTGATCTTAATGTCCTGAGTTATCAACCGTCACACCATTAGGTCCGTGTGGCGGTTAATATTTTATTATGAAGAAATTAGATGGTGTTATCAGTGAGGTAGTTTTAAAGATGAAAGGATGTAATTATGGCAATGTGGAATCCGTGGCGTGGCTGCCACAAACATAGCGAAGGATGTAAATACTGCTATATCCATAAAGGTGATTACAAGCGTGGAATTGATACGAACAATATTGTAAAGACGAATAACTTCTACGCCCCTATTGCTCAAAATAAATCGGGAGCATACAAAATTAAATCGGGACAGACCGTAAACTTATGCTTCTCCACGGATTTTCTGGTTAAGGATGCTGATGAATGGCGTTCTGAATGCTGGCAGATGATACGGGAACGTTCTGACCTGCACTTTCTGTTTTTGACAAAGCGTATTGAGCGGTTTATGGATTGTATCCCGGAGGACTGGGACGGTGGATACGATAATGTCACAGTTGGATGTACGGTAGAAAATCAGGACAGGGCTGATTACAGGCTTTCCATCTTCAATGAATTGCCTATAAAGCATAAAAATATTATCTGTCAGCCATTGATTGAGGAAATAAACCTTACCGCCTATCTTGATAACGTTGAATTAGTCGTAGTAGGCGGCGAGTCAGACAGAAATGCCAGACCGCTTGATTATGCGTGGGTGCTTTCTATACGGGAGCAATGTATCGCCCACAAAGTACATTTTGAGTTCCGGCAGTGTGGGACACATTTCATCAAGGACGGAAAGAGTTACACCTTGTCAACTCATGACTTGTGCAGCCAGGCAAGAAAAGCAAATATCAATTGTTGAATAACTTCCTCTCTTTTTTGTGCAAGGATAGAGAGGAAAAATAAGGGCAGAAGCTTTATAATAAAGGAAAGCCGAACCAAAGGTGAGGCTTTCCGCTACCCAAACGTAGCGAAGCGGAGTTCGGGTTTCCCGTATAGTCCAATATGTGCGGATAAGGAGGTATCTCATGGAATGGGTTGAAAAACTGAATCAAAGTATGAACTATATTGAGGAACATTTGACGGGCGAAATTGATTATGAACAGCTTGGGCGAATTGCCTGCTGCTCCACCTATCATTATCAGAGGATGTTTACTTACATGGCGGGGATCACTCTGGCAGAGTATATCCGAAGAAGAAAAATGTCTTTAGCGGCGGTGGACCTGCAGGGAGGAGATGAACGGATTGTTGATATTGCAGAGAAATATGGCTACCGTTCCCCGACTGCATTTAACAGAGCGTTTCAGTCTTTTCATGGGGTAGCTCCTTCGTCTGTTAAAGATGAGGGCGTATCCGTGAAATCTTTTTCCCCCATTGTGTTTAAAATTACTGTAAAAGGAGCGACAGAAATGAATTATAGAATTGAGACAAAAGAAGCATTCCGCATTATTGGTGTATCTGCACCGCTTGATAAGGAAATCGAGAATAACTTTATGGTTGTGCCTAAGATGTGGCAGGAGGCGTCTGTAAATGGAACAATACAGAGATTGGCAGGAATGATGGATACGCCGCCAATGGGACTTTTGGGCGTGAGTGCCTGCAATGATGAAGAACAGTGGAAATATTTTATTGCCGTTTCCAGTACAAAGGCAAGTGATGAGTTTGAAGAATATACCGTGCCGGCATCTACTTGGGCAATCTTTTCCGGAACAGGTACAAATCAGTCTATACAGGAATTGGAGCAGCGGATTATAACAGAGTGGCTTCCGACCTCCGGATATGAATATGCCAATGCCCCTGATATTGAGGTTTACTTGAATCCGGACCCGCAGAACGCACAATATGAGGTATGGATACCCGTAACAAAGAAAAAGGCATAACCGATGTGCGTATTCCTGCCTTAACCAATGCATCTGTTTTCGTGTAGCGGATGAACAGGAACAGAAGCCATATCAGTGCCAGAATCGGCAGCGAAATCACAGGTGCAATTCGCCAAAAGGCAGGCCGGCGGTAAATGTGCCAAGTGTCCAGAACAGCTCCGGTTGCAAGATTAACGATCAGACATACCAAAAGCTGTGTTTCCTCAGTTGCCAAACGAAATCTCGCATGTGTCGACACTGCTTTCGGGAAAAATGTCGTTATTTTCTGCTACTGTCCAAGCAGCCCTCTTAAGCGTTCCAGACCGTCTGTCAGGACGTCTACAGACGGCGGCGTTGTTACGGAGATCCGAACCGTCTTTTCAGGCACCTTATTCCCTACGGAAAAACGTTCCGCCCCGTAAACTTCTACACCCGCTTGTTTGGCGCAGATCTCAAAACTTTTTCCGGTAAAATGTTCCGGTAACCGTATATATCGAAGCGGTGACGTTAGCTCGCTTGGCACAACAAATCCATCCAATATTTCATTGACCATAAGATTTCGTTCGATAATTCCCTTTTGGCGTTCGGCAAGTATCTCGTCTGCAGCGCCGTCTTCGATCAAAGCGGCAGAAACCGTTGCAAGCAGCGGTGAAATGGAAATATTCATGGAATATAGCGTTGCTACCAGCTTGTCATGAAGGTGCTCAGGGACGTGAATAAATGCAGTTCTTAGTCCCGGTGAAACAGTCTTAGAGAGGCTTGATATATATACCACCTGCTCCGGTGCAAAGGAGGCAATCGGCGGCATTGGATTTTGCTCTAAAAGGTTATTGATGCCGTCTTCTATAATAAGCAGATTTTCCTCGAGGGCTATTCTTGCAATCATTTTTCTTGTTTCGAGTGACATGATATGCGACGTTGGATTCTGATAATCGGGTATGACATAAAGCCCCTTTATATTTTCGTTTTGTACCGCATAGCGGATTCCCTCTTCTGTTATTTCATTCTGGCAGCTTCGGACAGGTAATAGGTGAATTCCGAATAGTTTCGCCGCTGTTTTCACACCGGTATAAGTCATCGGTTCTGTTCCGATTTTTTCACCGGTTTTAAAGAATGCTCCCAGTGCGGCCGTAAGCGCATTCTGTCCTCCGGCGGCAGGAACAATGTGCTTCACATCTGTATAAAATCCTGATTTTTGTAGCCATGCTGCGCCTGCTTCGCGCTGTCTTTTAGTTCCCTCAGGCGCTCCGTAGGAAAACAGATTCAGAGCGTCCGGTTTCTTCATCAGACTTTCCGTATATTGCTTCACTTTCAAATTGCTTGTCACAAAAGGAACGATCGCGCCCATCTCTATGATATACGAGTCCTCTTTTCCGCAGAGCAACATCGGTTCGGCGGTGGCATCGGAAGAAACGTAAGTGCCGTTTCCGACGGATGATGAGAGTAAGCCTTTCTGTCCGCATAATTTATAAACTTTAGATATGGTACTTAAATTCAGATCCAAATAATCAGCAAGTTCTCGTTGAGGCGGAAGCTTTGTTCCGGCTTTCAGTTTTCCACTTTTAATATCGCTTTCCAATAGTTCCGCCAGGGCAATGTATTTTGTACCTTTTATTTTACTTAAATCGGGTTTCCAACTCATCGGATAGTTGTCAAATGAATTTACCGGCATAAAAGCATACCTGTCCTTTCAGCATAAAATGTATTACAGCAATAATCATAATTGTCTGCCATACAATTTTAACATTGTTTTCTTTTAGCCTCAAGATTATGATTGAAAACAAGCAAATACGTCATTTAACTAAATTGAGGTGTCAGGCATGAGCATAGAAAATTTATTATCCGAAGGTATCAAAGCAACTCCACCGTCTTTTGTCAGAGGTATTCTAAAAGCCGCTTCCGATCCGGACGTTATCTCCTTTGCGGGCGGTCTTCCGAACCCAATCTCTTTTCCGCAGGAGGAGCTTTTGGAATCTATGAATCGCATTGTGAAAACATACGGAAGCAGTGTGTTCCAATACTCGATCACGGCCGGACTGCCGGAACTTCGACAGTATATAGCGGACAGATACAACCGGATTTTTGGTCTTACTCTTACGATAGACAATATTATTATTACCACCGGCTCCCAGCAGGCTCTTGACCTGATCGGAAAGGTTCTGCTTGATAAGGGGGATGGCGTAATTGTTGAGAAACCGACTTACCTTGCGGCAATACAGGCATTTTCCATGCAGCAGCCGGTATTTTATCCGGTGGAATTGACAGAGGATGGGATGGACTTGGAACAGCTTGAGAAAGCATTGCAGAATCTGGTTAAGTTCATCTACGCAATTCCTGATTTTCAAAATCCTACGGGACTCACCTATTCTGCCGAAAATCGGAAGCAGATTTATGAAATTCTAAAAGACCGGGAGGTTGTTTTGATTGAGGATGATCCATACGGCGAATTGCGTTTTGACGGTGAACGCCTGCCTTACATTGGCACCGGAAAACTGCCGAACAGTATTCTGCTCGGAACTTTTTCCAAGACGGTTACTCCGGGTATGCGTACAGGTTTTATCATTTCTGAGAATAAGGAATTGCTGAAATATATATCTGTCGCAAAAGAGGCAGGCGATCTGCACACGAATATCTTTTCCCAGTATTTGATCTGGGATTATCTGATTAATTACGATCTGGATATGCATATCGCGAAGATAAAAGCGCTGTATCAAAAACAGGCGCAAGCAATGATGGACGCCATGGATCGATATTTTCCGTCCGCGGTAAAGTATACGAAACCACACGGTGGGATGTTTCTCTGGGTAACGCTTCCGGAGGGTGTTAGCGCCATGTCCCTGTTCCCGAAGGCCTTGGAGAAAAAAGTTGCGTTTGTTCCGGGCGCCCCTTTCTATATCGGTGTCGAAAATGCCAATACCATGCGTCTTAACTACACTAATGCGGATTGTGAAACCATTGAGGAAGGGATTCGCAGATTGGGGGATCTGCTGAAAGAATTGTGAGTATATAATAAGCCTACATACCTCTTATTCCGCAAATGCCTTCAACCACTTTATTAATATATAGATCGCAACGGCTATCATCGGCAGTATACCGATCAGAAATGACACCACACTGTCGGAACGCCACCCGGTCATTTTATCATGGTTTATAAAATACTGAAGAACAGATGGTGACGCATTGTTGATTGCATGAAGGATCGCTGCCGGCCATATGGAATCGGATTTACAGGTCACAAAGGTAAGGATAATTCCCATAAAAATACACAGTACGCACATCGCTGCAAAGCCCGTAAAGGGATATCCGAAGTATTCCGTTCCGAAATTATGCCCGACATAGGTGAGCGGCCAGTGCCATATCCCCCATATGATTCCGCCGATCACGACTGCTTTCCCGATGCCCCAGAGTTTTATCATCTTAGGCAGCATGTATCCCCGCCATCCGACTTCTTCACCAAAAGCCGCAAAGGACACTGTCGCGCCGGAGACAATGGCGGCGAGCGGCTGGATATAAACGATTGCCCGCTCATTGTCTGCAAGTCCCAGCAACTCCGGATTATGGGGATCAAAAGCATTGGGGGAAATAAGAAGCGTCAAGGCACTGCCAAGTTCAATGTAGATCCATGGCAGAAACATAGCAATCGCAAAATACACCCATTTCCCGTCTTTAAAATTGATTCCGAGAAGCATAGAGTCCTTTCCTGTAACTGCAAACCCTTCCCTTGTCACATATCTTGTAAGCAGCATTGCCAGAGCCGGACAAAGCATTCCAAGACTCACAAATTGATCCATACCGGAAATCTCACCGTCTGCTGCCCAGATATTGCCCGAAAGAATATAAATAAAAAAGATGATCCACGTTAATCCGAATGCAAGCGCCAGATAAACCCCGAGTCTCTTTGTCTCTGTTTTTCTATCCATCAATTTCTACCTCCCTGTTTTGATTGATACGGCAGGTAAGTCGGTAGGAAAGCCAAAAAATGAGAATATCTGCAACCGGTGATACAATAGAAATAAGCATTACAATCACCAAGTGATCCTCGCACCAGTTCGCGAAGACATAGATATTAAAATTATCAAAAATTCTCAGATTTCCGAAGAGCAGATACGCTGTCACAAGAAGGGCAATCCCCTCTAAGATGGCAGTCTTTAACAGGTATCCTTTTTTCACTCCGAGGGTAAGAAAGAAGGGCAGTTCTATAGCCGCAAGCAAGAGAGAGATACCGCTAAATGCCGCAAGCAGCGAAGAAATATATGCTAATATTTCGCGGCTAAAGTTATCCCCTGCCACACTGTTAAATATAATGATCCACGTTGTTTCCAGTGAAAACAGGACATAGACGGCGATTCCGATAAATATGTATTTTGAAGCAATATATGCATTTTTATCAAGAGGCAGCGCGTCGGTAAACTGTTTCGTTTTGTTTTTCTCATCATTTCTACAGATGGCGGCTGTCCATGTGGAGGGCAGCATTATACCACAGACGACCAGAAGCATAGGTAGTGTTGCCAGCAGGAAATCCCGAAGAACTCCTGTTTCGCTCTCCGCCATACCTCCCGCCGGAGCTGTGGTCACATTGCCGGGAAATACAAACCGTACTATTAGAAATAACACTGTACACCCTGCCAGAATTCCCACGATCCGTTTTCCCTTGATCCCGATAAAATCTTTATATAACAGTCCTGCCATTATGCTACACCCCGCTTTCTTCCAGCGATATATACTGATGCCAGATAAGCCACGCCGGAAACGATGATCGCAGCAATAAACATAATATATGACCTATGGAACATAAATTCTGTTACCTGATCATACAATGCATTGTCATTGACATTGGTCATGAAGTCTTTCACTTTATCAAAATTAGCAAAAACAAAGACAGATATACCGATTAATAGCGGGATCACATTGGCATATGTGATTTTCCCACTCCCCAGAAAATACACCAGTAAAATGACCATACTGACATACATCAGTATGAGAGACGCAAAGGTAACGATCACGCCGCAAAACTTCCCGAAAGAAATAATATTTGTGAGAGACGACAGAATGACCGTCATAATCAAATCGACTGCCACACCAATGGCAATATACAGATAACCTGATATAAATCTGCAGGCCACTCTTTTACCGATCGAAACCGGAAATGCTGCGGCCACCTTATAAAAAGAGGCATTTTCATCGTCCGTAAAAAGATGAGACAGATCTGCCGCACACGCTATCGGAATCAGCATGAACAACAGCATCGCGTTCCTTGCGATCTGCCCGATATCCGCCTCCGTATTCTGACTGGAATCAACCATCTCCGCAAACCCGGCGTGAATGTTTCCAAAGTTATAACTCAGAACAAACATAATGGAAATAACAACCACTCCGACAATAATAAAACCATAATTAATCAGTTGCTTTTTCAGGCAGTAAAAATCTTTGATCAATAATCCCCGCATACTTGCACCTCCATGTTTTTTCGGACACAAATATAGATATTTTTTTCATACTTGCGACTGCCTTTTCTCCGCATCGTATCCGTTTACTTTATTCACATAGTAGATCATAATCTCATCAAGGCCTGCCGGTTCTATGACCATTTCCGGATATAATTTTTCCGCGTATTTTCTGTCGTTTACTAAAACCTCGGCGCCGAGACTTGAGATCTCCGCCGACACAATCAGAGATTCACTTATGGCTTTGAGTTCGTCTTTTTTGCAGCGCAGAATGCCGTGCTTTTCAAGAATTTCATCTTTATTTCCCTGTAAAACTATCTTGCCGCCGTCAATAAATACAACTTCATCTGCCAGTTTTTCCAGATCTCCTGTGATATGGGAAGATAACAGGATAGTGTGATCTTCTTCGATCACATACTCGCGGAAGATCTGAAGCATCTCGTTTCTCACGATAGGGTCCAGTCCGCTGGTAGGCTCGTCCATAATGAGCAGCTTTGCCTCATGGGACAGCGCCGCAGCGATTTGAAGCTTCATTCTCATACCTCGCGAAAAAGAACCGCAAGCCTTTTTGGTCGGGAGTGAGAAGCGTTTCAGATATTCAAAATATTTTTCCTCGTTCCAGTTTTTATACACATTTTTCATGATTGTATTGATCTGTCTTGCAGTCAGAAAATCATGAAAACCCATCTCGTCAAATACAACTCCGATATCTTCACGAAGCGATGCAGAGTCTTTGTCGATGCTTTTACCAAACAAATATATTTCGCCGCCGTCTCTGTTAATGGCATCCAGAATAAGCCGGATCGTAGTTGTCTTTCCGGCGCCGTTCTGCCCGATAAATCCGCATACTGATCCTTCCGGTACTGCGAAGCTGATGTTATCTAATTTAAAATCACCATAATCCTTTGTTACTCCCTTAATTTCAATTACATTTACTGTCTCTTCCATGGCAGATCCTCCCACAAGCAAAGCAATTTACTTTTTTTCTTCATATAGCAGTTTAAGCATCTCTTGCAGTTCGTCAAGAGTCACTTTGCCCATAACGGCTTTATCCACAGCCGTTTCAAGAAGCTCCTGAATGGCGAACATCATTTTTTCCTTAACAATATCGCTGTTTATTCCTTTGACAAAACTGCCTTTGCCGGTAACGGATTCAATAAAGCCGTCCCGCTCCAGATCTTCATAGGCACGTTTGGTTGTGATGATACTGATCTTCAATTCTTTAGCAAGTATTCGCATTGACGGAAGAGCGTCCCCTTCGCACAGTTCGCCTGTTATGATCTGGCTCTTGATCTGTTCCTCTATCTGTTCATAAAGAGGTACACCTGAGCTGTTACTGATAAGAATATCCATATGGTTGTCCTTTATGTGTAGATGGCTTAATATTGTATATATTCAATATATACAATCACGGACAAAGTGTCAAGAGGAAAGAGATGGAGCAAAGAATCGGCAATCGCATACGGACAAAGGAACTTTTGTGTGCCTATATGTTTTATGCTATAATAAGACATGAAGTTATACTAAGAGATGAAGATATGCTAAGATCATAAAATACATGATCTAAGCATATCTATATCATCTCTGGGGAGAATGCGAAAAGCGTGCCTTCTCCGCGGGTTGAGAGTAATTCGGGTCATGTGATTGGAAGGAGAAGATAAGCATGTGGTTTGTATTTGCACTATTATCTGCGATTTTTGCCGCATTAACTTCGATATTAGCTAAGATCGGAATAGATGGGGTCAATTCGAATCTGGCTACTGCAATCAGAACCGTAGTAGTGGTTGTTATGGCATGGGGAATGGTTTTTCTGACGCATACGCAAAGCGGGATTTCGGAAATCAGCAAAAAGAGTTGGGTGTTTCTGATCTTATCGGGTCTGGCTACCGGCGCGTCGTGGCTCTGTTATTACAGGGCGTTGCAAATAGGTGATGCTTCCAAGGTGGTTCCCGTTGATAAATTAAGCGTAGTTATTACATTAGCGCTGGCATTTATATTTTTGCATGAAGAATTCAAACCGAAATCTCTGATCGGATGTATTTTAATCGGAGTGGGAACGTTGATTATGGTTCTGTAGATTTCGGATTGTGGGTTTGGAGATGGTTGCAAAATCTCGGTTTTTATAGATAAGGGAAAGTCAGGGTAATTGAAATGATACTGAATACAGGCAGCAGGACGGATATACCGGCTTATTACAGCGACTGGTTTTACAACCGGATCAAGGAAGGCTATGTACTTTCCCGTAACCCCTATTATCCGACACAGGTAACCAAATATCTGTTGAATCCGGAGGTTGTAGATATTATCGTTTTTTGTACCAAAAATCCTTTGCCCATGCTTGAGCGGATCTCGCTGTTATCGGCATTTGATACGTTCTGGTTTGTGACGATCACTCCATACGATAAAGAGATTGAACCCCATGTGCCGCCGAAGGAATCGGTGATAGGATATTTTCAAAAACTTTCTGAACTGATCGGAAAGGAACGGACCAGCTGGCGGTACGATCCGATTTTTATTACAGATCAATACTCGGTTGACTACCACATAGAGCAGTTTCAGCAGATGGCAAAAGCGCTTTCGGGATATACGGATCAGTGCGTAGTGAGTTTTATTGATTTGTATGAGAAAACAAAGCGGAATTTCAGTGGAATACGCAGCGTTACCAATACGGAACAGGAACAAATAATTGCCGCATTTTCCGAAATCGCCAAAGAGAATCATTTGCAAATACATTTATGCTGTGAAAATGCAGGTCTTGTTCGGGAAAACGTAGATGCCGACGGATGTATGTCCAAAGCCGTGTTGGAGAAATCGCTTGGCTGTAAACTGAATGTACCGCAAAAGAAAATGGCACGAGCGGAATGTTCCTGCCTGCTGGGCGCGGATATCGGGGCATATAATACCTGTGGGCATGGCTGTTTATACTGTTATGCCAACTATGACAGAGAGCCAGTTGTGAAAAACATGAAACTGCACAATGCTTCCTCGCCGCTTTTGATCGGAGAGATATCTGAAAATGATGTAATAAAACAGGCGGAACAAAAATCATGGAAAAACGGACAGTTGGATTTTTTTGATTTATTGTAATCGGACGGTATTGCGGAAAGGCTGGGGTCATCAATGAATAGAACAGAAAGAATGGATATTTTTCTGAGAAAGTTAAAAGAAGATTCATCGGAATACGGCGAACTTAATACAACGGGATATACTTTGGAGGAGAAGAGAGATGTAATCCGCTCTCTTATGAATATTCGTATGCCGCGGGAAATATCGGCAGGGCTTTTGACTATTCAGGACGAGTATCTGCAGGAAGAGCTTGCGGAGAAAGGGACTGTATCTTTATCGGATATTCCCACGGTCTTGGAACAGTATGGGGGTTCTCGTTCTGCTATTGGGGAAAAGTCTATCGGCGGAGCAGGAATAGAAGTGTCATACATGGATCGCATATCGATCTGGCAGGGAGATATTACCCGACTGAAAGTCGGTGCGATCGTGAATGCTGCCAATTCACAGATGCTGGGGTGCTTTGTGCCTTGCCATAGGTGCATTGACAATGCCATCCACAGCGCTTCCGGTATGCAGCTTCGTGCCGAATGTCATCATATCATAAGCGAGAAGCGTATGCGCTATGGTAGGGAATATGAAGAGCCTGTCGGGACAGCGACACTGACTAAGGCGTACAATCTGCCCTGCGATTATGTCATTCACACAGTAGGTCCGATCGTGTACGGAGAACTGACTGACCCACTATGCCAGGATCTGCGGAACTGTTACGAGGCCGTTCTGGAGTGCTGTGTCGCCAACGGAATCAAGTCCGTTGCATTTTGTTGCATTTCAACGGGAGAATTTCATTTCCCTAATGAGAAGGCAGCTAAAATAGCGTTAGCTACCGTTACCGATTTCATGAAAACGCATGAAGATTTCTTTGAGCGGATTATTTTTAATGTCTTTAAGGACTGTGATCTGGAAATATATCGTAAGCTGGTTTCGGATTATTGCATGTACACATAGGAAAGCGGGGTACTAGAAGGGGTTTTCCGTAATAATCCACTTCAATAACCGTTCCGTCGGGATATGTTTCCGTTGCCGATTTGATATACTCGGTAAAGCCGTAGTGGGCATAAATTTTTCTATTGGTTTCCTCGGCGGGTTCTACACCGAGAGTGGCTTTTTCCATGCCTCTATGTTTTAGATCGTCAAGCATAAACTTCATTAATTTAGAAAAGTAGCCGTTGCCCTGATATTCTGTTATCGTTCGAAATGCAGATAAATAAACGACACGATCACTGGCAAGCCCGTCGCTGTTTTGAACAGCCTCGGAATTTAGCATAGCGGTGGCTTCGCAGATAATATTTCCGTCAAGAATACCGTAATACAGAATAATAACACCCTTTTGCAATTTTTCTAGAAATTGTCGCTTCCATATAATCCAGTTTTTTCTATCATGAGCGTTACGCTCAATTTCATAATCCCATTTTCTGTTTACTTCCTCAAGAGAAGCAATTTTGCAGAGATACATAACGTTTACCTTATACTCCTATGAAAAGAGTTAGTATACATCATAAGCACCATTCCAATTCATCAGCAGGTAAAACGATATAATTATCCATCCCGTCTCCCTGCCGAAGATACACGCTTCTGATACCCGCCTGTATAATCATTCTTGTACACAGTGGACAGGGTTTCGCTTTATGGATAGAAGCATCCGAAGGATTTATTCCGGTTAAATACAAATCAGCGCCTAGGGTTTGCTCTCTGGAACAGTTCATCAGGGCGTTTGCTTCTGCATGAATGGCTTTGCACATTTCATAACCTTCTCCTTGATGCATTCCCTGTCTGATTCTGGGGCATTCACTGCCGATATCACAGCAATTTTCTTTCCCACGGGGAGAGCCGTTATAACCTGTAGAAATAACGACATCGTCTTTTACGATCACGGCTCCGTATTTTCTTTTTAAACATGTACTTCTATATGCAAAGACTTCTGCACAATTCAGATATGTATCTGCTTTAGATACTCTTTCTTTTCCTTTTGTAATTACCATACGTCACTGCTCCGATTTCCGAAATTGTGCTGATGATATACTGTTTACGATCGCTGGGAGAAAGAATTTCTAATAAGAAACGGCAATTCTTTCTTCATCAACTCCGAAATTAATATAATGTTCATATAGGGCATCCTTATCATAGCCGTAAACATCTTTTAAATCCGGATATCTGTCTGCATATGCCTTATAATTAAATTCATCTATGGTTCCCTCAAACGGGAGATATTCTTCCGGCTCCGGTTCCCATGGATTATTAATATCCGTATCTGTCGGGTCCCACATTCTATAGGCAGAATTTTTATCTATTTTAATCGCTGTCGGTTTTCCGAGTTCTCCGGCTTCCTCATAGTCGGAATACACAACTACTTTAGTTTTCGGTTTACAGTTATCGTAAATCCACTTAGCATCTTCCACAGACATTCTGATACAGCCTAAAGACGCACTCTGTCCAAGTTTATTATATTCTTCCCACTCTAAAGTGTCCGGAGACTCCTTAATATAGGGTACAGAATGAAAGAGAATCTTCCCGTTAAAGCGCACAACATATCTTCCATAAGTGCCATCTACCATTTTGCGCCACTCGTAATAATCAGAGGTTCGAAATGTGCCTTCCGGTGTTTCGTGACCTTCCCGCCCGCAGGAACAAACGATTGACTTAACCGGCGTCAGATCTCCGTCCTCATCCAACTGCTTAACTGTAATACAATTTAAAGCTCTGTTCACATAAATAACATAATCCGGTCTTGTATCGATTACGGTACTTTCAGCCTGCACCTCCGGCAGCTCTGCCGCATTAGCATAACTTCCCGTACCAAAAAAAAGTAATATGCCTAAGCATACTATCCCCTTAATAGAATTACTAAATTTTTTCATACTCGTCCTCGTTTCTGTACTAAAACATTGTGTAAACATATTCGATCAAAATCATTTTTTACCATACAAAGTTTATCATAGAAATTTGAGTGGTACAAGGGTTTGTTAGACGTGCGATTCTGTGCTAATATTCCGTAAACAGGAACAAAATCTATATTCGTTTTATGGGAAATTGCTTGCTCATGCACGAGTTTGTGAAGCGTAAGCGAGCAAATCTCGCAAAGTTAATTCCGAAGGAATTTACTTTTGTTAATTTCGAAGGAATTTACTTTTTTGGTAGACATTCCGGATTGTGTGGGACATGATATAAAATAAAAACTTTGACTTTTTAGTTATGTCATTCGTTATACAGGATAGAGGGAGGTGATCATGTGCTTGAGAAAATCATACGGAAGTATTACGACGAAATCTTCCGGTATTGTTACCATCATGTAGCAAGCCGCGCCATGGCGGAGGATTTGTGTCAGGATACTTTTGTAAGTTTCATCGAGCACTATGAGGAGTACCATCATATGGGTAAGACCAGAAACTATCTCTATACGATTGCAAAGAATAAATGTCGCGACTATTACAAGAAGAAAACGCCGCTTTATATGGAGGAACTTCCGGAACAGGAAGCGGCGGAGGGTATAGAGGAAAAGGTAGTGATCAGGCAGATGGTCATGAGTCTGCCGGAGGAGTTTCGGGAGGCGGTCACGCTGCGGTACTTTCAGAACCTGCGATACAAGGATATTGCTGCAATCCTTAAAATCAGCCTTTCGCTTGCTAAGTACAGGGTGAAGAAAGGATTGGAACTGTTATCTGAAACGGAAGGAGGCGTCCATGGAAACAAGGGAGATTAAGAGAAGATTAAAACAATATGCGTCGGCATGTGAGAAGATCGTACCGATGGAAAAAGAGCTCAGAATACAGGAACTTATACAGATAGAAATGCAGCGTACTAAAGAGCGCAAAAACCTTTCACAAATGCCGGACTTGAATGCTGTTCCCGAATCATGCACGAGAGGAACCGTGTGGAATTTTATATGGGAACAGATCGGTTATCTGGGAAGATACTGCCTGATCTGGCAGGTTGTGTGGATCGCGCTTTTCTTTTACATGATGCAATATGGTGTGTCGTACTTTTTCGGGGAGTCAGATGGAAATGGGATTCTGGTGGCGGTCTCGATTCTTACACCGCTTCTCATATTGCTCACGGTAGAAGAGGTTACAAAGGTGTACCACAGAAGTATGCTGGAAATTGAGTATGCGACGAAGTATTCTTTGCGCAGTGCGGTAATGATTCGGTTGTCGTCCCTGTGCGTGGTGCACGCGCTCCTGCCGGTGATATGTATTGTCTGTCTGCATTCCCGTTTGGAATCAGATATGGGAAGGCTTTTGGTCTATGGGTTTACGCCGATGATCATTACAACGGGAATTTTGCTCAAACTGATGCAATACTGTCAGGGAGAATTGCTGAGGAGTGCGGCAGTAGGAATCTATGTGATGACGGCAGCTTTGGTGGTCGTCGGAAATACAAAATATTTCGGATGGTATCAGCCGGAGTGGTTCAAGGCGTGGTGCATGGTGTGTGCAGTCGGTGTTGTATTTGTTATCCGGCAGTTTGTGTGCCTGAACGGAAAACTGTCCAGCTATGAGCAGATCGTGCAATATGAGTAAGGGGATAAACAGAAAACGGAAAGAATTGGGCGGATTAATATGAAGTAAGATTGAGCGGTCAGGCACGGTGGAAATAAAGGGAAACGCGGAAACAGTATTATCTGAAACAGCAAAATACGAGAAAGCAGAGCATGAAATATCAGAATTGGAAAAAGGAAAGGACTTGAAATATGGAACTGATATTAGACCGGGTGACTAAGCAGTATAAAAATAAAATTGCAGTAGACCGCCTAAGCACAACTCTAAAGGAAGGCGTATATGGACTTCTCGGAGCAAACGGCGCAGGCAAAACGACGCTTATGCGTATGATATGCGGAATAGCCGAAATCAGCAGCGGTGAGATTCGGCTTGGCGGCGAGGAGATCGGAGCGATGGAGGGAAGGTATCGGGATCTGCTTGGGTATCTGCCGCAGGATTTCGGATATTATCCTAATTTTACGGCAATGGAATTTATGTTATACATTGCGTCCCTAAAAGGCTTGAATCGAAGTTATGCTAAGCAACAGAGCAAACTTCTTTTACAGAAGGTGGGACTGGCGAACGAAATGCGGCATAAGATCAAAACCTTTTCCGGCGGTATGCGGCAGAGGCTGGGTATTGCGCAGGCATTGCTGAACGATCCGAAGATTCTTGTGCTGGATGAGCCTACGGCGGGATTAGACCCGAAGGAGCGGGTACGTTTTCGCAATATGATTGCGGAATTAGGTAAAGAACGGATCGTCATCCTCTCCACCCATATCGTGTCCGATGTAGAGGAGATCGCAGACTGGATTTTCCTGATGAAGCAGGGACAGTTTATCGCACAGGGAACACTGGAGGATTTGAAAAAACATTATCTGGAAGTGGCGGGAGATGAGGGGCCGGAGAAGTTTAATCTGGAGAAGCTTTATTTATTTTATTTTTCCGAGGAAGAAATTTGACTGGTATCAGGACGAAATGAACAGAAATATTCGACTTTGAAGAGAGGGAGACGAGGTTATGATGCGATATGAATGGAAGAAAATATTTGAGCGCAGACTGAATGTGATTGCTATGCTGCTGGGCTATATTCTGATTGGTATATGTGTGTTTAACTATGTTACACAGGAGAGCTTCTATGATGAAAAGACAGACAGTTACATAGAGGGAATCGAGGCGATCCGTATGAAGCAGGCAAGGGCTAAGGCACAGGCGGATGTGATCACTGAGGAGTATATGACGGAACTTATCAGTGAGATACAAAGTCATGAGATGGATTTAGAGACCGATGAAGCATACTTGGAAGTTATTCGCCCGTTGGGAGATATCTTTTATTTTGCGGCAAAAAGTTATACGGACATGAGAGAAAACACCATAGATAAAAATGCTCTGGATAAACTTGATCTGACGGACGGCGCAAGATTTTATGAGCATCGTATGGAGAAGATTACAGATTATCTCAACTGTGATTTTTCTTTTGGTAATTATACGGAATCAGAGAAAGCATATTGGGTTGAAAAGGCGGAGAATACAAATATTCCGTTCCGGTGGGGAGAACAGAGCGTTATGACTGATCTCTGGGAAATGATCTTCGTAGGCGTATATATGTTGTTTGTCGTTATTATATGTACGAGTTCTGTCTTTTCCGCTGAGTATGAGTCCGGCGCAGCGTTTCTGTTACTTACGACAAAATATGGAAAAGACAGGATAGTCTGGGCAAAGATTGCGGTTTCCGTACTTTTCGTAGTTGGATATCTGATGGGTGGCGCACTGCTCGCGGTAGGGTCGATCGCTTTGATTCTGGGACTGCCGGGTGCTGATCTGCCGGTGCAATTATGGGATTCGGTAATACCGTATAATCTCACTGTTGGGCAGGCATGCCTTTGTAACCTTGCGATCGTTGTGCTCATCGGTATCGCGCTTGCACTGGTACTGCTGTGCAGTTCCGCAGGTCTGCGTTCCTCGCTTGCGACGCTGGTCATCGGTGCGGCAATCATCATTGCACCGACATTTTTCCCCATGAGCAAGGAAAGCGGTTTGTGGAATCATATCAATTTTCTTTTCCCGGTCAGGGCATGTAACCTGGAAGAAATGATGGGATCGTTTGTGAGCTATACGATGGGAAATGTTATCATCTCCTATGTGGTAATGGTGGTGATCGTGTATACGGTGATCAGTGTCGGGGCGCTGCTGTTTATTCGGAGGGCGTTTGTGAAGGCGAGATAAAGGCAAAAATAAAGGGAATGTTGTGCCGCAGCATTAACACTCCCTTTTTTGTGGTTGATTTTTCCGTTGTCTGCCAACTTCATGCACTGGTGTCGTTATCGTAGCGCATCTTTCATCGATTTCACATATTCCCCGACATACTTCGGCGCGCCTTTCCCGTATTTTTCCAGTAGCTTGATAATCGCGGAACCGACAATGGCTCCGTCAGAGATATCTGCCATTTTCTTAGCCTGTTCGGGTGTGGAAATACCGAAGCCGATAGCACACGGAATATCGGTATTCTGGCGCACTACATCAACAATAGATTTCAGGTCGGTCTTTATCTCACTTCTCATTCCGGTGACGCCGAGAGAAGATACGATGTATAGGAAACCGTCGGCTTCCTTTGCGATCATGGCGATACGGTTTTCGGAAGTAGGTGCGATCAGGGATATCAGATCCACCCCGTACTCATGACACATAGGAAGAAATTCCTCTTTTTCCTCAAAAGGCAGGTCGGGCAGGATCAGTCCGTCAATTTCAATATCGCGGCATGTCGAGATGAATCGTTCCGTTCCATAGGAAAAAATAACGTTTGCGTAGGTCATAAACACCATCGGGATTTTGACATCCTGACGAAGTTTTTTGACAAATGCAAAAATCTTGTCTGTGGTAATGCCGCCGTTTAATGCGCGGATATTAGCGCCTTGAATGACGGGACCTTCGGCAGTAGGATCGGAAAAAGGAATCCCAAGTTCGATCAGGTCGGCACCGTTTTCCACAGCGGCGCGGACAGTGGCGGCGGTTGTTTCCAAGTCGGGATCGCCGCAGGTAATAAAAGCGATGAATGCTTTTCCGTTTTCAAAAGCTGATTTTATCTTACTCATGGATATCCTCCCCTCTGTAGCGGGCGATGGCGGCGCAGTCCTTATCGCCTCTTCCGGAAATGGTGATAACGATGATCTGGTCTTTATCCATCTTCGGTGCAATCTTCATTGCATGTGCAACGGCATGGGATGACTCGATGGCGGGAATGATGCCCTCTGTTTGGGCCAGATACTCGAAGGCACATACCGCTTCATCGTCGGTTACGGGCACATATTCCGCTCTGCCGATATCATGCAGATAGGCATGTTCCGGGCCGATGCCGGGATAGTCCAGTCCGGCAGATATGGAATAGACCGGAGCAATTTGACCATATTCGTCCTGACAGAAATAGGATTTCATACCGTGAAAAATACCGATCCTTCCGGTGTTCATGGTAGCGGCAGTCTCAAATGTGTCAATGCCTCTTCCTGCCGCCTCGCAGCCGATTAATTTCACGGTGTCATCTTTAATAAAATGATAGAAACTGCCGATGGCATTAGAGCCGCCTCCGACACAGGCAACGACTGCATCGGGCAGTTTTCCTTCTTTCGCAAGAATCTGTTCTTTGATCTCTTTTGAAATGACTGCCTGAAAATCTCGCACAATAGTCGGGAAAGGATGGGGCCCCATCACGGAACCGAGACAGTAATGTGTATCGGCGATGCGGGAAGTCCACTCGCGCATCGCTTCCGACACGGCGTCTTTTAAGGTGGCAGTTCCCGATTTCACGGGAATCACTTCGGCTCCAAGCAGGCGCATACGGTATACGTTGAGTGCCTGACGAATGGTGTCTTCCTCCCCCATAAACACGACGCATTCCATGCCCATAAGTGCGGCGGCTGTAGCGGTGGCAACGCCATGCTGACCTGCGCCGGTCTCGGCGATCAGACGTGTTTTCCCCATTTTCTTGGCGAGCAGTGCCTGACCCAGTACGTTGTTGATCTTGTGAGCGCCTGTGTGGTTAAGGTCTTCGCGCTTGAGATAAATTTTCGCACCGCCTAAGTCTTCGGTCATCTTCCCGGCGTAGTAAAGCCGTGAAGGTCTGCCCGCGTATTCGTTAAAAAGCTCAGACAGCTCTTTGTTAAATTCAGGATCATTTTTGTAGTGGTTATACGCTTCTTCCAATTCGATCACGGCGTTCATCAGCGTTTCGGGAATATACTGACCACCGTGGGTGCCGAAGCGTCCGTTTGTATTTGTCATTTTTTTAGATTGCTCCTTTCGTATGAAGTTCATTTAACTAATGCATTTCTATTTCGGTGTTTTTTGTCTCCGCTACATCTGCGGAGTTGCGGCCATGGATAATTAGCATTTTGCATTTGCAGAGACTTTTATCTATACTATGAATGCTTCGATTTCCAATTATCAGTAAGATAATGTAACCGCATGGACGAAGTCTTCCATTTTATTGCTATCTTTATGACCATCGGTCTCAATGCCGGAACTGACATCGACGGCATAGGGATTCAGCCTTTCTATGGCACTACGGACATTGTCAGCGTTAAGTCCTCCGGCAAGAAAATAGGGACGGTCGATCTTTTCAAGTAAGTTCCAGTCGAATGTTGTACCGGTTCCGCCCTGACCGGAATCCAGTAAGACATAATCGGCACTGCTCTTATTTGCTGCCTCCACATCCTGAACGGTATCAATGCGGTATGCTTTGATGATCGGCTTGTCGGTGAGTGCCCGAAGCTGTTTGATGTATTCCTCGGATTCGCCGCCGTGAAGCTGCGCTATGTCAATTGTGCCGCTTCTTAATAGTTCGGCGACAGTTTCAGGATTTTCCCGCACAAATACACCCACAGCCTTAATGGATGGGTGAAGCAGTTTTTTCAACTCAGCCGCCTTTTCGCTGTTTACATACCGAATACTTTTCGGGGCAAAGACAAAACCGATATATTCCGGGCTTAATCTGTTTGCTGTTTCTATATCGCAAGGTCTGGATAAGCCGCAGAGTTTGATTTTTGTCATATTGGTCTCCTAACCCTTATCTTAGTTGCCACGCAGTTCGTTAAGCTTTGCTTTTTTATCCGTGGCTCGCATCAGTGTCTCCCCGATCAGGACCGCATCAGCACCGATTTCGCGAAGTCTCTTCACGTCGTCAGCAGTGCTTACGCCGCTCTCGGAGACAAACAGGACATCCTGCGGAATCAGTTCGCGCAGTCGGCGGCTGTTGTCGGTATCTACGGAGAAGTCCTTCAGATTACGGTTGTTGACGCCGATGATGCGTGCTCCGGCGTTCAGTGCCATCTGTACTTCTTTATCATCGTGGGCTTCCACCAGCGCCGATAGTCCCAGAGTATCACAGATGTTGATGTATTCCTTGATCTGCGCTTCACTCAATATGGAGCAGATCAAGAGTACAGCTGAGGCGCCTAACAGTCTGGCTTCGTAGATCATATATTCGTCTACAGTAAAATCTTTGCGCAGACAGGGTGTGGAAACAGTGCCTGAGATTTCTTTTAAATAGCTGTCACTTCCCAGGAACCATTTTGGTTCTGTGAGGACGGAAATACAGTCGGCCCCTGCCGCCTCATACTCTTTGGCAATCTGCAGATACGGGAAATCCGGGGCAATCAGACCTTTGGAGGGAGATGCTTTTTTGCATTCACAGATAAAGGAGATTCTGGGTTTTTGTAAAGCACGTTCAAAAGAGAACTTATCACGCACCTGTTGTTTATAATTGTTTTTGTTTACGGAAATATCATTGGAAACATTTGTGGTATCAGATATTTCAGTAAGTGAAAGAGCCTGTTGTTTAACTGTTTCAAGCGGTATAGTTCTTTTGGCCTGTTCTACACGTTCTCTTGCGTGGTCGGCAAGCTGATCTAATATCGTCATTTGGTGACGTACCTCCTTCATGAGTCTGTTTTGCAGTTACGTTTCCGGCCGGTTGCTCACCTCAATAAATTTATTCAACGTTTCCAGCACTTTGCCGGAATCAATCAGTTCTGCGGCGAGACGGATTCCGTCTTCCATAGTCTCAGCTTTGCCGCCGATGTAGAGCGCCGCGCCCGCATTCATCAGCACAGCATTGCGTTTGTGGCCTTTTTCACCTTTCAGAATGGCAAGAACAATATTTGCATTTTCTTCCGGGGTGCCGCCTTCAAGGTCAGCCTTGGTGCAGCGCTCAAATCCGAACTGTTCGGGAGTAATCACATAAGATTTGAACCAGCCGTCTTTCATCTCGCAGACAGTGGTGGGTGCGCTCATGGAAATTTCATCCAGCTTATCCTGACCGTAGACGACCATACCGCGCTTCACACCAAGGCTGATCAAAACCTGTGCCAAGGGTTCTGCCAGATATTCGTCATATACGCCAAGGAGCTGCATTGCTGGGCTTCCGGGGTTGGTAAGTGGCCCGAGGATGTTGAATACGGTGCGGAAGCCTAATTCTTTGCGGATAGCGCCTACATATTTCATGGAAGTATGGTATTTCTGTGCAAAAAAGAAACACATGCCGACTTCGTTTAACAGCTCGATACATCTGTCGGGGCTTTGCTGGATGTTTACGCCCAGAGCTTCGAGGCAGTCTGCCGTGCCGCACTGTGAGGAAGCCGCGCGGTTTCCGTGCTTGGCTACCTTCATGCCGCCTGCAGCGCATACGAGGGCGGAAGTGGTGGAAATATTAAAGCTGTGCGCGTTATCACCTCCGGTTCCTACGATCTCAAAAATATCCATGCCGGTCTCTACCTTGGTGGCGTGATCACGCATGGCAGCCGCGCATCCTGCGATCTCATCGGTCGTCTCGGCTTTTGCACTCTTGGCGGAAAGCGCCGCGAGGAATGCGGCATTCTGTGTGGGTGTGGTGTCGCCGCTCATAATTTCGTTCATTACGGCATAAGCCTCATCGTAGGTGAGGTCTTCTTTGTTTACGATTTTTACAATTGCTTCTTTAATCATGTCTAAATCCTCCTACTTCTTTGTTTATTATAATTAGAAAAGTGATATGTTTTACGAGTTTGCTCGTTTTTTTGCAGTATTTATTCGACGCATAAATTAGTGTAATCGCTTTGTATAAAGTTCCTCAACATAGTCCTCCCGTCCGGAGTCATAATGGACTCAGGGTGAAACTGCACTCCGAAAATGGGGTATTCCTTGTGCTGAATCGCCATTACTTCTCCGTCCGTAGTGACTGCGGTAATTTCTAATTCCTCCGGTATGGTATCTGCGTCCGCCGCCAGAGAGTGATAGCGGGCAACCGGAGCGGTTTCCGGACAGCCCTTAAATAATGGACAGTCCATGTTAAAATTGACATCTGACTGCTTTCCGTGCATCAGCTCCTTGGCGTAAGTGACGGTCGCGCCGAATGCCGCGCAGATCGCCTGATGTCCGAGACAGACACCCAATAGCGGAATCTCTTTGCCAAGTGTTCTTGCGGCTTCTACGATGATACCGGCATTCTCCGGCCTTCCCGGACCGGGAGAAAGGATGATGCGGTCGGGTTTTAATTCACGAATTTCTGCTATTGCCATTTCATCATTGCGGATGACCCTGATGTCGGGATCGATCTCGCCGATGAGCTGATAGAGATTGTAGGAAAAACTGTCGTAGTTATCTATAAGCAGAATCATTGATCCACCTCCTCTGCGAGCGACAGGGCGTTGATCACCGCTTTCGCCTTGTTGATGCATTCCTCGTATTCCTTTTCGGGAACGGAGTCCGCGACGATACCGGCTCCGCTTCTGACGAATACTTTGCCGTTCTTCTTGTAAGCGATGCGGATGGCGATGCAGGTATCCATGTTGCCTGTAAAATCGATGTAGCCGATGGCACCGCCGTAGATACCGCGCTTGTTATTCTCCAGTTCGCCGATCAGCTGACATGCCCTGATCTTCGGGGCACCGGAGAGTGTTCCTGCAGGAAGAACCGCTTCAATGGCATCCAGTGCGTCGAAGTCCTTTTGAATCTCACCCCGTACCGTGGAACCGATGTGCATGACGTGGGAGTAGCGCTCGATGGAATGCAGTTTCTCAACTTGAACGGTGCCGAATTTACTGATTTTTCCGAGGTCGTTTCGTCCCAGATCGACCAGCATGTTGTGCTCTGCCAGCTCTTTTTCGTCTGCCAGCAGTTCTTTTTCCAGCGCAATGTCCTCCGTTTCGGTTTTTCCGCGGGGTCTTGTTCCGGCCAGCGGAAATGTATGCAGTACGCCGTTTTCAAGTTTGACGAGAGTTTCCGGTGAGGCGCCGGCTACTTCCACATCCGTTCCTGAGAAATAGAACATATAGGGTGACGGATTGATGGTGCGCAGAATTCGGTATGTGCCTAGCAGGCTGCCCTCAAAGGGTGCGCTTAGGCGGTTGGAGAGCACGATCTGGAAGATGTCTCCCTCACGGATATGGTGCTTTGCTTTTTCTACCATATCGCAGTAATGCGCTTTGTCAAACAGCGGGGTGACGTCTCCCAGAAGCTGCCCGGCGGGTTCATTTTTCTTTTCGCCTGTGCGTAGCAGCTCGCAGAGTTGTCTTAATTCCATAACCGCTTTATTATATCCGACTTCGATATCTTCTAAAGGCATATTAACAATGAGGATAATCTTCTGGCGAAAATTGTCGAAGGCAATGACCTTGTCGAAGAGCATCAAATCAACATCTTTAAATGCTTCGGTGTCCTGTACGGGAATTTTGACCGACGGCTCCCGATACCCCTGATAATCGTATGCAAAATATCCGACCAGTCCGCCTGTAAAAGAGGGAAGGTAATCAAAGCGCGGACTCTTGTAATCGGTGAGTATCTGGCGCAGGAATGCCGATGGGTTATCGGTTTGAATCTTAATATTTCCTGCTTTCAATTCACCGTCAATACAGGTGATCTCCAGTTTGGGATCATATCCTAAGAAAGTATATCTGCCCCATTTCTCTTTCTCGGCAACCGATTCCAGCATGTAACAGTGGGTGGATATATTCTTCAGTATTTTCATTGCTTCGATCGGTGTGCAGATATCAGACAGGATCTCGCAGCTGACGGGTACTACCTTGTAGCCTCCCGTGGCGGCGATCTGCTTGACAGTGTTTAGGTCTGGTGAAAATTTCATAAGGGTTACCTCCATTGAGTGTGGATTTGGCGTGCATAAGCAGATTCGGAATGCAAGCATTCCTCATTCGCGTTGCTCGTCATAAGCCTCAGGTGACATGCGCTCATACAAGCATGGCGCCTGCCACCTAAGACTTCTGACTCTGCTTATGCGCGCAAAAAAAGTCCTTGACAGAATTTTATTCTGTCAAGGACGAATAATCTCTATCCGCGGTGCCACCTTGATTCACGGGAATGCCCGTGCACTTAGCAGGATACCTNTATATCCCCGGCAACTGACGTATGCCTTCACGTTGCAGAATACTTTGCGTAAAACGCATTTGACTGCACCCTCNGCGGTCCATTTGACAACTTGTNTCTTACCCGATTCTCAGCCTCACGGGTTCTCTGTATAGGCATGATTGCCGTTATCTCCGCTTCAACGGTTTANCNTATTAAACTGNTGATATGTTACCACGTTCAGATTTNCCTGTCAATATAGCNGATAAAATTTTTTTACTNAACTGAAATTTCTNCCCCGACTTGTGTCTCTNAACTTTCTGCAGGCGGAGCGATTGCTATATTATATGCGTTGTGNTATAACAGGTGTGAAGGAAGTCACATTCAAAACATGTGAAGAAGGGGAAATACAAATGATACTGAATAACTTATTGACGAGAAAACATAANGGTTGGGTTTGCGCGCTTCTGCTGTTTACTGCCGGNGCAATTGCGGCATGCGGCAAAGAACCGGATCAGGAGATGGAAANTNCAAAAACAGCACANGCAGAACATGAAGAGGNGGAGTCGCCGGNACCGGATTTGGATGATTTTGTGGANGAACAGNTNATCGATGATATTGAAGTGATTACCGNTGATAAGGAAGAGCCGACGTGCGNAGTAANGGTTCCGGCAAAGAATCCGCAAACGGACGAGNTCANNAACCGGTTCGGTGACAACTGTATCAGTGAGCAGACATTNGAGNCGGAACTCAGCGNGTACAGCGGCAGGGTGTGGTTTGTCCCTTATGCGCCNGCGGAGGAGGGGCAGTCGCTTAATATACAGATCGTTCAGGACGGGGACATTTTGACACAGCTCTATCCTTATGTTCCTGAGAATTTGGAGGGGCAGCCTTTTACCAGCCTCGATGCCGTGNCNTTTTTNGATATCAATTATGANAACTNTACGGATATTGTCTTGATTGAAACATATGGAAATGCNACCTTTGCGGCGGTATATTATGGNTTTGCNNCTGAGACGGATGAGGAGTACAGATACTTTNATNCGCAGTGGTCNNTGTCGGAGGCTTTNTCGAGTAAGGCANATCCTGTTTCGATNGCGGGAATCCGGGATCTGTTGGGAGCAAAGAAGAATGGAGAATTTGCAGATTACAGGGANGCGTATGCGGCAATTATCAANTTGTGGGAAGTGGAAGATGACTCGAATCTGTCNGNTGATTTAATATATGTTGANAGTGACGACATTCCGGAGCTGGTGATTGGGGATAACGGATTCTGGGTCAGCCTGTATACCTATCACGACGGCAGGGNTTATACACTCATGGATCATTGGGNNTATGGCGNGATGGGNAATGCNGGATACGAATATATTCCCAAGGAAAACAGGATAAGAAATTATAACAGTGANTATGCAGGTGCGATCCGATACACTGCTTATATGGCGATGAACGATCAATATTCACTGNAGACTGTTACGCAGATCGAGACATATAATTTTGATGATGTCAATGAGAACGGATATCCGGATGATGACGAACAGGGTTCGATCGGGTATTACAGCGNAAGCTATGTTGACGGTGTGCAAATCACATATGAGCAGTATAATGANTATGATGCCGGCGAATACGAACCTGTTNTCGGAGCTATGAGTTTAGAAGAACTGAAGAAANAGCTTGCGGAATAGGANGGATCAAATAGTAANTCAGAATCCCCTCAAAGAGCANTAACTCTCTGAGGGGATTTTCTTGAATGTAGAATGCTTAAATNTTNACAANCACNTTCTCNGCATTCGGTGTCAGCACCGTATCGTTTCCGACNANTTCCATGGCGGCGCNGTCAGCGGNNNCNGCNTGTACATTAACTANNNTTACGGTATANGGCTTCTTACCGATGTTCTCCGCNTCAATCGTNATCTNCGCACCGTCTTTCATAACAGACACGTTTAATTCCGCATTCTGNGNCATNCNGTACACTGTCGTTTCTGNTTTCTGACCGTCTGTCAATGCNTATATGCGCAGTTCTGCGCCGTCGGCGTAATCATAGTCCGGCTTGTCATCGCAGGCACCGATTGCTACGATGGAGTTCGGGCGAACCATCAGGGGCAGATGCAGGTAATCGTATTTCTTCTCAACCCATACGCCGCCGTCAACGGTCTCTCCCGTAAAGAAGTCCGTCCACGTACCCTTCGGCAGATAGAAAGACCCCATGCTTTCATCGTTAAAGATCGGAGCGACCAGGAGATTATCGCCCAGCATATACTGTTTATCCAGATAATAACAGTTCTTATCTTCCGTAAATTCCAGCACCATGCTTCGCATAGTCGGCACGCCGGAGCGGGAGGTGTCGATGGATGTCCGATACAAATAAGGCATAAGAGACGCTTTTAACCGGGTAAAAGCTCTCACAACATCCACGGCCTCCTCATCGTACAGCCACGGCACACGGTAGGACTGGCTGCCGTGCAGACGGCTGTGGGAAGACAGCAGACCGAAAGCGACCCAGCGTTTATATACGTCCGCGGTGGAGGTATACTCGAATCCGCCGATATCATGCGCCCAGAAGCCGAAGCCGGACATCAGTAAGGACAGACCGCCGCGCAGGCTCTCTTCCATGGATTCATAGTCAGACCAGCAGTCGCCGCCCCAGTGTACGGGGAATTTCTGACCGCCTACGGTTGCTGAACGGGCGAACAGTACCGCCTCACCTTTGCCGCGTTTCTTTTCTAACAGTTCAAATACTACTTTGTTGTACAGGTAGGTATAGTAATTATGCATCTTCTTCGGATCGGAGCCGTCGTGGTAGACGCAGTTGACGGGAATCCTTTCGCCGAAATCCGTCTTGAAGCAGTCCACGCCCATGTCAAGCAGTGCTTCCAGCTTATCCTGATACCATTTGCATGCTTCGGGGTTGGTGAAGTCCACCAGCGCCATGCCGGGCTGCCACATATCCCACTGCCATACATCGCCGTTCGGACGCTTGATGAAGTAACCCTTCTCTGTGCCTTCGGCGAACAGAATCGACTCCTGACCGATATAAGGATTGATCCACACGCAGATATTTAAGCCCTTCGCCTTGATCCGGGACAGAAGTCCTGCGGGATCGGGGAATACCTTCTCATCCCAGACGAAATCTGTCCAGTGGAATGCTTTCATCCAGAAACAGTCGAAGTGGAAGGTGCGCAGCGGAATGCCGCGATCCAGCATACCGTCGATAAAACTCATAACCGTCGCTTCGTCGTAATTGGTTGTAAAAGAGGTGGACAGCCATAAACCGAATGTCCAGGGAGCCGGCAGAGACGGCTTGCCGGACAGATCGGTATATCTGGTCAGCACGTCTTTCATCGTGGGACCGTTAAAGAAGAAGTAGTCCAGACTGCCGCCCTCCACACTGAAAGCTGCCTTCGTGACATTTTCCGTGCCGAATTCGAAGGAAACGCGCTCCGGATGATTGACCAGCACACCGTATCCCTTATTGGAAATGTAGAAGGGAATATTCTTGTAGGCCTGCTCGGTGCTGGTACCGCCGTCTTCATTGTATATTTCCACTGTCTGTCCGTTTTTGACAAAAGGGGTAAAACGTTCGCCGGTGCCGTACAGCAGTTCACCGACGCCGATGTTAAGCTGCTGACGCATATAGGTATTCTCCAGATCGCCCTCTAATTCATAGCAGTCACCCTTATAATCCGTTTTCATCAGTGCGAGGTCACGCCGGCTGCTTCCCGTAAGCGTTCTGGCACCGCTTCTGTAAGTCATGGACCAGGGATTTTTGGTGATGACTAAGGACAGTGTGCCGCTGGTAACTGTAAGGGTATCTGTCGTATCTTCCACTTGTAAAACTTGCGGATTGTCCAGATTCAATTCAAAAGAAGGCGTCTTATTCACCGTGCCCATATGGTGGAAAGTCTGTACCCGGATCACATCAGGCATAGGCGAGGTGATGCGAATAGTAAGATTTATGCCGCCCAGCGTATCGCCTCTTTCGTTGATAGGATGCGTCGGTGCACACAGAGTCACCTCAGTGTCCTTGACGGTGGTATAACAGACTTCGCTCGGAGAGAAACTGGATACGCCCTCCTTAAATAACCAACATCCGTTACTGAATTTCATGATAAAACTCCTCCTCGTTTAATTAATATTATGGAAAAATTATAACATTTTTACAGCCGTGTATAGGCGGTGGTAATGGCGGTATCAGGAAACCTGCAGGATCGCCACGTCTTTGGTGGCCAGTATAAGTGTGCCGCCGTTTTGATATTCCGTGTCTGTGAGGATATCTTTGCCGTTGCAGTTCAATGTGATAGCATGTTCTTCGGTATCGTGATTTAGGAAGAACAGGAAGGTTCCGTTAGCGTTGGAGCGTCTTGTTACTTCTATGCAGTCCGGGGTGTCGATAATGGGGTGGATATCGGCGGCCGTACAGATTTCGTCGATCAGGGTGCGATAGAAATCTGCATTGGAACGGGTGGCAACATAGTAAGCCGTGCCTTTGCCGTAAGTGTTGCGGGTCAGGGCAGGCATGCCGGCATAGAAATCTGTCTCGTAGGACGCGAGAGCCTCTGCCCCTTCGGTATACAGCAGATCGCAGAGCAGTGAGGCGGGGTATGTAGTGCCTTTGTAGGTAAAGCTGTTGTGTGCGTCTTCGGGAAGCGCATCTTCTTCTTCCACCCAGATACCGAGGATATCCCGCAGTTTACCCGGATAGCCGCCGATGGTAACCAGATCGTGGTCATCCACGTAGCCGCTGAAAAATGTGGTCAGGAATGTGCCGCCGTCCTGTACGAAACGGCGCAGTTTCTCATCATAACCCGGTTTCACCATATACAGGACGGGAGCGATCACAATGCGGTAGTCTGATAAGTCATCCTCCACGCTGATTAGATCCACAGGGATATTCAGATTGTTGAAAGCTTTATAATAGTTCAGTATCTCATCGCAGTAGTGCAGATTAACGCTGGGACCGGCAGAATAGTCGGTTGCCCACCAGTTATCCCAGTCGAAAACGATTGCCGCTTTGGAATCTGTCCTTGCGCCGAGCGTGAGGGAGCCGATCTTGTCAAGTTCCGCACCCAGCTGGGATATTTCGCGGAAAACTCTTGTGTTTTCGTGACCGGCATGGTCAATGATTGCACCATGGTATTTCTCGCATGCGCCGATGCTCCTTTTAATTTGGAAGAACATGATGGTATCCGAACCGTGTGCGACGGCCTGATAACTCCATAACCGCATGACACCGGGGCGTTTCAGTGCATTGTAAGGATGCCAGTTGGTGACGCTGGGGGTCTGCTCCATCAGAGCAAACGGCTTGCCTTGCTTTAGACCGCGCATGAGGTCATGCTTGAAGGCGGTGTCCTCCAAAGTGGCATTGTAGGCGGGATAGTTATCCCATGAAATGAAGTCCATATATTTGGCCCACATCTGATAGTCCAGTGGCTGATAGTTGCCCATCAGGTTGGTCGTGATCGGGATGTTCGGAGTGATGGCATGGATCGTGTCGTATTCCAAGCGGAAGCAGTCCAGAATGCTTTCCGAATTAAACCTTCTGTAATCCAGAGAGATTCCCTGAAAAGTCGTCCTGTTTACATCGAAATGCTCCGACAGCATATTAGGTAGTACGATATCTTCGAAATCATAGAAAGTGTGTCCCCAGAAAGCAGTGTCCCAAGCTTCGTTGACGGCATCGATGGTCTTATATTTATTTTGTAGCCACTTACGGAATGCACGTTCACAGTTTTCGCAGTAACACTCACCGCCGTATTCGTTGGAAATGTGCCACGCCACGATGTTGTCATAAGACTGATAGCGTTCTGCCAGTTTACCTGCCAGTGCCTGCGCATATTTGCGATAGGTCGGACTGTTCGGGCAGGAGTTGTGACGGCAGCCGAACTTGCGCTTCATACCGTTGAACTCGGTTCTGAGGATATCGGGATACCGGCGGGCCATCCACGCAGGATGTGCGCTCGTGGAAGTGGCAAGGCAGACCTTCATGCCGTGCTTCGTGACCGTCTCCATGATTCGGTCCAGTTTATCGAAACAGTATGTGTCTTCGGAAGGCTGCAGGGCTGCCCAGCTGAATACGTTCAGTGTGACTACGTCAATATGCGCCAGTTTCATCAGACGCATATCTTCTTCCCAGCTTTCCTCCGGCCACTGCTCCGGATTATAGTCGCCGCCGTATAGGATTTTGTGTACGTCATTATTTTCAATCATAATATGTAGGAATCCTTTCTTTTTTAGTGTGTGTTTGCGAACAGTATAACTTATTTATATCAAAAGGGCTACTTGTTAAATTGCTGATTTATTACATGTATTTTTAGTAAATTGTTACCTTTTGATGTTTGTCAAGGGTGCCCTCTGTGTAGATGGAAATGGTAACAACTATGTATGGTATAAGATTTTTATACGCAGGGTAATTACGTAAGGGTAGAATATGTGGTATATTGAATAAGATAGGAAACGGCGGACTTGAACGAGACGGCACATTATGAACATGCGTGTCTTGTTTGTTGTAATATGAGCTGATAATCTGCAAATTGATGTAATAACCGGCGTGAATGTGAATTACAACAGGCAGATGTATAGAACGGAGGGAATTATGAATCTGGAGAAGTTGGGTAGAATACAGGATATTATGCGGGAAATGACGGATCAGGGATTCGTATCGGGAGCCAGCTGCCTGATCATACAACACGGCGAGGAACAGTGTTATTATGAGACGGGATATCGTGATATTGCGGCAGAGCACAGTATGACGAGGGATACCATACACAGATTGTATTCCATGACGAAGCCGGTCACGGCGGCTGCGGTTATGATTTTATTAGAGGAGGGCAGGATCGATCTGCAGGATCAGGTGTCCGATTATCTTCTGGGATTCCGGAATCAATATGTGATAGAACAGGGTGTGATCGTACCGGTCAAACGTCCGATTACCATACAGAGCCTACTGAATATGACTTCCGGCCTGACGTATCCGGGAGAGGGATCACCTGCGGAGATCAGATGTGATAAGCTGATCGAAGAGGTTAAGGACAAGCTGTTGACAGATCAGGCGTTGACCACGGTCGAGATTGCGAACAGGATCGGAAAGCTGCCGCTGGCATTTATTCCGGGCACTACATGGCAGTACGGTTTGTCAGCGGATGTGCTGGGAGCCATAGTGGAGGTGGTATCCGGCATGCGTTTCGGTGATTTCCTGAAACAGAGGATCTTCGAACCGCTCGGCATGAACGATACGGATTTCTATGTGCCGGAAGATAAGCAGGAGCGGCTTGCGAAAGTCTATCAGGAATCGGAGGGCAGGCTGGTGGAAGAGACCGAGTGTCATCTGGGCATACAGAATCAGATGAAACGGCGTCCGGCATATGAGTCGGGCGGTGCGGGACTGTGCTCTACCATAGACGATTATGCGAAGTTTACGCAGATGCTGCTGGGCATGGGATCATATCGGGGAAAAAGGATTCTGTCATCCCGTACGGTGGAGTACATGACTACAGCGCATGTTACGCCGGCACAGAGGCGGGGTGTGGAGACGTGGGAATCTCTGCAGGGATATACATACGGCAACCTGATGCGTATCATGGATTCTCCGGAAGAAGCAGCCGGGCTCGGCAGCAGAGGCGAGTATGGCTGGGACGGATGGCTGGGTACACATATGGTGAATGATCCGGCGCATGATCTGACGCTGTTGATTATGCAGCAGAAGACGTGCTCGGGAACTACCGCATATACCCGCAGGATACGTAATGTGCTGTTTTCCGCGCTGGAGGATTAAAAATTGGACAAGCAAGCTTGTCCGGAAAGTCGGTATAATAAAGGAAGTCAGGCTATGAAACCTGACTTCTTTTAACGTAGGAAATAAATATGATAATACAGATTAGTTTGACGTTGTAAGTCCGGCTTCTTCCGCCAGTTTGTCAAACTTTTCCATTACAGCATCGTAAGTTCTCTGGGAAATGTCAGGAAGCTGACCGCCCCATGTCTTCTCAGCCTGTTTATAGCCTTTCTTGAAAGCTTCGCGCATCTCTTCGATCTTGCTCGGATCACCGCCTGTCAGTGCATTTGCAAAATCAATGATTCTGTCGGATGTCTGTTCAACACCCCAGTAACCGTCTTCTGCGATATCTTTCTCAGCCTGCGCCTTCGTAGCGGCATCTACCGTGAAATCACCGCTTGCTAAGATTGACCATATACCGTTTGCAGTATTGTAGGTCTCACCCTGCTTGCTCATCAACTGCTGTACAATATTCTGTAACTGCTGTGCATGTGCCTCGGCATCGGCTTTCATCTTGTTCACTAAGTTTGTGTTCTGTGTGTAAGTCTTGGCAGTCTTGGTGTCTGCGTCTTTCGATGCTTCGTAGACAACACCTGTATTTGTCTTCTCTTCGGAAGCTTTAGCTTCGGAAGTCTTCTCTTCGGCTGTCTTAGCGGCTGCCTGATTCGCCTGATAAACATCATAAGTATTTGCAGCACCTGTAACTCCGTTTACGCTCATTGGTATCCCTCCTTGGAATTTGTTGTTGATTTCTGTTTTCAGTTACATGCAGGGGACAATTCCCTTCTTCTATTATCTATATCGTACCATTGCCTTGGAAAAATTAGGAGTTAGGTGTATTTTTTTAAAAAATTTTATAACAAATATCCGCCCGCTCATGACATCGGGAAAATCAGAGCATATCTTGACGAAACTACGCTGTATTGTATATAATAAAGTACAATCATTGTATACAAAATGCAATTAAGTACAGTTGGGAGCAGATGATGGATCAAATTACCCGCAAGGCATATGCGAAAATTAATATCGGACTGGATGTTTTAAGGCGCAGGGCTGACGGTTATCACGAAGTCAGGATGATCATGCAGACAGTGGACCTGTGCGATGATCTGCTTTTTGAGAAAACGGTTAAACCGGGGATCGAGCTTCGGACGGACTGCGGGGAGTTGCCCGTAAACGGCGACAATCTGATCTGTAAAGCGGCGGATCTGCTTATGCGGGAGAGATCGGTACAGGAAGGTGTGCGGATCACACTGACCAAGAGAATCCCGATCGCTGCGGGTATGGCAGGGGGAAGTTCGGACGCTGCTGCGACTATGCACGGATTGAATGAATTGTTTCAGATGGGATATTCTATTACCGAATTACAGGAATTGGGTGTAAAACTAGGGGCGGATATTCCCTATTGCCTGGTAGGCGGGACGATGCTGTCGGAGGGGATCGGAGAGATCTTATCGCCGCTGCCTGCACCGCCGGCGTGTTTTCTTGTAGTGGCGAAACCGGATATCAATGTATCCACCGCATTTGTCTATGGCAATCTGCATGCCGACACGCTGACGTATCACCCCGATATCGACGGTATGATCGAGGCGCTTCGGGCGCATAAGCTTAAAGGCATCACTGATCGCCTCAGCAATGTGCTGGAGACGGTTACGGTCAGGGAGTATCCTGTCATAGAGGAATTGAAAGAACTGCTGCGCGGCGAAGGTGCTGAGAATGCGCTGATGAGCGGCAGCGGCCCCACCGTGTTCAGTATCTTTACGCAGCGGGAGACAGCTCATAAGGCGGCGGAAGCTGTAGTGCGCAGCGGACTTGCAAGACAGGTTCATGTGACAACGTTTCATGAGAGTTAATGATGTGTGGTGTATGGCATATAATATATATAAGAAAGGCGGTTATGGATGGAAGATCACTTGGAAATGACTATGGATGAGTTCCTTCCCTTGCGGGATGTGGTGTTTAATACGCTTCGCAAAGCGATTCTGACGGGTGAACTGAAGCCCGGAGAGCGGTTGCTGGAAATCCATCTGGCGAATCGTCTGGGTGTCAGCAGGACGCCGATCAGAGAGGCGATCCGCAAGCTGGAGCTGGAGGGGCTGGTGATCATGATCCCGCGCCGCGGTGCAGAGGTGGCTCAGATCACGGAGAAGAGCCTTAAGGAAGTGCTGGAGGTGCGTCGTGCGCTGGATGCGCTCTGCGCGGAACTGGCCTGCGACAGAATTACAGCTGAGGAGGAAGAGCGGCTGAAACAGGCATGCGATGAGTTCGAGCGGGCGACAGAGACGAAAGATGCGACTACGATTGCGGCGGCGGATGTGGCGCTCCACGATATTATTGTACAGGCGACGGGCAACAGTCGGTTGATTCAGCTGATCAATAACCTGTCAGAGCAGATGTACCGGTACCGTTTTGAATATATTAAGGATGAAAACCGTCATGATAACCTGATTGATGAACATAGAATGATATACGAAAGTATTATCAGACGGGATAAAGAGAAAGCGGCCGCGGCCGCAAAGCTTCACATTGACAATCAGGAGCGGTTTGTAATCAGGCAGATACATCTGGAACAGGAACGGAACGCGCATCATAAGAAAATCTGATGTGTCACGTATAGAGAGCAGGATCAAGGTTACACTTCTTATTAGAAAGACGATATGCAGGCATGCCGATGCAGAATGTGGCGGATCATGTACCGCCGGCGGACCCGCAGTCGGAGAAAAGGAGTGTAATGATATGTGGAGCAGACAGCATTTGAGACAGTTATTACTGAGAGGATATCGTGACCTGCGCATTCGCACTGCGGCCGTCGTTATGTTTGCGCTTACCTGGTGGGGTGTTCTGTATCCGGAGCTTTGTTTTACGGAAAGCACCTATGAACAGATTATGGTTGTGGACGGACAGGAGATAGTCCTGAAAGAGACAGATATTGAGGATATCCTGAATGCGACAGGGGATGAAGTTGTTGTTAAGAGCAGACTGCTTGAATGGCTGGAACAGTTGTTTCATAAAGAGGAATCATGAAGTTCGGTGGAAAGAGCCATATAAGTGGAAGTTTTCATACGGAGCAGGAATGGAAGATTATTATGAGTGGATATGAAGAGTTGCGTAACAGACCGATCGGCGTGTTTGATTCGGGTGTGGGCGGGCTGACTGTGGCGAGAGAGATCATGCGCCAGCTTCCCAATGAACGGATCGTGTATTTCGGCGATACGGCAAGAGTTCCTTACGGCAGCAAGTCGCAGGATACGATCACCAAGTTCTCGAGGCAGATTGTCAGATTCCTGCAGACGCAGGAAGTTAAGGCAATTGTGGTGGCGTGTAATAGTGCAAGCGCCTATGCTTTGGATGAATTGGAACGAGAAGTGGATATTCCTATTATCGGTGTGGTGAAGCCCGGTACTAAGGCGGCAGTCATGGCGACGAAGAACGGTAAGATCGGGGTGATCGCCACGGAGGCTACAACCGGCAGCGGTATATACAGCCGATACATAAAAGAAATTGACAGCAACGCTACGATATTGTGCAAGGCTTGTCCTTTATTTGTGCCCTTGGTGGAAGAGGGGTTGTGGGAGGACCCGGTGACGGATGAGATTGCCAGGAGATATCTGGCGGAACTGATTGATGTGGAGATCGATACGTTGATTCTGGGGTGCACACACTATCCGATAATCCGCTCTACCATCGGAAGAATTATGGGAGACGGTGTGACTTTGGTGAATCCAGCCTATGAGACCGCACGGGAATTAAAGGAGCTTCTGCGGGAACAGGGGCTTGAAAGCGAACACAGACCGAAACTGGGCACGGAGTTATACCGTTTCTTCGTCAGTGACGGGGCGGATAAGTTTCAGAAGTTTGCCAACTCGATCCTTACTTACGGTATCCTGTCCGCGAAAGTAATTAACATAGACGAATATTGAGTGTGACATAAAATGCTGCGCAGAAATGAGGATGTATATGACACGGGAAGTATTACTGACCCTTCGCGGTCTGCAGTTTGACCAGCGCGAGGAGGACGCAGATAAAGTTGAGATGGTGACGGTAGGAGATTACTATAAGAAAAATGATCGGCATTACGTGGTCTATGAGGAGATCACGGAAGGGTTTACCCAGCCCACAAAGAACAGATTAAAGTTCAGCGAACATATGCTGGAACTGACCAGAAACGGACTGGTGAATGTACATATGGTTTTTCAGGAAAACAAAAAAAACCTGACAAATTACAACACCCCCTTCGGACAGATCCTTGTCGGGATAGACACGAAGAAGATACAGGTGGAAGAACATGAAGATAATATTGTGGTAGATGTGGATTATGCGCTGGATATCAATTACGAGTTCCTGTCCGACTGCCACATCAGAATCGATATCTGCTCCAAAGAAAACAGCAGCTTTTCCTTAAGTTGAGACATCTCTTTAAGGAAAAGCTGCTTGTTCGTCTATAGTTTATTCAAGTTTTTGAAGCAAAATCAGCTAGTTTTCTGCTTATCCGAGTCCGCAAAGTTCGCAATCGAGCGAAGCTCGATTTTTTATTTTATGGGCTTTGCTCCCGCCTTCTCCTGTGCACGCTCCACAAGCTGTTTGAATTTGCTCTTTTTCTTCTGCTCGGTGACGATAGGCTTGCCGTGCAGTCCTTTCACGCCCGTAATATAGATCCCGCTGACTGTGGCCTTGACTTCTTTCTTGATCGGTACGGAATCAAAAATCTTTTCTTCACAAATTAAAGACATTACCTGAGGCCCTACTTTAGCCTTGACGATTGGCAGCTTGGAGCCGCGCAGCCACTTCGGGGTCTGCTCGAGTACAGCCTGCGGAAGCCCCGCATCCCGTAGCTTCATGCGTTTCTTATCTATGATCAGCATAGAGACTGTCTGTTTCATGGCATCGATCTGTGCCTGCTGTTCGCTCTGTTTCTTCTGCGCTTTCTTGCCAAGGAAGTATAATGCGACCACGGCAATGACCAAGACTGCCAGAATGACTAACAAAACAATTGTTAAAGTATTCATGGAACTACCTCCGAACCCACTGATTTACATGATTACATGTACAAAATATTTTAACATTGATTGCGGCTTTAAGCAAGGAAATTTCATGAGATTTCCGCTAGAATCCTCTTTTAAGAAAGCGGGATGTATGTTAATATAAATGAGTATGAAAAGAAAGTCTGCAAATCAGCTCTGCGCACTTGCTGCGCTGAGCGTACACGCGCCATGTTGCGAGGCAACATGTGTGCATCTTGATACTTGCACCGTACTTTTCATGGGAATTTGTGTCAGGAAATACATGGAGGTGCAAGTTTCCTGAGCCGTATATTTCAGGCTGCTATGTGTGAAACGGCGGTTCGAACCGATGAAGAAGCATATAGAAATGAGGTTTATTATGGATGATATAAGGAAAAATAATATTGCAGGAGACGGAGAAAGTCAGAAGCATGTGCATGGAAGAGGCTTTAGTGGAAAGAAAATGATGATACCGGCGGCTGTGTTTCTTCTGTCGATGTTTCTTACCGCCTGCGGAGACAAGGTATATCTGAAAGACATCAAGGCAGCGGATTATGTGACGCTGGGAAACTATATCGGAATAGAAGCCTCCGCCGCGGAACCGGTAGTGGAGGACGGGCTTGTGGACATGTACATTCAGTATTATATCCTGCCGAACTATACTACGACGGAGGAGGTCAACGACAGAGCCGTGGAGGTTGGCGATACGGCCAATATTGATTTTACCGGCTACATTGACGGAGAGGCGTTTGACGGCGGTACGGGTACAGGATTTGATCTGACGATCGGTGCCCATCAATTTATAGACGGTTTCGAGGACGGACTGATCGGTGTGAATATCGGTGAGACGGTATCCTTGGATTTGAAGTTTCCGGATCCTTATGAAAGGAATCCCGACCTTGCGGGTGTACCGGTCGTATTCGAGGTTACGGTCAACAGTATCAGCAGACAGGTGACACCGGAATTAAGCAACGAGTTTGTACAGACTCTGGGAATAGAGGGTTGTAACACAGAGAAAGATTTACGGGACTATGTGTACAATTACTTCTATGAGACGGAAGTGCAGAATTATCAGAATACAATCGAGACAACCATGACAAACGCGGTTATGTCGGAATGTTCTTTCAAGGAGCCGCCCGCTAAGATGGTGGAGCGCTTCACACAGAATCTTAAGGATGTCATGAATGCCAATGCAGTTTCCATGAATATGACACTGAAGGATTATATGCAGGAGTATTACGGACTGGACCCTGAGGGGTATGAAGAGAAATTCCAGACAGAGGCGTTGACAGCGGCGCAACAGTATATCATGTTTCAGGCGATCGCCGATGCGGAAGGGTTAAATCCCACCGAAGAGCAGATTCAGGAGGAAGTGGACAGTAGAGTGGAAGTCTACGGTTACGAATCTGAGGCGAAATTTAAGGAGAGCACGGACATGGAAATGCTTCGGGAGCAGGTAATGCGAAGGAATGTCATGGATTATCTGAAAGAAAACGGTAAGATCGAGACGATATCCACGATAGAAGATTAATGCGGTTTTGCAATTTTTGATTGGAGTTTTCGGAAAAAGACAAACTATAAGGGATGAAGAAGGAGAGGTTATATTATGAGCAGTATGAATCTGACAGACATTAAGGAGTTGTATCGTAACACGGAGAATTATATCGACAAGGAAGTAACGGTCGGAGGATGGGTGAGAAGTATAAGAGATTCTAAGACGTTCGGGTTTATTGTAGTAAACGACGGCACTTTCTTTGAGACGCTGCAGGTAGTGTACGGCGATACGCTTGATAATTTTGAGACGATCTCCAAGCTGAATGTGGGATCGGCAATCGTGGCAAAGGGAAAGATCGTGGCTACGCCGCAGGCGAAGCAGGCGTTTGAGATGCAGGCGGCTGAGATTATCATAGAAGGAGAATCCACGGCGGATTATCCGCTGCAGAAGAAACGGCACAGCTTCGAGTATTTGCGGACGATCTCGCATCTGAGACCGAGAACCAATACGTTTCAGGCAACGTTCCGCGTGCGTTCTCTGATCGCTTACGCGATTCACACTTTTTTTCAGGAGAGAGGTTTTGTGTATGTGCACACGCCGATTATTACGGGAAGTGACTGCGAGGGAGCAGGCGAGATGTTTCAGGTAACGACGATGGATATGAACAATCTGCCCATGACGGAGGAGGGACAGGTTGATTACAGTCAGGATTTCTTCGGCAAGGCAACAAACCTGACTGTCAGCGGCCAGCTAAACGTAGAGACGTATGCGTTTGCGTTTAAGAACGTATATACTTTTGGCCCGACTTTCCGCGCGGAGAATTCCAACACGACCAGACATGCGGCGGAATTCTGGATGATCGAGCCGGAGATCGCGTTTGCCGATCTGACGGATGATATGGAACTCGCGGAGGCAATGCTAAAGCATGTGATCCGCTATGTGCTGGACAACGCGCCGGAGGAGATGAACTTCTTTAATCAGTTCGTCGATAAAGGACTGATCGAGCGGCTTAATCACGTGCTTCATTCCGACTTTGCACATGTGACTTACACGGAGGCAATCAGTATTCTGGAGAAGCATAACGATGAGTTTGAATATAAGGTGTCATGGGGATGCGACTTGCAGACCGAGCATGAGCGGTACTTGACGGAACAGGAATTTAAACGCCCCGTCTTCGTGACCGATTATCCGAAGGAGATCAAGGCTTTCTATATGAAACTGAATGAGGATGGCAAGACCGTGGCAGCTATGGACTGTCTTGTGCCGGGAATCGGTGAGATCATAGGCGGCAGCCAGAGAGAGGATGATCTGAATCTCTTAGAGAAGCGGATGGAGGAGCTGGGTCTGAATAAGGAGGATTATCAGTTCTATCTGGATCTCAGGAAATACGGTTCTGCGCGTCATGCGGGATTCGGTCTGGGATTTGAGAGATGTGTCATGTATCTGACCGGTATGAGCAACATCAGGGATGTGATTCCGTTCCCGAGAACAGTGAATAACTGCGAATTATAAGTTTACCGGAGAAGAGGAACGGCGGGATGAGGAGAAGATATACGCAGACGATATGTATCGTGCTATCCTTCATATTGCTTATACTGGCGGCAGATACGGCAACGGCTACCACGATTTCTGATCTACAGGAGGAGCTTAAGAATAATCAGTCGCAGCTTAAGGATGTCAATCAGCAGATTTCCGATTATAAGGGTGCACAGGCGGACATCGGGCAGGAGATCGACGAACTGGATGCGGAAATGGTGGCGCTTCTGACCGATATCAATCTGATCAAAGAAGCAATCGAGAATAAAAAGGCGGACATTGTGAAAGCGCAGGAGGAGTATGACGCTGCGCTGGCGGAGAAAAATGAGCAGTATGAGGCCATGAAGGTACGTATCAGATTCATGTATGAGAAAGGGGAAGTATCCTATCTGCAGATGTTCTTCGGTGCGAAGAGCATGGGCGAGATCATGAACAAGGCAAGCTATGTGGAAGACCTCTATGAATATGACAGAAGACTGCTGGAAGAGTATGAAGGGATCGTGCAGCAGGTAGCTGCTCTTCAGGACAATCTGGAAGAAGAGAAATCCGAGCTGGAAACTTCACGAAGCGAGCTGGAAGAAGAAGAAGCCTATGTGGAGGAAATATTGGCGCAGAAGCAGCAGGAGTATGAGAATTACAATGTTGTATTAGCAAAAGCGAAGCAGGAGGCGGCTGTCTACACGGCTAAGATTAAGCAGGAGACGGCGCAGATCAAGAAGCTGGAAGAAGAGGAGCGTAAGCGCAGGGAGGAAGAAGAGCGCAAACGCAAGGAGGAAGAGGAGCGTAAGAAAGCGGAGCAGGAGGCACAGCTGGCTGCAGCGGACGACGACTCGGATTCCGATAGCGATAAGGGCAAAGAGCAGAAGACGGAGACCCCGAAACCGTCCTCTTCCGGAAGCGGCAAAGGACAGCAGATCGCGGATTTCGCGTGTAAATATATCGGATCGCCCTACGTGGCGGGCGGAACCAGTCTGACCAAAGGGGCGGACTGCTCAGGTTTCGTGATGGCGGTTTATCAGGCCTTCGGTTATTCGCTGCCGAGAAGTTCCTATGCGCAGTCCGGAGCCGGCAGAGCGGTATCCTATTCCGAGGCGCAGCCGGGAGATATTATATATTACGGCGGGCATGTGGGTATCTACATAGGAAACGGGCAGATCGTGCATGCCAGCACAGAGCGGACGGGGATCAAGATCACGGCCGCGACTTATCGAAGCATTGTTTCGGTTAGGAGAATTGTATAAAATCATTGTATATATGAAAACTGTTTAGTATAATAGTAACAAACAGCGTATGGGAGAAACTGTTTTGCCGAAGGGAATATGGTTATTTGCGGAGGAAATTCTATGAAAATCAGGGCAAAGTTAACAACATTTTTTTCAGTGATCTGTATTGGCTGTATGTTAGTTGCGATCTTATGTATCTTGACGGTCGCCAGAGATCGGATTGCGAGCATGAACGACGAGCAGTATAAGACGGAGGCTGAGTACTACGCGGCGAAGGTCAACGAGTGGATTGAAGGAAACTCTGCTGTGCTCGACACGATTAACGTGTATATGACCACGCAGGAGGAGCTGGACAAGGATAAACTGTGGGATTATCTGCAGGCACTGACAGCGGCCAATGATAATACGACGGATATATATGTTGCCTTTACGAACGGAGAGTATTACGACGGTGCCGGGTGGGTGCCGGACGAGGGATGGGATTTTACGAAACGCCCATGGTATGTGGGAGCCATCGAATCGGAAGAAAAGGTATGTAGCGAGCCTTTCTTAGACTCTGTTACCGGTAATATGGTAGTTCCCGTCGGGCGTAATTTTAAATGTCCGGACGGCAGCAGCGGTGTTATCAGTATGGATCTGCAGCTTCCGATTCTGTTCGGTCTGTTGGATGATGTGGTGGATACCACAGATGGCAGTTATGCATTTTTGGTGAATAATTCGGGCTCGATCCTGATGCACCAAAATGATGCATTTATGTCTACGGAAGCTAATACGGTTAAAATGGCGGATGTTTTGAACGGTGCATATGTTACGGCAATCACCGACGGAAGCCAGATGGCAGACTATGACGGCGAGAGCAAATATTTGAAAGCGTGGCCGGTTGGAACGATCGGGTGGAACATCATAGTTGTAACACCGGCAGTTGTTTATAATCAGGTGGTAGTACAGATTTTGAAGTATGCGGTAGTGGTTATGATTGTATCGGCAATCGTAGCGGCGATTATCGTGGCCGTTTACAGCGGAACCTTTACGAAACCGATTCGGATCATGCAGAATGAGGTTACCGAGCTTCGAGAGTTGAAACTTCAGCTTAAGGAGAGTGCACTCAATCCGAAGCGCAAAGACGAGATGGCCATTATGGATCGGGCGATACAGGAAATGCGTTATGCACTCCATGAGATCGTACAGCAGATGATGAATGCATCCGGTGTACTTCGTACGCAGTTTGAAAATGTAGAAGGCTCTGTGGAGAGTACGGTTACGAACAATGCATCTGTCAAAGATACAGTAGAGCAGATTGTACTCGCCATTGATGATGTGGCACAACAGACGCAGATCGCAAATGAGAATCTCGCAGATTTTGCGGATAAACTGACACAGGTTGCCGAGGGAATGGAACGGATGAACGAGGTAGCGAATGCGGCGGTTCAACAGTGTAATGACGGAATGCACACGGTTAGCATGCTGTCTGAGAAGATTAATCAGAGCCGTGAAATACAGGATGCTACATATGAGACGGCCAACAGTCTGTCGCAGAAATCGGTTTCCATCGATGGTATCAGTAAAACGATCAGTGAGATTGCTACCCAGACATCACTGCTTGCATTGAATGCATCGATTGAGGCGGCCAGAGCCGGCGAGGCAGGCAGAGGATTTGCGGTCGTAGCAGAGGAGATCGGACAGCTTGCAGGGCAGACCACTTCGGCGACACAGAACATTGATCAGATTATTACGGAAATTCAGAATGAGATTAGAAATGTCAGCGCGCAGATCGGAGAGATTCAGGGGACTACGGTAGAAAGTATGTCGGCAATGGAAGATACACAGGGCGTATTCCAGCGGATCAGTGACGATATTATGAGCATGGGCAGTGATATCAATGAGTTGGAAAATGCAGTCGATACGCTGAATAAAAACAAGAACGAGATCGTGGATACATTCTCCGGCATATCCAGCGAGACGCAGGAATTATCTGCGGCAAGCCAGGAAGTAAACAACAGAGTCGAGGATCAGAATGAAGAGATGAACAATATAAGCCGCGCTATGCATGAACTGGATGGCGTTGTTAAGCAGTTAGATGATATTATCGGGAAGTTTGAAATATAAGATTATAATGTGAGATTAGGCATAGGATCAGGGCTTATGCATGAAGGAGGCCGCCGCTGTCGTAGATGAGGGATCATCTGCGGGAGGGCGGTTTCTTTTTGCATTGGGAAATATTTTATAGTATAATCATAGTAAACATACCGTACATTTCGAGGAGGATGGAAACCATGCGGATCATGATGTACGATGGTGCCGGACAGGAGAAAGGATTTGTGCTGCAGAACAGGGAGGGCATCGTTAGTATATCTTATGCGGAACTTGAATATGTGGAAGTCATTAATAAGACGGTGTCCTTTCATCTGACAGACGGTGCAGTTCATGAAGTAAGTGCGTCGTTGGCAGACATAGAAGGGCAGCTTTTGTCCAGATCGGAGTTCCTTAAGACGCACCGGGCGTATCTTGTGAACCTGCGGCATGTCCGGTCGGTTGATGTCGATCATGTCATGACGAAGAGCGGGCACAGCATCCCGATATCAAGGAAGCGGCGCAGTCAGGTGCAGGACGCCTATATGAATTTAGGGCACCTGGCGGAGACGGCTGTAGCACCCGATGTGCATGCGACCGGAACTTTTGCGAAAACGGAACGTCCGGCAGGACCATGGCGGATTTTGATGGTGGATGATGATCCGGCAGACCGTAGATTATGGGTGGATGTGCTGCAGCGCCACGGCTGTGTAGTGAGGCAGGCGGAGAATGGCAGCGATGCGTTACAGATGGCGGCGGATGAATCTTACGACTGTGTGCTGTTAGATGTGATGATTCCGGATGAAGACGGATTTGCCATCTGTGAAGAGCTTCGTAAGCTGGTGCAGGCGCCGGTCATCTTTCTGAGCAGTCTTACGGAATCGGACAAGCAGGTGAAGGGATTTGCGGCGGGCGGTATAGACTATATCACCAAGGATACCTCTGAGGAGTTATTCTGGGCGAAGGTGGAGACGCGCATTAAGCTGGCTATGTCTGACCGCACGCAGCTGCGTTACGGTTCACTTCTTCTGAACCTGACGGAACGCAGAGCACTGATCCATGAGAAAGAACTTCCACTTGCCCCGGTTGAGTTCGATATTTTATGGAAGATATCAGAGCGTGCGGGACATATTTTTACACCGGAAGAAATCTTCGGGATGGTATGGGGCAGTCAGCCATGGGACGGCGGGCAGATGGTGCAGACGCACATGTCCAGACTTCGTCGGAAGCTTGAGAAGGCGGGAGGAGAACAGCGTTTTATAGAGACAGTCTGGGGGCAGGGTTACCGCTTTGTTTCGACAGAGCCCTGACTTTGCAGATTGATTCATTATGATATATGAAAAGAGGAGGCGTGCGTGAAACGGCAAAAAGTCCGATGGCAGATACCGATTGTGCTGACCGTGCTGACGGTCTTTTTTACTTTGCTTTATTATATGGATAATAAATATCAGACACCGCCTCCCTATGGAAAATCCGGTGTGATAACGTTTAACGAGCGGGATCTGGAGCGGAATGATCCCATCTTTCTGATCGACGGCTGGCTGCTTACGGATGAGCGCGTAACGGAAAAGCCTACCTATATCGGGGAATTCTCTAATCTGCAAAGAGGAGAACTGGCGGTTTCACCCCACGGGAAGGCGCGATATCAGTTGACGCTGCGCTATGACGGTACGTCCCGGATCGTGTCGATACAGTTCCCGCGGCTCTCTACGGCGTATGCTATTTCTCTGGACGGGCTGCAGCTTGCTGCGGGTACAGGCAATGGGCGGATTGCGTTTTTACTGAACTCAGGTGACCATGTTCTGACGGTGGAGACTGTGTCAAAGTTGGGGTATTACAGCGGGATGTACTTTCCGCCTGCGCTAAGTGCAGAAGGGAGGCTTCACCGGATAGACAGTATACAGAGCTTTGCCTATGCCGTGGCTTTTTTGATTCCTTTGGTATTGGCGGCGTTCACGCTTTTCCTGTGGCGGTCGGGAGGAAGTATGAGCCGTTTCTTCGGGATGCTCTGCTGTTGTTATGCTCTCTATATGTTCCGGTATTTTGTATTTTTGTTTGCCATGCCGGCGGCGCAGTATTGGTTTCTTGTACAGGATATCGCACTGTACGGTCTGTGCTTCTGTGTGGTACGGCTTAACGGGCTGGCTTCCGGAGATGACTGCGGTAAGGAATGGATATGGTTGAGAGGAGTTCTTACGGCGATGTCGGTTGGGCTGCTGCTTTTGTGTGTGCTGATTCCGGTATTGCCGTGGGCGGTTTATGTGCATGGCAGGCTGACGGATCTTTACTATATGGTTACTTTTGGGTGTGCCGTCTTTTATACTTTGCGGGGAAAGTCGGCGAGGAGATGGGAGAGCCGGTATACGCTGGCAGGATGTCTCGTGTTCGGGGCAGGACTGGCTGTGAATCTTCTGTTTGCCAATCGTTTCGAGCCGATTCGTTTCTTCTGGCAGTTTGAGTGGTGCGGCCTTATGCTGGTACTGCTGTTCGGCGCCATGATGGTGTCACGCAGCCGGCGGATTCTGCAGGAGAATCATGCACTTACCAATCATCTGGAAGAGCAGGTGCAAAAGCGCACTGAAGAAGTGAATCAGCTTCTGAAGGAACGTAAGGCGTTCTTCTCTGACATGGCGCATGATTTAAAAGCGCCTGTCTTTGCCACGCAGTCCTTTATTCACGCCATTCGCAGGAGTGGTGTGGGAGTGGACACGGAGCTGCAGGGATATCTCGATCAGGCGGAGGCCAAGCAGCAGGAAATGGCAAGGCGCCTGCAGGGGCTTTCTGCTATTAATGAACTGGATAAAATTGAGGGAGAGCGTGTTCGGATATCGATTCGGGAGATGCTTTCGGAGATTTATGCCACTTATCGCGGAGAAGCGGAAGTCCGGTCGGTATATCTGATCGTGGAGCAGCCGAATCAGGATGCGTGCCTGTCGGCACAGCCGGAAAAGATGGATATACTTTTTGAAAATCTTATTTATAATGCGCTGAAAGCCACGCCTCCAAACGGGAGCATTACAGTATCCGCCTGGATAGAGGACGGAAAGATCTGTGTGATCGTGGAGGACACCGGCTGCGGGATTCCGGAGGAGGAATTACCGCTTATATTCCGAAGATTTTACGTGGGAACTGCTAACCGGGAGACCGGTACAGGACTTGGATTGTATATTGTGCACGGTATCGTGACTGAGCTTGGCGGTACTATTACGGTTCAGTCCGCCGTGGGAAAAGGCACGAAATTTATCATGGAATTCCCACGGGAAACATAAAGTTTTTTTTGTTGATATGATGAACTTCTGATTTTAATATTTTCTAATATTCTTTTTCTTCGCAGTTACTCCGGCAGTAATCGCGGTAATACAGATAACGGTTACAGCGGTTGCCGCCATGAGGAGAAGAAGGCCATGGCTGCTAATTCTTGCATTGTGACCATGTATTCCGTTTTGAACGGCGGTCAACATGATTTCGGCAGGGAGTGCTGTCAGCATTGCAAATTCCGTATGATTATCTGCTGTTGCACTAATTGTAGGATTTGCAGCAGAATTTCCTGCGTTATTTCCGGCCGCTGCTTCTTGGGTTGTCATAGAAGCCTGTGGAGAGTCTTTATGACTGTCCAATGTGCGCTCATTTCCCTGATTCTGTTGGTTTCCGTTATCAGTGATACTGCTTGGCAGAGTGTTTTGTTTCTTATTTGTCCGGGACGAATCCGTCAGCGATACCTGAGGCTCTTTTGAAGCCTGAGAAGAATCCGGTGATAATGAGTCTTGCTTCTCTTCCAGTGCTTGTGTTGAATCCGACGATGACGAGTCCTGATTATCATCCGGAGTCTGTGTCGAATCCGACGGCTTAGATTGCAAGTTTTCTTCCTGATTTTGGGGTAGATTCGGGCGTTGTCCTTCTTCTGTGCTGTCTCCTTTATTATCAGAACCGGCATTGTTTTCATTGCCGCCTGCTCCGCCGACTTCCGGCAAATCGGGAGGAAGCTGGTATGTATCCGGCCATGTGAGGACAAGCTGCCGCCCGTTATACACGCCGCCCTCGATCTTCATACCGATGATGAAGGGGGTGGGGGTATTTCCTGCTGCTTCTGCTGCCAGATAGGATCGGTACGGTTCCTGGTCGTTGCGCAGTACAAGGGTGTAGCCGCTGTTTGCAGTGGATGGTTGCGAGTTGACTTCATCTAAGAGCCGGAGGTCAGGCAGTTCTACCCATCCCGTTTCCTGATCTGAGAAAGCATAGGCATGGATGGCTGTGGCACCTGTGGGTTTCAGATCAAATGCCGCTTCCAATCCGGCATTTTCACAGCACAGCACCCCGGTAGGATTACCGTCCCCGGCAGTGACGTTCAAAACCAGACGGACTTCGTCCGAGAACATATCCTGATTGACGGCAAGCGGTTCATCCAGACGGTAAACGCCGAGCGGTGTACGAAGCATAGTGCCGCCGGGAACCACGATCTCTTCTGCGGCATCCATAATGGTCACACTTTCGCCGGCAATGAGCGGAGGAAGTGATAAGGATTTCCACGTGACAGGACAATCTATAATGTCTCCGGCAAAGAAATCTATCCCTTGTTGGAGATCGACCTGAATCGGAATCCTATTCGGCAGAAACGCGGATATATCTTCCGGCGTGGCAGTCGGGCTTACGGTGATCTGATATCTGCCGTAGTATTTAAAGGGGTTCCTTTCAAGGACACGCATGGAGGGAGCAAACGAAGCGGTGAGTGTTATTCCCTCAGGCACAGGCTGCGGCTCTCCACGGTCGATGACTGCGGTTTGGGATTCATATGTACGCCCGTCTTTCGTGGTAAGGCGTAATTTTAAGTAGAAACGATTCAATGTTCCTGCCAGATAGCTTCTTAGCGGCTCGAAGCTGTCATAGAGACAGGGTTGAGTCTGGAGTTTGGTAAGTTCGACGGGATTTTCCGTGCCAAGCAGTTGTAAGTCCCATTCTTCTCGACATTCCTGCCAGATATCTCCATCCGGAGAGTACAGAGTGTGGATATGGCTGAGATTGTCAGGAAATTCCGTAAAGGTGCCTTTCACCACATACCCTTCCCAGGAATATTCTATGTTGGCGCAAAACAACGGTGCCTCGTCCGGAAGCGGTATGTCCGGTTCTTCAGATTCTTTGGATACTTCAATTAACAGTTCCGATATCAGGGCATTGTCTGACAGCGAAGCAGGTTCTTCTGCCTCTGCGTTTGTGGGATCCTGTAATGGAGTCTCGTCGGTCGTCTCGTCAGGAAACAAGGCGTCTTCCGAGATTGTGACTGTCTCTTCAGGCGGCAATTCAGTTTCTGTTGCAAATACCGGAAAACTATTCGACAGAATAAGAATTGCAGTCAATGCTACAGCAAATTTCTGATGTTTCTTCATAATATCAGAACTCCGTTTTCGTGAATTCATGTTCGTGGGTACTTAATTCCAGTTAATTCCAAAAAAATTCTCTTTTTTACTATTCGCGCAGTTTCGACGGCATTTCGCGCCTGCGGCGGTTTTCCGGGCTTGACTTATGTTATGATAATTAAACACAGTGGACATCATGCGCCCGCATATCAAACCATTTGTTTTCTTAAGATTAATTTAACTAAGAATAAAGTGTTTTGTCAAGCTTTGCAGGTAAAGAAACAGGGGTGCAGACTTGAAATATGCAGGTTATGGAAAGGACGAGATTTTTATGATAAAGGTAGCATTTTGTGACGATGAGTTGTCTGTAATAAATGAAATCAGAGTCCTGCTTGACCGGTATTGTGCGGGGCACAATCATGAAATCGGATGGACGGCTTTTCATGGTCCCTTAGAATTACTGTCTGAGATTGAGAATGGGCTTCGTCCGGATATTCTATTTCTTGATGTTATTATGCCGGATGAAAACGGAATCAACGTGGCAAAAGAGATTTGCCGGTATGATAACACTGTAAAGATCATTTTTCTGACTTCATCCGCCGAATATGCGGTGGAATCTTACACGGTCGGGGCGTATTTCTATCAGATCAAACCCATATGCGAGGAAAAATTTTTCCCTCTGATGGATGCAGTGATCTCTGAATGTGACAAGGAACAGCAGGATAGTCTGGTCATGAGGTGTAGAAGCGGTATTGTGCGAGTTTGTCTGGCGGAACTGGAATACTGCGAAGTGATTGGCCACACTTTACAATTTTATATGGAAAACGGAAATATTCTGGAGAGCAGCGGGAGTCTGGATGAATTGTGCGAGAAGCTCTTGCAGCATGATAATTTCCTGCGCCCGCACCGTTCTTTTTTAGTCAACATGGAATATATTCAGAACATCTCTTACAAGGCAATTATAATGAATAATTCGGCGGAGATTCCCATTCCGCATGGGAAATGTTCCGAGATCAAGAACAGGTATCTTGAATACGCATTCAACAGAAGACGGGTACTTATGTTATGAGTGGTATATATTTTAGCAATTCTATTGCTGTGGCGGCTTTCGGCATGATCTTGTCCGCGGCGTTCTGTGATATCCTCTGGACGTGGCGGAAATGGCTGGTTATGGCGGGAAGCATGGCGGTGATTCTTCTATTTCAGGGGATTATTTACTTTCGGGTCGGTGTGGATGTCGTCGAATATACATATCCGATAGTCACACACTTTCCCCTGATTATCGTACTTTGTGTCCTCAGTAAAAAAAGACTCTGGCCGACGATCTCGGTACTGACGGCATACTTGTGCTGCCAGACCCGGCGATGGCTGGCGCTGCTGATTGTGGCAATATTTTCGGGCGGTGCGGCGATGCAGAGTATAGCCGAGTTGGTTATGACGCTGCCGCTGCTGCTGATTTTGCTGCGTATTGTTGCGCCGTCCGTGCGCTCCATTTCACGGCATACCTTTACGGCACAGTGGCAGTTCGGTTTAGTTCCGGCGCTGTATTATGGTTTCGACTATCTGACGAGTGTCTACACGAATCTGCTTCTGGACGGCGCTTTGGTTGCGGTGGAATTTATGCCGTTTGTATGCAGTGTGGCATATCTGGTATTTATTGTTTACTATTCTGAGGAGGGGAGAATCCGCAGTCAGCTCGAACAGATGCAGGCTGTTCTGAATCTGCAGATTACGCAGGCGGTCCGTGAAATCGAAGCCCTGCGCGAGTCCTGGCAGAAAACCAGGACCTACCGTCACGATCTGCGCCACCATATGCAGTATATTTCCTCCTGTATTGAGAACGGGCGGATTGAGCAGGCGCAGGGATATATTCGTGAGATCTGTTCCGAAATTGAGATGAACGAAGTGATAGTCTATTGCGAAAATGAGGCGGCAAATCTAATATTCTCCGCATTTGCCGGACGTGCGAAAGACTGCGGTATTCCGATTACGATTCGGGCGGGAATTGCCCAGAGTATTTCGATTTCCGAAAGCGATTTGTGCGTGCTACTGTCAAATGCACTGGAAAACGCTTTACGCGCCTGTAGGAAAATGAAAGAAAAAGGATTATCCGCGACGATCGAAGTCGACGCATATCAAAGGAACGGAAAATTCTTCCTGCAGGCGATTAATTCCTGCGAGGAGGATATTACCTTTGAACATGGGCTGCCCGTCACGAATAAGCCGGGACACGGGATCGGTGTGCGCAGTATATGTGCTGTGGTGGAGCGGTATAACGGCATATACAGTTTCTCGGTTAAAGATGACAAGTTTATTTTGCGGGTGTCCCTTTGAGAGGACGGTCGATTCAATGCGATTCACGGGCGATTCGTGAAAAATCGATCTTTTTTGCAAGCAAATGCGTTATACTGCTTAAATAGCGATCTGCTATGGAAGAAGGAAAAGTTCAATATTGGTTATTGTGTAATGATAGCCATGAATGTGTCTGAACTTTCAGCGTCCGGGAGAATGTAAATGAAGATGAAATTAAGAGGAAACAGTTTTTTCTGGGTTTTACTCAAAATGAACATGCTGCCGCTTATATTATTAACATTGGTGATCACAATGTTCAGTGCCGTTCGGTTTGCTGCCTCTATGAATGTGGAAACCAAGAACGAGCTGGTTAATCTGTGTCATACAGTAGTCACTTTATACGATACCGCATATGAAGGGGATTATCATATAGAAGACGAAGGAGACGTTGTTTACATGATGAAAGGAGAGCACCTGTTAGACGGTGACTTTTCCATTATTGATTCCATTAAGGCGAAGACCGACGTCGATATCACAATTTTTAATCAGGATACCCGTGTGGTTACGACGATCCAAACGAGCGATGGTGTCCGGGCAATCGGAACCAAGGCGAATGACACGGTGGCAGAGGATGTGTTAAAGGGCGGGCAGCCGCATTTCTATTCGAGTACGATGGTGGAGGGTGTCCGGTATTTTTCTTATTATGAACCGCTCTATGCATCTGACGGAACTTGCATCGGTATGATTTTTCTCGGAAAACCATCTGCGGAAGTGGAGCGGCTGGTATATGATTCGATTGCACCTACGATTGCATTCGGTATCCTTACGATGCTGATCGCAAGTGTTGTGACGATACGTTTTTCCGGTAAGCTTGTAAATGCGCTCCGGAGGACGGAAGCATTCGTGGTGTCAATCGCGCAAGGCGAGCTTCATACAGAGCTTGACGCAGATGTTATGGAGCGCAAGGATGAATTGGGACATATGGGCCGCTGCCTGATCCGGATGCAGAAGTCGCTGCAAGAGCTGGTGGAACAGGATATTCTCACGGGTTTATATAATCGGAGAAGCGGCGAGAAATTATTGCGGAGGACATGTGAAAATTATCGGAAGGAGGGGACTCCCTTCTGTGTTGCAATCGGTGATATAGATCATTTTAAGCATGTTAATGATACTTACGGTCATGAATGCGGTGATGTAGCGCTTGCAAAGATATCCGAACGGATTAAGGAACATATGCAGGGCAAGGGATTCGTCGCCAGATGGGGTGGCGAGGAGATGCTGTTGGTATATGATAATATGCAGCTTAACACGGCGGTGTCCTGTATGCAGGAACTGCTGGAAGAGATCCGCACCCAGCGTATTATCTACGGCGATACGGCGTTTGGCCTTACGATGACTTTTGGCATCACGGAGGGAAATGACGGTAAGGTTGAGCACATCGTGCGTGACGCGGACGCAAAGCTGTATGAAGGAAAGAACAACGGTCGTAACAGAATTGTATATGAAGCGATTTGAGAGAGTGTAGAATTGAAATTGAATTGAAACATGAAGTAATGGGAAGCCTGCTTTTGTTCCGGGAGTGGAACGGAGGCAGGTTTTCCTGCTTGAAATGATTTATGCGATTGCATATAATCATACTGAATATTAATGTACCGGTGTAAATAACATGAGATAGACACGAAAGGGCAGGAAGTCGAATGAAGCGTATCTTTTTTGTAGAAGATGATCTGAGCCTGATAAACGGGCTTACTTTTGCGGTCAGGAAGCAGGGATATGAAATAGATGTTGCCCGCACAAGCCTTGAAGCTAAGCGGCTGTGGGCGGACGGTAAATATGATCTGGTGATTCTGGATGTGTCGCTCCCTGACGGCTCCGGATTTGATATTTGTACGAAGATACGTCAGACTTCAAAGGTGCCGATCATGTTCCTGACGGCTGCCGATGAAGAAACTGACATTATTATGGGGCTGGATATCGGTGCTGATGATTATATTACGAAACCTTTCAAGCTGGCGGTATTCCTGTCGAGAATCAATGCACTTCTTCGCAGAAGTGATAATTTTAGCCGGACGGATCAGGAACTGTCCTCTAACGGCATTATGCAGTCAGAAGCCGGAGCGAACGATTCGGCGGCGATTAAGGAGTTTACCGATCTTTCTGAGCAGGAGCTTGACCGGATCGAAACGTTAGTGCAGAATCTGCTGAAGATTACGAAGTTTGACGCCGGGTCCGTGGTGATGGAGAAGCGGACGGAAAATATTTTTGAAATGATGGAGGATGTGAAGAAACATTTTGCATTCCGTGCGGAGCAGGAGGGGAAGGAGATTGTCCTGTCGGGCTGGGGCTGCCACTCTCCAAATCCGTGACGGAAGCCCACAACGGCACCATTGAAGTGGACAGCCGGCTGGGTGAAGGAACCACTTTTATCATGAACTTCTTAGTAATTCCTACAAAATTGTAGTCTTGCTGAAGCCTGCGTGTAAGGTTTGCGTATTATTCTGACCTTGTACAAAGAGATTATTGTAGAGCGAGGTAAAGTGGAGATGAATTTATTAGAAGTCAACAAAATCTGTAAGACTTACGGCAGCGGTGAGGCGGCCGTACAGGCATTAAAAAATGTCAGCTTTTCCGTTCCGAAGGGAGAATATGTGGCAATCGTCGGGGAATCGGGTTCCGGTAAGAGTACGCTGCTTAATATGATCGGTGCGCTTGATGTACCAACGTCGGGCAAAGTGCTGATCGATGGCAAGGACACTTTTGCCATGCCGGAAAGCAGGCTTACGGTCTTCCGTCGGAGAAATATCGGTTTTATTTTTCAGGCGTTTAATCTTGTTCCCGAACTGACAGTGGAGCAGAATATTATTTTTCCGGTGCTGCTGGATTATCAGAAACCTGACAGAAAGTATCTGGAAGAGCTTCTCACGGTGCTTAATCTGCAGGAGCGTCGAAACCATCTGCCCAGCCAGTTGTCCGGCGGGCAGCAGCAGAGGGTGGCGATCGGGCGTGCGATGATCACAAGACCGGCTCTGATCTTAGCTGACGAGCCCACCGGGAATCTGGACACTCAGAACAGCAGCGAGGTAATTGCACTGCTGAAAGAAGCGTCCAGAAAATATGAACAGACCATCATCATGATCACACATAACCGTACGATTGCACAGACGGCCGACCGGGTGCTGTCCGTATCAGACGGTGTATTGACGGATTTGGGGAGGTGTTCGGAATGAAGAGCTATCCTATGAAAAGCTATCTCAGCCTGATTCCCATCTCCGCCAAGAAGCGCAGGAAGCAGAACCGTCTTACGCTGATCTGTATTATTCTGGCGGTGTTTCTCGTGACCAGCGTCTTTTCCATGGCGGAAGTCATGATGAAGGATCAGGAAGAGGCCATGATCAAGAAACATGGAAACTACCACATCACGATAAGCGGTTTGTTGGAGGAAGAGGAGAATCAGATCGCGCACCAGAGCAATGTGTCCGCCACATCCCGATATTGTACATTTGGTGAAGAGATTTATGAGGGATATCAGATCGGAGACAGAAGAGTTATTATGTACGGAACAGAGCAGGCGTACATAGAAGACATCAGAAATTATGAAACAGAGGGAACTTATCCGCAGAATGACACGGAAGTAATGCTGAACACGACTGCAAAGGAAGCGTTGGGAATCCGTATAGGCGACCGGGTTACGATCCATACACCGGCCGGAGAATTTGATTACACTGTAACCGGATTCTGCGTGGATGAGTGGGTGTCGGAGGCTGTTAAATATGACGGTGTCTGTGCCTATATGAATGTCGGTGCGTTTCATACCATATGCAGAGCCAATGGATATGCCGATGAAGAGAATATAAAGCCGATACTTTATGTGCAGTTTAAAGAAAAGACGAAATTGAAAGAAGCGATTGTCGATATGAAGGCGTATTACGGCATACCGGATGGAGATATTAAAGAGAATATTATCACGGTCGGTATGTCGGGTGCCAGCAGCAATCAGGGGATCAACTGGATCTATGGTCTTGCTGTGGCAGTATTCGCCATGGTTCTGATTGCAGGTGTGCTGATGATCTCAAGCTGTATGAACAGTAACGTGTCGCAGCGGACGAAGTTCTTCGGAATGATGCGGTGCGTCGGTGCGAGTAAGACGCAAGTGATGCGATTCGTTCGTCTGGAAGCTTTGAATTGGTGTAAGATAGCCATTCCCATCGGATTAGGCGTAGGGATCGTGTTTACATGGATTCTGTGTATCGTATTAAAAAATGTGGTAGGCGGCGAGTTCAGCAGCTATTCATTCCGGTTCAGCATTGTGGCTGTCGTAAGCGGTGCCTCGGTCGGCGTGATCACCGTGCTGCTGGCGGCACATGCTCCGGCAAAACGTGCGGCGGCAGTATCGCCGATGGCGGCAGTGTCAGGCAATGCAGAATCGGGAAGAAAAATTTCCCGTGCGGCAAATACACGTATGTTTAAAGTAGAAAGCGCTCTCGGCGTATACCACGCGGCAATGTCTAAGAAGAACATGACACTGATGTCGTTATCTTTTGCCTTTACGGCAGCTTTGTTTCTGACTTTCTATGCAGGACTTGATTTTGCAAGGAAGATTCTGCCGTCGGAGAGTGATCTGAACCCGGACATTTCCATCGCGTCAATGGACAATAGGAATTCCATTGACAGGGGATTGAAGGAGCAAATCGGCGCAGTTCCCGGGGTGGAAGCGGCTTTCGGATGCGCGATGTCTACGAATGTGCCTGCTGATATTAACGGTGTCTCCGGCAGTGTTGATCTGGTTTCTTACGATGACTATATGTTCTCGTGGACGAAAAAATCCGTTGTCAGTGGTGACCTGTCCAAGGTCGACGGCGACACGGACTATGTATTTACTATTTTTAATCGGGACAGCCGGCTGGATACGGGAGATAAAATTAAAATCGGAGAGACGGAACTGGAAATTGCCTGTGTTGTGTCGGAGGGCATAGGAGTTGAAGGCATATCGGTGTGTTGCACGGAGGAAACTTTCCGACGGATCACGGGAGAGGAAAATTATAATTTATTGAATGCGCAGCTTACTAAGGATGCAACGGAAGAAACAGTCGAGACGATCAGGACGTTAACAGGTGAAAATGAATTTTACGACCGGCGGGAGGACAATCAGACGAGCAATTCTACCTTCTGAGTATTCCGGATTGCAGCCTATGGTTTCCTGACGATTATAGCATTGATCACGGTCTTTAATATTATGAACAGTATCTCTATGAGCGTGTCTGCCAGAATGAAGCAGTACGGAGCCATGCGTGCCGTCGGCATGAGCGTGCGCCAGATGACTAAAATGATCGCGGCGGAAGCCGTAACCTATGCAGTATGCGGAATGGTGATCGGGCTTGCGGGCGGACTGTATATGCACCGCCTGTTAATGAACAAGCTGATTTATTCGCACTTCGGAGGAACGTGGTCAATTCCGTTTGAGCCGATTATAATCGTTCTGCTCATTTTCGTATTGGCATGTGCCGCGGCGGTGCATGCTCCGGTGAGGAGGATCAGGGGGATGGCGATTACGGAGACGGTTAATGAGTTGTAGGGGAGAGGCTGCTGTAACGGTTCAGACGGAAAACTGCAGGTAGAAGCCCCGAAAGAGCTTGCGCAGTTGGGACACAACGTAGATTATGTGATTGTTGACAGTCTGTTGGAAATGTGCAGGTGCTTGGGATATTATTCTATTATAGAAGGTATGGAGAACAGTAAAGTGGCGGAGGTTGTTGGAGATTTGAATGCTACGCTGCTGCAGGGGTATCATTATTCACGGCCTGTCTGCCGGAAGGATTTTGAGAGGTTGCTGGATGGAGATAGAGAACTGTGTGAGGGGCATAGTAAGTGAATTGAAGAAAGAACTGGTTGAGGTCGCTGGAATCATTTGATTTCCGCGATCTTGTACCTTGATAGATTGTATCACAGTTTACCGAGGAATGGAGCCGGTTTCAGAATAAGCAGCGTGCTGTGGAAAAGCTGCAGGAAAAACCCGCGGATTTATGAGTCGAAATTCTATTTCATTTCTTTGATTAATTGATATATTAGGTCTTTTTGATTATCTGTTAAAGCTATCCATTGGTGAAATAAATCTTGTTGTTCACTGTTCAGTTGAACAGTATAACTGTCTTCAGTAAAAAATTGAGCTAAAGTAATTCCGAAAGCAGAGCAGATTGATTCCAGCGTGGAAATTGACGGTACGGTGTTTCGGCGGTGGATATTAGCAATGGTGGAAGAAGAAAGACCAGATTCTGCTGATAATTTATAATCTGACCAATTTCGCTCTTTCATTAACATATCAATTCGCTTTATTACATCCATGCCAATACCTCCAATCTGTATTTATTATATTGCTCAAAAGAATGACAAAATAGAACTCACATGTAATAAAAATATTGCTCAAATGAGCATGATGTGATATTATTTGAGTGACTACTTGAGATTAAGTAGAGCAAATTTGCCAAGATATTAGAGATAGGAAATGCAATTAAGCATAATAAGCACTGAATAAATAATGTTTGGACATAAACGAAAAAAATAGTATAAAAATACTGAGTTGAAGGAAGATGCTATGGAAAATATACTTTTATCAAATAGTGAAATAGAAAGAATGAGCATAGAGGAAAAATGCGAATACTATCTAAAACTACAAAATTATTGCCTAACTCAAAATTTTAAAAACTCTTCAAATAAATTATTCAAGAAAGTTATCTACCATTTATCACCTTTTATAAGAAATTACGATTTAGAAATATATGGTGAAGAAAATATTCCGCCAGATGATTCAGCAGTATTTATTAGCAATCACTCTAACTCTCACGATTTCTTTTCTATTATTGAAGTATTTGGAAATATTGGGAAACCAGTCACACCCTTTGGCGCCAGTGATTGTCTTAATTTTGCAACTAAATTATTATTTATGTTGGGGGACGTTACATTAATCGATAGAGGAAATAAAGAATCGTCGATTAATGGAATGTTGCATTTTTCTAAAAAAATTATAGAAGGAAAATGTGGTTTGATTTTAGGTGAAGGAACATGGAATCTTCATCCTATCTTACCTATGCAGCCAATAAAAATCGGAGGAACAAAAGTAGCTGCAATTACCAACAAGGTTATTATTCCGACAATATTTGAATATGTTGAAGTTAATGATATATGCGAAAAAGAAAATGAATTATATAAGAAATGTATTGTAATGTTTGGGAAAGCGATAACCGTAAAAACCGAGGACAATATAATATCTAAAACTAAAGAAGTACAAGTGATTATGGAAAATATGAGAAGAGACTTGTGGAGAAAAATAGGAATTAATAAAAGAAGTCTAGATGATATAAACAAAAATGTATATTTAAATCATACATATTTAAAAAAATTTGGTGCTTTTGGTTTTGAATTTGATTCTGAACATGAATTTCAATATTTACTAAGGCATAATAATAAATTAATTGATAATGAATACTGTTTAAACCCAAATGGGGATTTTGTACCAGGAATTACAAAAAAAGATCGATCGACATTACTTATAAGCACAGGTTGATTATCTTGCAATTGAGAAAGAAGCTAATATTTTTAAATTGATTTGGTGTTAGTCCGTAAATAGGTCGGTAGCTCTTCAAAGTCCGTTTAATAGGTCTTGTGATATGCGATAATCTTCCTATATTCAGGAGGATGATACCATGACAAACCAGGAAATTCTTATC
>JAAUZK010000006.1 GCA_014804655.1 Lachnospiraceae bacterium | reverse complement strand
TTCCATACTCTTGCTTCAGACCAGCGGTAATCGGTGGTCTGTTTAAAGTACGCAAAATTCCTACATAAAACTTGTTTGAAAAATTTCAATTTCCTATTGACTTTTTATTTGCAGGCTTATAAAATCCGGCAAATACTCTGATTGGCACATAGGGCAACCTACTGCTGAAACCTCAAAGGGTAATCCTTATAACAGCTTGACTAAGAATTTGCCAATCATCTTTTTGCATTTGCAAAAAGGACTAAGATTTGCTTTCTCTAAGTATAATATATTTGTGCGATTATAGCAATAAAATGTAGCATTGACAACATCTTCAATGCTTTTAAGAGTCGCTGCCAACCACAAAACGGGTAGCAGCGACTAATAACCAACGAAAAACCATCTCTATTTATTTGCATTAGCAATCAACAATCATTCAAAATAATTATTATTAGTAAATTATGGAACTGCTTGCCTTTTTCCAGTCTGTATAAAATTCAGCAAACGTCATATATCGCTCATTCTTACTAAAACTCACAGCCTTATTTGCAACTTGATAACTTTCCTCATTCAATTGCCAATTAGAAAATGTGCATGGAAGAAATTGATTGTTGAAATATCTTTGTTTCATTTCTTCATCAGAAAAGTAACCAAAAAAATCAAAAATCAACGCTCCAAGTGTAAAAATATTTGTCTGTTCATCAATAGCATTACCCATAATATATTCTTCCGGCGCTTTGAAACGTTTTGTTCCAAACCATCCGGCTCCTTTATCGTTAATGACCGGAGCTTTTTTGAATAAATCAATGTCACAAATAGTAGTTTTATCCGTTGAAAAATCATACATAATACTTCCGTCGTAAAAGTCAACAGCAACGTATCCTTTTTTATTTACATTTTGCAAAAAGGAAAATAGCACATCTACTGTGTTTAACTTTTTACTGACAGATAATTGCTTGAATTTTTCTTTAGGACTTTTAGCAGCAGTATCTCCTTTGTATTCTTCAAAATTCCAATGATCAAATAAACACTCACCTTCCGTCCACTCAAAAACTACAACATAGAATTGATCGTATTCATAATTCTCAATTATTTTCACTAAATTCGGGTGTCTTAAATCATAATATAAATGAACAGATTCTTTCAATATTTCAATAGATTCTTTTGGTGAAACATCTGCCTCAATTGTATTTACACCCGCAATTTTACAGAAATATTTTTTATCTGCATTCTCCATGCCAATACAAATACATCCCGAACCCGTCTCATCAACAACCCAAAAAGCCGTACCGTATTTCTTCAACCAAGTAAAATCATGCAATTCTTTAAGTCTAAATTCGATAAAATCAAGTTTATTTATTATCATTTTTCCTCCTAAAATTTTGTGGAGGGCTATGATATTTTACCCCTCCAATTCTTTTCAACATGACCAATATTTCTATTTTTCATTTACAACCGCCTCCCTTTACAATTTAATATCTATATTAACTCTATCAGAGAACTCAGGAACATAATTATATTCCATTTTATTTCTCTTATTGTAACATTCCTATTCACCATTTACCACAAAAATATAGAGCACAACAGCCGTCACGCCCTGCATTTCGGTCGGGCTAATGTCAGCGCTAATATATCATCCTGCAATTCATTATCTAAATGATGCTGAAAAATCCATTTTTCTACTATTCTGACAAAATCTATAATGATAGGTGCCTCTTCTCCCATCCTATGGTATAGTAAATACAATACCTTATTAACTTTCCAAAAAGGAATTACAGAAAATGAAAATTTTATTTATCGGAAACAGCCATACCTACTACAATGATATGCCTCATATATTTGCAGATATCTGCCGCGAACATCATGTGGATGCGGAAGTCACCATGTTAGCTCACGGCGGCAAAGGATGGGATTTTCATGTGGAAGAACCGGAAGTAAGATTCAATATTTTATATGGCGGATATGATGCGGTCGTCCTGCAACATGTCGCTCACCCCATGGGTGATTTGTCCGTTATGGCAGAGTGCGGAAGAAAACTAATCCGTTGGGTGCGGGAAGCCGGTACAAGACCAGTTCTTTATATGACGTGGACCACTAAGTCTGATGGTGAGACAGCCCAAGCGGCCATGAGTAACGCCTATCGCGAACTACAGAAAGAAACCGGCTGTGAGTTAGCTCCTGTCGGTGATAAGTGGTGGGAATACCACAGAGCACATCCCGAAATTGAACTGTATGCCGCGGACGGAAGGCATGCTTCGGAAGCCGGCTCCCAACTGGCGGCGGCTGTTATTGCGGAGACGATTCTAAAAAGGCAAATTTAATATACAAATACCCATCCTCAAATTTTGCCCCGCTAATCTCTCTGTCTGCGAATTCCGGCGGTATGGAGAATCTGCGCTTTTCGTTACGTACACCTACCGCCAGTTCGCCTTGTTCCTGTTCCAGACACAGCTCATCTTTATCTGCAAAAGGCAAATAGATCCTGAGATAATTATCCTTTTGATTCACCTCGTAAATTTCCCTCGTAAACAAAACTTCATCGGGATCACATTCCATGAAAATCTGTTCTCCCAAATCACTCAGCACCTCCAAGGTGCGAAGCTCGCTCGTCTGTAATTCCACATAGAATTTCGGAACTTCACTGAAACTCCGCTCAATCTCCTGCAAAGCCTGTGCCTGCGCCTGCACCCATTTATTAAAATACCCCTCCATCGCTTTTTCCGGATAGACATGATTTACGATAACGGCATCCACATTGTAATGATACAGATACAGACAGGTAAAGCTCCTCTTCGCCTCGCTAATCACGATTTTCTCCGGTGTAGTAACTACTCGCAGGCTCGCGGTCTCTTTGTCCAACAGCAGGTTCTGAAGACGCTTCATTTTATCCATCAGATATTCTATGTCGTCAAATACATTATCCTTCGGCATGGGAATCTTCATAGCGCTCTCCACTACCTTTCCCACTGTCTTGACTCCGATTCTCTTGATGGGCAGAGCTTTCTCTATGAAACCGGACAGCCTCTCCGGATACTTGAGCAATGACAATGTTTCACCCGTAGGCGCACAGTCTACGATGATCGTATCATATGCGCCGCTCTCATACACTTCCAGAATCTTAAACATGGAGAATAATTCTTCCAGCCCCGGAAAAACCAGCAGTTCCTCCACCTCGATGCCGCTTCCGCCTTTCAGCGTGAGAAGCTGCTTAAAATAATCTTTGATATTCCCCCAGCTTCTCTCGCTCTCATAAACTGTATCGATTTCCAATGCATAGAGGTGCTCCGCAATCTTTGTCTCCTCCCTGCCGATCTCCATGTCAAAAGAATCCCCCAGACTGTGCGCTTGGTCGGTACTCATGACAAGCACATTCTTACCGCTTTTTGCTATTTTACAGGCCGTCATTGCTGCCATACTTGTCTTTCCCACGCCGCCTTTTCCCGTATATATGATAATTCTCATTTTTGCATTCATTTCCTTTCACTTTATTCAAGCACAAAACATTATAAAAATGACTTCTCATTTTCAATCTTACACCTCATGTCAGAGTAGCTTAATGCGATAATACACGTTAGGAATGTCAAATTTCTCTCTACGATCAATACGCATTTAAGGCTCTGCATCAAATAATTGATAAAAATCATCAAGTCTATTTTTTTCAATATGTTTTACTGATATTTTCTTAATGTTTTACTGATGTCTTGTCAATATCTTCTTGGCATTTCAAACATTAATTTCTATATAATATCAATTTTCTTTGCGCCTGATTGTTGCTTAAAATTGTTCGTTCCTGCATTGATATTGATTTTATCGCTGTCCTTACCAGTCCCATAACTTTTGCCATCGTTTCCGCTTTTCTCACGCTCATCCCGCAGCCATGCTTCCATGATCTCAACCGCCATTGCCTTGATCTCTTTTTCAATTGCATCAAGGTGTATGCCCATCTCCTCCGGAAACAGCGCATAAATTGCTTTCTTCTGGTATGCTGTTGCTGTCATGATTCTGTCTAATATTTCCTTGCCCATCCGGCTCCTCCTGTTACTGCAACTTATACATAATCAGTTCTTCTAATCTTTCTTTATCTGCGCCTATATCCATCATTTCAACTCTATTACTCTGCCGTATTTGAAAAATCATCCTAAAATTATTCTCTTCATGCAGTTTCATCCTGCATGAAATGAATCCGTAGTTTTTCCTCCTCAAATCTAGCCCCTTCAACCATATAACTGCGGAGGATATTCGGAAGCGGAATGTTACGTTTGAAGTTGTCGGTCTTTATGATCAGGTCAGTGGCAGATTGATACAGATCAATATCCTCTTTGCTCGCATAAGGCAGGAAAACCTCTAACTGATAACCATTCTCCGTCTGTATGAACTTTTCCCTCTCCGTAATTGCCCCGCTTGCAAAAACATCCGCACGCTCCAGCACATCCTCCACAATCCTTCGAACGGCTCGCTCACCTTTTAGTTCCTCATCATACCAGGGAATCTCGTAAATCGGTAATGCCCCGAAACATTCCTTGATCTGCGTAATATAGTCCCGCTGGATTGCAAGCCATTGATAAAAGAAATCATTGCCGATCTCCTGCGGAAGAATGCGATTGATGTAGATTCCATCCACATTAAAGTTATATAGATTCATATACATGTAATTTCTCTTCGTCTCCTCCACAACCATCTTTTCAGGCGTTGTCACGATCCTGACGCAGGTAGTATCCCGGTCTTTCAACAGTTCCTGCAATTCGGAAAGTTTCAGATACATCTTCTCAATATCATTCATGGCATTTCTATTTGGCATCTCCACCCGAAATACCGCCTTCGAGACAGGCGCAAGCACCTTGACACCCACTTTTCCGATCGGGAAAAGCTTCTCCATGTACCATGAAAGCAGCTCCGGGAATTTAAGCAGCGACATGGTCTCTCCCGTAGGTGCACAATCCACAATCAGACGGTCGTAACGCTCACTACGATAGATCTCCGCAATTTTCAATAAAGAAAAAAGTTCTTCCATCCCCGGCAGCATACCCATTTCCTGTAGACTTCCGCCCTCTGTGACGCTTGCCATGATATCGTTTCTCTCGGTTTCCTCCTGCCCGCCTCTGCCCATCTCGGTTCTCCCTTTCCCGGACAGCAGCTTATCCAAATACTCCATAATAAAACTGAACTCATTACGCATCACATACTCCGGATCAATCTCGTAAATATCCAAATTCGGAAGTACATTCTCCGCCTCTTTTCCCAGCTTCCTCTCAAAAATATCACCCAGATTATGCGCCATATCCGTGCTCATAAGCAGAGTCCGTTTTCCATCCTGCGCACTCTTTAGCGCATGCGCCGCCGCGATACTGCTCTTTCCCACGCCGCCTTTTCCGGTAAAAATATAGATTTTCTGCATATTCTCATCCTTTCCGGACACCGTGCAAATTGCCGGCTTCCTGTAACTTAAAACGTTATAGATATATTTCTCCTCACGAATAGTTCGATTCAAGAAGTATTATCATTTTTATTTGGCAGCTATTATTCTGGTTAAATAGCTGCCTGATTTTACTCAATTTCAATTTTTCTGATTTTTTTAGGCTCCGCCTCTTTTTGCTTCTCCTGCCGTAATACTTCCAGAACTTTTGCTGTCATGTTACGAAGCAACTCCATCTCTTCACTGGTAAGGGAGTGGACCACCTGCAGTCCGTAACGCACCATTTCACTCAACAGAGCCTCAAACTGTGCCGTTCCTTTTTCGCTGAAACTGATATGCACAACTCTCCGATCTTCCGCAGAGCGCGTCCGCACAATGAACCCATTCTTCTCCATGCGATTGATAATTCCGGTCGCTGTGTTGAGCGGTACATGAATGTAATCGGCGACTTCCGTCATATTCACTTCCTCTCTCCGATAAAGCAGCCAGAAAATCAGCACCTCATTCTTGGAGCAGTTAAGAAAAACATTTTCCCATAAGTCAGAGGATAACAGTTCCTTTACCTCTTCTATGTAGTCTATGATAAATTGGGAAAGTTCTTCAGGAACTCCCTGACTGATCAAATTCATGTTCTCTCCTGCATGCCGGTGATTGAATATCATAATTTTTTCAAAATAGTTCGCGTGTCGAAGTAATTTTATTCTAATGCTGAATAGATGGATTGTCAAGTGCGATTCTCTTTTTCCGAATGAGTAACCCGACTCCTACCAATATGATAATCGATAAAATTCCTGTTACCGGATCAAATACCACTTGTGCCCCGCCTTCGTATTGTGCCGAAGCATTTGTCACAATAAAAGCCGTCGAAATTGAATTCTGCACAGAGTGTAAAATCACACATGGCCATACACTTTTTGTTATGCGGTATATTTCTACAAACAGAATTGACCCGGTGACCGTTACAAAACATCCAAACATAAGTGTTTCCAACCTTGATGATGTCAAAAAATACTCATCGCCCAAGAAAACCATATAATATGCTGTATGCCATAGTCCCCAAACCAGTCCTGATATGCCGTAGATCAGCCAGTCGCTCAGGCTGCATTCCAGTAATCTGGGTGTCAGATAGCCGCGCCATGCAAATTCTTCGAAAATATTTTTTATGAAATTTCCGGCTAAAGAAGCCAACGCCGCTGAGATAACGGCAGTCCATGAGATCATTGAAACATCAATATAGCCAAAGCACACCGCAAGAAAAACGGTAATGATCGTTATCGCAGGATATGTCAGAACTGCGACTATATAACCGCACCATCCCAGCTTTATGTTTAAAGCCAGACCAAAACTTTTCCATTCTTTTTCCCTGATTCTGAATATGATTGCACATAATAAAGGAAGCGCAAGCCAGATCCCCGTTCCCGCACTGTACCCCTCCGGCTGCTCGGTCAAGATCCGGTCGGCAAGGACACCGAGCCAGCCGCTTGAAAGCGTTATGATTATGAAAATGAGTAAGTTTGTTTTCAAGCTTCGTTTCGCGAACTCGGAAATCTGCAACAATTTTCTATATGGATTTAACACGACCCATTCTCCTCCTCAACCAGTCTCATAAGCCATTTCGCATCCGGCAATGGTGTGTCAGACATCCGCACTTTTTCCTGTGCAATTCCCTGTACGGCTCCGAACAGGGCGACGCATATCGCATGTGGATTGCCCGCATGAAAACATTGCAATTCCTGTCCTCTTTGAATAATGGGTATCCATTGTTTTGCAATATCGGCTTTGTCGAGCAATGCTCTGACCTCTTCTATTCCTGTATCAACGTGCTGTGCGTTGTCTATAAAAACGAACATCTTTCTGTAAAAAGGGGTGTTTTCGAGCTGCTCTAAAATTCCGTGCAATGTTTGGAACAGATATTCTTTAGGGGTCTGCATGGCTTTGGCTGTGTCGATATACATCTCCTCGACTCCGATTTTTACTAACTCAAGATAAATATTTTCCTTGTTGGGGAAATAGTGAAAAAGCAGGCCGGAACTAATTCCTGCCTTGCGGCAGATCGAGCGTGTGCTTGTGCCGTAGAAGCCTTTTGTGATGAATTCATCCAGGGATACGGATAGGAGTTGTTTTCTGCGTTCGTTGCCTTTTTGCATGTGGTGTACCTCGGTTTTAGGAATTGAGCAGTTGCTTAATTTTTATTAAAACATATGTGGGAAGGGAGTGTCAAGTGAGGAAAAAAAACGATTTGTTTTGATGGATAATTAAAAGTTATCCGTTGGATATGGTTCTGAAACACAATAGATAATAAGAAATTATCCGTTGGATATTTAGATATGGAGATGATTACGAAAATGAATAAAAACTTAATATCAATATTGGACATAACAAAAACACAAATGGAAGATATCTTTTCAGTTGCTAAAGCCAAAGATAAATTATTCGAAAAAAATTATAATACCTTATCTGGAAAAATTCTTGCTTCTTTGTTTTTACAACCTAGTACACGCACTCAATTAAGCTTTCAATCCGCTTTTCTCAAATTGGGTGGGAAAACTATTGGATTTTCAGACATAAATCATTCTCGGAGTGGTCCTCCCTATTATGAGCCCTTAGATGATATGGGGATAATTGTTAGTAATTATTGTGATATCATTGTAATGCGCACAATTGACGCAACCTATATGGATGATTTTATTAAAGGTACATCCGTACCTGTTATTTCGGCTGGAAGCGGCAATATAGAGCATCCAACACAAGCATTAACCGATTTATTTACATTAACAGATTCTCTCGGATCGGATTTATCAGGCATAAATATTTTAATTATAGGCACTCCCAGACAGCGAACGATTAATTCTTTTCTGTTAGGAATATCTAACTGGAAAAATATTCATGTACATATTTTATGCCAAAAGGGTGTTTTATTAATGGAGTCTATAACAAATAAATTTTTAAACAAGATAGAAGTATCTTACTATGCATCCTTTGATGATTTTTTGGATTGTGGTATTTCTAATCAAATCAGTGTAATTTACATGGATAAAATTTTTAAAGAAACCTACTTTTATGATGAATTTGTTATGACTTCAACCCAACTATATCAAAATTTTACACCAGATACAATAATTCTGCATCCATTACCAAGAACAAAAGAATTACCCAAGTATTTTGATGAATTTCCTGGTTCAAAATATTTTACACAAGCTTATAACGGATTATATGTTCGTGCTTCCCTTTTCTTATCATACTTTATATCCTGATACATTGATATCTGGCTGCTCATCTACCACATAGTTGTCAATCGCTGTAGTCACCGCTGCAGCACGCTTCTCCTCCTTGGGTATGAACAATCATACTGTGCCAATGTATCAGAAATTTATTATTCATTGTACTAATTATTACACACATTAGATTACATAATATGCAAAGCTAATCGGTGCATACATACATTTAAATATATCCTGCCCTCTATCATCTATATCCATATTTATTTCTTTTTGGGGTAGCAGATTAATTTTTGAAAGACAAATCTCGATCATGGATTGCCTTTTATTATACTGTTCTTCATTATTATATCTATATTTAAAAAACTGCGACTCTTTATACATATTGGCAGCAGCTATATAATTGCCTTCGCAAAAAGAAAAATAGCCCATATTTACCATCGCAGAGCTATATACCAGTTCATCTGCGGTTTGTTTGTTGTTAGTAATATATTCATTATATATGTCAAGAGACATCTGTTTTGCGGATTCTTTTTGCCCTAGTTTCCATTCTATGATTGCAAGATTGCTTTGAATACATAGTTTTTCAAAAATGCAGTCTATATTAAGAGCTTTTGCTTGTAACAAATACTTGTAAGCCTTTGACAAATCACCTTCAAGCAAATAACACATCGAAATATTATTTAATACCCTAAAAATATCATATCCTATGTTTTCCAAATATTGTTTTGCCATATAGAATTGAGATTTAGCTTTTGTAAGATCGTTAGAATACCAATAACTAAGACCAAGATTATTATGGCAAGTTCCTAACATTAGATTTTTCTGCCGAATATCATCTATTTTTTCTGCATAATTAATAGCTTCTTCATATGATTCACTTAATTCAATATGTGATTGCACTAAGCCTTGATTTCGTAAATACATGGCTTTAAGATAATCTGAGACTGTGCAAGTTGAATAAATTCTTGTAGCTTTAATATTATTTTCCGTTATATTATCAAAATCTAATATGTGCTCATATGCAGACATTGCCAATAAGTGCGCCTCTACCTTTGCATCTGCACTAAGATTTTCTATTTGTAACGCCTCATTAATAATGCTTATAGCGTTAAACTGTTGATTTTTGTCAAGTTGTGCCATATCAATTAATACTTTGGAAAACAAGGTTAAATATTGGAACAAGGTTTTGAGTGTTAGATTCCCCTTCATATAATAAACTATACGGCATACTTCATAAACATCATCATATAATGACAGAAATGTACACTCTTTTATTATTATCGGAACAATAAAATTGTTTAAATTGTCAGGTGTAAATATAGAACAATCTTTTATCAAACTTCCTATTACAACCTTATAAATATCAGCATCTAATATATTTCCAGATGCATGATTTTTAACAAAAAAATCAAAACATTTTTTAGTATTGTAATCTGCATATAAATAGAAGATTTCTTTCATGACATTTGATGGCTCACTACAGATTTCTAGGCCTGCAGCAATAGCATCAATATAATCAGAATATTCCCCATTTTCTTGCAGAAACCTTCTTACAATTTCCTTGATTGAATCATGACTGATTACCATTTTATCTTTTTTCTTGGATATTAAATCATTTTCCTCTAACAGAACAATACTTTCATCATAATTTGATGAACTAAAAGGAATATGCAATTTATTACAAATTGATTGTACTAATATTGGTAACCAAGATTGGGGTATTGTAGTATGTACCAGTGAGATACACGCAAGTATAGGCAGTATGCATAAATTCTTACTAATAAAATTTAAGATTAATTCATTAGAAATTGGCATACTTATAGTATTATTACTTTGGTGTTCACATAATTCTAACAAATCTTCACTATCAATTTTTAATGCTTGATATAGTTCTTGCGGATTTCCATTTGTTATTCTGTAAATGGAGGTCGATTTTTCTAATATTACTGATTTATTCATCAATTCTACATATTTTTTAGTCGTTTCAACATCAAAATTTTTAATATAAATATATTCTAGTGTACCGAAATAATCTTTTAAAACATTTTCCAATATTTCATAATTAGATGTACCTTGTTCCAATTCTTCTTTTTTCCTTGTAATTATAGCAAAGGAAATCTGGAAATTTGGCGTATCAGAGAATAAAAGCATATTCAGAATAATATTAATGGTTTTAATTGAATTATCATCTAACCAACAAGCATCATCAATACAAAACAGAACCTTCTCTCGCTTTTCAACCGTATTTAGCATATAAATAATTAATTCGGCAAAAAATTTCGGAAGCCCTTGCGAATATAGTCTTGATGATATATCACTTTTAGCGTTTAAAATATCTTCTGCACTATAATTAACAATGTCTTTTGCCCATTCAGTAAATTTAATATTTGGAATTAGATGAATAAGAATCTCTATCCAGCTTGTGCTATTAATTTTGTTAAAGTATTTAATAAGATAATTATTGAATTCATCTGGATGCTTAATTTGAAAATCTGAAACAAGTGCAATAATATACGAGAATTCCTTATTGATATCGTTTGAATTACATTTATACAACCAGCTAAAATCGTCAAAACAAAAAACTGGTGGGTTCTCCTGCTTCTTCATATATTTTACAAAATAAGTCTTCCCAGTTCCGCTGCTACCCTCTACCCATATGCATTGCTCTATACCATTTTGAATTTTATCCAAACTTTGTTTTAATAAATTACGTTGCCTGTCCCTATTTAAGAAATCCATAATGCGCAATATCCTTTTGTAAATAATTTATATAATAAGAAGTTACATTTTCTTAGCTTAATTAACGGATAATTTCTTATTATCTATTGTGTTTCAGAACCATATCCAACGGATAACTTTTAATTATCATATTAAATCATACCATACCCCACTACAAAAATCATCTATTTTTACAAAATTATACAAATAATTTAATCTCCGCCCACCCACAACAAAAACGCTGCTGTGAATCTCTTACCGATAGTCTTTCCTTCACTACTCTCTTTTTCCTCTCTCCGTCTTACATTATCCCCATAAAATGTTCTCCACTCCATCAACTCATTTCAACTTCCGACTCCACACCCACGACAAAATAATTCCGCCTTGTTCTTCCCCGCAACATCAATTTGCGCCTCATTCGGCAACAATCTTCTACACATTATCACCTAATTCGCTCTTTCAACATTTTCCAAATAGTACAATCTGCCCTCATTATTATGCCGATGGATCATCTGCTGTTTAATTTGTTCCGCATCGCTTGACACCAATCTTAATATGATATACCTATAACCGACAAATATTTTCAGTAATTCCCTCGTTCTTACATCCAGCAATACATTATCCCAACACAACTGCTCCTCATACACCCCTTCATCTTCGATATTATCCGGTATACAAGTTCTCCATACCTTTACCGCCTACTTTACAGCCACAACCCGATCCAAATTCGATATCCCAAAACTCCTAAAAATCTTCCCTCTCCTAATCCTATACCCACATCTTCTCAGCTCACTAATAAGCACCCTCATATAAAACCCATGCGTGACAAGATAACAGTCCTCCTGACGCGTCTCCAACAACCTGATCATTTCCCTTACACGAATCCTTGTCTTCTCCCGGCTCTCCGACTGCCTGCTTCTCCCCAGAAACCATTGAAATCTCCCGATAAAATTCCACACCCACAAAGGATACGACCGCTTTGTATCTTTAAATGACCTAAGTGGAACCTCATTCAACAAGGCGGTCTCAACAAAATCTGTTTCCTCAAATAATCTGCAGGCAGTTTCATAAGTTCTGGATAATCCACTGACATAGATTTTCCCGGCGCCGGCGATTTTCGCATATTTCTTATCCGGAAAAGCAATCGGACACCGATCATATTGTTCACACGCCAGATCATATGCCGCTGAATTATATTTCCTGTCCCATGTCATATCAACTTTCTCATGCCTTATCACAATGATTCTCACAACACTTCCACCTATTACCCCTTAATCCCACTGGCAAGGAAACTTCCTCTTAACCGGTGCAGCAAATCCTTTTGTAAACTCCTCATTCTCCGCCTCCGGTAAATCCTCAAAAATCTCCGACTCATAAAACTTTCCGCCGAAATCTGCAAGCCCGCCTTCCACGAGCTCTATTCCCATAAACGCATCAAAGTTCTTCCCGTCGGCCGTAGTAATTCCGAAATGATCGCAAGTCTGGAAACCATGTCTCGGGTAATAATTCGGTTCGCCGAAAATCACAACGCCTCCATATCCCGCTTCTTTTGCCAGTGCAAGGGTCTCTTTCAGCAGCAATCCTCCCACACCGCACCCATGCCATTCAGGAGCCACGCAGAGCGGTCCAAAAGTCAGTATTTCCTTGATATGCTCTTTTCCCGAATCACAGCATTCTCTATGATTCATCGCGCTGTCTTCACTCACTCCTGTATAGTCTTCGACATGACCAACCATACACGCCGCCGCGTTATCTTCTGCACGCTTCAGCCACGCCTTACTGTAGAAGATCGCTCCCACGATCTCATCGCCAACCACCGCCACTCTGGACAGTTCCGGCAAATACACATCGCTCTTTCGCAGTTTATGCACCAGAAGATGTTCATTACATCCCAAATGATGTTTATTCCAAAAAGCTTTCAGCGTCATCTCTTCCGTCTTATGATATTCACACAGCTCTTCCTTGCGGATCACAACATCGTCTCTCGTCACTTTCTGTTTCCGGCGCGGGAAATATCCCATGTTGATCCGCACTTCTTTTCTCTCCACGTCCCGATTACTATAACAACACGTATCGAAACCGATGGGCTCAAAGCCTTCCTTCTGATAAAAAGCAATCGCTCCCACATTGCAGGACTGCGTCTCCAAAATGATTGCCCGGCGATTCTCTAAGACTGCCTGTTCTTTCGCAACCGCCATCAGCCCATGTGCAACGCCCTGCCTTCTTATTTTCTCATGAACCCACAATTCCGTAACCATCAAGCGGTTACTCCACTCCTCCGGGCATGTCTCGATGCAGGCAAGCAGCTCCTGTTTGCCGCCTTTTTCTTCAACGATACCCCACGCATATGCTTTTTCCCAATGATCTTGATACAATTTGTCAGGAAAATCATACTCTTCCGGAAAATGCGTCACAGGCGTATCAAATTTTTTCCTATGAATTGCTACATCATATCCGTCCGCAGCTTTTTGCATATCCACATCATAATATTCTTCCGTCGTATAGCGCATTGGAATGATCGTGCCCTTCCACTGTTCTTTGGGAAGGGGAATAATGTTATCTGTTATCATATTGAATTTCCTCCATCCACGCCGCAATCTGCGCAAATAATTTTTCCATATCAATTTTGGCAAAATCTGTTGTGTCAACTTTGATCTGCCTGCCTTCAACAGAAAAAGAATCAAAGCCTCTTTGTTCTATCCCATATACATAATCTTCATAAGAAATGGATTTGACTTTTCTTTTCTCCGCACCGCACTCTTTTTCCGGATAACAGTCATTCACCACATGTCCTCTGTGCCTGTCGGGACTGGTCTCCCGTTCCAGAAAACGCTGGTAGATCGCTTTGTAATCACCTGTCAGAGTAATTGTCAGTACGGAATACTGATACTTTTCCAAAAGAGTCTTTAATCCACTTTCTGACGAATATTCAAAATTATTCTCTAAGATAAAAGGTTGTCCTGCTCTCATAAGCTGTCCCGCCGCATAATACATAATTTCCATGCTGGCAATTCCAAGCTCTACTTTTTCCTCTCTAGACTGAAACCCGACATGATCAAATAGCAATTCCTTAATTATATCCTTTGAAATAACAGGCAGCTTCAATTTCTCTGCTATAGCTTCCGCCATAGTACTTTTTCCCGCTGCCGGAATTCCCGTTACTAATATGCAATACATCACTCAGGCCCCTTTCACATCAATCACTTCGCTATATCATATATCCCAATTATATTATTAAAACAGCTATGAAACCCTAAACTTCTATATAAAAGAGCAGAATCTCCGCAAGCGCCAAGCGAGACTGATTGTACCCCCGCTTCAAAAAGGTCTTCCAATGCCTTTGAGCAAACTGTGGATGCTATTTTTCGGCGCCGATAATTTTCCAGCGCAGAAACAAATTCCAAGGACGCTACATTTCCATTTTGGATAGTAGCAGCCGTGGAAACTGGTAATCCGTCTATTTCGCCTAGATATATACTCATTCTCTCGTTGTTAACCCAGTTATAATAGTGCTCTGCATCAATCATATCCCAGCCATGCAATGCAGTATTAACCACATCTATCCATACCTTAAAATCTTCCTTTGACTTAACTTTATGGCATACTATATTATCGGATATCGGCATATATGGCTGAAAGTCACCTTTATTTAGCAGCATTGTAGGCTCTTCTCCCGAAGCTTCCACTGATAAATTCTGAAACCCATGCTTCTCCAGGATTTCAATAATATTTTCCGGTGTAGAATCCGGTGTAATATGCCATAATTGCGGAACCTTACCCTTGCGAATCTCTTCTATGAGAGCCTGCACTTCCTTTTCAGCCGTTTCTTTGTTCAAATGAATACCGAAAGCTAAAGAAGGACCTTTTTCTCCTTCTTTTGGCATCATCCAGCAAACCGGACCCTCATGGATATTAACGATTCCGGACTGCCCAAACATCCTGTAATATTGATAATAGTTCTGTATAACGATATTCTCTTCTTTCGCTGTTACATCTTTTTTCATACTATCATCACATTCTATCATTTTAACACTTTCGTTCTCCATAAGTACCCCTATCCTTTCGCTATGTAGCTTTCATAATCTGGTTGATAGCAGATGTCTGACATAAAACAAGTTGCAATGAACATATTCTATCATCCTTTTTATTTCGGGTAAATAGACGCACCCCATTTCATTTGACAGCAGAAAACATTCCGATACATCCACGCCATAACTCATCATTTGTTTCGCTGTTTCACGACAAGATAAAGCGTCTCTACCACATACCGCTTTGGGTCAAGATAAAAACTGTATGTAAGTTTATCCAAAAGCATTGACAAATAGAATACTTTAAAATATAATTCACGTTATATAACAATAATAATAAAACGAGAAGGAAACAAAGAAATGCCACCGAAAGCCAAAATTACAAAAGATATGGTTATTGACGCTGCGTTTGAGATTGCCCGCACAACAGGGGCGGAAAATATCAATGCAAGAACGGTATCAGAAAAGCTGAACTGTTCCACACAGCCCGTCATGTACCATTTTTCAACGATTGAGGAATTGAAAAAAGCTGCTTATGCAAAATCGGATCACTATCATTCGGAGTATCTGATGAACATCACGAATCCACAGGAAAATGTTATGCTCGGAATTGGTTTGAATTATATCCGCTTTGCAATTGAAGAACCGCATTTGTTCCGTTTTATTTTCCAATCGGGTTTTGCCGTTGAAAACAGTCTGCTTGAAATGATCGATTCCGAAGAACTTACACCTATTATTTCTGTAATGCAGAAAGGCATGGATATGAGTATAGAGCAGACAAAAGAAGTCTTTATAACACTTGCCCTATTCGTTCACGGGTATGCGAGTATCATCACCAACAATTCATTGGAATATGATGAAGAACTCATAAAGCTGCATTTGAAACGAGTGTACAAAGGCGCAATATTAGCCACGCAGGAGGAAAACCCGCCGAGGGAGGATTGAGATGAACAAATTATATGTGAAAAGCGAATTGAATTTTACGATTGCCTGTATTGTGATTTATTGTGTCCTGCAATCCTTAGCATATCCGTTAAATGAATTGATCGGGATTGAATACTCCGCAAGCGCCGTTTTCTGTATCTTACAGACTGTTATCGTTTTTTGCTTTATTCAGAAAAACGGATTATTTGAATGTTACGGGCTTTGTAAATCTTCCATACCTGCCGGCCGGTTTCTTTACTATATTCCGTTGGTTATCTTAGCCTCCGGGAATCTTTGGTTTGGCGTTTCGGTCAATTATTCATTGGCCGGTACCGTCTGCCGCATAGCCTGCATGCTCTGCGTCGGATTATTAGAGGAAGTGATTTTTAGAGGCTTTCTTTTCAAGGCGCTTGCAAAGGACAATATTAAAACAGCAATCATTATTTCTAGCGTCACATTTGGCGTGGGACATCTGGTGAATCTGGTAAACGGAAGCGGCATGGAACTTGCAGACACTCTAGTCCAGATTACCTTTGCGATTGCGGTAGGTTTCCTGTTCGTAATTCTATTTTATCGTGGCGGAAGCCTGCTTCCCTGTATTATTACCCACTCTGCGATTAACACTGCCAGTACCTTTGCCATTGGAACAGCAGTAACGTTAGAAATGCATATGGTACATATTCTGATTATGATTGTGATTACTGTCGCTTACACCTTAATCCTCACCAAGACACTTCCGAAAAGTCAGTGTACAAATACGAATGGCGGGGATAAATGATTCTTGCATTCTGCTCTCAATATGCTATAATAAACGCAGGCATAAAAACTTGAATCGCAGAAATTGCCTTGGCAGAATCTGCCAAGGCAACTATCGTGTGTAATGCTTAAATCAGTATAAATCTCATGGGGATATAGCTCAGTTGGGAGAGCGATACGTTCGCAACGTATAGGTCACGAGTTCGAGTCTCGCTATCTCCATTTTGATGGTGTCGGAAAGCCTTGATTTTTACTGGGTTTCTGGCACTTCCTTTTTAGTTCATCCGTTGGTACTTCCTTTTTTTTATCTTACAGCATCATAATGTGACCACATACGAACAACCTTTATTGTTCCTTCAAATTCTACTCCATCAATGACAACCGGTTCATTATATACCTGATAAACCAATCTATGCTGTATATTAATCCTTCTGGAATAATAGCCGTTTAGGTTTCCCACTAATCCCTCATAAGGCGGTGGGTTTTGGAAAGGATTTTCTGCTATAATATTTAACAATTTTTTTGCTTTTGAATCAAGTCCTGCCCCTTTTAGCAGCTTTTTATCTCTGTCGGCCTGCTTACTAAATCTAATTATATACATTTACCACTCCTCATCCGGATCATATACGGAACACTCTTCCAGCGGCTCTTTTCCTGCTTCAATAATACTTTCTGCCATACCTGTTATAGAATTCAAATATAATGTTTCCTGAATGGCATTCCAATCGTCCTCTGATATGAGAACACCATTTTTTCCACGATTATTCGTAATTGTAATAGGCTGGCTACTATTATTAACATCAGATAGTATTTGATATATATTTTCTCTTGCCTTTGTTACGCTGATTGCAGTCATGGCATCATCTCCCTTCTGTTACATTATACCGTACGTTTTTGCGTACGTCAATGTTATTTCAGATATTTATATTAGTATGAAAATAATCTTCAACTATTCGTAAATTTTGATTGTCAAAAAAAAAGCATCCCACCGCCTAAAGTGAATGCTATTTCAAAATATATTATTCCACTGAGTGCAATCAGATATTGAACAAAGCACCTCCGGATGATTCATCCGTCAGTGCTTTGTTCTTATCTCACATATCATGCCTATTCTGTTTTTTCTTTGTCTTTCCTGCCGTCTTTTCCTACTTCACGATTCTCTTTACCGGAATCTCTTTCAACAATGCGGCCTTTCCAACGTTACCTTCCACCTTAATCTTTCCTGTCAAAAATGCCTTGACTACATCCAGTTTCCCAGCCGCAATCTCCTCAAGGACTGCCGCCTTCGTGATCACAAGAGCGTCACGGTCATAATATTCGTAAGGCTGCACACTAACCTTTCCTTCTGCTACCTCCAGATAAAATGCTCCGGCTGCCTCACCTTCCACGTTAAACTGAATTGCCAGATGCTCCTTTACTTTGGATGCATCCGCATCTTTATATGCTTCCTGCACCTTTTTTACCAACTCTTCATAGGTCATTTCAGATTCCTCCCTTACTTAAATCTGGTATACTTGTCTTTTATAGTATAACACAATACATGAATTTCTAAAACAATCTCCAGTGCTTCAAATAACCTTTTTCAAGTAACCTTCTTTTCTGAGCTGTTTTTCACTGAAATACATAATAACATTACGACCACATATACTATTCGAGAGGTAATTTCTATGAAATATATAAAACGCTATACAATTATCGGAATCATTTTTGTCCTGATTACAGGAACACTTGCTCACTTTCTATATGATTGGAGCGGAAAAAACTATATAGCAGAGCTTTTTACGCCGATTAATGAGTCTATCTGGGAACATATGAAACTGCTATTTTTCCCTATGCTGATATACTCACTTATCATTATATTCAAATTCAAAGGAACCTACTCGTGCATTAGTTCTTCCTTATGCTTTGGGATTTTAACCGGAACATTACTGATTCCGATATTTTACTATGGCTATACATCTGTTGTGGGTAAGGATATTTTTATATTGGATTTTGCTATATTTATTTTGAGTATCATAATTGCATTCTGGCTTTCCTACAAACTTACATTGTCTTGCAGATTGGAACCTTATACATTTTTATTATGCTGCTCAGTATGCGTTCTTTTCATCTGCTTTATATTGTTTACCTATCATCCTCCGAAAGCCCGAATTTTTGAAGATCCGACTGTTTCACAGACAACTGCTGTCTCCATTTATTTTTCTCATTTTGACGGTCCCAGCATTTCTTTCGCTTCCTTACACCACGCCAGATAAGCCTCATACGTTTTGATTCCGAACTCCACGGTAAGCAGATAATACTTATGAGTTTCATCCATATCCAAAACACTTTTCAGAGTCTTCTCCGCTTCCAAAAGACAAGACATCTCCATTTTGACTTTCTCCTGAAAAGCATTGATATGGTCTATTGCCTGCTCTTCTCCGCCGTCTTTTCCGAAAAATAATTTCAGCAGTGTCTCATAGCGAAGTTCATCTTTTTCCACCGGAAGCGCGAGCCACGCCTTTAGGCATGATCTCCCCTCTTCCGTAATGGAATAGATCAGCTTGTTTCGCCCATTCTCCGCACCGTCCCGTTTGGTGGCCAGTCCGCGCTCCACCAAGTCACCCAGCGCCGGATAGATACTGCCATAGCTTGCTCCCCAGAAATACTTCAGCGTTGTATCCATTCTCTTTTTAATTTCATACCCTGTCAAATCCTCGTGACTGAGCAACCCCAAAATCACGTAATCGATTTTCTTTTCCGTTGCCATGGTATTCTTCCCCTTCACCCACGATCTGATAACCGTTCAGTCTTGCAAAATTCGGTATACAATGTACATGTGGTGCCCATTCATTAAACCAAATACTATGATCACTTTGTCTGTGTTGGTTTGGTTTCCTTCGCTAAGGAATAAGCAAGCACATCTTTCGGACAGCCGTCAACACACACACCGCACTGTATACATTCCATACTTTTAACGTTTCCTTCCGCTACAGCTGCGGTCACTTTAACTCCCATCGGACATTCCAGGTCACACTTCCCACAGGAAATACATGCGCTTTGATTTTTTACTTTTATATGTAATCCCGGCAGATGAAGCACTCTTCGCAGCTTCGTGCCAAGCACCATGAAAGGCGCCATCCAGCAAAAATAATGGCAGAATACTCTTTTCCCAAACAAAACCGCCGGTACAAAAACCAACAGAATGATACCGTAGTATATAATATAACTCTGCACATTTGTAACCGAGATTCCCCCTTCTGTCTCAAAGAAAAAATCAACGGCGGTAATTTCATCACCTAAAATATAGCAGATGATCACAGCCGCGATCCATACCGCCCATATGACATATTTGATCCGGTTCTTCCAGCCCTGCTTCGGGTAGTTATCATTCACTGCAAATGCACATTCCTGCAATCCCCCAGCAGGACACAGATAGCCGCAGAACAGCCGTCCGAAAGGAATCGCCAGCAAAAACATCAGCATAAATACGATAAAACTTCCGTTGATGATTCCGTTCAACGCTCCATTGATGATCAGTGCCGGACTGAAATAATACAGAGTTACCGGAAACAGTAACAAAGATATAATCAGCAGTAGTTTTCTTAATTTTTGTCTTTTCATTATTTTATCCGCCTTTCAATATATCAGATTGATACATATACTATATATCAGTCTGATATATTATGCAAGCAGATTTTATTACTACTTTACTTATTGAACTCCAATGCTTCCTCCAAAAACCTCACCAGCCGCTCCCGATACTCTCCAACCATCACATTTTCTTCTGTCGTATCGTACTTGTTATTCCCTTCTTCCACAAAGTAAGTCAATGTGTTCCTGTTTAGACTGATCGAATCAAGCGGCCATCCGGGATGTCTGCATTCGGACGGCCGATCAATCATATAAAAAGCGCTTGCCTTATTCGTCTCACCATTCTCCATATAGGAAGAAATCTTACCATGATTATAAACGGCGATCCCGTCCAGATAATAGGCCAGCACCTTCCCGCCCAGTGATTTGATCAACTTCGCATAATATGCAATCATCTCCTCATCATCTAACCGCTCACAGCCGCCGGGCGTTCTGATATTAAGTCCCGGCTGCCTGTCGTCTTCCATCAGCAGATCGTCGAAATACAGTCCTGAGTCATTACAAATAACCCGGTCAAAATACTGTCCGTAAAATCTCGCCTTGATAACAGCATTTTCTTCCGGTGTTGTTCCCATTTCTTCCGGCTCGGCTTCTATCCCTAAATCTTTTAATGTATAAAACTCCACATCATGTCCGCTGAGCAACTCCTCAAACCGCTTCACCTTGGAAGGATTCGTCGTTCCGATCAGTACTTTCATTTTTCGCTACTCTCCGTAATTTCTAATGTTTTATGCATTTTATCAGATATATGACTGATTGTACTGTAAAGCATTAAAATTTGCAATCTTTGAACCTATTTGAACGCAAAGGAACCGGCTCCCAAAAGAGCCGGCCCCGTATAATAATGGGATTTATCTTCCCGACACCTGATACCGCCTGTAAATCTTAAGTCCGCCAACTGCCACCGCAGTGCCGCAGAGCACATAAAGAATCGGAACAATCTGCCACACTGTAAAACAATGCCCGCCGACCACAACAAGCCGCTGACTGAACACCCCGCTGCAGGATAGGAAGCTCATGGGCAGACTCTGCCAAATCTGTGCCGCAAGTCTGTATTGGTTCGGAATCCTGATCATCTGCCCGGCTATAATCACTCCCGTGGAGAGCGCCAATGTTGCAATGCTGCCTCGCAACAGCTCCGATCCCACCATGACAAGCACACTCATAAGAACCGCTGCCAGCAGGAAAATACCGTAGGCAATGATACATGCCTGTCCGATGCCTAACGGATACGAATAGTCGTCCAGACTACGATACATCTGTACCGCTGTCCGGAATCCTTCAGCCCCATAGATTACCAACGCCGCTGTTACCGCGACAATTCCCATCACCGCCGCACAAATGAATGACACACTGATTCCCGCCGATAATTTAGCCCAATATACCATATATTTCCCTTTTGCGCTGGACAGAATCATCTGGTCCGTTCTTCGCACATGTTCGTCGAGAAACACTCCCGACAGACAAACCGCCGTAAGTAACAGCATCAATATGCCAACAGTCTCAAAATCTTTTATTATAACACCATATCCATCATGATAGAAGTAAGTGAAAGGCTTTTCAATCTGTGACTCCTTTTCCTGCCAGAACTCCTTTTCCGTTTCTGACAAAAACAATGATGTCCACGTCTCCTCCTGCCAGCTTGCCCGTGCGTCATAAAGATCCTTTTCATCTGCATTCCAACCGTCATACAACGGATTACTCCTCCTCCAATCCCATACTAAATTAAAAATTTCGCTATACGGGCGTGCATATTTCTGATATTCCTCCGTCACACTATATCGCCCTTCCGTAATCGGGATTTTGCCGTACGCCTCCATCACTTCCTCCAGCAGTTCCTGCCCTACTACCCTGCCGGACAATGCTCTGCTATATGCATTGTCCACCTGAAACATATGATAATGGGTATCAACAACCTCACCATCCACATAATAATTCCCGGATAGGTTCGCCGCTTTTGCAATGGCAATACAACCAATGCAAATAAGCAAGGCAATCCACACCAGTTTTCGGTTAAGAATCTTTTTCAGTTCATATTGATATAACGTCATAAATATTTTCATGTTCGATTCTCCTCTGCACACTCGTCAGGCATTCTGCTGCAAATAGAATTCCTCCAAATCACCCTTCCTGCCATCCCACTTTCCGTGATAAATCAACTGTCCCTCTCTCATCATAAGTATTTTGTCTGCAATATGTTCGATATCCGAAACGATATGCGTGGACAACAGCACAATGCTTTCTTTGCCGAGATTTTCAATCATTTCCCTGAAACGTACCCGTTCCTTCGGGTCCAATCCGGCAGTCGGCTCATCCAGAACGAGCAACTTCGGCTCGTTGAGCAGCGCCTGTGCAATCCCCAGTCTCTGCTTCATACCTCCCGAAAAAGTCTTCACTTTCTTATGCCTCACATCCTGCAAAGACACCAATTCCAAAAGTTTCTCCGCCTTCCGCTTCGCCTGCGCCTTTGGAATCCCTTTTAATGCCGCCAGATACAGCAGAAAGTCCACTGCACTAAACTCCGGATAGTATCCGAAATCCTGTGGAAGATATCCGAGGATTGCGCGGTACGCCTCTTCGCTCACATCAATGCCGTCATATGAAATCGTCCCTCCGGTGGGCTTTAAGATGCCGCAAATCATACGCATTAGCGTCGTTTTACCCGCACCGTTGGCGCCTAGCAGTCCGTATACACCTTTTTCCAGATTCATCGATATCCGGTCTACTGCAATGAGATTTTTATACTGCTTTGACACACAGGCTATCGTAAGTTTCATATCATTTCCTCCGTTTCTGCTATGATGTTTCTATACTGCCTGATGACGCCGCCGCTAAGTAACAACATAATACAGCCCCACCATACGGGATCATATCCCCGGTAAATCCTTGTAAGCATATCCCTCGAAAGGAATATGAAAGCACCGATCGCGGCTGCAATACCCGTACAGAAATACATTGCCTCCCGTCCTCTGAATCTGCGCACAATACACAACCCGATCAGTGCAGTCAGCAAATACGGTATTAAAATGCACACGCCCGTCTGAAACGGCTCACCCTCTCCGTTCCAAATCCCCGCTACAAACATCAGACACAGGAGCAGCGCATTCTCTGCACCAAGAATCCACATTCTGGCAAACAAGACGCTCCTTAAAGAAAAGCGTGTGACCATCTCCAATTCCGCCATCTCATAATTCTCCGATCTACCGCATTCAGAGATGACAGTGACCGCTAGAAGCGGCGTGAGCGCTGAGATTATCCACACAAGATTTCTGTATGCCACAACGATTCCGAATACAGAAACCATAAAGCCCAAAGCCGAAATACCCCAGATCCATTTGCTGATATAACATATCTGTGAGAAAAGAAATTCTCCGATATGCATCCGCGGCCGATTCCATTTCTGCAAAAACTCCTTTTTATGCTGTGGAGGCGGCGCCTCGTATATATTTTTTAGCTGTGCTTTTAATTCCCGTCTCATCTAAATTCCTCCCTTCTTTTCCAGAATATCTTTAAACTTCTTCTGCACGGCAGCCAGTCTTCGGTGTACCGCAAATCTGGATATTCCGAGCATTCGTCCGATGGCGGAAACCGGAACTTCGTTGACATAGCGGAGCAGAAGAAGCTCCTGCTCGTCTTCCTGAAGTTCAGACAACGCCGCCCTGACCGCAAGAGATATAATAATCTGATCCTCCTGACTGCCTCCACTCATATAGTTTTCCTGTATACAATTCTCTTTCCTCAAATCGCTTCGTATAAAACCCCCGCACGCATATTCAAACTTTCTCTCCCCTGAACGTCTTCGATACTCGTCGATACAGAGATTCCTTGCAATCGTATACAGACATTTCAGTGCCTCCCCGCCCGTAACATGATCGTATCTTTGAAAATAACGAAGGAAGGTTTCCTGTGTAATGTCCTCTGCAGTGTGCCGATTATGCAATTTGAAATAGCAATAGCGATAGATTCTATCATATTGTTCTTCCACATCTAAGGACATGCCGTAAACCTCCTCTCATAATGTATAACGGATCAGGCGTGGGAAATGTGCGGTAAAATTGAAAAAAGCTGCCCGCTTGGACAGCCTTCTTACAATATTACACTATCAGAACAAAATCATTCCTTCCCCAAATCCACATCTCTTCCCGTCGTAAGGTCATATAGTAATTTCTATGAATCCACTAAAATATTCTGTAAAGTCTCCATCAACTTCGGAATATCAATCGGTTTTGCTACATGGTCATCCATGCCTGCGTCAAAGGCTCGCTGCCGGTCTTCCTCAAAAGCATTGGCAGTCATTGCCACAATCGGTATCTTTGCCTTGTCAGGGTCACTAAGCGCACGGATCGTCCGGGTCGCCTCATAGCCGTCCATCACCGGCATTTGAATATCCATCAGAATCAAATCATAGGTGCCTGCCTGCGCCGTCTTCATCTTCTCGACAGCCTCTGTTCCGTCATCCGCCGTATCAATAATCAGACCGACTTCCTCCAGAACCGTTTTGGCAATTTCCTGGTTCAGCTCATTGTCTTCTACCAAGAGGACCTTTTTACCGGAAAGAAACTGTCCGGGCATATCCTCTTCCTCAATTTCCTCCGTCTCCCTGTACTGTGCCGTCAGAATCTCCTTAAGCTCTGACAGAAACAGCGGCTTGGAGCAGAACTCCGTAACACCTGCCTCTTTTGCTTCCGCCTCAATATCGGCCCAGTCATACGCCGTAAGGATAATAATGATTGCTTCATCCCCAATGATTCTACGCAGCCGTCTGGCCGTCTCGACACCGTTAAGGTCTGGAATCAGCCAGTCGATTAGAATTACGCTGAAAGGGTCATTTTGCTCCAAAGCAAATTCCGCCCGGATGACAGCCTCCTCTCCCCGCGTTGTCCAATCAGCCCGCATACCAATGGATGAAAGCATCTTGCTCACGCTGGTACAGGTAAGCGCATCGTCATCCACGACCAGCGCACGAAGATCTTTAAGCTGTTCCAAATATTCCATATCATCGCTGTCACCTTTGACACGGAACCGGAAGGAAACCACAAACTCTGAGCCCTTCCCTTCCTCACTGGTTACATTAATCGTTCCATCCATCAAGTCAACAATATTTTTAGTAATGGCAAGTCCCAATCCCGTTCCTTGAATACCGCTGACAGTAGAAGTCTGTTCCCGCTCGAAGGGTTCAAACAGGTGTGCCAGAAATTCTTTGCTCATACCGATACCGGTATCCTTAATCCGGAACTGATACGAAGCGTATCCCTCCGGTGCATCATCAGTCTGAATAATGCGGACGCTGACGCTTCCGCCGGGTTTCGTGTATTTCATGGAGTTGCCAAGGATATTCAGCAACACCTGATTCAGGCGAAGTCTGTCACAGATAATCGTCTCGTTTGTAACATCCAGCGTATCCATATAGAATGAGAGCTGCTTTGCTTTGACATCCGATTGCACGATGGTTTTCAGGTCATGCAGGATCTCCGGGAGGCTCGTCTCATTCTCTTCAATCTTGACCTTTCCGCTCTCAATGCGGCTCATATCCAGTATATCATTAATCAGGCTCAGCAGATGTTTGCCGGATGTGAGAATTTTTCCCAGATAACTTTTTACCTGCTCCTGATTTTCAATGTGGGTGACCGCCAATGATGTAAAACCGATAATCGCATTCATTGGTGTCCGAATATCATGTGACATATTGTTCAGGAACGTAGTCTTTGCGATATTCGCATGCTGCGCTTCCGCAAGAGCCTCCTCTAAAATTGCATTCTGTTCCTGCTCCTTGCGGACAATCTCGTCAATATTCCGGAATCCGGCAAGGAAAAAATCATCTCTGTTGCCCCCATTTCCATCCTCCGTCAGGTATGGCAAACAGGTAAACTGGTAAATATGTATTGCGTCGCCGCTAAGCACCCGGTAGGTTCCGGAATATTCCGCGTCGGAATTCAATTTTTCCACAATTCGCTCCAACGCAAGAGCCTCTGTCATATACTGCCTGTCTTCGGAAAAAACACAGTTTTCGATATAGTGGTGAAGAATCTCGTCATGGGATAATTCTTTATAGTTATCCTGTTCCAATCCGGCAGCGTCAGAGCCGGTCTTTTTTATAATCCTGGCAGCCCCGCTCCGGGCATTAACCGCATAGACATCCAGATAGTCACGGCTCAGGGTGTTGACAATAGCAAGCTGCGCTTCCAGTTCTCTATTCGCGCGTTCGGTGGTATCAAGGATTTTTTGTTTCCACCGCGCACGCAGCCAAAGAGTTATCATTATAGCTGTACCCGCAGCGAACAGCAGCACCACCAGCGCCATTATCTCCGGATGCGCCCGCATATACTGACTTAGTGTCACATTCCCGGGCGCGTTCGCGGTATACTTTGTGATGATGTTGTTCATGGAATCATTCGGCATCTCGTGGATGCATTTGTTCAGTATGGTGATCAACTCATGGTCGCAGCTGTTTCTGACATACATTTTGAAGTCAAAGCTCATGGAATCAACTATACTGAATTGCAGCGAATCCGTAGGATCGCTGTTTACAAATGACTGCGCCGTATAGGTATAAACATACGTAGCATCTGCATCTCCGGCAAGAACAGCTTCCAAAGCGCTTTCCCTGTCTGGATAGCTCAGAACCTTAGCATCTCCTATCAAGTCTTTCTCAATGGGCATGTCGCCCTGCACATCCGCCACGGCCAACGTGGAAATCTTACCGCTGAAATCTTTTCTGGTCACTCGCGCCATACCTGTACTCATATAGGCATTGGTGTAAAATCCATTGCTTTGATGGTTCTCCGCTTTCCCTTGGAACTGCCGCCAGTCAATGACTACATCCACACTATTGTTATGCGCAAGATTGTAGTAATCCGCCCGATCCTCCGGAACCACAATTTCATAAGGCAACCCGGCCAGATCCATGAGTCCTGCAAAATATTCCGGCAAAATTCCCTTTAATTCACCGTCCTCCACATAGGAATAGGGCTTTCTGTCACCCATGGAAGTAACGGTAATCTTTTTCTTTCCGGAAACAACATCCTGAATATAGGCAAGCTCCCTGTCGTTAAACGAAAAACCGGAGGCGATAGTATTTCCATAATATTCATAAAACAGGATATTTGACCAATCCCCCTCGTTGATATTCATCTGGTCAATGGCATAATTGATTTCGGCAAGCAGATCCCTATCGTCTTTTCTGACAATAGCGTAGAAATAATCCGTTTCAATCACATCCAGCGTTTTTTCATGTTCCGCCCTTCGCAGATTACTGGAGAGAATAGCGTCAATCTCGCCGTTTTGCAGAGCCTCTGTCAGCTGACCGGCATCCGCATACTCCACTGCCTCATAAGAGAAGCCGTTCCCCTCTGCGAATTCGGCAAGGCTCTGATTCTGGCTGCTTCCGGGCACAACGCCCACTTTCATACCGTCATAGGTGGCATAATTGCCGGAGAGCAGACTGGTGTTATAAGCCCGGATGGACAGAATCGTACTGTTTCTTCCAATCGGAAGTGAGAAAGCGTATTTTTCTTGCCGTTCCGGCGTTTTTCTTGCAGACGTCACCACATCAATCTCGCCGTTATCCAGCATGACGAGCATATCTTCCCAAGACTTGTCATATCCGCTGAATATAAAGTTCAGGTGTGAATATTGAGAAACAAGGTTCAAAAATTCCACCCCGTATCCCGTAAGATCGCCGTCCTCGTCTTCCATGTGATAGCCGTCAAAATAGAAAACGCCCGCTCTCACCGTCCTGTTATTCGCCTGCTCCGTCGCATTTGTCACAAAGCTCGGTAATAGGAGCAAACAGCATACCAATAAGGTAATTATTCGTTTTCTGTTCCGTGCATTTATCTTCAACATTATTAGTCTTTCTTTCCTTCCGCTTCTATCTTTTTGTTCACTATCCCTTTATCAATTAAATATCAAAATTCACAGGGTACCGCTGTTCCAAACGATAAGCTGTTTTGTAGTAAACCAAGTAACAACAAAAAAATATCTTTCGAAAAACAGTATATACCAAACACACAAAATATACAAGGAATTGATTGTTCCCTGAATTATTTTAAAAAAAAGTCTCGGAAATCAACGTTTCCGAGACTTTCTCTATCACCTATTTTTTGAAAAAAATTTTACACAATCCCCTGTGCCTTCATAGCCTCAGCCACCTTCAGGAAACCCGCAATGTTCGCACCGGCTACATAATTTCCTTCCATACCGTACTTCTTGGATGCCTCATCCAGACTATGGAAAATATTCACCATAATTCCCTGCAGCTTGGAATCAACTTCCTCGAATGTCCAAGACAGTCTCTCGGAGTTCTGGCTCATCTCCAGCGCGGAAGTAGCTACACCACCCGCATTCGATGCCTTACCGGGACAGAACAGCACCTTATTCTCTAAGAAATACTCGGTAGCTTCCAGTGTAGTAGGCATGTTAGCGCCCTCTGCTACTGCGAAGCATCCGTTAGCTACAAGCGCTTTTGCGTCATCCAGATCCAGTTCATTCTGTGTTGCACAAGGAAGTGCAATATCACATTTCACTGTCCATACACCGTGCTCTCCGGCCTTCTTCTCATGATACTCTGCGCTCGGTCTTGCTGCCGCATACTCTGTCAGACGTGCACGTTTTACTTCTTTTACCTCTTTAAGAAGCGCTACATCGATTCCTTCGGGATCATAGATCCAGCCTGTGGAATCAGAACATGTAACCGGCTTAGCGCCAAGCTGCTGTGCCTTCTGAATCGCGTAGATCGCTACGTTACCTGCACCGGATACAGCGATGGTCTTACCTGCGATATCCTTGCCGTTACATTTAAGCATTTCCTCAGTTAAGTATAACAGACCATAGCCTGTTGCCTCGGTTCTTGCAAGAGAACCGCCGTATGTTAAACCTTTACCTGTCAAAACGCCTTCATAGAGGTTCCGGATTCTCTTATACTGACCGAACATAAAGCCGATCTCACGTCCGCCTACACCGATATCACCTGCCGGTACATCCGTATCAGCGCCGATATGCTTACAAAGCTCTGTCATAAAGCTCTGGCAGAATGCCATTACTTCTCTGTCTGATTTACCCTTAGGATCAAAGTCGGAACCGCCCTTGCCGCCGCCGATGGGAAGACCTGTCAGTGAATTCTTGAAGATCTGCTCAAAACCAAGGAATTTGATAATACCTAAGTTTACGGACGGGTGGAATCTGAGACCTCCCTTATACGGTCCGATGGCACTGTTGAACTGTACACGGAAACCGTTGTTCACCTGAACCTGTCCCTTATCATCTACCCACGGAACACGGAACTGTACGATTCTCTCCGGAACTGTCAGTCTCTCTAACAAAGCATCTTTTCTGTATGCTTCCTCATCTGCTTCGATCACTACACGAAGAGACTCTAAAACCTCTTTTACTGCCTGATGGAATTCCGGCTGTGCGGGATTCTTCGCCACTACTAACTCATAAACCTCATCAACGTATGACATTGTGCATGTCCTCCTTATTAGTTTGTATATAAACAATTTCCACGTATCATTATAGTATGCGGCGGTCAAATCTACAACCCCGATTTAGCATATTAACGCGTAAAAATTTCATGAAATTTCTGTTCTGTTTTTTGACATATTGTACAATGATACTCATATGCATAAATACATGTATACAAAATCAAATTGATTTTTACAGAAATTCTTTCAATTTCTCTATATTTTTCTGCTCGAAATCTACCAGCTCCTGCGCCAATTCCACCGCCTCATCCGTCGCCAGGCCGTTATGCTTCATCGCCTTCCACATGCTGGTAATCCCTCTGCTGCTCCCTTGTATCATCATTTCAGCCAAATGTTCCCTGCTGACATTAAATGCCGTGTTGGCATGAATACTCCCCTTTAACATCATGTCCGCAATCTGGCTGCCACGATATACTTCTCCCTCATCTCTCAGAATCTGATCCAGCGCCTTATTATGGATTTCGGAATACTGCAGCGACTGCCTGGCTAACTGCAAAGAGAAATCATCATTCCCGATCTTATCAAGAATCGTATCGATCGCCGTCATCCCCATCTCCGTATTTCTCTGCACTTCCCATAATATTTTCGCATCATCATGTTTCAAAATGTTCCCTCCTTCTTTGCTGCACATATATCCTATAGAATAGAAAAGAGTATGAGATTTCTCCCATACTCTTTATCTTTGCCAATATTTACTTATTTAATCGTTACTCCACATAATCCGACTTTACGTATGCGATTCTGCCATTGTACTTGATCTTCGTCCAGCCGTCTGCCTGCTTCATGACCACTTCCAGTTTCTCACCCACATATGCAGTTCCCAGCTTCTCGCCGCTCTCACTGGCCGATGCACGAATACGAACATTCTCTTTCACGGTCACCGTTCCGGTCGTCTCTACGTCGTCATTATTCGCCTGCGTCTGCTGCTCCGGCTCTTCCTGTGTCTCTTCGGGCTTGTCTGCCTCTGCCTGCTTGGTCTCGGAAGGCTCTAAGTATTCGCTCTTGATGTAAGCTTCTCTGCCTTCATAGCTAACCTTACTCCATCCGTTTGCTTTTTCCTCCAACAGGGTGAACTCATCCCCCACTGCAGCCTTTCCCAGCTTATCGGCAGTCTCGCTGTCTGATGTCCTGATATTTACAACATCTGTCGCTTTGACCTTTGTCACAATAATGGAAGGTTCCTCCGGCTCTGTTTCGGTCTCCGGCTTCTCTTCGGAAGACTCATCTCCTTCTGCGGAAGGTTCTTCCCCGTCTGCCGACGTGTTGCTGCCTTCGGCGCGTGCCAGTGCCTCACCGACGTTCTTATCGATCTCCGTATTCAAATCCAGAATGAAATCCGCCAGTGCCTCATCTTCGGCAACCATGTCATTAAATGCCGCGGCAACCTTATTATTCAGATCGATCACATCGTCCTGCAGATTTACCTCCCGAATATAATTGAGCACATTCTCGTCTTCTTCGCCGTCTTCGTTGAGATAAAAATTTCCGTTCTCATCGGTACATACATAATATGTGCGCATACCCGGAACCGGCTTGTCATAATCAGCGAATTTTACTTCCGTATAGACATATGCGATATACGTGCCCTCTTTGGGACCGGTCTTCGTGTAGACTTCCACGGTCGGATATGATTCGATATACTTGCTCGTCTCCTGCGCCTTAAGTATCTCCATAGAGTCCAGATGATCTATCAGCCCGTTCATGGTATCGGTATCACCCTCCACCACTGCCTCGTAATACGTGTTGAACAGTTCATTAATTCCCGGTACGGCATCCTGTACAAGCGACACCTCCGGTATGTCAATCGTCAGATCCGACATATCGACATCTTCCGTTGCTTCCGTACTTTCTTCTTCTGCGATTTTTCTCTTATTTGCATTGATCGCTATGGTAACAGTGACCGCTACACAGATCACTAATATAACAGGCATAATAATCTTGGAATATCTGAACAGCCAATTCTTAAAAGCTTCCAGCTTGGCTTTGATAAAATCCGGTATATTATTATTGGATGTATTCATATACAACAACCTTTCCTAATCTCTGGCCTGCGGCAACATAAACTGCCGCAGACAAGTACAATGCACCCGACAGGACTCGAACCTGCATCAAAGGCGTCGGAGGCCTACGTTTTATCCATTAGACTACGGGTGCCCGCTATCAGAACAAAATTGTTACGATTTTGTTACATCTTGATTATCATACCATAAGCCGGCACCATTGTCCAGTAAACTAATTAATTAAACAATAATTTCCTCTATTTCCGCTTTTTTTCTGCTGTAACGGTACAGGTGATATGACAGGATCTCCTCCGGCTCCACCTGTGTCGTATTTACTTCTTCCACCATCCGGCGGTAGTAACCATACTGCTGATTTTTATCATCCGGCAGAAGCAGCACCTCGTGAACAGAGCTGGGCAGTATCAGCAGATCCGACTGCATTTTCTCCGCCAGTTCCCTTATTTTATCCGAATAAAGCATCGCAGATGCCCCGTACATCTTATCACGATTGGTCAGCACATACAGTTGCACATCCTCCGTCTCCTCAATCCTGATCCCTGTTGTCTCCTCGATCAGCTTCTGCATCGGAACCAGAATCTCCGGCTTATTCCGCCTCATATTATGCTGTGCAGTCTGAAACAGTACGTCAGCCGTCTGTTTCCACATATCCATATGGCTGTTGTGAATCAGAATGGACGCTTTGCCCAATACTTTCTCGTCCATTCCGTAATAGAACACCACCGCCAGATCATTCCATTTGAAATGGGGAATGTCATTTAACAGCGTCCGGTTCTTCTCATAATTGACGATCTTATGAAATATTCTGTCTTTTACACGTGCATATTCTTTGAAAAAGTCCACATCCAGATCAATATCACGCACCTGCTCCTCATAAAGCGCCACAATCCCATCCACGACCTTAGGAAGCGCACACCCCTCGCAATATTGCCGGTAAGGCTCTTCCAGATATATGGTGGGCGATATCCTGTCCGACTCTCTCATCATAATCACTCCCGTCAGACGGATATCATTATTTTTTACTACATTGATTACTTTGATTTCATAGTCCGCTCCCATTCTGTCCTTAAGCAGACTCACCGCATTTTCCACAAATTCTTTATAATCCATTTGTCCTCTTTTCCCATTCTCTCCGGACATAAAAAATTTGTACATTCTCGTGCATGAACGCATGATTTCTTATAGAATAAAAAGACAATGGGCACTCCTGCTCCCATTGTCTTATAGGCTCTTGAAAACACTTTACGTTTCGATTTATACTCTGGAAAGATACTCGCCTGTTCTGGTATCGATCTTGATGACCTCGCCCTGCTCTACAAACAGCGGAACCATAACCTTAGCGCCTGTCTCCACGATGGCCGGTTTGGTAGCTCCCGTTGCCGTATCTCCCTTAAATCCCGGCTCTGTATCCGTAATCTCCAGCTCTACGAATAACGGCGGCTCAATCGCAAACACGTTGCCGTTATAAGAACAAATCTTTACCATCTCATTCTCTTTCACGAACTTCAGCGCATCACCGACTGCTTCCGCATTCAATGCGATCTGGTCGTAAGTCTCTGTATCCATGAAATTGAACAGGTCGCCGTCCGAATATAAATACTGCATGTCTTTTCTGTCAATACGTGCCTGAGGGCATTTTTCAGTGGGTCTGAAAGTCTTCTCAACCACGCCTCCGTTGATGATGTTCTTCAGTTTCGTTCTCACAAATGCAGCGCCTTTACCGGGCTTTACATGCTGGAACTCGATTATCTGATAAACATTGCCTTCAAACTCAATGGTAATACCGTTTCTGAAATCGCCTGCCGATATCATATAATAATCCTCCTAAATTTTCACAAATATAATTCTTACTTAGTTTATACTATAAAGTTTGTTTTTTCAACCTCTTTCCCAAAAAAAAAACCAAAAATCAAAAGTTTTATTCCGTCTGCTGTAAGGAAAGGATGTGATCAATCGCCATAAGATAACCGTTCAACCCTTCACCGTAGATCTGTTTATCGCAGGCAGGCGCCGTCACGGACACCTTGCGGAAGTCTTCCCGCTCCATAATATTGGAAATATGAATCTCCACCTTCGGGATCGTAATGCTCGCCAGAGCATCATGAATCGCATAGCTGTAATGAGTGAATGCCCCGGGATTGATCACGATTCCTTCCGTCCCATCAAAATAGGCATCCTGGATTCTGTCGATGATCGCTCCCTCGTGGTTACTCTGGAACACCTCGATCGTACATCCTTCCTTCTGTCCTTTTTCCGCAATCATATTGAGCAACGCGTCATAATCCTGCGTGCCATAAATATTTTTTTCCCGAATCCCGAGAAAATTTAAGTTCGGTCCGTTAATCACAAGTAATTTCATACTAATCCCCCTGCCTTTCTCACAGCCTGCGAATTTGTAAGCCGAGACGCTAACAGCGTCGGCACAAATTTGCGATTGAAAAATCTCTGATTTTTCAATCTATTCCTCCTCCGCTCTGAAATGGTTTACATTTTCCTCTATCTCACATAAGATCTGCCCGAAGTCCTTATCGTCCACATCAATGATCACGTCCGCGGCATCCGTATAAGCTCCGTCTCTCTTCGCCAGCAGCGTCCGAATCTTCTCTTGTGGATCCGGACCCTGTAAAAGCGGTCTGGTCGTATCATGCTTCACTCTCTCATAAATTGTCTCCGGACGCGCCCGCAGATAGAAAACCAGCCCCAGCCTGCGCAAAAGCGCCCTGTTCTCCTCCCTTAGCGGCAGCCCGCCGCCCACAGATATGATCTGATTATTCATACTGCCTAACATTTTCTGCAGACATGCTGTCTCCCTGTCTCTGAAATACTCTTCACCGTCCGTGGCAAAGATATCCGATATGGCTCTTTTCTCTTCCTTCTCGATCTCCTTATCCGTATCCACCACGGTACGTCTCAGACGATAGGATAATTTCACCCCTACTGTCGTCTTGCCGCATCCCATAAACCCGATCAAAATAATATTATCCATTGTAAGCTGTATGCTCCCTCATCTGTTGTGTCTGAATCCTATGAGATAAACTGCTCCTTCAGCTTCTCATACACCGCCTGTGCGTCCTCTTCGGACACCTGTACATCATTCCACAGTTCATAGGCGATAATTCCCTGATATAACAACATTTTTAACCCGTTATACGCATGACCGCCGTGCTCTTTCACCAGACGCATGAATTTCGTCTCCCAGGGACTGTAGATCAGATCAAATCCCGTGTGGATCTTCTCATAGAAAGCGTCATCCGCGATTACAACATCCTCCGCATTGGGCGCAAGTCCCACGGAAGTCCCCTGGATCGCAAGATACTTACCCTCCGACAGTCCGGTATAGTCCTTCATCGCCATCGGCAGGATCGCTTCCCGGCCCACCACGCGGTTGACCTCCTCTGCCACTGCCTGCGCTTTATCAAACGTGCGGTTTAATATATAGACCTTCTCTGCACCTTTCACCGCACACAAATAGGCCACTGCTCTGGCCGCTCCGCCCGCACCCAGCAGTATGATCTGCTCCCCCTCGATCCGGATGCCCTCGCTTGTCATGGCGCGGTAGAGTCCCTCCATATCTGTATTGTACCCCTTGTAGCCGCCCCCTGTTCTCACCAGCGTATTAACCGCACCGATATTTCGCGCCAGCTCATCTATTTCCTTAAGGGTCTCTATCACATCACTCTTATAGGGTACCGTCACATTCAGGCCAAGCAGATGCAGTGCGTCCGCGCCGCGGACTGCCTCACCCACCCTGCCCGGCTCTACGGGAAAAGGCACATACACCAGATTATGCCCCAGTCTCCCCGCCAGCGTGTTATGTATCATCGGAGACAATGTGTGCTCCACCGGATTGCCGATCAATCCGCATACGTTTGTTTTACCGTCTATCTTCATCTCAATCCTCGTTTCCGCGCAGCCTTATCGATACCGCCTGTCCAACTTCACATACCGTCCTCTGTCCCGCTTATAGAAAAACAGTACGATCCATTCCAGTCTGCGCTTTAAGATAATCTGTATCTCCTCTTTCGGGTGGATCGGCTTCACCAGCCACGTCCTGATCCCCGCCTTCTTCGCGCCCCACACATCCGTAAAAAGCTGATCACCCACAAACATCGTAGTTGCCGGCGTGGTACCCATAAGCTCCATCGCCTTGATATAATTTTTCGGAGATGGTTTTCCTGCCTTAAAGATATAACGGGAGAGCACCTTATCATTAAACATTTTCACCCGCGGCTCTTTATTATTGGACAGAAGAATGCTCTCGAACCCGATCTCCCTAAGCCGGCCAAATAGCGCCATGCTCCTTGCATCCGCCGGCGCGCCGTGAGGTACCAGCGTATTATCTATGTCGAAGATCACACCGCGGTAACCTTTCTGATATAATTGTTCATAATCGATCTCATATGCAGAATCCAGATATTCATCCGGATAAAAACGCTCAAGTAAAGCCATTCGTCCCCCGTTCCGGAGCCCCTGACTGACCGGCTCCTGCCCGATAAATCTTCTCCTATCATAACAAATCCCCTTGCAGGTTTGCAAGGGGTTTCTAATACTCCGAATTTCCGACAAAATATTGATAACTCTGTAAGATCTGGTCTTTCTTCATATCCGAGATCGCTTTCTGCATATCCGGATTCTCCGGGCAGCAATCCATTCCGGTATATTCAAAGGTCATAGCTCACACCGCCTTCCTCAATCATTTGTCCTTTCCTAACTGTTCAGAACCCTGTTCTTCACAGTTACTTCCTTTCCTATTATTTATATCGACACACCATCTCAGGCACTTAACCTTATCTGAATATCTGTCACAGATTCTTCACAATCCTGTTATATCTTGCCGTGAAAATGATGCGCACGATATTACTCAAAAGCATAAGCAGAATGTCCCAAAGCAGGAAGGAATACGCCCTACCCGTAAAAGCAGTATACCACTCCGCTCCCTCCCATATCTTATTGCCTAAGAAAAGGAATAAAACAATAAGCAACGCAATCGCCAGAAATATCCATCGAACAATATTGGCAACAGTCATGGGAACACTGGCCTTTGCCACAATCTCTTTTTCCTGTTCCGTCATATCTTCTCCCTGCTTCTTACACTTATTTATCCAGTACCTTCTTCAATTCGTCCATAAAGGTATTGATATCCTTAAACTCCCGGTACACAGAAGCAAACCTGACATAAGCTACCGCCTCTAAGTCTTTCAGCTTATTCATCACGATCTCGCCGATCACCTGACTCGGGATCTCTTTCTCCTCCATATTGAAGACTTCCGTCTCCACCTCATCCACTAACTGGTTGATCTGCGCCGCGCTGATCGGTCTCTTATGACATGCACGCAAAACGCCCGCTTCGATCTTCGATCTGTCGTAAGTCTCCCTGTTATTGTCCTTCTTGATGATGATAAGCGGAATCGTCTCCACTTTCTCATAAGTTGTAAAACGTTTGTCACATTCGTCGCAGACACGTCTTCTGCGAATGGAATTGTTATCTTCAGCAGGTCTGCTGTCGATTACTCGGGTATTTTCATGACCGCAAAAAGGGCATTTCATCAGGGATATCCTCCTCAGTATCATTATTTTATTTTGAATAACGTGCAGTTCTACTACAACAGTTCATATTAATTATATGTGAAACTTACAATTATGTCAACTATTTTATGGAAACCTATAGAACCTATATACATATATCCACAATAATGATGTCCGGTCCGATCTGTTTGATATCTTTATAGCATATGACATAATTCGTATCGCTTCCGCCGAACAGACCGCACCACTTATTCTCCCCCGGAATGATCAGCTTAAAGATCTGCCCGGTGCATTCATCAAACTCAAAGTCGCACACCTTACCCAGTTTCTGACAGTTCTTCAGGTTGATCACTTCTTTTTTCTTTAATTCAGAAAATAACATAGGAACCCCTCCGGGCTTTTTATTATTAAATGCATCTGCCCGCAAAAAGGTTCCTATGGCAACTCTGATTCCTATTCCACGGAGATATATTCGTGGAACACATAGCCCGGCGTACCGTCCTCCAGACGAATCTCATACCACTGTCCGTCCTCCGCCGTGCCGTAACAGGTATACACTTCACCTTCCCGTACTTTTCCCAGAATCTTCGTACCGCTGGTGCTCGGCTGATCACGCACATTTACTTCTCTACCCGTCACGATGATCTGGTATGTGCCACTTTCGTCTCCGTCTGCCGCAGGCTCCTCGTCCGGCTCATCCACTTCAGCCGGTTCCTGCTGTTCTTCCACATCTTCGTCCGCAGCATTATAATCTTCCGATATTTCCGCATCTTTCCCGTAATTCTTAGGGGCATACTGCTTATACAGATTATATCCGAGCACGGCTACTACAATGAGCAGTACGCAGCCCATGACCACCGTCATGATTGTGATTACATCTACACCTTCCTCATCGTCCTCATCCCAGTCGTCATCGTCTTCCCAATCCTCATCTTCCCAGTCATCCTCACGATAATCGATCCGCTTCTTATTCTTACGCGGCGGCTCGGGGACGGATGAATGTCTTCCCGACGCGCTCTTTGCGGGCGTACCGCGTCCCGATGCACCCTTCGATGCGGAAGTACTCTTGCCGGAAGCTGCCCGTTTCTCCGTGTCTCTTGATGACGTACTCCTAGCAGAAGACGCATGCTCCGAACCACTTCGCGATGACGCACTTCTCGTTGCGGAACTTCCCGCCGAAGATGTCCGGCGGGTTTCTCTCCCCGCGTTCCGACCGGCCTTAATCTCTGCCGCCGTCTCCGAAAGAATATTCTGTTCCATCGCATCGATAGAAATATCTTCTTCATCCGCCATCTTGCGCCCGCTGCCGCCCCCTATGAGCCGTCCGCACTTATGGCAGAATTTTGTTCCATCACGCAGCACTGCACCGCAGTCGGGACATCTCATTTCCTTTATCACTCTGGTGCCGCACTTCGGACAAAACTGATCAGTCTCCATCAGTCCGGCGCCACATTCCTTACATATCATGCCTGTCTCACCTCGCTATATTTCATGCTGCCTGTCACTTTGGCAATCATAATCATTCATCTTCTAATGTACCAAAAAACTCTCTTTTTGTAAAACAATATACAAAGTTTTTTCCTAAAAAATTCATGAATAAATCCGCCCGATTCGCACATCCTTTATAAAAAGCAATTTCTTTCAAAAACGCTTTGCAAATTCCGCTTCGCGGACCCAAAAAAATGCCGGTGGCTTACAGGAAAGGGTGGGTATTCATATGATACAGGGTAAAGTAGAAATCTGCGGCGTCAATACATCCAAACTGCCGCTTCTTAAAAATGCTGAAAAAGAAGAATTGTTTAAACGGATCGGAGCCGGTGATGAGGCCGCCCGCAAAGAGTATATTAACGGTAATCTCCGCCTTGTCTTAAGTGTGATCAAGCGATTCCACTCGAGTAATGAAAATGTGGACGACCTGTTCCAGATCGGCTGTATCGGCCTGATCAAAGCAATCGATAATTTTGATTCTTCCCTCAATGTAAAGTTTTCCACCTATGCGGTTCCGATGATCGTGGGAGAAATCCGTCGATATCTGCGTGATGCCAACAGCATACGGGTTTCCCGCTCTCTCAAAGATACCGCCTATAAAGCAATCTACGCCAAGGAACACCTGACACGCGTTAATTCCAAGGAGCCCACTGTCACTGAAATCGCCGACGAGATCGGTGTACCCAAAGAAGATATCGTCTACGCATTGGATGCCATCCAGGCTCCTATGAGCCTGTACGAACCCGTCTACACCGACGGCGGTGATACACTCTATGTGATGGATCAGATCAGCGACAAGAAGAACCGGGAAGAAAACTGGGTGGAACACATCTCCTTAAGTGAAGCCATGAAACGCTTAAGCGATCGGGAATATGAGATCATCACGCTCCGCTTCTTCGAGGGCAAGACACAGATGGAAGTCGCCACCAAGATCGGTATCTCTCAGGCGCAGGTTTCCCGTCTGGAAAAAAACGCCCTGAAAACCATGCGGATGTATCTGACCGCCTGAGAGTCCGCTTCTGCCTTTATCCTATGATTAATAATCCGCTACGTCAAAGGTCACAGTGATATCCTTGCCGCCATACAGCTTGAAGTAATTTTGTATGATACGGTCCGTGACCACGCGGATATTCTCCTTCTCCGTTCCCATCAGTACCACCAGGAACTGTGAACTGCTGTATCTGGTGCCTACGTCCACGCCCCGCAGTGATTTACAGATAGATTGCTCCATACACTGCATTGCAATCTCCATACGCTCCAGTTTGATCTCGCTGCCGTCCGACGAAAAGAGCGTAAACAGAAGAAGCTGCGTCTCCTGCCTGCTTCTCTCCGAGAAACGGGTAACAAACTCATAAATATGCGCAAACTCGGCATACTCAACCTGAAATGCTCCGGTACGGCTGTCGCGCGTTTTGATCATATTGATTACCGTCTCCAGATCGTTCTTGGACTGCTCCGGCGTGCGCACCATACCCGTACTCTGGAAGAAACCGTAACGGACATTCTCGTTCTGCTTCACATGATACAGTGCCTTATCAGCCCGCTGGTACAATTCCTCATACTCATAACCGTCGGAACCCGACACACTGATGCCGATGGACAACTGTGTCTCCTGAAGAATGTCTACTTCTTCCTGCTTCTTGGCAAAGGCATCCAGTATCTCATTCACCATGACGATCGCCGCATCCCTGCTGCGCATTCCTTCCGCAAAATAGAGGAATTCGTCTCCGCCGGTTCTGCATACAACACCCTTGCTGCACACCTCGCGCAGTACATCCGCCGTCATCTTCAAGGCGTAGTCGCCTGCCAGATGACCGTGTGTCTGGTTGATCCGTTTGAAATGATCCAGATCAATAATCATAAGGCATCCGCCCGCAACGCGCAGTCCCGCCTCAATCTCATTCACGCCCTTGCGCTTGCTTAAGACACCTGTCAGATAATCCGTAGGCGCATCCAGCACACTCTCACTGCCCATAGCGATGCCATAGATCTTCTCACTGTCAAAGATCGGCGATGCCATCTCGTCTTCGTGCATCCACTTCTGCTCCAATGCGCCTTCCTTGATCAGCTCAATGAATATATCTACCAGTTCGGGATCCCACTGAGTTCCCTTACCTTTCCTCAATTCCTCCATCACGATATCATCGCTCAATCTTCTCCGATAAACGCGATTGCTGGTCATGGCATCATAAGAATCCACCAGGCCGATGATCCTTGCCACAAGCGGAATGGACTCTGCCTTAAGCCCTTCCGGATATCCCTTGCCGTCATAGCGCTCATGATGATATTGTGCACCCACATTGACATTCGGAAACATCTTAAAGTCCTTCAGGATCTCTGCCCCCATGATGGTATGCCCTTTGATTAACCGAAACTCCAGATCCGTTAATCGAAAAGGCTTGTTGAGCACCGCATCGGGCACACCGATCTTACCGACATCATGTAACATAGCCACATAATATATGTTCTGAATCTCCTCCTCCGACCATCCCAGCCGCTGCGCCATCAGCTCGGAATAAGCCGCTACACGCATGGAGTGTCCTTTCGTATAATCATCTTTAGCATCCACCGTATTAGCAACCGTCATAATCGCCTGAATCGTGATGCGCTCCATCTCTCTTGTTTTCTCATCCAGTCTCCGCTGCAGATCCTTCCGATAGCCGTCCAGCTCCAGCGTACTCTTGATACGGCTCAGCATGATCTGCGGTTCAAAAGGCTTAGTAATAAAATCATTAGCTCCTACGCGGAAACATTCCACTTCCGTCTCGGCGCTGCGATCCGCCGTCAGAAAGATAACCGGAATCTTACTCCACCGCCTGTCTGCCTGCAGTGCACGCATAACCTCATACCCACTGATCTCCGGCATATTAATATCCAGCAGAATCAGATCCGGAGTATGTCTGTCCAGATACTTATATGCCTGTTTCCCTGAGTTTACGGCAACTACCTTATACATCTCTCCCAACAGATTCTGTGCTGTTGATAATGTCAGCCTGTCATCATCGACAATTAAAATTATCTTCTTCATTCGCCCTCACACATATGTTTGTCCGTACCGCTTCTGATCAAACATCTTCACATTTCAGAATAGTTATTAACCACAAAATGGAACACCTTAAACATATGATATCATTACGGACTCTAAAAATCAATTATCTTTACTCATCTCCTTTTTCAGTCTGCGCATAATTTTCTTTTCCAGCCGTGAAATATAAGATTGTGAAATTCCTAACAATTCGGCAACTTCCTTCTGTGTCAGCTCCTTTCCGTCCACGCTGCCCAATCCAAACCGCAGTCTGATGATTGTCTGTTCCCTCTCTGTCAGCTTCGCAATCGCCTTGATTAACAGCTTGCGCTCCACCTCATTCTCCAAGTCCTTATAGATCACATCCTCATCCGTTCCCAGAATATCCGACAGCAAAAGCTCATTTCCGTCCCAATCCACGTTGAGCGGTTCGTCAATAGACACTTCCATCTTATGCTTGCTGTTCCTTCTCAGGTACATTAATATTTCATTCTCAATACAGCGCGATGCATAGGTCGCCAGCTTAATATTTTTCTCGGGATTAAACGTATTGATCGATTTGATCAGTCCGATGGTTCCGATGGATATCAGATCCTCCACGCCCACACCCGTATTATCAAATTTCTTGGCGATGTACACCACCAGTCTCAGATTATGCTCTATCAGAATCGCCTTGGCCTCATCCTCATATTCCGTGCCAAGATCGTTAATGATCGCGTTCTCCCTGTCGCTCTCAAGGGGCGGCGGCAGCACTTCTGTCCCGCCTATGTAATGAATATCTCCCTGCTTCGTCATAAGGAACCTCGAATCCTTATGTATCATCTTAAATTGAACTTTGCCGGGAATTGCCACTTTAAAAACCATTTTCCTTCCTCCTAGTCTTCTAATAGACGGGGGTGAAGTATCATCTGGTAGATACTTTCTTCCGGTATTCCCGTATTACAAACCGCTACAATAACATGTTCTTTTCTGATATGGCGTTCCTCATCTTCTATCAGGATTTCCGACAGTTCATAAGCATTCAGAACTCCTCTTTCTCTGCCAATACTCATAAACGGAACCGCATGATACTTCTCCGGCCTGAAACAGGATTCAATCTGACCTGCCAGTTTTTCGCTGATCACACATACCGGCTCCCCGGACACCGGGTCCGTCAGATGATTGCCCGTGTCAAGAAGCGCGCTGACCGGAATATCCCGGCCTGATTCCGGCACGCGGATTACTACCGTTTTCAGACTGTTCTCCTTCTTTCGCCTTAAGAATCCGACTACCTTTAACAGGATAAGATATGACAGATAGCCCGTAATAAGTGTAACCGCAAGGCTCACATTTCCTTTTAGAACCGTTCTCAAACGATTCAGAATCCATATCATGGTACTGCCTAAAAAAAAACCACAGCCTGCCATCACAAAGCTAGCGTGAATTAACTTTCTCTTATGACAGATTCTGAAAGTAACACATAGCATACATATACTGACAGGGACCGCGCTCATAAGTATCCGGATTCCCACCGTACTAAGCGGCACCGATATTGCCCCGCAGACCATCAATGCTCCGAGCGCCGCCCCCATCAGGATTCGTCCGTGCGTGGCAGTACACTTAAGAATCCGTCCGGCAAGAGATAACAAATACAGATTGCTCGTCATCTGCAGGATAAACACACTGTCAATATATAATTTGTAATACACATCCCACCTCCGTATTTCTGCTTTATTATAAAAAAAGTCACGAGAATATTCTGTCATAATCGGGGAGCATTTCCACTATTTTTGCAGACAGATAGCAACAAAAAACCACAGGATATTCTATCTATCCTGTGGTCATTAAATCAACTTTAGATCTGTTGTACTATTTACTTCTTAAGAAATCCGGAATCTTTAAGGACTTCTCCTCGACAGAGCTCTTGATGTCTGCGGTCTTACCTATGCCGCCGATGGTCTTAAGCTGTGCCGCTCCGGCTTGTCCTGCCACGCCGCCTGCCTGTTTCGCGCCACCGGCAGCGAAGTTACCCAGTCCTGCGCCGGGCATCGTTCCAACGGTCTGCTTGCCCTGCAGCGATGTAGGCGTTATGTAGCCGGACTTGAATCCGAGTCCGCTCATCTGCCTTGCCTTCTCTTCGATTCCCGTAGCAATAATCGTGATATTGCATGTATCGTTCATATTGACATCGTACATGGCACCAAAAATAATATTGACATCGTCACCCGTAAGCTCCTGCACATAACTTGCCGCATCATTGGCATCCGCCAGCGAAATATCTCCGGACACATTAATGATTACGTGCGTTGCACCGGAAATAGTAGTCTCCAGAAGCGGGCTCTCCACTGCCATTTTAACCGCTTCGCTTGCCTTGTCATCGCCCTTGCCTGTACCGATTCCGATATGCGCGATACCCTTGTCCTTCATAACCGTCTGCACATCTGCAAAGTCAAGGTTGATTACGGAAGGTACGTTAATCAGATCCGTGATGCCCTGTACCGCCTGCTGCAGCACTTCGTCCGCCTTCTTCAGCGCATCCGGCATGGTTGTCCTTCTGTCAACGATTTCCAATAGTTTATCATTCGGTATCACGATTAATGTGTCTACATTATCCTTAATCTTATCAATGCCCGCCAAGGCATTGGTCATACGCGCCTTCGCCTCAAAACGGAAGGGTTTGGTCACTACGCCTACCGTCAGGATACCCATGTCCTTGGCAAGCTTGGCCACCACGGGTGCCGCACCCGTACCGGTTCCGCCGCCCATACCGCAGGTAACGAACACCATATCCGCACCTTTAAGCGCCGCCGCCACCTCGTCAGAGCTCTCCTCCGCCGCTTTCTCACCGATCTCCGGCTTAGCTCCCGCTCCTAAACCTTTCGTCAGTTTCTCGCCGATCTGTAACAGTGTAGGCGCCTTGCACAACTGTAATGCCTGTTTATCCGTATTGATTCCGATAAACTCTACACCGTCTATTTCTTCGTCTATCATTCTATTTACAGCATTATTGCCTGCGCCCCCGACACCGACTACGATGATCTTAGCAGCAGACTCAGCATCATTCGACTTAATCTCAAGCAAGGTGATTCCTCCTTCTGTTTCCCCATAAACTCTCATAGATTATCATATAATTATTTTCCGAAATTCGCAACCCATTTTTTTGCTTTTTTACGAAAACCCCTGCCTAATCCAGCTCGAAACTGTATGATTTCGTATCTTCACTGTATTCACGCATGTTCAACGTGCCCTCTTTTCCGAGCAAATCAGGAAGAATATATTGCAGTTTCATGATCTTCTCATCAATATATCGATCGTCTCCCAGTGCGACCTTGGCCTCTCCGAACATCAGCGTGACCTGATACGAAGGGTCAAAATAGATTCTGTCTGCGGACATGGAATATCTTTCCAACTGCTGTGTGATATTCAATATCTCATTGAACACCTCCGTTTTCTCCACCGGCAGCGGTTCATGCAGGATCACATGATCAAATGACAGTCCTGTCACCTGCGGAATTCCCTCCGTCTCCTCCGTGGAAGTCTCCACCACGATTCCGTCTTTATCAAAGTACACATAGCGTCCCAGGTAGGATACATATCCCGCCAGCGCTTTCTCATATACAATAATACGGATTGTGTCTTTGGCTTCGATCTCCACATCCATCGTCTGGATAAAGGGAATATCTTCCATTCCCTTATCCTTATATTTTAAGGAAAGAAACAACGAGTTACTGCCGAGCCTGCCGCCCATTACCATCTCTATAATCTCTTCGTTGGTATAATGGACGTTCCCTTCCACATACACTGTAGTGACCGTATAATTTTGAATAATATATACATATCCCCCGACCAGTACAAACAGCAGAAGAAGCAGCGTAACGGACAGAATCACCATCCTTTTACTCTTGCTAAAGCGCAGTTTTTCTTTCCGTCCGCCTTTCCTCTTCTCCGTCTCTAAGTCGTTGTTTTTGACAAGCCGCAGATTGGGATTACTCTTCTTTACTTTTCTAACCGTTTTCTTATTCGCCATCTGCAAACCTCATGTCATTTATACACCGCGCTAAGCCAGTTCTATATCCGCCCCTAATTCCCGCAGGCTGAGCACGATATCCTCGTATCCTCTGTCGATATAATGCCGGTTTGTCACGATACAGGTACCTTCCGCCGCCAGAGCCGCCACAACTAGCGCCGCACCGCCGCGCAGTTCCTCCGCCTGTACAATGGCTCCGTGGAGTCTGCTGTTTCCGTCGATATAAGCCGTGCTGCCCTGTACGGTGATGCCGGCTCCCATTTTACACAGCTCTGGCACTATACGAAAGCGATTCTCAAACACGGTCTCCTCTATGCGCCCATCATGCCCTGACATGGCCATGACCACCATAAAAGGAGACTGCATATCCGTGGGAAATGCCGGATAACATCCCGTTGTAATACTGTGGCATGTACTCTCATGCTCTCTTCCGGTCACCATAATTCCCTCCGGATCATATTCGATTGCTGCTCCCATCAAGGCGGCCGTCTCCAGCACACTTTCCATATGGTGCACCGGCGCATTTCTTAAGAAAACACGTCCTCCGGTACACATGCACGCACATAGATACGTTCCCGCCACAATGCGGTCCGCCGGAATACGGTATCTGACCGGATTAAGTTTCTCCACCCCGCGGATGACCAGCCGGTCCGTTCCGCTTCCTTCAATCTGTGCACCCGCGCTGATCAGAAATTCACAAAGCGCCTGTATCTCCGGTTCTCTCGCCGCCGGCTCGATGACAGTTTCTCCTTGTGCCAATACTGCCGCCAGAATCAGATTCTCCGTCACGCCGACACTGACAAAAGGCAGCTGCAGCACGGTGCCCTTAAGCCTTGCCGCTTCCGCACAAAACCCTGTCCCGGTCTCCTCTATCACAACCCCCATCTTACGAAGCATACGAAGATGCAGATCGATAGGTCTTGCGCCGATCACGCAGCCTCCGGGATTTTCCATACAGACATATCCCGTTCTGGCAAGCAGCGCACCTAACAGCATGATGGAAGAACGCATCACACCCACGGAATCCGAAGGCATGTCACACTCTGACAGGCTCTCGGTATTCACCCGCACAAGCGCCCCTTCTCGCTCCACCTTACACCCCAGACTCGTAAGCAGCCGCTGCATATGATAGACATCGGAGATGTCCGGACAATTCTCTATCTCACAAGTTCCGCTTATCAGAAGTGTCGCTGCAAGAATCGGCAGCGACGCATTTTTTGACCCTTGTATCGTGGTCTGACCGCTCAGACGTTTACCCCCATAGATACGAATAGCGTCCATATTCCTTTACCTCGAATCTAAAATATGACCTATTCTATCTATATGGTTTTAAAGATAAAAGTTATCTTGTCCCTACAAATCTTTGAGCCTTATGCCCCTTGCCACGCTTAGGACAAGTCCGATCTCTATGAGTAAGAACATCACAGACGAACCGCCGTAACTGATAAAGGGAAGCGATATTCCGGTGTTAGGAATGGTATTGGTCACAACCGCGATATTTAAGATCACCTGAATGGCGATATGTCCCAATACGCCCACCACAAGCAGTGCTCCGAACAGATCTGGCGCATTGTTTGCGATCACCATAAACCGCCAGATTAACATGACAAACATGATAATCACGGCAAACCCGCCGAACAGACCCAGCTCCTCGCAGATAATGGAGAAAATCATATCGTTCTGTGCCTCCGGCAGGAAACCTAATTTCTGCATGCTGGCACCCAGCCCTTTACCCAACACGCCGCCAGAACCGATGGCGTATAGCGCCTGTATGGTCTGAAATCCCTTGCCGCTGGCATAAGCCTCCGGATCAAGCCATGCCAGAATACGCGCACCGCGGAAATCCAGACTGTCGGCCTGGGATGCCGCCATTTGTACAATAGCAAAAACGACTGCCGCCGCACCCGCTGCCGCCGCGAGTCCCAGAAGAATGAACCGTTTGTAATCCGGACAGGAGACAAACAGCATAAGCACTGCAATCCCCACGACGATAATCGCCGAACTCATATTCTGCGTAATTTTCCACAACATGAGCGCAATCGGCATGGGAACAAGCAGAACCATCCAGAAGCCCTTACGGTATCGTATCTGTTTTCCCATGGTACAGATCATACTGGCAAGAAACAATATCATGCACAACTTCGCGACCTCCGCAGGCTGCAGGGAGATCGGTCCTATGTACAGCCATCTCTTGGCTCCGTGGGATTCATGCCCGAACGGAATAATTAACAGAATCAGCACCACAGATACAAGATAACCAATCACCGCAAAACGCTCCCAGAAATGATACGGAATATTTGCCACCACCAGCATGGCGATCAGCCCCAGTATCGTAGCAAACATCTGCTTCTTCAAATAGTATGCCGCGTCATTGTAATCCAGATTGGCCTCATAGGAACTGGTAGAATACACCATGACCAACCCGAATCCCAGTAGGAACAGTACGATGAATAACAGGCTGTAATCCATAAAATTTTCACTATTCGATTGTCTTCTCCTGGAAGCGTTTCTCTGTGCCACCTATTCCGTATCCTCCAATCGATTTACAAGTTCCTTAAAAAGTTTCCCTCTGACTTCATAATTCGGAAACATTCCCCAGCTTGCACACGCAGGTGACAATAGCACCGCGTCCCCGCTCTTCGCCTGCCCGACGCAGATCTCGAATGCCTCCTCAAAGGTGTCCGCCAGAATAATATTCTCAACGCCGTGCTTTCTCGCACACTCTGCAATCTTATCCCGCGTCTGCCCGATCAACACCAGACACTTGACTTTATGATCAAAAGCCTCGATCCACTCATCATAGTCGCTTTGTTTATCATAACCGCCGCCGATCAGCACTGTCGGCCTGCTCATTGCCCGAATTCCCTGGATCGCCGCATCCGGATTCGTGCCTTTGGAATCATTATAATATTCCACACCGCGTTTCGTTGCCACAAACTCTATCCGGTGTTCTACCGCCCGAAACTGCCTGACCACGGACAGAATCTTTTCCATGGGCACACCCATCGCCTGGGTAATGGCGATCGCCGCCATCACATTCTCCACGTTGCATATGCCTACCAGATTCATCTCGTGGATATCCATGAGACGCTCTACCTTACCGTCCTTCGCCCGGCATATGTCGTCCCCGTCCAGATAGTATCCTTCTTCCAGCTTTCTCGCTGAAGAGAACCATATCACACGCGCGGGACATCTGTCACCGAAGTCTTTCGTGTATGAATTCTCATAGTTGAGCACACAGGTCTCCTCTTTCGTCTGGTTCATGGCAACAGCTTCCTTCGCCGCCGCATAATTCTCCATCGTATGGTGCCTGTTCAGATGATCCGGCGTGATGTTGAGAATCGCCGACACTTCCGGCCGGAACTTCTCGATCGTCTCAAGCTGAAAACTGCTGATCTCCGCCACCGTCACGGTATCCTCAGTAGAATCAAGCGCCGTCTGTGTATAAGGATTGCCGATATTACCCACCACATCCACATTGTTACAGTACGCCGCCATGATCTCACCCACCAGCGTAGTCGTAGTCGTCTTGCCGTTCGTGCCTGTAATTCCGATGACACGTCCGTGTCCTATCCTGTAGGCCAGCTCTATCTCACCCCAGACCGGCGTGCCTCTTGTGCGAAATGCTTCCACAAATGACGTATCCGTAGGTACTCCCGGGCTTAACACTACCAGACAAACCGCCTCTGCAATCTCTTCCGGAAGCTCGCCAAGCACAATCTGCGCCTGCACTCCCTGCGGAAACTTTGCCCTGATCTCCTCCTGTTCCAGCTTATCGTTGGCATCAAAGAGAACCGGCTTTGCCCCAACATGACATAAAGCTTCCACCGCGCCGATTCCGCTGATTCCCGAACCGACCACCAGCACCTCTTTACCCTGCAATTCGTCAATACTCTGTATTTCTTTCATTTTACGCATATCCTCTATATCTTCCATACTCCCTATGATCTTTATATTTCAACAATCGATATTTTATATATGCCTTATAAGCACTCTGGCTGTCACACTTGTTGTACCGATACGCAAATTATCCGGAATATATCAGATTCCCATGAGTGCCACCAGACACAACAGCGCCGTCACAATGGAAAATACGGCCACCACTCTGGTTTCCGCCCAGCCGCAGAGCTCAAAATGATGATGGATCGGCGCCATCTTGAAAACACGCTTGCCGCCGCTCATCTTGAAATAGGTGACCTGTATGATCACGGACAACACTTCGATCATATAGATAAATCCCACAATCACAATAAAAAGAGGCATCTGCATCATATAAGCCGCAGCCGCCACAAAACCGCCCAGCGCAAGAGAGCCCGTGTCTCCCATAAATACACTGGCAGGATATACATTAAATAACAAAAAGCCGAGAAGCGCTCCAACCACCGCACAGGTAACCGGTTCGATCCCGCTTTCGGTACCGATCGCCACCACACTGAAAAACGTTGCCACAAGCACTGTCACGGAACTTGCCAGACCATCCAGTCCGTCGGTAAAGTTCGTGCCGTTGACCGTACCGATTACGATAAAAAACAAAATCGGAATATTCGCCCACCCGAAATCCAAATATATACCGTCAAGGAAAGGCACCTTCATCGCAAGGGAAACATCCGTGTAATGCAGCAGATAAAAAGTAAAGACTCCCGTCACCACGATCTGCAGTCCGAATTTCTGCCACGCCCTAAGCCCCATGGAGCGCTTCAATACGACTTTAATGTAATCGTCCAGAAATCCGATCAGACCGAATCCCAGCGTAAGAAACAAAATCGGGATAATCTTCGGATAATCTTTCACAAAGAAAATTGACGTAATCACCACACTGATCAGAATAAGAATCCCGCCCATAGTCGGTGTACCGTTCTTCTTCAAATGACTCTCCGGTCCTTCTTCCCTGACCGTCTGCCCAACCTTAAGCCGACGCAGAAAAGGAATCACCACCGGACCCATCACCACACTGATTGCAAAAGATATCATCACAGCCATCAAAATCGTCGAATTCATAGTTCCTCCGTTATTGCATTAATACCGAGAACAGCTCGCTGTTCTCGCAGACATGACTTAGTTGCTCTTAGACTGCGTTCTTTGCAGTCTTAGTGCAACTTCATGTCTTATTATAGTCCATCTTCTCCAAATATGGAAGAATGTTTTCAAAAAGCTGTCGCACCACCGGCGCGGCGATCTGTCCGCCGTAGTACGTCCCCTGCGGATTATTAATGATCGCAACTGCCAGCACCTGAGGATTATCCGCCGGAGCAAATCCTAAGAAAGAAGCAATGTATCTGCCGCTTCCTCGTGGCAGGGTCTGACTGGTTGCTGTCTTGCCGCCTACGCGATACCCCTCCACAGCGCCGTTTTTGCCGCTTCCCTCCGCTACCACCTGCTCCAGTATGTAGCGCATCGTCTCGGATGTCTCTTCTGACACCACATGATCCCTGACCGGATAGCTGAATACCTGAGAATTGCTTCCGTCGTTGTCTGCCACCCGCACACCGAAATGGGGCGTGATCCGCCTGCCGCCGTTGATGATGGAAGAGGCCGTCACCGCAAGCTGGATCGGCGTGATCTGAAAAGACTGCCCGAAAGAGATCGTGGCCAGCTCCACAGGACCGATGTTATCTACATTATGCATGATAGTTCCTGCTTCTCCCGGCAGATCGATCCCCGTCCTATCCAGCAGACCGAACTGTTTAAAATATGAGTAGTAGCGCTCCACCCCGATCCGCAGTCCGACGGTTATGAAGACGGGGTTGCAGGAATTCATCGTCCCCTGCACAAAATCTTCCGCGCCGTGACCTCCCACCTTATGACATCTGATCTTACGGTCTTCCACCATGATAAATCCCGGACAGTTGAAAGTATCCGTGGGCTTAACCGCTCCCGATTCCAGCCCGGCAGCGGCCGTTATGATCTTAAAGGTCGATCCCGGCTCGTAAGTATCATTGATACAGCCGTTACGCCACATACCATTCAGCAGCTCCTGCTTCTTCTCCTCGCTTATATTGTCTCCGTCCGCCGTATCCGGCAACGTATAAGGATCGTTTAAATTAAATTCCGGCACATTAACCATGGCATAGATCTCGCCGTTTTGCGGATTCATAACGAGAATGGATACGCTGTCGGCCTCCTTCGTCTCCATGGTCTGCAATGCAAGCTGTGTCGCATAGCTCTGGATATTCACATCCATACTAATATAGAGATCCTTACCACCCACCGGTTCCACTCTCTCTTCTCCTGCCTCGGCAACCTCCACCCCCTTGGCATCGGTCACCGTTAAGATCGTTCCCGCTTCTCCCTGCAAGTATTCCTCATAAATTACTTCCAACCCGATAATGCCCTGATTATCACCGCCGGTAAACCCCAGGACTTTTGACCCCAGTGAGTCATACGGATAGTACCGTTTATAGTCTTCATCCACCTTAACCCCCGCGAGGTCGTAAGCCCTTATGGCATCGCCTACGCTCTTATCCACGTTGCTCTTAATCTTCTCGATCGAGGAATACTTTTCCACCCTTTTACGGACATATTCCTCTGAGAGCCCCAGTTCCTTGCACAGCACTGTAATTACTGTCTCCGCGTCGGTGATCTGGCTATGTATCACTGATATGGTGCACACTGTCTTATTATCCGCCAGCACCTTGCCGCCTGCGTCTATGATCCTTCCTCTGGCCGCCTTGATGCTCCGCTCGCGTTCGTGCAGTTCCTTCGCCTTCATCGTATAATATTCCGACTGAAAGACCATCAGATATACCAGTCTCCCCATCAATATCCCAAACACGATCAGGCAGAGAAACATCACCACCACCGTTTTACTTCTGTGATATGTCTTATGCTGGTACGGTATCTCATCCATCATACGAAAAAACCTCACAAAAAGGTATTAATATAATTTATTACCGTTTTTATGAGGTTATTCTTAATTTGCTCTATTCTGTTGTCTCCGGCTCTTCCTGTGGGGTCTCTTCCCCTTCCGGTCCGTTCTCCGGTTCTTCTTGTGCCTCATCATCCACGAGGCTGCCGCCATACACCTGTGTACCTGTCTCCGGATCATACAAATGCCCGGTATCGGGATCTTTCAAATAGCCCGTCTCCGGGTCCTTCGGGAAGCTCTTCCATCTCTCCCGCGCTGCGGCAGCCTCCGGCGTTTCTCCTTCTTCTTCCTCTTCCCCGGCCTGCTCACCATCCGGATCGATGGGATTGCCTTCCTCATCCAACTGTTCTTCTTCACCTGCCGGTTCCGGTGTTCTGATCTGGATCTGCAGAGCCTCCAGCTCCTCCCGCTCCGTATCGCTGAGTTCCTCCGTCATGAAAATATTCAGATAAGGAAGTACTTCCGTCAATATTTTCTTGACGATCCTCGTAGCATACTTCGCATCATCCTGCGCAAACACATTAGGCCTGTCCACTACAACATAGATGGCGATCTCCGGATTATCCGCCGGTGCATAACCCATAAAGGACACTACGTACTCTTTATTCTTACGGGGCAGCGTCTCCGCCGTCCCTGTCTTACCGCCAATCATATACCCTGCCGGCCTTGCGGTCTTACCCGTGCCCTTCTCACCGGTCACGACGGTATTACAGAATTCTTTGATCGTCTCGCTGGTAGACTGGGAAACCGTCTGTTTCAGCACCCTCGGCTGCACATTCTCCCGTGTGGCGCCGTCCGCTGTTGTAATCTTATCCACAACATGAGGCTCATAATAGTAGCCGCCGTTGATGAGAGAGCAGAATCCCGTGATCATCTGTATCATGGTCGCATTAAAACTCTGTCCGAAAGAATTGGTGGCAAGATCCGTAGGCCCAATCGTCTTCTTATTGAACACCATTGTCACTGTCCGCGCCTCACCCGCCAGATCAATATTCGTCTTCAGACCAAAGCCAAACAGATGCTGATAGTCAACAAAACGATCTTTACCCAGTGCAAACGCCACATTCATCAGCACCACGTTACAGGACCGCTCAATCCCCTGCTGCACGGTAAGGTATCCGTCTCCAAATGTCTGATGGCAGCTGATATCATGATCTCCCACATGCAGAGAGCCCTCACAGTTATAAGACTCCGTACCGGTAATTGCGCCGCTCTCAAGCGCTGCCGCTACCGTAAAAGGCTTCGCCACAGACCCCGGTTCATAAGTATCTACAATACAGAAATTCTTCCACAGAGCATTTAACTGCAGGTACATGGCCTGATCATTCATGCCATCTATAATCTCCTGTGTTACATACTCTCCCGTGCGCATTCCCTTGTCATCCACAAGCGGCATTCCGATCAGATTCTCCGTGTTTCTCGTATCATTCAGATCAAAATCCGGATATCCTGCCATCGCCAGCACTCTGCCCGTATTCACCTCCATAATGATACATCCGACGTTCTCCGCTCCGTTGCCAGGTCTATAATTGTCCTTATACTCCTCGTTAAACTCCTTTAAATATTTTTCCACAATGCTCTGGACATTGGCATCGATGGATGACTGTATATTGCAGCCATCCTGTGCCGCTATGGTAGTCCGCTCCAGATTGGAATCATCATTCAGGTAACCGTACTCTCTGCCGTTGATTCCGCTCAATATATCATTATAATATTCTTCCAGCCCGTACGTTCCCCGATTGTCACTGGTAGTAAATCCGATCACATCACAAGCCAATGATCCGTTTGGATATTCTCTCTTATACTCGCTCTCAAACCACACACCCGCAATGTTCGCACCGGCCTCCGGATCCTTCGCCAGCTCCTGAAAAGCGTTCATCTTCTCATATTCCACGCGCCTCGCCATCACATAGTAAGAAGACTCCGGATGACTCGCAATATAGCTTCTCACCTCATTAGTATCAATATTGAAGCAGCGTTTCAGCGCACTCAGTGTAGGCTCCAGATTTTCTTCCTTACGCATCAGGATTTTCGTATCCAGTATGACATTGTACACTTTATTGCTGACCGCCAGAATCGTACCGTTGGAGTCCGTGATGTCACCACGCTTAAAAGGTATTGTCGTCGAGTCATACTCTTGCTGCGACAATACCTGTCTCTTATACTCCTCACCGTTGTCTCTGGTGATCAGATACAACTGTGCGCTGAGCCCTGCAAAAGCCGCCAATATTATAAGAAACAACACCAGCAGCTTTTTCTGCATTTTAATTGTAAATCTGTTGACGGAACTTCTTCTGCTTACCTGACTGTCCAAATACTCACCTACTTAGGAACGCTGAATGGTACTATTGTGGAATGTCTGCCATCTGCTTGACATAATCATTATTCTCACTTCTGAAAGAAATGATCTGTCCCTCTTTTGCATACTGCATACCAAGCTCCTGAAGCGCGATCCTCTTGACCTCTTCTAAGTTTACACTACTTGTTATTCTACTATATTCCTCATCATTTGCAAGCTTTAAATCATTAAGCTGCTTCTCCAGTGTGGAAATATGCTTCACACTGCTGGTAATATCCGACTGCAATCCAATGTAATTAACCAGAATAAATCCTGTCACTACAAGCGCTGCGCATAAGAATAACACATATCCCGCGCTCATATGCTTCGCTTTTTCTCTGTTCTTGCGTGCCGTGTTGCTGATCTTCTTCTGCGGCCTACTCTCGATTTCTTTCGTGACATCTAACTTTCTGACTGCGCTGCCCTGCACATAATAGCGATTTCTTCCATCAGTCATACGGTTTCGGTTTACTGCTCTTTGCGTTGACGCCATGATCTTTCTTTCCCCTCTATTACTTTGTTTCTACTTCTCTTCACCGCAGCCTTGCGATATTATTTCTTCTCAAAAACTCTGAGTTTTGCACTTTTGGCTCTCTTATTATTCTCCAGTTCTTCCGGTGACGGCAGAATCGGTTTTCTGGTGATAACTCTGCCTCTCGACACCTGCCCGCATACACACACCGGAAAATCCGGCGGACACGTACAAGGATTTTCATTTTTCTTAAAAGCCGTTTTCACGATCCTGTCTTCCAGCGAATGAAATGTGATGATACAGATTCTTCCGCCCGGATTTAACATATCGATAAGCTCGTCCAGCGAATCCCTGAGCACTTCCAGTTCCCGATTGCACTCGATTCGAATCGCCTGAAATGTTCTCTTGGAGGGATGCCCTCCCGTCGCCCTCATCTTCGCCGGTATCGCTGCCTTGATAATCTCATTGAGCTGTCCCGTAGTCTCTATGGGCTTGTCCGTTCTGGCGTTTACGATATGCTTTGCGATATTCTTGGCAAATTGCTCTTCTCCGTAATCCCTGATCACATGATAAAGCTGCATTTCCGTATACTGATTCACGATATCCGCCGCGGTCAGTGACTGCCGCAGATCCATCCGCATGTCCAGTGCCGTATCATATTTATAGGAAAATCCTCTCTCTGCATTGTCCAGCTGGAAAGACGATACTCCCAGATCCAGCACGATTCCGTCTGCTTTCTCAATCCCTATCTGTCTAAGCGCCGTCCGTGCATTACGGTAATTGTCGCGAATCAATGTCACCTTCCGCTCAAAAGGTTTCAGCCTTAATCCTGCTGCCTCTATAGCAGCTTCATCCTGGTCAATGCCGATGAGCCTTCCGTTTTCTCCAAGCGCCCCGGCAACGCGGCAGGCATGCCCGCCACCGCCCAGCGTACCGTCCACATAGACCCCGTCCGGTCTGATCTGCAGATTATCTATCGTTTCCTCTAAAAGAACTGATGTATGTTTAAATTCCATCTCTAACCTCTGCAGCAAAGCACGCTGTTCCTGCTGCTCTTATATTCCCAGTCCGAGCTGCGCCATATGCTCTGCGATCTCATCCATATCCTCGTATGCTGCCATACCGTCGAACCGTTCTTTGCTCCAGATCTCTATCCGGCTTGCCACACCGATCAGTACCACATCTTTACTGATCTGTGCGAATTCTCTCAAAATGTTCGGAACAAGGATTCTTCCCTGTTTATCCACTTCTACTTCCGCTGCCCCCGCCAGAAAGAATCTCACGAACTGTCTGGCCTCTTTATTCGTAATGGGCAGGGCTTTCAGCTTCTCTTCGAATGCGCTCCATTCTTCATTGTCATACACAAACAGGCAGCCATCCAGCCCTTTCGTTACCACGAAGGTATCTCCCAGCGCTTCCCTGAATTTCGAAGGGATGATCAGCCTGCCTTTGGTGTCGATTGTGTGATTGTATTCGCCCATAAACATCATCGATCACCTTTGCCCTGCGCATCCATGTATCTTCACTATGGTCATATTGTCTTCCATATGACCGCATGCGCGTCTGTAACATGTAAGTGGTCTGCCACGGAAATTCAGGTCCATTTTGGGAAATCTGCGGTCTGTTTTCTCCACTTCATTCCACTTTGTACCACTTTCCACCACTTTTAATCTAATTTTATACTATATAAGGGGATAATGCAAGGAAAAGTTGCGTAAAATCGGGATTTTTTAATACTGCGGACAAATAAGAAAAAGGACCTCCGTTCGACTCGACTCGAGCCGGACGAAAGTCCTCTCTTATTTGTTTTTCCTCATTTATCCTCTTCTTGTTCCTCTTCCGCCTGATTCAATCCTGCCTGCACCGTCGCAACCGGCGTACTCACACCCCTTGCTAATCGTCTGCGGATCAAAATATCCGCCGCAAGCGACACCACGAAAAGTGTCACTGCCAACACTTGGGATACTGCCAGTGTCGTATGAGGGATAAAGAGCGTGTCCGTACGGATTCCCTCGATCCATGCCCTACCCAGACCATAACCGCCCAGATACAGCAGCCACATCTCGCCCTGAAATTTCTTATGCTGCCTGTATGCCAGCATAATCAGAAGAAGCGCCAGATTCCATAAACTCTCATAGAGGAATGTAGGGTGTACCTGTATATAATTCGTTCCCTCGGCAATATGCCCCGCTATGTTCTCCGAAATATCAACGCTCCTGACTGCTTCCACCGGCAGCCGCATGGCCAGCAAATTCCCCGTGTACTCGCCGAATACTTCCCGATTTGTAAAATTGCCCCAGCGGCCGATCACCTGTCCGAGCACCAGCCCGGGAACACAGATATCCGCGAGCTGCAGGAAACTGCATTTCTTCACTTTGCAGTATACCCACATTGTAGTAAACGCCGCAATCACCGCGCCGTAGATCGCCAGCCCGCCGTTTCGCAGATTCAATATGCCGATCAGGTTGTTCTTATACATATCCCACTGGAAAACCACATAATAGATCCTTGCTCCGATGATGGAAAAAATAATGGCATAAATGGCAAAATCCCAGATCAGATCCGGATCCAGATTCTCCTTCTTCGCTACATGGGCGGCCATCAGTACACCGCATAAAACGCCGATTCCGATGATCACGCCGTATAGAGCGACCTGAAACCCGAAGATACTGAAACTCTTCGGCACATGATTCAAATAGATTCCAAGGTTCGGGAACGCAATGTCCGTCACATTCATTATGTCCTGCACAATAACTCCTTCTTTGTAAACACGGTAATCCGCAGCTGCCATTCATAGACTGCTGACGCAGTCTATTTCATGTCGGGCATTCGCCCTATGCCTACAGATATGCAATATGCTTTGCCTGCGAGCAGTCACGCATATTACATATCCGTAGGCGCAGCTGCTCATTGCTATTATACGTTGAACCGAAACAATATCACATCACCGTCTTGCACAATATAATCTTTTCCTTCCATACCGACCAGACCCTTCTCTCTGGCTGCCGCAAGAGAGCCTTGTTCCAGCAGATCCTTATAATTGACCACTTCCGCCTTAATAAATCCTCTCTCGAAATCGGTATGTATCTTACCGGCTGCTTGGGGCGCCTTCGTACCAATCTTAATGGTCCATGCTCTCGTCTCATCTTCTCCTGCCGTAAGGAAGCTCATCAGCCCCAGAATCCGATAGCTTGCCTTAATCAGCTTCTGCAGCCCGGATTCGGACAGCCCCAGATCTTCTAAGAACATCGCCGTCTCTTCCTCATCCAGCTCTGCAATTTCCTGTTCAATCTGCGCACAGATCACGAATACCTCACTGTCGTTTGCTGCAGCAAACTCCTTCACTTTCGCCACACCCGCATTGGAAGCGCCGTCGTCCGACAGATCGTCCTCCGCCACGTTCGCCGCGAAGATCACCGGCTTATAGGTCAACAAATTATAGGACGCAAGAAGCGCCGCCTCGTCTTCATCTTCCGTCTCGAATCCTTTCGCCAGATTGCCTTCTTCCAGATGCGCCTTGATTCTCTCAAGAAGTGCATACTCTTTGGCAACCGTCTTATCCATCTTCGCCACCTTGGCGGTCTTGGCGATTCTTCTGTCCAGAATCTCAATATCAGAGAAGATCAATTCCAGATTAATGGTCTCGATATCCCGCAGCGGGTCGATAGTGCCGTCCACGTGTACGATATTACTGTCCTCGAAACATCTCACTACATGCACGACCGCGTCTACTTCACGGATATTGCTTAAAAACTGGTTGCCCAGTCCTTCTCCCTTAGACGCGCCCTTCACCAGGCCGGCGATATCCACAAATTCGATCGTAGCCGGCGTTACTTTTTTCGAGTGATACATATCACCCAGAAGTTTCAATCTCTCGTCCGGCACCGACACGATACCGATGTTCGGGTCGATAGTACAGAACGGATAGTTCGCGGATTCCGCGCCCGCTTTGGTCAGTGAATTAAAAAGGGTGCTCTTGCCCACGTTGGGGAGCCCTACTATGCCTAATTTCATTTTATCTTATTCCTCCATGTTTACTCATTTTCATTCATTTCATTTATATTTCCATATTACTTAAAATAGAAAAAGCCTCAACAGCTATGATAGTATAGCATAGTAAGGCCCAAAAGTAAATTACAGGATTTTATATTTCCACTGTACCACTGTATATTGCGGAGTGTATTAACGATCTTTCTGCTATTACCGTCTTCTTTCTTCCTTAGTTCACGGTGGCATAAAAAATCGAGCCACACTCGATTGTGAGATTTACTTCGCAAACTCCTGCCTAAACGAGCTATTTCCTCAGCGCACTACAGATCGTCTTTGTCAGGGTGCATTTCTTTAACCCACGGCAGCCGTTGCATACATAGGGTTACGATTTTCGCTCCTAAACAAATAACTGTCACTTTACGCCATTTTAACAACAAGCGTTATATAGAAGCATTCATCACGAATATCCGCATACACCTCTCCGCCCATAAGCGACATCAACCGTTTGCAGATAAAAAGTCCAAGCCCGTTGCCCGGTACCTTGTCCGCATTACTTCCACGATGAAAGCTCTCGAATATCTGCGGCAGTTCTTTCGCCTCAAGCGTACAACCTGTATTTGATACCGTGATAAGCTCACAGCCGTCCATTTTATCAAAGCTGATCTCAATTCGTCTGCCGTCACCGTATTTAATCGCATTTTCAATCAGATTTTGCAGACACTCTGCAAGGCGGTCAGGGTCGCAGGAAAGAATACAGTCATCATATTTCTGAATCACAAACTCCGTTCCCGACATGGCAAGCTGGGGAGCATATCTCGCATCTATTCTTGTGATGATATCGCTTAAGAAAGCCTCTCCCTTTGTGACCTCAAAGCTCATAAAGTCCTCGCTTGCCGCCTTTGTAATCTCGCTTACAAAACGCTCTATTTCATCTGCACGGGTATTGATACTCTCAGCAGCAGCACGTCGTTTTTCCTCGGCCTTGTATAATCCTTTTGCAAGCGCCTTTGCATTCAGCTTAATTGCCGACAAAGGCGTTTTGATGTCGTGGGAAAGAGAGAGCAGCAAGAGTTTTTTATCCCTCTGCATCGTGATTTCTTTTTTGCGACTGTCCTCAATACTCTCACGCAAAAGATTCACACCCCACGTGAATTTTCCGAAGAAACGGCTTTTTTCCTCCGGAATCGGGACAGCAAGATTGCCCCTTGCAAGCTCTTTCGGAATATCGTTCAGCCTGCCGAGCGGCACGATGATATGCCTTCGGATATTATGCAAAAGACCAATCATTAGCACAAACAGCACACCCAATACACAGTTTATTGCCGCAATGCTGTGCTGTCCGTTTCCTACAGTATACTCAACACGGTAAAGCCTTCCGCCTGCTTCTATAATCAGATAATGCTCATCGGAGGTGTACAGTTCGCCGTCATCACCCGTGAACACGCCCGCAATGTGGGGATATTTTTCAAGGTCATAATTTCCTGTTTCCGCTATCTCATCTGCAAGCCGCTTGGCTTCAACACGATAAATGACTTCATTACTGTTTTTCGCTCCCACAAGAAACAGATTCAATACCGCCGTCAGCAAAAGAAATATAATTATCACTGCAATACACAGTCTTCTGAAAGCCTTCATACAAACTTATACCCCACACCCCAGACAGTAAGCAAACGCTTTGCATTCTTAGGATCGTCACCGAGTTTCCGGCGAAGTCGGTTGATATGCACATGGAGCGTTTGCAGCTCCGAATCGCTGTCGCTGCCCCAGACAGTGCCAAACAAATACTCTTTTTTCAAAGATTTGCCCTGATTCTCGATCAAAAGCGCCAACAGGTCAAATTCCTTTGCAGGCAGTTCTACAGGCTTTCCGTCGATGACCGCTGTTTTATCCACAAGATTAAGTGTCACACCGTCCGCCGACAATGTATCACGCTGATACCGCCGTTTGAATATCCCCTTGATCTTAGCGATAAGAATATCAATGTCATAAGGCTTTTCTATATAATCATCAGCACCGAGATCAAAGCCGTTCAGCTTATCCTCCTTGCCCGTCCTTGAACTTACAATCAGTATAGGAGTATCCGCATTTTCCCGTAGCTTGGAGCAGACCGCAAAGCCGTTCACATCGGGGAGGTTGATGTCAAGCACCACAAGCCTTGCGCCATATCGTTCAAAAAGCTGCACGGCATGCTCTCCGCTGCCTACGCTTGATACAGTATAGCCCTCCTCACGCAAAAAGTCAGTCAGCAAGCCCGCCAGTTCCTTATCGTCTTCCACTATCAAGATATCGGTCATAAGCTCACCTCCTACAAGTCTTGTACCATATCAGCATAGATATAGCAAGTATCACCATCCCTGTTCCATAAGCCAGTTATTCAGTTCTCTTTCACGGTCACGAAGCTCCTTGTCACCGCCGCCAAAATGTCCCATTTCTTTTTCACCGACAATCCCACCGTCCACAATGTAAAGTACCCTGCTGCACTTAGCAGCAACCTTCGGGTCGTGTGTCACGCACATGATCGTCGTACCGTCGCGGTTTAAGGAGAGCAGCTCGTTCATCACCTCATCAGAGCTTGCACGGTTGAGAGCGCCTGTCGGCTCATCCGCAAAGATCATCTTGGGATTGTTTATCATACTGCGGCAGATACAAGCCCTCTGAAGCTGTCCGCCCGACACCTCGTTGATATCGTTGCCGCACACATCGTCAATGCCGAGCCTGTGCATGAGCGCTCTGCCGCGCTCCTCGGTCTGCCTGCGGCTCGACCTATTCTTTTTTGATTTTACCGCAGGAAAAATGATATTATCAAACACCGAAAGATTTTTCATCATATACATCTGCTGAAAAATAAATCCCATTTCGTCAAGTCTGAGCCTTGCAAGCTCCTTATCGCCAAGCTTAGCCGTTTCCCTGCCGTTAAAGAACACCTCGCCTGCAGTCACTTTGTCCATTCCCGAAACGCAGTAGAGCAGCGTGCTTTTGCCTGAGCCGGAGGGTCCCATGACCGCTACCATTTCGCCCTCACTGATTGTCAGATCGACGTTTTTCAACACATTGTTCTGATGTTTGTTCACAATATATGTCTTGCAAAGTCCCTTTGTCTGTAAAACCGTATTATTCATTATATTAATCCTCCATTTTTACTCAGCTTGCGAGTTTGGGCAAAGGCGTTACTAACGCCTGCACAAACTTGCGTAAACCGAACAAGTTCGGTTGAAAAATTTATTTTTCACACTAATACCCATGCCTTTCTCACAGCCTGCGAATTTGTAGCCGCAAGGTACAAATTTGCGATTGAAAAATCTCTGATTTTTCAATCTATTCTATACTTGCCGTATCGGAAGCCTTGATTGTTTTGGTGTAAAGCGCTGTCAGGAATGAGCCGATGACGGTCACGGCGATGAGAATTGCCGGGCAGATCACAAATATTTCCAGCGGGTCAAAATCGCATTTCAGGCCTGATACATCGCCAACCATATTACCTACCCAATTCATCATTGCATCGCTGATTGGGAGAAGCACCGCCGAAGAAACAATGCAGGCAATGACCGATACAATCACAAATCTGAGCGAATGCTGCATGATGATACTGCCGTTGTCGATACCCACTGCCTTCATCAGTGCAATCTCACTTTTTTCCTTAGAGATGAATGAACGCTCCATGAGTATGACGATCAATGCCGTTACAATCACAGTAATGATCATCATCATCTGTTTGATTACATTCAACGTATCAGACATTCCCGTAAAGTTATTGATGTAATCCGAGGTCGAATACACCTTGTCGGTGTCAAGCAGACTTTTAAGCTTTTCAATGTTTTTGTTTATCTGCGCCTTGTCGGGATTACCGTCAAAGTGTATCTGCGCTCCCATTACATCGTTTGCCGGCAGATTTCCAAAGTCAAAATCTTTATATAGTAAAGCAGTGGGGCTGATGAACGAGGAGTATGTTCCCGTGATGATAAACTCGTACTCTTTCTCATTCATTACTGCTGTTACCCTGTCGCCGATCTCCGCACCTAAGTCATCGAGGACGCTTACCGTTACGGCAATCTCGTCCGTCTTCTGTGGAGCGCTGCCCTCATCTACATAGAGCGTGTCATTTGTCTCGCCTTTCGTGACGGAGAAAAAAATCTTTGCTGTTTTGTCTTCGTGCGATGTTTCAAACTGTGTTCTCATTGTAATTGTGCATTTGCCGGGCATTCCGTTATCGTCAAGGAGCTTTTCGGTATCTTCAATGATCTGCTTATACATACTCTGATCTACCAGGATCTCTCCCACTATTTCGCTATCCCCGATATGCGCTTCACTTGAGGGCAAAGTGAAGAAGCGCAGTATCTTTTCACTTTTAAATGTCAATGCAAAATTTGACATCATCGTCATCAACAGCATGCAGAACGTGAACACAACTATCACGATAGAAAACTGCTTCGGCGAACTGATCACATCATTGACCGAGAGAAATGCAGATGACGGCAGCTTAGATCGGCCTAAGTGCAAAAGGCTTTTCCTTCGGAAGCGCTCGCCCGTCTGACCGTTTCTTACTGCGTCAATCGGCGAGAGTTTATTGACTCTGCGTGTGCAGTTGTAGCAGAACAACAGGATAATGATAACTACCAGCCCAGAGCTTAAAAGTCCCATAAAAGTACCACTCCCGCTGCCGAGAACGATATTTTCCGATATCGTTTTCATCATCATATCCCCGAGAGGGATGGAACAGAAATATCCTATCAGTGTACCGATTGCAGCAATGGCAAGATACTTGACGATATACAGACTTCTTATACTGCCGCCCCTGATACCCACCGCCTTCATTACACCAATCTCACGAAATTCCTCACTGATGGTAAAGCCTATTGTGAAACGCAGCACCACAAAGGCTGTGAACATCAGCACAATACTGATCATCATTAAAACATACGCAGAAAGCATATCATAAAGATAAATATCCTTTATTTCTTCCCGTGTGTAGACATATACACCGCTATAGTCCTTTGCAAGTTCCCTTATTTCATCAACATCTGATGTATTTACACAAAACTGCTTACACTTCATGAAATGAGTGGCTTCGTCCCTGTCAAGATAGTCATAGTCAGCTGAGTTCATGATAAGATACGGGGAAGCCGTGTTTCCCGAATCAAACAGCGCACCTTTGAACCGCCCCATAAACTTAAGCGTGAGATGACTGTCACCGACAGTAAGTTCCACCTTGTCGCCCTTTTTTATAGTAAGGTCCTGTAAAAAAGGAGCGTTGGCATAAAAGCAGCCCTTGTCCACGCTTTCGATGATGTTATTGTTCTCATCGAAATAGTTGATAGCCATTTCACGATCAGAAATCAAATAGGCAGCATTCGTGAAATTATCAAGTTCCTTTCCGTTATGCCTGAAATACTTTGAGCTGGATACACACAGCCAATGCTCGGTCCTTATCTCCTTGGCGTGGGCAAGCTCCCCAATCTTTTCCTCGAGATCGTTTTCCCCGCTGAACAGCACCCGCACAATGACATCAGGAACATCCGCCGCATCGAAATAATGCTCGATACCGCCAGTCACGGCTATAATGTTGTTCACTGCCGCCGCTGCAAACATGGAGCACAAAATGACAAACAGCAGCAGAATGATGTTCATGGTCTTTTTGCGTTTCAGATCTTTTTTCAATATCCTCCAGAACATAGTGTATACCTCTTTTCCTGCGCGAAGTTTTTAGAAGTTCTTGGCGAAACAGCCCCTGCTGTGAGCCCTAGAACTTCTCTTCACACTATTTTCTCCATTTTCTGAGCATAGCATAGAAATTCTTAACAAGTCTTTAACTTTTGACAGTACATAAAAAAGCAACCACCTAGTCACCTAAATGATTGCATGCAAATTCAAATTCATTAAGTTTCTTTTGCTGAAAGTTTCAATCCATCTAATATCTCCTCTTATCCTTCAACTCCTGATACAGCACCTTATAATTCTCATACCGCACCGTGCTGATCTTTCCCTCCGCCACGGCTTCCTTGATGCCGCAGGACGGTTCGCTGATATGGGCGCATCCGCTGAACTTGCAATAGGGTTCATACTGCACGAATTCCGGGTAATACTGTCCCAGCTCCTCTTTCGTGATCTCGGAAATATCAAGGGACGTAAATCCGGGTGTATCCATAATATAAGTTTCCTCACCCAGCGCTATGATCTCCGAGTGTCTTGTGGTGTGTTTTCCTCTTTCTATCTTGGCGCTGATCTCCCCAGTCTCCATGTTGGCTTTCGGCGCCAGCCTGTTGATCAGTGAGGATTTTCCAACCCCGCTTGGTCCCGCTACAGTGGTGGTCTTACCGCTCAACAGTTCTTTGACCTGTTCCAAGCCTTCATTCTCCAACGCACTGATAAACAGGACATGATATCCGCATGTTTCATAAGACTGCCTGAGTGCTTCCTTCTCCTGTGCGGAGGCAATGTCCTGTTTGTTAAAGCATATGATGGTGGGCAGATTCTGCCGCTCCATGCGGATGAGAAATCTGTCCAGAAGATTGAAATTAGGATTTGGCTTCACAATGGCAAAAATAATCATTGCCTGATCCACGTTAGCAACCGCCGGGCGGATCAGGGCGCTTCGTCTGGGAAGAATTTCGCTGATGTTACCCAGCCTCTCACCCTCATCCAATACATCCATGACCACATCGTCACCCACAAGCGGCTTTACATGATCTTTTCTGAAAATCCCCTTAGCCTTACATTCATAGGTCCCGTGTCCTTCTACATAGACATAATAGAATCCCGCGATTCCCTTAATGATCTTCCCCTGCATGAACTTCTTCCTATTCCTGTGTAAACTGAATCTCTCTTGTCACCGTTTTCTCTTCGGAAACAGGATCCGTCGTCACTGTCTCTCCCGTCTCGGGATCGGTTGTGGTCGTCGCCTCCCTCTCCACCGTAAAATGAAAGGTAATCACACCGCTTGGCGATTTGATTCCCGTGTAATTAACCGCTACCGGAAAGGAAGATGTCTGTGTACTTAAAAGCTGCGTACCGTCCACTGTAGTGACCGTAACGTTGACGGACATCCCGGTCCGATAATCCAGATCTTCTGTCGGTGCGGTAATACCCTCAGAATACCGATAAGTTACATCGGAAGGCCCGATACTTATTTTCAAGTCAATGGGCGTTCCAGCATCCACATAGGAGCCCACCGAATAACTCTGATAACATACTTTATCTGTCAGCGAAGCATCTTCATTATTTACCTGTGAAACCGTTCCCACTGCCAGACCGCTCTCATTCAGGCTCACCGTGGCATCCATTTCCGTCATACCGATCACATCGGGTACCCTAACCTTACTCTCCTCCGCACCCTGACTGACACGGAGCGTGATGGAAGACCCCGACGGTGCCTTCGTATCCGCCTCCGGTGACTGGGAGATCACATATCCGCTCTCCACCTCCGCGTCATAACTTTCTGTCACATTAACCACAAATCCCGCCTGTTCAAGAATGGACGTTGCCTCCGATCTGGACTTACCGGTTACCGCCGGAACTTCTACCCCGTCGGTTCCCTGCGCCACAGTCATCACGATTACCGTATTCTTACTGATCATATTGCCCGGTGCCACACTTGTAAGACCGTCCTGTGAAGCGGCCCGCAGAACCGTGCCTGCTTCATAGGCGCTGTTCTCCTCATATTTGATCTCCGGTGTCAGCCCCAGCTCCAACAGCGCACGCTTGGCGTCCTCCACATTCATGCCGACTACCTGAATCATCTCTACCTGCTCTACTTCTTCCTGCGACTCCTTATCATCCTCGGAAGCGCCGAACTGGAACACACCCACGGCTCTTCCCACAAGGAAGATCACGATACAGCCGATCAGAATCGCCGCCACTACTGCGAGGATCGTGGTGATTTTCTCCATCTTGGGATCATAGTCATCCTCGTCCTCATCCCAGTCCTCGTCTTCTTCCTCATCGTCCTCTTCTTCATAATAGCGCTCGCTGTCTTTCTTCAGTCTCATGGCTTCATCCATGGAGTCTCTTCTGTCAGACTGTCTCTTGATCTGCGCCATATCCCTGTCCGTAATCATTCTGGTGGAAGCTTCCTCATCCGGATCAACCACCTTGACAAAATCCTCATCGGGATTGATCAGCGACTGCTTTAAATCCGCAACAAGCTCCGCCATGGACTGATATCTTCTGTCCGGGCTCTTCTGGCAACACTTGCATACGATCTGCTCAACACTGATCGGAATCTCCGACACGTAGTCCCTCGGAGATGGCATTTCTTCCTGTATATGTTTGATCGCAATCGCTACCGTAGTCTCCCCGTTGAAAGGCACCCTGCCCGTGAGCATCTCAAACATCGTGATACCCAGGGAATAAATATCGCTCTTCTCGTCACTGTAACCGCCCCTTGCCTGTTCCGGGGAAGTATAGTGCACCGAGCCCATGACATTAGAGGTAATGGTGTTACTGGTAGCCGCCTTGGCAATACCGAAATCCGTCACCTTGACTTTGCCTTCTTTAGAAATAATAATGTTCTGGGGCTTGATATCCCGATGAATAATATGATTATTATGCGCCGCCTCGATGCCCATAGACACCTGAATCGCAATACTGATTGCCTCTTTGACGGACAGTCTCGCCTTCTTCTCGATATATTTCTTTAATGTGATACCATCCACCAGCTCCATTACGATATAGTGGATACCCCCCTCTTCTCCGACATCATACACATTGACGATATTCGGATGCATGAGTCCTGCCGCCGCCTGCGCCTCGATTCTGAATTTGGATACGAAATTCGCATTCTCGCCGAACTCCTGCTTCAACACCTTAACCGCAACGAACCGGTTCAGCTTATGATCTTTAGCTTTATATACATCTGACATACCGCCGGTGCCGATCTTTTCTAAGATCTCATATCGGTCGCCTATCATCATTCCTATCTTAATCATGTTTCACCTCGTCTGCTAACGGTTCAATAACAATCACGGAAATATTATCTTTACCGCCGTTGTGGTTGGCTGTTCTCACCAATTCTTCTACCTTGTCCTTAAGACTTCCGTCCCCTGTCAGAATCTGATGTATCGTCTCGTCTTCCACCATATTCGTCAACCCATCGGAACAAAGCAGAACCTTGTCTCCCGCCTGCAATTCCAGATTAAAGAAATCTGCTTCTATATAATCTCTGGCGCCGATCGCCCTGGTAATAATATTTTTATCCGGATGATTTCTGGCGGTTGCCCTGTCTATACCGCCCATCCGCACCATCTCTTCCACCAGTGAATGATCCTGTGTGATCTGCTCTATCCTGTCGCCCACAACATAAAGCCTGCTGTCTCCTACATTGGCCACTTCCAGATATCGTCCTATACAGGTTGCAACCACCATCGTAGTACCCATGCCGTTATATGCCGCCTCATGACTTGCCAGATCGCGTATACGCGCATTTGCCTTCTCGATGGCTCTGTCCAGAATCCTGACAGGATTTTTTTCAAAAGAAATACCGATCTCCTCCACTACGGTCTCCACCGCATAGCGGGAAGCGTAATCCCCGGCATTGTGTCCGCCCATACCGTCCGCTACAATAAACACATTAGGCAGATTACCGATAGGAGTCTCTGACAGATATATAAAATCCTGATTCACTTGTCTTTTCTGTCCGATATCCGTTATCGCATAGGACCTAAGCACCGTATCTTCCTCCGTTTGCCATAATTTACTCTTTCGGTTCCGACTTCATGTATCTGCGTCTCAACTGACCGCACGCACCGTCGATATCCCGACCCATTTCCCTTCTAATAGTAACATTAATTCCATTTTTTTCAAGTTTATTTTTGAACGCATTCACCGCACACCTCTCAGACTGCCTGTAATCACGCTCCTTGATCGGGTTGACGGGAATCAGATTCACATGGATGCCCCGCCTGCCGATCAGACTCGTAAGCTGCCTTGCATCCTCATCCGTATCGTTCACTCCCTTTACCAGACTGTACTCAAAAGTGATCCGCCTGCCCGTCTGTTCAAAATAGTAATCGCACACCCCGATCAGTTCCCGTAAGGAATACTGATTGGCAATGGGCATGAGCTGCCTGCGTTTGTCATCCGTCGCCGCATGCAGGGACAGAGCCAACGTGATCTGCAGCCGTCTGTCGGCGAGCTGTCTCATCCGCGGCACGATCCCACAGGTGGACACGGTAACGTTCCTCTGGCTGATATGCAGTCCGTTCTCGTCCGTCAGAAGCGCAATGAACCGTAGCAGATTATCGTAATTATCCATCGGCTCCCCGCTTCCCATGACCACCACGTTAGAAACCCTCTCTCCGGTCTGTCTGGTAATCGCATAGATCTGGTCGAGCATCTCCGAAGGCAGGAGATTCCGCTCCAGCCCGTCCAACGTGGAGGCGCAGAAGCGGCAACCCATACGGCACCCCACCTGTGAGGAAATACAGACGGAATTGCCGTGCTGATAGCGCATAAAGACACTCTCCACCGTGTTGCCGTCCGCCAGNTNAAACAGATANTTTCTCGTGCCGTCTGACTTTGATTCCTGCACACGGCATATTTGCAGCGCCGTATAGTCATAGCGTTCCCTGCACTTATCCGCCAGCGCCTTAGGGATATTNNTCATTTCCTCATACCCTGCGGCCTGTTTCTTATGCATCCACTCATACATCTGNNCNGCCCGAAAAGATTTCTCGCCCATGGCCTCCATCTCTTCCTTNAGCTGATCTAAGGTGAATGACTTGATATCTCTAGTGTTCCCTGTTTCCATGATATCTATCTCTGTTTCATCTTTCTTCTCTGTNTCCTGCGCAGCTTNGCTAAGAAGAACCCGTCGGTTCCGTGTATGCCGGGCAGAAGCTGTACATATCCTCTGTCCGCNTCCTCCCGAAGCTCTTCCGGCANTTCCTGCGCCATGCTCACCGGCTCCATATCATATGTCCGGCAGATCCAGTCCGNCATCTCTTCATTTTCNGCCGGATTCATGGTACACGTGCTGTACATCATGACTCCNTCCGGTTTCAGATACCGCACCGCATTGTCTANGATTTCCCGCTGCAAAGCNACGACTTCCTCCATGGACTGTCTGGTCACGNGATACTTAATATCCTGCTTCTTGCCGATCACNCCCAGTCCGGANCAGGGCACATCCGCNATAAGNACATCCGCCTGCCCGATCAGCGTCTCGTCGGTGATCCGGGCNTCCCGCACCCTGACAGACACATTTGTCATGCCCATTCTGTCTNTNTTCTCTTCGATCTTAGCCGCCTTATANTCCGTCACATCNCAGGCGATCACCTGCCCGGTTCCCATAAGCTTNGCCGCNGCATGCAGCGCCTTGCCNCCGGGCGCCGCACAGACATCAATGACCGTGTCNCCCTGTCTGATTCCCGCNGCTTCCACCACCAGCATGGANCTGACNTCCTGTACCGCGAAAGCGCCTTCCCGATANCCNGCAAGNCNGCGGATGCCATCCGTNTTCTGAACNGTCACNGCGTAGGGCAGATAGGGATGTCTGTGTACCTGTACCCCGCTTTGCTGCCACGCCTCCGTCAGTGCCTCNCGCTCTTTCTCATCGAGTGTCTCCTGNATTCTGATACTGACCGCNCCTCTTTGCAGGAAAGCCGCCAGAACAGCCTCACACCGTTCTTCNCCGTANGCGGCGCNGAAATGCTCTGNCAGCCANCGCGGCATGGAATAACAGACCGACAGATATTCCAGNTAATCCGNCTGTTTATCNGGNTANGGAATCTGCTCTTTGCCCCTTGNCACCGCACGCAGCACGCCGTTAANNTATCCCTGCAGTGAANGNAACCCNCNCTTCTTCGCCAGCTTCACCGCCTCGTTGCACACCGCCGCGTCAGGTATATTTTCCATGAAAAGGATCTGATACACACTCATNCGCAGCANNTCTCTNATAAACGGTTTCATCTTCTTCACCGGNACCTTNGAAAAACGGTCAAGCACATAATCAANCTGGATCCTGCGCTCNATCGTCCCCTCGCTCACCCTTTTGATGAAAGCCTTCTCTCTGCCGTCCAGATAATCATGCTTNTCTAAGACCGCCGCGATCAGTATATTGCTGTATTCACTTTCTTTAGACAGTNCCAGTAATATATCCAGAACTACTTCCCGNCCGTTGATCTCTGCCATATCACGCCAATACCTATATCCTTCTCTCAGCCTGCGAATTTGTAAGCCAAGACGCTAACANCGTCGGCACAAATTTGCGATTGAAAAATCNNNGATTTTTCAATCTAGTCTCTGCGCCTGTTATTGCCAAACAGCAGNATCAGCCTGAGAAGCTGTAAGATGGCGGACGCTGCCGCCGCNACATAAGTGAGCGCCGCTGCGGACAATACCTTACGGCACCCTCTTGTCTCATCCTGCTCCAGCATGCCGTAATCNCCCAGCATCGCAAGCGCCCTGCCGGAAGCNTTGAACTCCACGGGAAGCGTCACGATCTGAAAAAGCACTGCCANCGCNAACACCCAGATACCGATCTGGATGAGAAGCTGATTCATCCCCAATANAGCNCCGAGAATAATTANCGGTATNCCNGCCNTTGATCCGATATTAGCNGCCGGCACNAGCGCCGTTCTGAACGANAGAGGCGCATANCCCTTGTTATGCTGAACTGCGTGNCCGCACTCGTGNGCCGCCACGCCGATCGCCGCTATGGAATCNGAACCNTACACGGAATCNGACAGCCGCAGCACCTTATGAGACGGATCGTAATGATCCGTCAATTCTCCCCGTACATGCTCTATGCTCACATCATAGATACCTGACANCTGTAAGATCCGCTGCGCCGCCTGTGCACCCGTCAGTCCGCTCCTGCTCCTGACACGGGCATATTTTCTGTAGGTGGAATTGACGCGCATCTGTGCCCAGATACACAACACCGCTCCGATCAATACAAGAAAATATGTCGGATCAAAATAGTAACCNTAATATCCGTAACGTCCCATNNCNNTCATCCTTTCTGAAAACTAAAACTCCGNNNNGTTACANAATTCACTTTACAAACNCGACAGTTATCAATTCTCTCCCAGCTTCTCCCCGACCTTCACCGGNTATCCCAGAAGAAAATCNTTCACTTCCATGCGTTTCTTACCCTCCGGCTGNACGGCGCTGATCTTAAGTATGCCGTCACCGGTCTGCACATAGAATGCATCTTTTGTCACNGCCGTCACAGTTCCCGGCTNCACAGATTCNGAAAGCANCTCCGTGCTNATCTGCTGCAGNTGNNNATCCGTCACGACCTCTTCCTTCCATATCTTAAGAATCCTGCNCCGATANACNGTGGAAGCNCCGGGCCATGAGATCAGCCCGCGGATCAGNCAGTCCAGCTTCNNNGCACTCTGCCGCCAGTCGATCCTGCTCATGGATTTATTTAACATNTTNGCATAACAGGAATCCGCATCGTTTTGTTTCTCCGGCACCACCTCGCCCCGCTCGATCTTCGGCAANGCTTCCACGATCAGACGNGCACCCGCCTGCGCCAGCTTNTCATGAAGGCTGTCGCCGGTTTCNTGCGGATCAATGGCAACCTCTGCTTTCANCANCATATCNCCGGTGTCGATTCCCTTATCCATCTGCATGATGGTNACNCCGGTANTCTTCTCCCCGTTAATGATAGCCCATTGGATGGGNCCNGCCCCTCTGTATTTGGGCAGAAGGGACGCGTGTACGCANACACAGCCGAATTTCGGTATCGCCAGNATCTCTTCCGACACGATCTGCCCGAATGCCGCCACCACGAAGATATCCGCNCCNTAACTTCTGAGCGTNTCCANCGCCGCCGCTTCCTTGATTTTGACCGGCTGGAACACCGGAATATCATGTGCCGCCGCACACACCTTAACCGGCGTCATCTGCATTTCNTTGCCTCTGCCTTTCGGTTTATCCGGCTGTGTCACCACCGCCGCCACCTGATGTCCCGCCGCGATAATCGCCTCCAGCACNTCTACCGCGAAGTCAGGNGTTCCCATAAATACAATCTTCATACTAATACCCATGCCTTTCTCACACTAACCTCCATGATTCCGCGNAGCGGAATCTCAAAACTTGGGAAGAATGCTGCTTGCAGCAAGTCCGCACTGCGGACGGTTCTTCTGCGTGAATGGTTCTTTCATTCACGCTACTCTTCTTCCGCCAGATCCGCCGTATTCACAAGCGGTCCGTCCACCTTCTCCACATANAAGTGTCCTTCCAGATGATCCAGCTCATGNCAGATCGCTCTNGCAAGCAGCTCCGTCCCTTCCAGCTCAAANGCATTCATNTTCTCATCATAAGCCANGACCTTGGCATAATTCGGTCTGGTCACCTTGCCGCTCNTGCCGGGAACNCTNAGGCANCCTTCATANCCCTCCTGTTCACCGCTGGTTTCCAAAAGCTTCGGATTGATGAGCAGGATCGGATCTTCTCCCGTGACATCAATCACCACGATCCTCTTCAAAATTCCCACCTGNGGCGCGGCAAGCCCTACGCCGTCCGCCTCGTACAGCGTCTCAAACATATCGTCTATCAGCTCCTGTACTCTGGGAGTGATCTCCGTCACTTCCTTACACTTCTTTGTNAAAACAGGATCTCCCATNTCTCTGATCTTTCTGATTGCCATACTTCTTCTCTCCTTCTTCCTTCTCAATATGTATTGATGGGATCGAAATCATACTGAACCGTCTGNTTNTTCAATTCTTTTTCTTTACAAAAAAGCTCCAATATGTCTTTCATCTCCACCAGTATCTGATANTCTGCATGCTTCACNTAGAANACATGTCTGTATAAATCATTGATCTTGCCGATNGNNGCCTCNGCAGGTCCNATCACCTGTATCCNGCGATATGACCCNGCNTCCGTCTCCCGNTCNCTTACACGTTCCGNATTGACTATATNAGTCATTTCCTCGCACAGCTTCATTCCCTCTTNCTGNCCGGAAGATATAATCANCACCGCAAGCATGTGTGACACCGGCGGATAGCTCATGAGATCCCGATAGGCGATCTCCTCCTCATAGAATGCGGNGTAATCCTGNTTNNCCGCATGTACGATGCTGTAATGCTCCGGCTGATAAGCCTGAATCACCACTTCNCCCTTCTTATCCCCTCTGCCGGCACGCCCNGCGGCCTGNGTCAACAGTTGNAANGTTCTCTCTCCTGCNCGGTAATCNTTCCGGTTNAGGGACAGATCNGCCGCNAGAATCCCCACNAGTGTCACGTTCGGNAAGTCATGNCCNTTCACGATCATCTGGGTTCCCACAAGNATATCCGCCCGTTCGTCCGCAAANGCAGACANGATCTTCTCATAGCTCTCCTTCTTCCGGGTCGTATCGGCATCCATNCGCAGCACCCGTGCNCCGGGNAATTCCCTGTGCAGNGCCTCCTCNATCTGCTCGGTGCCCGCCTTGAACCCCATCAGATATTTGGAGCCGCATGACGGACACTTCGTCTGCTTCTTCTCCTCATACCCGCAATAATGACATATTAACATACCNCCTCTGTGTTCGGAAAGAGAAACATCACAATGCGGACATTTCATCACATGCCCGCACGCCCTGCAGGAGATAAATCCCGCATACCCCCGTCTGTTCAGNAATAACATNGTCTGCTCTCCNGCCGCCAGTCTCTGCTCCATCAGCTCCCGCANNTTCCGGCTGAATACGGAGCGGTTNCCCTGCCTTAATTCTTCCCGTAAATCCACCGTGTATACGTCGGGCAGTGTGCTGCTGCCATGTCTGCCTGTCATCTCGTACAGCTTGTAATCTCCCTTCTTCGCCCGGTAATATGCCTCCAGNGAAGGCGTCGCCGAGCCNAGTACCACGGCGGCATGNTGCATGGACGCAATGTGGATCGCNGTCTCTCTGGCATGATACTTNGGCATGGATTCACTNTTATAGCTGCTCTCATGCTCTTCATCCACAACGATCACGCCTAAATTGGGAAANGGNGTAAANAGAGCNGAGCGCGGGCCGATGATCACATCNATCTCNCCGTCCGCAGCCCGNCTGATCTGGTCATATTTNTCTCCCATGGAAAGCGTNGAATTCATCACCGACACCCGNTCNCCGAATCTCTTATAGAAGCGGAGNAGNGTCTGATAAGTAAGCGCGATCTCCGGTANGAGCACGATGGCCTGTTTCCCCATGGCGATCATCTGCTCTATNATNCCCAGATATACTTCCGTCTTCCCGCTTCCGGTAACCCCGTGNATCANATAAGTGCCGGCGCATCCTGCCTTATAGTCACGCAGGANATCCTCTATAATGCCCTTCTGTACATCGCTTAGTGAAACTCTTNGNTCCTCTTTGGCCNTCAGCTTGACGGGATTGCGGTACAGACTCTCCGTCTCNATCTGCAGNCAGCCCTGTTTCTGCAAAGCCTGNAANGTNGCGGAGGNCACGNTTAATTTCTGCCGNATCAACTCATAGGGAAGTACNTCCTCTTCCGNCAGTGCGCGGAGCACNCTGGCTTTCGCAGNCTGATGCTTCGCCTCACAGCTTTCGGCAAGCTCNCGCAGTTCTTCCGNCGGAAGGCANCTGGTGACTTTTTTCTTCTCAAGCTGTTTTAANTTCTGCTTCACAGGCAAAACGATCTTGAGCGCCGCAATCATGGTGGAACCNTACTGCCGCTTCATCCAGTAGGCGATACGNATCTGGCTGCTCTGGGCAGTAACNGCCTTATCGTCCACCGAAAGGATGCTTTTNAGTTTCTCCACCGGATACTTNGGCTCATCGGATAGATCCACCACATACCCGATNTTCTCCCGNTCCCCCGCNCCNAAGGGTACATGTACCCGCACCCCCGCATATACGGCTTCGGACAGCTCCTGCGGAATCTTATACTGAAAAGGTCTGTCTACGTTTTCATGAGAGATGTCAATGATCACATCCGCATACTTTGCCGCCATGCCGTCTCCTTCTTTTCCTTTTATCTTATGCNCTGCTCNTTATTGTCACTTATGCTNNTTGNTATATTTTACTGTTTCTTGCTGCGTTTTGCCGNTTCTTACTATTTCTTNCCGTTTTGTATACTCTATTTCTANCTGCCNTCNAGAATCTCCTGAATCAGCACNCGCTCATCCATNGGATACTTNACGCCGTTGATCTCCTGATAATCCTCGTGTCCTTTACCGGCCAGCACGATGATGTCTCCCGGCTCCCCGTGAGAGATGGCATAAGCAATGGCTTCCTTCCTGTCACATATCTCGACATANCTGCCGTCTGTCCTGCCGATCCCGGTCTTGATATCATCAATGATTGCCTGGGGCTCTTCCGTCCGCGGATTGTCNGAAGTNATAATCGTCAGATCAGCCATCCGTCCGCTGACCTCTCCCATCTCATATCTTCTGGANTTGGCACGGTTGCCGCCNCAGCCGAAGAGNCAGACCAGCCTGTGGGGATTATACTCCCGCAGCGTACNAAGNAGACTCTTAAGCGCCATGGCATTGTGNGCATANTCGATCATNANTGTNAATTCATCCGACACCTTCACCGGCTCNATCCTGCCCTTCACNTTCGCCGCCANAAGCGCCGCCTTGACATCTTCNTCCNGCACGCCGAAATGACGGCAGATNGCNATCGCCGTGAGCGCGTTGTACACACTGAACTTGCCGGGTGTGGCNATCTNCACCGGCAGATTCATAAGCCCTGTCACCATAAAGCCCATGCCCAGATTCCCCGCTTCCCGCAGGAAGGTGATATTCTCGGCCCGCANATCCGCCTCCGTATCGATTCCGTANGTCTCTAATNCNCAGGTGTGTCCCGCNGTNACCGCCTCCCAATGTTCATCGTCATGATTAACGATTCCNACCCGGCACTGTTTGAACANCAGGCTCTTACAGTGCAGATAATCNTCGAAATCCTTATGCTCTCCCTTNCCGATATGGTCCGGCTCCAGATTGGTAAAGATTCCNAAATCAAAAATAAATCCCTGTGTCCNGTGAAGCATCAATCCCTGAGACGANACCTCCATCACCACCGTATCACATCCGGCATCCGCCATNTGTCTGAAATATTTCTGAATCAGATAAGATTCCGGTGTGGTGTGATCNGCATGGATATGGGTNTCTCCTATTATAATCTCTATCGTGCCGATCAGNCCGACCTTCCTTCCGGCATGCTCCAGAATGGATTTCACCAGATAGGTCGTGGTAGTCTTGCCCTTCGTGCCGGTAATGCCGATGATCTTCATCTCCTGNGCCGGATTCCCGAAAAAANCCGCCGAANCAAACGCCATGGCATANTGGGTATCTNGCACCCGGATCACCGTCACATCCGCCTCNTNNGGCAGNTCTACCTCTTTTTCCACCATCAGCACACCCGCTCCCGCCTGTACCGCAGCGGCGGCATACCCATGCCCGTCCTGAATGGCTCCCGTAATACAGATNAACATNCTGCCCGGNGTCACTTTGCGGGAATCATATATGATATCCGCCACTTCCCGNTCNAATGTTCCCCTGATACATTCGTACTCGATCTCAGNCAACAANTCTTTTAATACAGCCATCTGATACCCCCTGTTTTTTTCTCACTCTAAATACAATAGCACGAAAACNGGTCTTTTTCAACTTATGCGGTNTNCTCATTATGTTGCNATCTTGTAATTATTGNTNTNNATAGATTNTCTANGACGGACGCGCAGAGGNAAGTTAATATCTACGGAGTCGCGCTNCCGCTCCGTAAAAAGCGTANCNGACGCTAAACTNGTGAGTTGCNTNGCAACTCATAACCTCNNTAAGCGCTGACCAAAGTTAATTTCGAAGAAATTTACTTTTTNTTAGGGACTCCTTAAGAAATTAACTTCCCTCTNCGCTNGNTACTGGATTAGTGTNGGCAGTTTATTTCCCAAGATTCGGGTNTCNCANAGATGCATAAGTAANNTTNANAGGCAGATTGCACAAAAGGTTCNCNAAGCTGTCCTGCGGAGGAGATTGAGATTTTCTTAGTATTCCGTATNNCAAAATAGCAATTTCGGGACATGGANGTCCCGAAAAGCCCGNCATGAGCCCGGATGGCGAATANAGGGCGGTTGCGTCCGGCATCACGGCNTACGCCGGAATACTTAGAAAATCCATTCGACGNAGCCNGACAGCTTCGGGAACCTTTTGTGCAATCTGCCCTCTCAACNTAGANTATNGTGNNCATNCNATAANTAACCANACCACAGCNCNATTTTTTAGANNTTTTTTAACCTTTCTTAAGGCAATTTTATTTTTTTATAACAANCTAAACACATTTTAGACACATTTACATTCTATGATANGAATCAAGATAGTTGAAGAACTCACTATCTCCCCCCTCATAAGAAAANNCGAAAAAGTCTGGGAACGCCCAGACTTTTTTGTATTTGCATGTCAGATNTTNCNGATATNNCCTTATCNGCCGGCTNCNNCGCNGTCCTTGCCATATNTATCACTGNACACAGCAATANTCCTGCATGATCATCTGCAGCCGTTCCCTGCCCTGATACACGTCAAGATCNGGATAATAGATCACATGGATGCGGATCTCGCCTCCNCGGCCCTGATACAGCCTGTCGTATGCCTCCNNACCGNACTGCTNCGTCAGAAAAGCATGCCATGCATCCATATTGCCGAANTACATCATCTCAAACTGTCTGCCGGTATCATCNTCCACCGTATACCGCCCTACGTTGCTGTTTTTGCCGAGTATTCTCCCTCTGAGNAGGCGCAGATTCCTCTGNGCGAAAACNGGCTTGGGATTGCCGTTGCCNAAAGGTTCTAAAACCGAAAGCTGTTTCACGAACTNNGCCGTCACATAAGACATCGGCATCGGTACATCGATATGTATCTTCTCTTCCAAATCCTCANNCGTCAGCCCGCAGTGNTCATTGAGATATGTGCGAAACCTCTCCACATTCTCCTCCGGCATGGAAACCCCCGCCGCCATCTTATGTCCGCCNTACTTCGTGTACAGTTCCTTACACTCGCTCATCTTATCATACATATGATACGCCTCCACGGAGCGTCCCGAGCCTTTCACGCCCTCCTCNGACCGTGTCAGCACAAAAACCGGCTTATAATACCGCTCCCTGAGNCGNCCGGCGATNATCCCCGCGAGGCTCTCATGGCANTCNGGCAGATAGACCACNAGCACNCTNTCATCCTTAAGNGTACTGCCNTCGATNANNGCTATCGCCTGNTNTGTTCCCTGCAGCGTCATATTCTTCCTGTTATCATTTAATTCTTTTANTTCTCCGGCTATCGTCACCGCNTCNGCTCTGTCAGCNGTCTGAAACATCCGCAGCGCCCTGGNNGCGGTATCCAGCCGTCCTGTTGCATTCAGGCACGGTCCCAGCACGAACCCGATGTGNTANGCCGAAAGNGGCTTATCCTGCAGNCCGTTGACNGCTAAGAGTGCCTGCATGCCTATGTTGGNCGACTNACTGATCTGCTGCAATCCGTATCTGACGATGATCCGATTCTCATCNNTCAGTTCCATCACGTCTCCNACNGTGGCAAAAGCGGCAAACGCCAACAGCTCCTGCATAAGNGGCGNCNCNNCTNTCCGGTTCTGNCNGTCAAGCANCACCTGTATCAATTTATANGCCACCACNGCCCCGCAGATACCNTCAAAGGGATANNNGCAGTCNGCCTGCTTCGGATCGATCACNGCGTCCGCCGACGGCGGACACTCCCGTCTGCTGCCGTCCTCCTGCACTTCATAAGGCACCTCATGATGNTCCGTTACCACCACCGTCATNCCAAGNGNCTTGGCATATGNAATCTGCTCCTTNGCCGCGATCCCNTTATCACANGTCAGNATCGTATCNATTCCGGCCTCATGCGCTTCCTCGATCATNTGGTTATTCATCCCNTAGCCGTCATGAATGCGGTGNGGGATTACAGTATCCACATCNGCNCCCAGNCTNTTCAGNCCGGCATACAGAATATAAGTGGAACAGACACCGTCAATNTCATAATCCCCGATAATCCGTATCCGCTGCTTNCTGTCAATCTTATCCCGCAGGATGTCCGCCGCCCTCTCTGCGTCCTTNAAAAGCNCCGGNGCATGCAGCTNATCTATCGTNCCGTGCAGGAATTCATCAATNTTCTCATCTCCCACGATCTCCCTGTTNCGGATGATTCTGGCAATCACCGGNTCNATATGAAATTTNTCNNCTATNTGATNNAAATCNGCCNNTTTNGCAGTNACTACCCATTTCGCCACTTATACTTCCGCCTTTCNGTCACNNGNGTATATTTCNCACGTTNTGAANGCTGTCNGNCACGTTTATGAAAGGCGCCCTGCTCATCGCAGAACGCCTCTTATATTTTCTTTCCGNCAGCCGCAGTGCCTTGCGGACACATCCNCGCTTNCGNAACCNATATCTGTTTGATCTANNCCGNTCTATTTTNNCGNNTTCTTCACAAANTTNGTGCGGAANACATACCACATNGCACCNGTCAGACAGATGGATGAGTAAGTACCGCAGACGATNCCTGCNATCANCGGAAGNGCAAACTCCCTGATGGAAGATACGCCGAANACNTCCAGAGCCGCCACCATAAAGAAGGTAGTCAAAGATGTAAAGATACTTCTCGACAGCGTCTGTGAAATACTCTTATTNACCATNTCCTGTAAGGATTCNCTGTCCTTCTTATCCCGCAGNTTCTCACGGATACGGTCGAAGATAACGATGGTTGCNTTGATAGAGTAACCCACGATCGTCAGCATACATGCAATGAAGGTATTGCCTACGGATATTCTGACAATCGCNTANAACGCCAGAACCACCAGTACATCATGAATCAGNGCGATTACNGAGCTGGCNCCGAAACGGATGTCNTTAAATCTGAACCAGATGTACANCAGCATAAGGANCGTCGCCACAACAATGGCCTTAATCGCATCCGCCTGCATCTCGGAGCTGACGGTTGCNCTGATNGTCTCTGCCGTGATACTGCTCTCATCCACNCCGAAATTCGTCACCATNGTATCTGCAAACTGCTCTCTCTCCTGTACATTCAATGTCCTCGTCTTAATAATAACCTGATTGGAACCTGCCACCTTAGTGGTCTGNACATTACCNTCGCCCGTGATATCCTCNATNAGCGGAACNATCTGTGCGTCGATCTCNTCGATGCTCATNTCCTCATTCAATGTCATGGTGGTAGAAGTACCGCCCACGAAATCAAGGCTGTAATTGAGCGGCATNTCTATCTGGGNTTTGTTGACACCCATCACGACAAANCCGATCAGAATCACNGCAACGGACAANCCGAAGAACATATTTCTCTTNGACAGGAAGTCAATGGTCTTCTTCTCTTTGCCNACNCCNTAAGCCTTCTCACTCTGGATTCCTACCGCGTACAGCGCATTGATTAAGAACTTCGTGATAAACAGCGCCGTGAACATGGATAAGAATATACCTAACATCAGCGTAATGGAGAANCCTTTGATCGNACCGCTTCCCATNAAGTAGAGCACGATCGCCGCGATCAGGGTCGTAATGTTNCCNTCCAGAATCGCAGACAACGCTTTGCTGAAACCGATCTTAATGGAAGACTGTACNGTCTTACCGGTAGCCAGCTCCTCTCTGATACGCGCAAAGATAATAACGTTTGCATCCACTGCCATACCGACNGANAGAATAATACCCGCGATACCCGGCAGGGTTAATGTCGCCTCAAAAGCATATAACAGNATCACCATCANTTCCGTATACAGGCAGAGCGCCAGAGACGCTGCCAGACCGGAAACATAATATACCGCAATCATAAACACTACTACCAGAGCAAAACCTACTGCCGCAGCGATCAGACTGGAATGGATTGCNTCGGAACCGAGCTGGGCGCCNACCACGTTGGAACGCAGCTCNTCAAGNTCCAGCTTCAGNCCGCCGATACGNATTGTGGAAGCAAGCTGCTGNGCTTCCTCCACGCTNNTCTGTCCTGAGATCACCGCATTGCCGTCGGTGATGACNGCCNNTACGTTCGGNACGCTGACTAANTCCTCATCATAGTAGATAGCNATNGNTTCNCCGTTATCATAAGCCTTTCTNGGTCGCTTCNGCAAANGCCTCNGTTCCTGCCGCATTCAGCGTCAGCGCAACGACATTCTCCACATTTCCCATGGAATCCTGCTGTGCTCTCGCCTGCGCNTCCTCTACTTCCGTACCTGTCAGGACNATNGANCCGTCNGCNANCAGCTCGTCGATCGTCTTATTTAACGCATACTGCGGAACAANGTTTCCGTCCGCATCGATGCCNTAACCCAGATCATAGTTATTGTTGCCNTCNCTGTCNGTCTGCGCNATAAAGTACAGACTTCCGGGTTTACCNAGTTCTTCTAAGATCGCATTGGCATCGGTCACGCCGGGGATCTCNATATTGATCCGGTCGTCACCTTCCTGATATACCTGCGCCTCCGTGCTGTACCCGTCAACACGCTGCTGTAACTTATAGATCGTATCGCTCATATCTTCGGCGCTGGGCTTTCCTTCACCTACAACCTGATAAGTGATGCTGACACCGCCTGCCAGATCCAGTCCTAATTTAATGCTGGAGGCTGAGCCGGACTTGTCCGCTCCCACGCCGAAGACTGCCGTGTATCCGAGCAGCCCCAGTATCAGGGCAAATACGATCAAACCTATAACCGCTCTGCTTTTTTTCATAATGCTTTCTCCTTTTCTTCATCGGCAAGCGCCGCTTTTATCATNATTGCGCACTCGACACGCTTTCTCTGCAANTCACAGCCAAGGTCGTAAGANCCGTTGATATNACCGCTGAAATGNTAGGCGTTGGCNGCACAGCCNCCNCTGCAGTAGAACTTCGCGAAACAGTCCTTACANTTCTCCTTTGCATAGACATTACATGTTTTAAAAGTATCTCTGATATCCGTNCGNACGATTCCCTCGTCCACGTTACCCATCAGGAANTCTTCCTGTCCTACAAACTGATGACAGGGATAGAAGTCTCCCCAAGGNGTTACCGCCAGATACTCTGTTCCCGACCCGCAGCCTGACAATCGCTTCGCCACGCATGGNCCACCCTCTAAATCTATCATAAAATGAAAGAAATTNAAACCTTTTCCTTCTTTTTTTCTTCGAATATATTCAAGCGCCAGCTTATCATACTCCTCAAGNATNGCNGGAACATCCTCCCANCGAAGCGCNTAATCCTCCGAATCCNCCGCNACTACNGGCTCCACAGANATCTGNTCGAATCCCTCGTCCGCCAGATGTNTGACATCCTCCGNAAAATCCAGATTGTTTCTGGTGAAGGTGCCTCTCACNTAGTAATTCATCTGNTTTCTGCTCTCTGCNACCNTNTTATATTTAGGAACCACCTCNTCATAGCTTCCCTGNCCGCCNCTGNGTGGGCGCATCAGATCNTGNATCTTCTTCCTCCCNTCTANNCTGAGGACAATATTNGCCATCTCNCTGTTNGCAAACGCAAGCACTTCATCGTCCAGAAGTACACCGTTGGTCGTCAGGGTAAAACGAAACTTCTTATGATANGGCTCCTCCAGACTTCTNCCGTAGGCNACCAGATCTTTCACCACCTGCCAGTTCATAAGCGGCTCCCCGCCGAAGAAGTCCACTTCAAGATTGACCCGGTTCCCGGAATTATGCACCAGAAAATCAAGCGCTTTCTTACCCACCTCATAACTCATGAGCGCTCTTCTGCCGTGATACTCGCCCTCCTCGGCAAAACAGTACTTACAGGCAAGATTACAGTCGTGGGCGATATGCAGGCAGAGCGCCTTCACTACCGTCTGNCGGTTCTTGAATTCACCGATGTATTTCTCATAAATATCTTCGGTGTAGAGCATGCCCGCTTCCTTCAGTTCCAGAATCTCTCCCACCGTCTCCTGNAGACTCGCAGGNTCCACGCTGCCTCCGTCCTCTGCCGCTTTCTTTGCGGCATATGCCGCGATCTCCTGCACCCCGTCAAGTCCCTGTGCAAGCGCCTCTTCCACAAACGGTATCATACGATATGCCGTCTCGTCCACCACATGGACACAGCCGCTGTTGACATCCAGCACGATATGATACCCGTTGCTTATATATTGATGTACCACTTTTTATTTCCTTTCTCCTGTGTCGCTGCTTATACACGCATAATAAGCAGCGACACAAGATCGCTGCTTACGCTTCCTATCATTTTAACTGAAACAGAATCACTTATCTTGCCTTCTCACAGCTCTGGTTTCCTACCGTGCAGGATGTCTTGCAGGCTGACTGACAGGATGTCTGGCACTCGCCGCATCCGCCCTTCTTCATGGATTCTTTCAGATCTCTTGTGCTTAAAGTCTTGATATGCTTCATACCTGTATCCTCCTTAATGTATTATCATATTCTTCATTCGTCTTCAATATGATACCGGCCGTCTGCACAGTACGCAGTGCCGCCATAACTTTATGTAGTATACCATAGTTTTTGTGATACGAAAAGTGTTTTTATCATTTTTTTATGGCCGCGGCCGCTCTAGCTGATCATCCCGCCCAGCATACCGCTGCCGGCGCAGAGTAAGAAGACCGTCACCATATTTCCCGCCACATCCTGCAGCCCTCTGTTCACGATGAGCGACACGACCACCAGAATCACATAATAGGCAACTCCCATGGCAAGTCCCCACAGGAATTTACGTCTGGCCGCCCTTTTGCCCGCAAGCAGTCCGATCGCAAAAGTGACCGCTATGTAAATGCCGATGATACTAAGGGACACCACCTTCTCGGACAATCCGAACCGATACAGCATAAAAGCAAGCAGTAACAACAGCCCGGCCGTCAGTATGTATGCCGCCAGCATGCATTTAGTAATGAAAATCACTTTCTCCGTATAGATTTCCTTTTTCCCCATATTCCCTCCGTTTCCGCCAACGTGTGAAAAATAACGTAAACGTAACTGTTCAGTACCTTCACAGTTACGATGCAAAATCCATCCTAAATTGTCTTCGACAATGGGATTTTGCTCGCTGAATCATATTCTTACGGTCTCAGCAGTAAATGCTTCGACCTGTACTGAATAGTTACACATAAACTTACTAATTATATATTCCATGCCAAGGAAAAACTTGACACATTCTTATGTTCCATAGTAATATTTCTGTAATTACAGCGATGAGCAGTTCGGACACCTGACGTGACGTATTATACATATAGTAAACGACATAACANATTTGTTAACTATAGAACAAGGAGTGAACATTTCATTGGATACCACAGGTGTCATACAAATCATAACATTGTTGGTTCTCGTTTTTTTATCAGCATTCTTCTCTTCTGCCGAAACAGCCTTTTCGACAGTCAACCGTGTACGGCTTCGTACACTTGCCCAGGAAAACAATAAGGGTGCCGCCAGGGTTCTCGCCATTTTAGATCAGTACGGCAAAATGTTAAGCGCTATCCTGATCGGAAATAATATCGTTAACTTATCGGCTTCTTCTGTTGCGACCACCCTTGCGATCAGAGTATGGGGCAGCCATGCGGTCGGTATCATGACCGGCGCTCTCACTTTCGCCATCCTGATCTTCGGCGAAATCATACCGAAAACCTGGGCCATGCAGCGGGCTGAGTCNATTACCCTTATATACAGCGGNCTGATNCGCACACTGATGACAGTGCTGACNCCGCTCATATTTATCATTGANAAATTCTCCAACTGGATACTGCGTNTCNTACATATCAGTTCCGANGGGAATAATTTCAGCATCACCGAGAAAGAATTAAAGACCTATGTGGATGTAAGCCATGAGGGCGGTGTCATTGAATCCGATGANCGGGAACTGATCTACAATGTATTTGACTTCGGCGACACGGTTGCCAAGGATATCATGATCCCCCGCATCCAGATGACCACCNTNTCCCTCGATGCTTCCTATCAGGAACTGCTGTCCACNTTCCAGGGNTCCATGTTCACGAGAATTCCTGTCTATGAAAGCGATCCNGATCATATNATCGGNGTGGTTAATATTAAAGATTTCATTCTGGTGAAAGATAAAGAGAAATTTCAGATNAAGAAGATACTGCGCGAAGCATATTATACTTATGAATATAAAAGCGTGTCCGATCTGTTGATGGAGATTCGTGAGAAATCCTTAAGCATCGCCTTCGTGTTAAGNGAATACGGCGCTACCGTAGGNATGATCACCATGGANGACATGATCGAAGAACTGGTNGGCGAGATNCGTGANGAATACGATGCNGACGAAGAAGAACTGATTCAGGAACTGGATGACGGCCAGTATCTTGTGGTGGGCAGCATGAAGCTNAACGATATCAANGANGCNCTGAATATCGAATTGGATTCCGAAGANTATGATTCCATCGGCGGACTGATCATCGAGAAGCTGGAACGNCTTCCGGAGGANAAGGAAACCATCCTGTTAGACAACGGCATATCCCTGCAGGCNGACGGCGTGCAGGATAACCGCATCGTNAAAGTACTGATTACTCTGCCCTCTGAAGANGNGCAAGCAGAGGAAGAAGCTCCTGAGGAGTCTTAATCATATTCTCCTTACGCGCNCCGGCGGCAAAGAGCTGNTCNTCTGTCCGAAANCCCCATGTAACNCTGATACATGTCATGGGCACATTAGCNGCNGTCTGCAGATCCACTTCGGAATCTCCCACATAGACGGCTCTTCGNGCATCCGAACCAAGTTCATTAAGCGCCCGGTATACCATATCGGGCGCCGGTTTTCTTTGTGCCCCTTCCCNGTCTCCATGAAATTCCCGCACATATTCNCCGAAGAATTTAGCGCCCAGCTGCTTCACGGCCTGATCGGGTTTATTAGACACGACCGCCATNCGGTAACCTGCCTGTTNCGCCNCNNNNAGCATCTGTGTTACTCCCGCATANGGNGCGGTTTTATCCTCNCAATGCGCCGCATAATGCTCCCTGAACATCTCTAACATCTCNCGGTATGCCGGATNNTCACTGCCCTGCGNCACCGATCTCTCAATCAGCTTCGCCGCACCGTTTCCGACATAGCTTCTGACCTCTTCGAGTGTATGTACCGGATATTTGTATGCGGTCATAACATAATTCACACTGTCGGTCAAATCTTCTAAAGTATTTAATAATGTCCCATCCAAATCAAAAATTATGGTATCCTTCATTTTAATCCTCACTTTTGCCCACGTCTGTTACACATACAGACTCCGCCGGAAGATAACGCAACAACAGCTGTTCCAGCATAGTTCCCTCGATGGGTTTCGCCAGATAATCGTCAAATCCTTTCTCCAGATACATCTCCCGAACACCCGCCATGGCATTGGCCGTCAGCACGATCACGGCCGCCTCCCTGCTTCTGTTATCCGGCATGGCTTTCATTCCGGCAAGCGTCTCGATCCCGTCCATGCCCGGCATCATGTGATCCAGAAGGATCACGTCATAGCGTTCCTTCGCCACACACTCCAGACACTCGCTGCCGCTCTGGGCAAAGGTGACCTGCACTTTCGTCTTCCGAAGTAGCCCTCTGATCACGGTAAGATTGACTTTATTGTCATCCACTGCCAGTATTTTCGCATTCGGCGCCGTGAACATCGGCGCATTCTTGCGGTGTCCCTCATGTCTGACTGACTCTTCCTCCAATGAACCGACTGTCTCCATACCGACTGCCTTCTGCGGTAAACGTACCGTGAAGGTAGAGCCTTCACCGAACACACTTTCCACTTCCACGGATCCGTGCATCAGCTTTACAAGTCGGTCCACGATACTGAGCCCCAGCCCTGATCCCTCTATGGTATGTACCTCTTCTTCATTGACACGATCGAATTTATCAAACAGCCGGCTGATATTCTCCTCCCTGATTCCGATACCGGTATCCTTCACCGCAAAAGTAAGCTCAACCATATCCTCCTTCACACGTTGATAGGAGACTTTCATCGTCACGCTGCCTTTCATTGTGTATTTGACTGCATTAGTCAAAATATTGAGTATAATCTGGCGGACCCTCACCTCGTCCCCCAGCAGACGGTCCGGCGTATCCTCCGGTACTTCAAATACAAGTGCGAGCCCTTTCTCCTCGGCACGCATACGACATTCCATTCGAAGCGCCTTGAGCATGGATTTCAAGGAATAGGCTCCCTCCACCACTTCCAACATGCCCGATTCGATCTTGGAAAAATCGAGAATGTCATTGATCAGCACCAGAAGCGTCTTACTGGCATCCTGTATATTTCCCGCATACTCTAAGACCGCGGCGTCATCACTTTCCCTGAGGATCATCTCATTCATACCCATGACGGCGTTGATCGGCGTTCTGATCTCGTGGGACATATTGGCAAGAAATACGCTCTTCGCCTCATTTGCTTTATCCGCACGCTGCTTCTCCATGCCCACTCTCTCCAGCATGCGCACACGCTCTGTCACATCATGCACGATTACTATATAACCAATAATATCCTTGTAGTCGTCATATATCTTATCAATTGAGATACTGCATATATTATTCCGTTTCCAGCAGCGCGCCTCTACTCTGTTCTTGCTGCCACGGAACCGGAACGCATTATGGTCCAATTCAAAAATATCGCTCAACTGCATTTTGCGGCACTCTTCCGCGCTCATATCCAGAAACAGGGTCGCGCCGTTATTCACAATACACAGCCGCTCCGCCTCATCAAACAAAAATACCGGCTCGTCCACGGAATAATACACAAACTCGGACATATTCTCAAGTGTCATCCTCGTCCTGTTATGGAACAGATATGTCCTGTACAGCACAACACAGCCGAAAAACTGCCCGATCGTACAGCCCGGAAACGCGGCAAATCCCGACATCTGCATAATCGTATCCACCGCACACCCGAAGCACACAACACAAATGCATAAAAGCAGCGAATAGGCAACGACCCTGTCCCGCCTGCGTATACTTCTGCGCAGCATATAGATCGCGACACATGCCATGTTAACCGCCGCAATTACGCAGTACGCCGTATATGCCACACTCCATACTCCGAAAACGAACCGGTATGACATGCCGTACGCCGTCATCTCGAATATCATATTTTTACGCTGTATCATAAAGGGAAATAGAATAACACCCAGCCAGATAAAGCCGACGGTCCACTGCTTCAATCTGCCGCGCACATTTGACCAATAGACCATCATGTGCGTGTTGCATATAAGCAGTCCGAAGATATGGAACATCCCAAGCGCACGCAAAAGCGCCGCCTTATCCTGATCTGTCTGGATCAGCACAAGTCCCATGCACAGACTCCACCCCGCGCTCAACATCGCCGCCGTAAAATAAATCCTGTCGATCCGATTCTCCCTGATCCCTTTGCGCAGGATGGTATATCCTATGATATATGTGATCACAGCGAAATTATAAATCAGGAAAAACATAAAATATTTCATATGTGCTCCTACATGCGGGCTGCCAGCCCCATCACCGCCTCAATCTCCGCCCCGTTGTCCGGTGCCTGTTCCACCAGCTCATGTTTTCCGTCCGGACTCACCTGCCCGATCTGATTGCCCTGCTCAGTCTTTTCTAACGTATAGTAGCGCAGCTCTTTTGTCTCTCGCAGCCAGACGGCATAGGCACGGTAGCATATCCCGTTCTTCGCCGCCTCATCCGGCATGTCGATCCTTGTGATCTGCATATCCTCCGTGACATTCAGCGCCATAACCGAGAAATCATCCTGCCGCACCGCCACAGCCGACTTCCTGTCCTCCGGATAACATTCCCTGTAGAACTGCAGTATCAGTTCTCCTTCTTCGTGCTGCAGATGTCTCAGCCCTTCTTCCTTATTCTCAAACAGGTATTTCGGAAGCAGCTGCAATGTCACCCTGTTATGCACCAGCTGCTGAAACTGTTTCTCCGTCACTTTGATCGTCTTCGGCTGCTTCGGCGCACTAAGACGCTTGGCCGCCACATTCAATATCTCCTGCGGCAGCACCATATTATGTGTAAAAGGATTCAGCACGACAGCCTCCACCTGCCCCTTATTCGCCATGATCATGGAAACGCATGATCCAAAGGGCATCGCCATAAGCGCCGGACTCTTCTTATCCTGCGGTATCTGAGCTGCGGAAGTAAAAATCGGAAGCGCCTGCTCGCCGGTCTCCTTGCGCAACAGGCACGGAACTACCTTGGCCTCCGGCGGAAGCTTGACCTGCCTGCCTTCCTTCATCAATTTCTCTGTTTCCTCATCTAACCCCTGCGGCGGCATGGCGGGCACCAGTATCATCGCCTTCTCCAAAATCTCCATGACTGCGACATACTTCTCCTTCTGCCTGTCCTGCACATATTCCTCTAATACCGCTTCCAACTGTGTATTGTCCATCTTAATCCCCCATTCTTGCTCAACCTGCGAGTTTGGGCGCAAGCACAAATATGACTCTGCTCCTTTACCATAGATATCTCATAAGTATATCAGAGTTTTTCCTTCCTGCCAATCTGCCGGATCATCCCGATCAGCTTCTGATCCACCAGGTGCAGCACTGTGGCCAGCACGATCGAGGCCGCATAACACGCCAGTATATATCCTATCCTGTTTGAAACAGGCATATACAGCAAGAACAAATTATGTATCAAATACAACTCCAGTGCAATGCTTCCCAGAAAATCAAGGATCTTATTGCCGCATTCAATCTTCTGTAATATAACGATTACCGTAAAGACCGTCATAAGAACGAAGGGTGTCTGTACGGCCAGAGTCTGCACTTTCTCCTTATAGCCGGCATAACCGTCCCACTCATACCAATACCCCTTGTTCTGGATCATAAACATTGTCTCTTTATACAAAATTGCAGTCATGAGCACCGACACAATCAGCACGATCGAATAAAATTTCCTGACAAACCCGAGAATCTGCTTTTCCCATTTTGCAAAAAGCATTCCGGCCGGCATGAGAAGCGTCGTGTTATACCACCATTCCCCGTGGAACCACAATCCCTGCGTCGGTGTCGTCTTGTCATGCCCGAGCCGCAAACTGAAACCGATCATAATCAAAGTTAAGACGATATACACGGCACATGCCGCGTTCCTGTTTTTGATCAGGCGGAAGACAATGTAGAACAGCAGATACATGATCAGTATCTCCACGATGTACCACATCTGAGAGTTCATCAGAATCACCCCCGTCAGATAAGGCACCAGCTCTCCCTTTTTAAAATCATAACCAAAAAGATAAGAGCCCAGAATAAAGACGAAATTGCACATATAGAATGGCACAAGAACCGTCGAGAGTCTGCCGCGCAGAAATCCCTTCAGATAATCCGGTTTATCGCGCAGACTGGTATAAAGTCCGTAACCGGAAAAGAAAAAGAACATTCCCACAAAGCACACCCCGATATCCACCATAAACAGCAGGATACCCGGATCTTCGTTTGCAAAATAAATCGTCTGGGACATATGATGCAGCATAATGCCCACCGCGCAGAATCCTAAGAGCCCCTTCGAAGTATGTAAAGATAAGGAAGTCTCACGCCATAGTCCTCTGCCTGCCGGCTTCACACCTATCAACAAAATCACCGCCAATATACTGTAAAATACGAAATAATATTCTTTTGCCATCATATCTGCCTTTCTCCACCTTCTTTCCCGGAAAACCCGTCATTTCATCCTTTATCCGCCATACGCTGATTACTTCTATCCGGCAGCTGCGCAAGCACGATCGCCACCACCATCAGACAACACCCTAACAGTTCCCTTCCGCTCATGGTCTGGTGCAAAATGAGGAAGCCCGCCACTACGGAAACAACCGACTCCAGACTTAAGATCAGAGAGGCAACCGTCGGGTTCATATCCTTCTGTCCTACAATCTGTAATGTATACGCAACACCGCAGGACATGATGCCCCCGTAACAGATCGGCTGCCAGGCGGCAAGAATGCTGCCAACGTCAGGCTGCTCAAATAATAGGCTGCAAAAAAGAGACAATATCCCGCATACCCAGAACTGAATGCACGACATTCTCACACCGTCCACCTTCGGTGAAAAATAATCGATCACAAGAATATGCAGGGAAAAAACAACCGCACATGCAAGCACCAAGGCATCTCCCCGCGCCAGATTAAGACCGTTTGTCATACACAGAAGATAAAGTCCGCATACTGCGAACATAACGCCGATGAATACTTTAATCCCGACTTTCTTATGTACAAAAAGTCCCATGATCGGTACAAGAAGAATGTACATTGCCGTGAGAAAGCCCGCTTTACCGACCGATGTGTACTGAATCCCGAGCTGTTGCAGGCTGCTTGCCACGAACAGGATAACACCGCAGCATAAACCGCCCGCCAATAATTGTCTGCCGTTTCGCGCAGTCACATCCGCCACCTGCGACCGTATCCCCGCATCCGTCACCTGCTCTTCTTTTCTTCCGCCCTGCAGCATATCAAGAAACAGAATACACGGCAGTAAAACAAGACCGCCCAGAGTGCACCGCACGCCGTTGTAAGTAAAAGGACCCACATAATCCATGCCCGCACTCTGCGCAACAAACGCCACACCCCAGATCACCGCCGTCAGAAATAGCAGCAGTGACTGTCGTAAAATAAATCTGTTCATAATACTTGCACCATTATCGTTCAAGCGTCAGGTTCTTAAGCTGTTCGATCATCTCCATGTCATCCGCATTGATCTTCAGGTTAGAGTCAAAACTCTCCCCCTGTGCCGTAGTGACTTTGATCTCTATGATACTGCCCTCTTTGACGCCGTTTTTCACCACTGCCGATATGAATTTGGGGAACTTCGGATGATTACGCTGAAAACGTCCCCACAAATTCATCAACTGTAAAATTGCCGCCGGATTCTGTATATTCATTCTGTTTCCTCCTCCGGTAAAACCGCGATCCGAAGTTCCGCAAGCTGCTTCTCATCCACTGTTCCGGGAGCCTCCGTCATCAAGCAGGACGCATCCTTGATCTTAGGAAAAGCGATAACCTCACGGATATTATCCGCACCCACGAGAAGCATCACAAACCGATCCAGACCGTACGCCAGCCCCGCATGAGGCGGAACACCGTACTTGAAAGCGCTTAACAGGAAACCGAACTGCTCCCACGCCTGCTCCTTCGTAAACCCAAGCACCTCAAACATTTTCTCCTGAATATCATCCTGATGGATTCTGACGGAACCTCCGCCAAGCTCCACACCGTTTAATACGATATCATATGCCTTGGCGCGAACGCGTCCCGGATCGGAATCAATATACTGCCAGTCTTCCTCCATCGGCATGGTAAACGGATGATGCATCGCCATGAATCGGTTCTCTTCCTCGCTCCACTCAAGCAGCGGGAAGTCCACCACCCACAGGAAATTGAACTGTGACTCGTCAATTAATCCAAGCTGCTTTCCTAACTCCACACGAAGCGCACCCAGCACACCGTAAACGATATTCTTCTTATCGGCCGCAAAGAGAAGCAGATCCCCCTTCTCTCCCTGCGTCGCCTCTACCAGCCTGTCCAGTTCTTCCTCTGTCATAAATTTAGCAAAAGAAGATTTATATGTGCCATCCTCCTGCACACTCAAATACGCCAGCCCTTTTGCGCCGTATCCCTTAGCAAAGTCCACCAGCACATCGATCTTCTTGCGGGGCATGGCCGCCTGTCCCTTTACATTCAAACCTCTTACAGAACCGCCGCTCTCTAACGCGGAAGTGAACACCCCGAAATCACAGCCCGCCACTATTTCCGACACATCTGTCAGTTCCATTCCAAAACGGGTATCCGGCTTATCGGAACCGTAACGATCCATCGCCTCCTGCCATGAAATGCGCGGCAGCGGAAGCTGCACATCAAGTCCGATGGCTTCCTTGCAGATATGCCGGATCAGTCTCTCGTTGACTTCGATCACGTCATCTACATCCACGAAGGATAACTCCATATCCGCCTGCGTAAATTCCGGCTGTCTGTCTGCACGCAGATCCTCGTCACGGAAACACTTCGCGATCTGGAAATACCTGTCATAGCCGGAGCACATGAGGAGCTGTTTATACAACTGCGGCGACTGCGGCAGTGCATAGAAGCTGCCCGGATGCACACGGCTGGGCACCAGATAATCTCTTGCGCCTTCCGGTGTGGATTTGCACAGAATCGGCGTCTCGATCTCCAGGAATCCCTCGTTTGCCATAAAAGCTCTCATCTCAGAAGCGATCTTGCTCCTTAAGATGATCTTATCCTGTAAATCGGGACGTCTTAAATCCAGATAACGATATTTGAGTCGGATCTCTTCCTTGGTCTTGGAGTCTGCCTCCACTGGAAACGGCGGTGTCTCGGACTCGGACAGAATACGCACCTGGGCGGCACGGATCTCGATCTCGCCTGTTTTCAGATTCTCATTTACCGCACCGGAACGCTTCTCTACTTTACCCACTACGGCTATCACGAATTCACTGCGCATTTTCTCTGCTTTGGCAAAAGCCTCCTCGCCGCAGTCATTCTCCTCAAAAATGATCTGTAAGATACCGGAACGGTCCCGAAGATCAACGAATATGATTCCACCTTTATTTCTCTGTTTCTGTACCCATCCCATGACGGTTACTTCTTCACCGACATTTAGTGTGGAAAGCTCCGCACAGCGGTGCGATCGCTTCCACCCTTTCATAGACTCTGCCATTTTCCATCCTCCGCAAGAGACATTATCTGATTATCTATATCCGCCTTTATCTCTTTAATTCTTCCCGATAGAACTCCTTAAACTCTTCATACCCCTGCGCAGTAAGCTGTTCCTTCTGGAACTTCTTATTCTTGTTCATACGCGCCACCAATATCTGGTTGCCCTTCTCACGCTCCGCCTGCGCCTGCGCCATCACCTCGCACAGTCTGTCTGATGGTAAGCCCTTTTCCATGAGATAGGCGATTTTCTTTCCTGCCTTGGGCACCTTAAACCCGCTCTCCAAAAGCAATAATATAATTCTCTCAAAACCGATGGAAAAGCCGCATGCCGGAACATTGTTCCCCGTAAACTTGCCTACCATCTTGTCGTACCTTCCGCCGCCTCCGCAGCTTCCGCCGAACTCCGGCATATCGATCTCGAAGATCGTGCCCGTATAATAGGACATACCACGCACCAGCGTAGGATCAAATACCAGTTTAAAGAAATCTCCCTTGGTCGCTTCCACACTGTCGATGATCTCCTTGAAGCTCTCCATCACATCTGACGGCAGATTCTCTGACAGTTTGTCCGCGATATAACTGATAGGGTCCTGCGCCGATTCCAATCCTCTGTAAAGTTCCATGTATTTGGTCACACTTGTCTGATCGTATCCTGCTGCCAGCAGTTCGGACTCCACGCCCTCTATGCCGATCTTGTCCATCTTGTCCAGAATGATAAATACCTGATCGTAGTCCTCTTCGGCAAAACCGCTGTAAGCCGCCATCGCCTTGAGTATCTGTCTGTCGTTAATACGGATATTGAAATTCTTAAATCCCAGTCTGCCAAGCGTCGTGGTGGTGGCAAGGATCAGCTCGATCTCCGCCAGATTACCCGCCTCTCCCAGAATGTCTATATCGCACTGCATAAACTGACGATACCGCCCTCTCTGGGGTCTGTCCGCACGCCATACGTTACCCATCTGCAATGCCTTAAAGGGCGTGGGAAGCTCACTTACGTGATTGGAATAGTATCTGACAAGCGGTACTGTCAGGTCATAACGCAACCCGCCATCCACCAGATCATCTTCGCTCTGTGCCTCGCTAAGCCGCAGCTTCTCGCCTCGTTTTAATATTTTAAAAATCAGTTTCTCATTCTCACCGCCCGCCTTGCAGTTTAAGTTTGCAAGATTCTCCACACAGGGCGTTTCGATAGATGTAAATCCGAAATTTCCGTAGGTCTCCTTGATCACTCCGATGACATAGTCACGGATCTCCATCTCCTCCGGAAGGATATCTTTCATACCGGTAACCGGTTTCTTACTGAGTGCCATAATTTCTCCTTGCTCCTATATTAGTTTACTGCTACGATTCTACACTGTTTCGGAGTGATTTTCAATCAGAATATTACACAGGACGCTATTATCCGAAGCAAGCAGACTCTCTACCGCACAATTTCACCATTCTCAAACTCACAGATCACTTCCCTGGCTCCGGCAGTCATAACCGCACTCCCGCTATCGTTAATAATATGACTGATTCCCGGATTTCCCGTAATCATAACCGTACAAATATTGTGTATCTTCACGCCTTCACATTCCGGCGCTTCCATTGCACTGTAAAGCTCTACTATGGCATCCCTGTTAAATGAATAGATTCCAAGCCCCCAGGCCTCGTGATTTGTCACATCGTCTGCTATATAATAGGAGGCAAAACCGTTAACACTGCCATCATGACTCTTCCAGCTATCCTGCGCCGGTACATCATACGGGATTTCGCACTGATAGAAACAGGTCTTTCCGTAATCACCGTTCCATATGGTCTGATACTCCTGAAAATGTTCCACCAGAAGCGCATACATTGTCACGTAATCCCCATCAATAATAATCCCGTTCTTCGCCTGATTCAGTTCCCAGCCAACCATGTCCCCATGGTCTGCCCGCCATACCCAGAAATTATCTCCCAGCACATGACTGCTCTTTATCATGACACAGTTATCTACCTGAGTCTTGTGCATGGCTGCACCGCCGACACGGAAATACAGGTCGCTTAATAATACCGGCACCTCTTTCCCGGCAGTTTCTTCTGAAGCATCATATCCCACTTCAAAAAGGGTTTCGCTCTTCTTTTCTCCCGCTTCAAATAAAAGTCCGCAGACTTTGATGCCGGAGCGGTCCGCTGTTTTCATGCACACAGTTCCGTCATTTGATTCCAGCGTTGCCAGTCCCATTCCCATCACGATCGTATTTTCATGATCTACCACAATCGGTTCCGTGAGACTGTAAATCCCCGGAGTAAGCAGCAGATGTTTTCCCTCACCCAGAGCCTTATTCATGGTTTCCGCCGTATCCACATCCGGTTTGGCAACATAAATATCTTTCATTTCCACAAAGGTTCCCGCAATGTCCTTATCCCATGAAATTCCTGTGGAATCTTTTCTTGTATCCGGCACAAATATTCCGTATCCTTTTTCTTCATCATAGGTCAGGAATGGCTTTTCCTGTATTTCTTCCACGGTCTCTACAGCAGTATACTTCTTACCCGGCCATGTGCCTTTCGGAGCGTTATTATCACCGATTCCGGCAAATACCATGTTCCAGTTCTCACCCATCCAAGTTCCCCAGTTACAATTCCGGGAAAGCCATTGCTGCTGCGAACCGGAATCCACCATGCGGTCAACCAGAGAATCTGACAGAAATCCGCCACTCGCCCATCCGTAATCATCGTGCAGATACAGACTACCTTCAATATGTACCCTTCTCATGGAGGTAGCCTGAGACACAGCCCACACCGTATTGCTTCCGATATTGATATTCTCCACACCCCTCCAGAAATTACAGGTAGCATTATGATTGCCAGGATCATCTGACAGCCATCTGGCAAGACAGGATAAATTCCCTATCCTGGTATCGTCCGGCGTAAGTCCGAGTCCGGCGACCTGCATATAAAATCCCATATTTACCTGAATGGAAGGATCGTACTCTCCCGGCATAAATAATACCGCATACCGCTTCTCTCCAAACTGATTGCTCTCCTGACTCGCATACAGTTCATCCAACACGGCCTGCACCTGTTCCGGTTCATCCTCCGGCGTAAAAATATAGGTATTTTCTCCAAATACAGAATCATGAAAATCCTTAATATCAGCCTTGACAGGCTTCGCAGCATTGCCGCATCCGGTCAACAGAGTCATCATCAACATAGCCATACCCACATACCTTATTATCGTTTTATATCTGTGCTCCATCTTCGCTTACCCCCTGTAATATCCTCTCTTAGCCTCTCCCATCTGCATCAAATACAGACATGACTTAGTTATACTTAAGCGGCGTTCTTTGATGCCTTAGTATAACTCCATGTCTTATTGTACCATGCATAAAATCAATTACAAGTTCATACTACTGTTACCTGCAAAATCAAATGCGGCTTAACAAAATAGCCCCCACCCGTAAAACGAGCAGAGGCGACTCTATTAAATTTTACAGAACCATTTCCTTCTTATCCAAATCTGCCTGTACCTTCTCGAGATCCTGGCGGATAGAAAGCTTCTGCGGGCACACCTGCTCGCACTTTCCGCACTTGATGCAGTTCTTAGCCTGCTTTCCGTCTCCCAGCGCCTGCTCCCATCTCCACTTAACTACATTATAATTCTGGTACATATGATATGTATTCCATGACGCAAAACATCCCGGAATATCGACCCCTGCCGGACATGGCATACAGTAACGGCATCCGGTACAGCCATTCTGTACACGGCTCCTTAAGATCTCCGTCACCTGGGTGATCGTCTTCTCTTCTTCCCCTGTCAACGGTTTAAAGGACCCGAATGTTTTCAAATTATCGTCCACCTGTTCCATGGTGGACATGCCGCTTAAGATCACCTTCACTCCCGGCAGGCTTCCCACCCAGCGAAGCGCAAAGGAAGCCGCAGAAGCATCCGCATCCAGTTTATGAAATTTATCCATGATATCCTCAGCAAAGACTGCCAGCGAACCACCTTTGACAGGCTCCATGATCACCAGTGGAATGCCTTTAGAAGCTGCCAGCTCATAACCTTTCAATCCGGCCTGTTCCCGGGTATCCATGTAGTTAAGCTGAATCTGGCAAAAATCCCAATCCCTGGCCTCTACAATCTCCTCGAATGTTTCATATTTGTCATGGAAAGAAAATCCGATATATTTGATTTTACCGGCTTCCCTCAGCTTTTCAAGGCGCTCGATACACCCTATTTCCTTCATCTGATCCCAACGTGCCTTATCCATGGCATGCATGAGATAAAAGTCGATATGGTCTGTCTGCAGCTTGTGCAGCTGCTCATCCAATAATCTGTCCACATCCTCCACCGTATGTACCAGCCAAACGGGAAGCTTCGTTGCCAGATAAAAGGAATTTCTGTCATACTTCTTCAGTACTTTCCCTACGAGAAGTTCACTCTTCCCATTGTGATAGGGATAAGCGGTGTCGATGTAATTTACCCCTGCCGCAATTGCCTTGTCAAGCATTCTCTCCGCTTCGGGCTCATCAATCTCCCCGTCCGCAGTCGTGGGAAAACGCATACACCCGAAACCGAGCAAAGAAGTCTCAATATTCAGTTTGTCCATTTTTCTTGTTTCCATTGATATACTCTCTCCTTCTGCCATAAAAGAGATACCAAAGGAAATTTCTCCCTTTGATACCTCTTACGCCGTATCCATTCCGAAATGATATGGGAAAATTATTAACGGAACTTATCCACTTCCTGACGCAGTTCATTTGATATACGTTTATTATCAATGACTTCCTGCTGGATGGATCCAAGGTTCGTTACAAGGCCGGTTGTTGACTCTGCCACCATTACGATTCCGTTCGTGCTTTCTTCAACCGCATTTGCAATCCCGTTCATACCCTCTTTCAATACATTCGTATTTTCTCTCAATTGACCTGCCTGAGCTGCGAACTCACTCAATACACTTTCCAAATGAGTGGAATCTTCTCTGTAGTATTGTGTAATCTCGGCAAACTTGTCATAATCCTTCAACACGGTCGTATCAATAAACTCCAACATTGAACTCGAATCAGACGCCAGCTTCTCAACTGCTTCAATAACAGTCTGGCTAATTGTCTGAATGTTATTCGCGGTCAATCTTGAACGCTCTGCCAGTTCCCGTATTTCCTCTGCAACAACCGCAAATCCTTTACCCGCCTCTCCGGCTCTGGCCGCTTCAATGGAAGCGTTCAGTGCAAGTAGGTTTGTCTGGCTGGCAATGCTTAAAATATCTAAAGTAAGTTCTGTGATATCATCTACCTTTTTACTGTTTTCAATAGACTCTGTCATAATGGACCGAATTTCATCCACCATTGCATTAGTTGATGCTTTGCCTTTTACAGCCGTATTTTCACTTTCTCTGGCTCTTATCTGGCACTCTTTGGCAAACTCTGCACCACTCTCAGAATTATGGGCGATCTGAAGAATCGTATCGGCGGTAACCTCGGTTGAACAGCTCATATTCGCCGTTGTCGCCGACACCTCCTGCATCGCTGCCGCAAGCTCCTGCATCGTTGCAGACGTATCATTTGCACTTGCATTTGACTCGGATACCTGTGTAGCAATTGCCTCAACGGTATTCAGCATGTTTTTCGACTCTATATCTAATTTTGACAGCATACTTTCCAGACTGGAAGCCAGGAAGGAGATCGACTGCTTCAATTCCAGCATTTCTTTGGTATGGGCATAACCCATTTTTCTCTCGATCAGATTCGTATCGCCATGAGCAAGCGCCTCTGTCTGCTCTGCGATCCATATAAACGGTGTTGTAATACTCTTGGCCATAAATAAGGAAATCATAATTCCCAAAACGATCACAATCAGAACAGCGACCGCCAATACCTTTATCAAATTATACACGATTTCGTATGCTTCCATAGATGGCGCTGTAATACAGATAGACATCCCGCCGATTCCGATCGGAGCATATGCGTAAACGTAATCCATGCCTGACACGACGCCTTCTTCACCCCGCATCATAGCCGCTATCACGCTTTTCTGATTATCTGTCATATTATCAATCTCATCCGATGAAACTGACTCATCACATTCACCGGTCGCCCAGTTCTGCAGTAAAACAATATCCTCATTCGGATGCGCTGACAGCAGACCATCCGAATTCAGCATAAATGCGTAGTTATTGTCCGTAATACGATAATTATTAACCTCTGCTGATATGTATTCCAACCGGACAAATCCAACCAGCACGCCGACCTTTTCCCCGGCACTGTAAACCGGTGTGCCGATTGCCAGAATTCTTCTTCCCGTGCTTTTTGAAAAGGTAGGCTCACAAATAACAGTCTTCTCCTCATTCCATGGTACCGAATAATATTCCCTGTCTGCAATAGACGTTCCGTGGTGTTCTTCGCCATCCGTGTGAGCAATTTCAACGCCCTCACTGTCGGTAATCAGAAAATGGGACCATACATTTCCGCTATCGCTGATAACCTTGTTCAGATAGTCCTCCGCCCTGCTATAATCCATATCGGTCACATTTTCATTATCCGCCGCTGTCCTGACAACAGAAACATACTGCTGCACTACCGCATTTACATTACTTGCAATCATATCCGCCATCGTCGAATAGGTATCCGCCTTATCCGCCTGCACATCCTTGAAAATCTGTACAGTTATCACCAGCAGAATGATGACAAACGGCAACAACATTCCTAACAGCAGATTCCGTAAAAATACATTTTTCATACTACTCTTTTGCTTTTTCATTATGCTCTCCTTTGCAAATTCCCCTTTGGCTTCCTAAATGATAGTGCGCGAATACGCTACTATTGTCGGAATTATCACACAAAGGGCATCTTCTCTGTTGAACTATCAACCAGAGAAACGCCCTTTAACTCTAATATAAGAATAGCAAATCCAATATTACTTGTCAAGATTATAGTTATTTCCGCAGTTATATCCAAGGGCAACTTACAATGCAAAAGCCGGAACGCCCTATCCTATCACGGTAGTTTGACAGTTGAATCAATAAGAAATCCTCGCAGGCCTTGAAAAGCCTGTATTTTTTTGTCAACTTTTTTGTATTTTTATGTGGCTATTTGTGTGTATTTGTATTATAATAA
>JAAUZK010000005.1 GCA_014804655.1 Lachnospiraceae bacterium | reverse complement strand
TTATTATAATACAAATACACACAAATAGCCACATAAAAATACAAAAAAGTTGACAAAAAAATACAGGCTTTTCAAGGCCTGCGAGGATTTCTTATTGATTCAACTGTCAAACTACCGTGTTGTAAGGCAATTCGCGTCTTGACTTTTGGGGATAAAGGTATAATATAGTAAAGGAAAATGTAACTGTTCAGAAGGAGTAAGGAAAATGGAAAAGAAGAATATTGACTGGGCAAACCTCGGATTCGGTTATCAGGAGACGGACAAGAGATTTGTAGCTAATTATAAGAATGGCGCATGGGATGAGGGAGCGCTTATCTCTGATGCTAATATTTCCATCAATGAGTGTGCGGGCGTATTACAGTATGCACAGACATGCTTTGAGGGAATGAAGGCATATACGACGGAGGACGGCCGTATCGTGACTTTTCGTCCGGATCTGAATGCACAGCGTATGGAAGACAGTTGTAAGAGGTTGGAGATGCCGGTATTTCCTAAGGAGCGTTTCGTGCAGGCGGTGGTCGATACGGTAGCGGCCAACGAGGCATATGTTCCGCCCTACGGTTCCGGCGCGACTCTTTATATCCGTCCGTATATGTTCGGCAGTTCTTCTGTGATCGGCGTAAAACCGGCGGAAGAATATCAGTTCAGAGTATTCACGACCCCGGTGGGACCTTACTTCAAAGGCGGCGTGAAACCGTTAACGATCAAAGTGAGTGACTTCGACCGTGCAGCGCCGCACGGTACGGGACATATCAAAGCAGGTTTAAACTATGCCATGAGTCTGCATGCCATCATGACGGCACATGCGGAGGGGTACGATGAGAATATGTATCTCGATGCGGCGACAAGAACCTATGTTGAGGAGACGGGCGGTGCCAACTTCCTGTTCGTGACGAAGGACAATAAGGTCGTAACGCCGAAATCTAACAGTATTCTGCCTTCCATTACGAGACGTTCTCTGATGGTGGTTGCAAAAGATTATCTCGGATTGGAAGTGGAAGAGAGAGCGGTTCCTTTTGAGGAAGTGAAAGAGTTCGCGGAATGCGGTCTGTGCGGTACTGCGGCAGTGATCTCTCCGGTAGGTAAGATTGTAGATCACGGCAAAGAGATCGCATTGCCCAGCGGCATGAGCGAGATGGGACCGATTACGAAGAAGCTGTATGATACACTGACAGGCATACAGATGGGTCGCATCGATGCGCCTGAAGGATGGATTCGTGTGATCAAATAATAGAAATAGAAGATACGAGGGGAGAGGGATTAGGTTGAGATGCTTTCGGCACGCAATTTAATCCCTTTTCGACGGCGTAGGTTTTACGATAAAAAAGGATGGACAGGAAAATGAATACGGATATACGGGAAAGATACCCTTTTTTATATGAGACACATCTGCATACGTCGGAAGCCAGCGCCTGTGCTAGAAGTACGGGTGAAGAGATGGCAAGAGCCTGTAAGGAGTACGGTTATACCGGCATCTTCGTGACGGATCATAACTGGGGAGGCAATACTGCCATAGACAGAGGACTTCCGTGGGAAGAATGGGTGGAGGCTTTCGGGCGGGGGTATGAACACGCCAAGGCGGAGGGAGACCGGATCGGTCTGGATGTTTTCTTCGGTTATGAGGCGGGATACTGCGGTACTGAATTTCTCATATACGGTATAGATACGGCGTGGATGAAGGCGCATCCCCAGCTGCCGGAGGCGGGCGTGGAGGAACAGTACAGGCTTGTGCATGAGGCCGGAGGGCTCGTGGTGCATGCCCATCCTTACAGAGAGGCAGATTATATTCGCGAGATTCGTCTGTATCCCGAGTGGGTGGACGGAGTGGAAGGAGTCAATGCGGCGCATTCTAATTCTCATAGTAAGGGGCATGCCCATCCGGAGTATGATGCGAGGGCAATAGCATATGCCTGTGCGAATAAGCTGCCCATGAGTGCGGGATCAGACATTCATAACACACAGCTGTTCGGCGGCGGCGTTGCTTTCCGGAGAAGACTGGCATCGGCAGAAGATTATATTAAGGCGATCCTTAACGGGGAAGACTATGTACTGACCGATGGAGAGAAGTGGTATGACCGGCAGGGCAATATTATATGATGAGCAGTGTGGTCCGGTTGTATGGAAGAAGTAATACCCGGACGGATATGCAATGCGAGACAGATATGAAATATGTGGGACATGTGACATTATAGAAAGAATAGAGTAACTATTCAGTACAGGGCGAAGCATTTACTGCTGAGACCGTAAGAATATGATTCGACGGGCAAAATCCCATTGTCGAAGACAATTTAGGATGGATTTTGCATCGTAACTGTGAAGGTACTGAACAGTTACAGAATAGGAAATGTATGAGAGGAAGCAGATTAAGAAGANCNGCAGGACTCCTGCTGGCAGCNGGTATATGTCTGAGCNCCTTANGCGGGTGTGGTGACAGCGAAGGGGTNGGCACCAAGGTTGTTCTGACTACCGGATTTAATAAGGATGAGATTTTCCGGATAGAGACGAGTGCCTGTACACTGCCGGAGATCATGGTATATCTCACNAATATCCAGAANCGCTANGAGAGTGTATATGGNACGGAAATCTGGAATACCAATGTGGATGGTGTGACATTGGAGCAGAATGTNAAGGATATTGCGCTGGCGCAGATCGCACAGATCAAAACCATGAATCTGATGGCCGGGCGGTATGAGGTAGAGCTAAGTGATGANGAAAAGGCGCAGGCGGAGAATGCGGCGAACGCTTATTACAGTTCCCTTAACAGNACCGAGATAGAGCTGATGGACGTGTCGGAGAAGACGATCAGTGAATTGTANAGAGAATTTGCGNTGGCGGAGAAGGTGTATCAGTACACGATCAAGGATATTAATCCGGAGATCAGTGACGATGAGGCGCGAACCATCACGGTACAGCATATTCTCATTAAGACTTATGCGCTGGANGGCACGGGGAAAAAGATAGAGTATACGGTGCAGGCGAAGCAAAATGCTTATCGCGAGGCGTGCGAAGTGCTGGAACTGGCAAAGGAAGGGGAAGACTTTGACGAGCTGATCCGCAAGTACAGCGAAGACGATAAGGGAACCTATTCCTTCGGCAAAGGAGAGATGGGAGAGACATTCGAGACGGCGGCTTTNAATCTGGGTAAGGATGAGATCAGCGATATCGTGGAGACGGAGTTTGGCTATCATATCATCAAGTGTCTCAATACTTTTGATAAGGATGAGACGGATGCCAATAAGGTCAAGATCGTGGATCAGAGACGGGCGGANGCGTTCGGNCAGGAGTANGATGCTTATGTGGAGACACTGACCAGAAATCTGAATGAAGAGTTGTGGGACAGTGTAGGNTTTATTCACGATGAGAATGTTAAGACGATGGATTTTTTTGAGGTGTATTCGCAGTATTTCGGAAAATAGTNTAAGTTTAGAAAAAGTTTAGAATTACCGGAAACCGCATNTTAGCTGAATAAAACNANNATTATTAGCACTCGTTACGAATGAGTGCTAATTTTTTCTTGACTTCTGAATATGGTCGTATTAAACTATGCACTAGGTGATAAATTCCGAGTGAAGGGATTTGNGTAATTACAAAGCAGCATGAAAGCAGAGACTTGTTTTGGTTGTACGANTATGAAGAAAGGGATGTGATAAAATGGCAGCAAAACATGGTAATTTATCAATCAACAGCGACAATATTTTNCCGATTATCAAGAAATGGTTNTATTCAGATCATGATATCTTTTTCCGTGAACTGATATCCAACGGATGTGATGCGATCACGAANTTAAAGAAACTGGATATGATGGGNGAGTATGCGCTGGCAGACGANTATAAGGCAAAAATNCAGGTGATCGTNAACCCNGAGGAAAAGACCNTGAAATTTATAGATAACGGTATCGGTATGACGGCGGCCGAGGTGGAGGAGTACATNAACCAGATCGCNTTTTCCGGTGCAACNGACTTTATCGAGAAGTATAAGGACAAGGCAAANGAGGATCAGATTATCGGTCATTTCGGCTTGGGATTCTATTCGGCATTCATGGTGGCGGACGAGGTACACATCGACTCGCTGTCTTATCAGGACGGNGCGCAGGCGGTTCATTGGGAGTGCGACGGCGGNACGGAGTTCGACATGGAGGAAGGAACGAGAACCGAGGTCGGCACGGAGATTACGCTTCATATCAACGAGGACTGCTTAGAGTTCTGNAANGAGTATAAGGCGAAAGAAGTGATTAAGAAGTACTGTTCCTTTATGCCCACNGAGATCTATCTGTCCAAGGCGAATACTACGGANACACAGATCATCAAGGCAGATGAGAAACTGGATACAGATGAAGTCGTAGAGGAGATCGCAAAAGAAAAAGAAGAGGANGAGCAGAAGTTAAAGATTAAGAAGCGTCCNGAACTGCTCAATGAGACACAGCCCCTCTGGACGAAGCANCCGAACGAGTGCACCAGAGAGGAGTATCTGGAGTTTTANCGCAAGGTATTTCAGGATTACAAGGAGCCTCTGTTCTGGATTCATTTGAATATGGATTATCCTTTNAATATGAAAGGTATTCTCTATTTCCCGAANATCAATATGGAGTANGAGTCCATAGANGGAACGATCAAATTATATAACAATCAGGTGTTTATCGCAGATAATATTAAGGANGTTATTCCNGAGTTCCTGCTTTTGCTGAAAGGTGTGATNGACTGTCCGGATCTGCCGCTTAACGTATCNNGAAGCGCCCTGCAGAATGACGGNTTCGTAAAGAANATCAGCGAGTATATNACGAAGAAAGTGGCNGATAANCTGTCCGGCATGTGCAAGACCGAGAAAGAGGAGTACGAGAAATATTGGGATGATATCAGNCCNTTNATCAAGTTNGGNTGCCTGAAAGANGANAAATTCTGTGAGANGATGANNGATTATATCCTNTTCAAGAANNTGGACGGNNNNTATNTGACANTGCCNGAATGTCTNGANGTNAANNNGATCGATCCTGACGAAGTCGGAGAGGAAAGCGAGACGGCTGCAGACGGTGATAAGGCGGAGACGAAAAACGGCAATGCCGTGGACGAGAACGGTGAAAAGGTGGAAGCCGAGGTGGTAGATGAGAGCGAAGAATCTGCTGCGGAGGATGAGGAAAACGAGGAAGAAAAGAAAGAGAAAGTCATATACTACGTGACGGACGAGAAGCAGCAGAGCCAGTATATCAATATGTTTAAGGCTGCCAAGATGGATGCCGTGGTATTGACACACAATATCGACCAGCCCTTTGTGTCCCAGCTGGAGGCTAAGAATGAGGGGATCAAGTTCCAGAGAATCGACGCGGATCTGACGGATGTATTTAAGGCAAAGACTTCCAAGAAGGCTGAGAAAGAGATGGAAGAGCAGGCGGAAGAAATCGCTAAGCTGATGAAGAAGGTTCTGAAAAAGGATGCCATCAAGATCAAGATCGAGAAGCTGAAAAACAAGAAGATTTCATCCATGATCACATTGTCTGAGGAAAGCCGCAGAATGCAGGATATGATGAAGATGTATTCCATGCAGGGTATGGACATGGGTATGTTCGGCAAGGAAGGCGAGACGCTGATCCTGAACGCGAATCATCCGCTGGTGCAGTATGTCTTAGAGCATCAGGATGGCGAGAATGTGAAGATGATCTGCGAGCAACTTTATGATCTGGCGCTGTTGCAGCAGGCGCCGCTTGAGCCTGAGGCAATGACGAAGTTTGTGGCGAGAAGCAATGATATTATGATGTTATTAACAAAATAGGTTATGTAAACCAATGATATAAGGGGAAAAGGCAGTTTGACGGCTGTCTTTTCCCCTTATTAAGATGAAAGTCATAATACATTAACCCGGCTCCGCGATTCTGCTCACGCCCACATAGATCTCCGAAATCTTATACCATGTGGGATAATCCACGATACCGGTCTGAGGCAGATTAAAGACCCGCTGGAAGGTACGGACCGCATTGGCTGTATTAGTACCATAGATACCGTCCGCCGTGATACGCGGAATAGCGGGATAGTTCTGAGCGATACGGTTGAGCTGTTGCTGGATCTGCAGTACTTTGTCGCCGGAAGCGCCTACGTTCAAATTATATCCGGGCCATGAAGAGGGTACGCCGGAGACGGCTACGGCGGTGTTGATATACATGTCGCTTCCGTAGTAGTAGCGGATGATCTCGATGGGTGTGTAGCCCTCGTCTCCCAGATACTTAGAGCCCCACTGGCTCAAGCCGCTGCATGTCACATTTTTGCCGTCGCAGTATGAGGTAAAAATGGGCTGGCGCACACCGGGGCGGGAGAGATAATTGGCGAAGATGGAATCCACCAGTCTGTCAATGTTAGAGTATATATTCCTGCCGTAAATCCATTTCTGGTCGTAGGCGGTGGAGGATGTGATGGTGAAGTTGTAGCCTTTGTTACGATACCACTCCGTATAAACCCTGTTCAGCGTAAAGGACATGATGGCAAGGGTGTTAGCATAGATCGCGCTTTCCGGCCACGTGGCATATATCTCGGATGAAACCACGTTTTTAATATAATCCCGGTAACGCACATAGTAGTTGGCCGCAGTGGAGTCAGAAGGAACGCCGTCATGAACGATAATATATTCGGGAATGACAACGCGGCTTAAGACGATCTCACCGGACTCATCCATAGGTTTGATTTCGTCTTCGGGAATCTTAGGCGGATAGTCCCCGTACAGTGTGTGGTCGGGTATTGTAATTGTCTCGGAATCTTCTTGCGCAATTTCGGTGGGAGTCATCTCGATATTCTGCACCGCTGTCACATCGGGAAGCACTTCCACGCCGGACACGGTTACCGGTTCATAGCCCGGAGCGGTAATGTTCAGCGTATATTCGGCGTAAGGCATAGGTGAATTGGGCGTCAGGCTGTATTCAAGCGGCGGTGCGTCTAACGATATGGTATCTGTCTGACCGGAGGAATCCGTAGTCAGCGTTTCCAGTGTACTGTTCGGCTCTCCAGTATAAGAAATGGTTATGTTGGCATTCCGGATCGGTATCAGCCCCACATCGGCAGTAACGTTGATTTGCAGGCTGCCCCGTGCCGTACCTTCGGACTGCATACTTTTTAAGATGGGCTCTTCCATAGAAAACCTCGTAATAATCTCTTCCTAATATGGTATGCGGAAGGAAATAAAAGGTACTGGTTGCGATGGCCGCAAATAAAATGCGCCCGCCCTTGCGCTGACTGCTATATAAATGGTATAATTTTAATAACTATGTAGAAAGGCAGTGCGGAAGCGTGAGACAGGTAATAGAAGAGATACTAAACGGAAAATTTAATTTTGATAACGGTTCTCTGGACTTTTCCTGTCCTCGTATTGAGATATCACTGCATGCCGACGAAACGGCGGAAGGTTCCTTTACGGTGTATGGTCCGGTGGGGCGTATGACGGAAGGATATGCGGTATCTTCTGATCTGCGCATGGAGTGTGTGACACAGTCTTTCAGCGGCAGTCAGGATGAGATTCACTATCGGTTTGACGCTCACGGGATGGAAGAAGGAGAAGAAGTGAAAGGAGCCTTCAACATCATTTCTAATCAGGGAGAATATTATCTGCCCTTTTCCGTGTCTGTTATGCCCAAGGTGGTTGTTTCCAGTATGGGCAATATCAGGAATCTGTTCCATTTTACCAATCTGGCGAAAAGTAATTGGGAAGAAGCGGTGAAACTGTTTTATTCCGAAGAATTTAAAGAGGTGTTTACGGGCAGTGACAGCCAGCATTATGCAGCATACATGGGCTTATCGGCAGTTCGGGGGAATGAGCATAATGTGGAGGAGTTCCTGCAGGAGATCAACAAAAAGAGAGCCGTGGAATATATTCCGGAGGAGACGGAGATCAAGATAGAGGATCCTCTGGAGAATACCCGATATGCACTTGTAATCAACAGAAACGGTTGGGGCTATACTTATCTGCAAATCGGGACAGAGGGAGAATTCCTGCGGGTGGAAGAAAGCACCGTGACGGATTCCTCTTTTCTGGGCAACATATACAGAGTGTATTATTATATAGATTATGAGAAACTGCATGCAGGCAATAACTATGGCTGCATTTTGTTGATGCAGGAACACAGGACGGTCAGGGTTCCGGTTACTGTGGTGCTGCATCGGACCGGACGGAAAGCGCTGGGAATCCATCGGGAAAAGAGAAGGCTTACCGTGGAGGTCATGGAATACTATCAGGCATTCCGATTAAAGAAGATCAGTACGAAAACATGGATGGCGGAGACGGGAAAGCTTCTCAGCCGTCTTATGGAGCTGGACGACAGGGATATTACGATCAAACTTTTTCAGGCGCAGATTCTGTTGACGGAAGAGCGCAGTAATGAAGCGAAGTGGATGATCGAAAAGCAGGAGGATCAGGTGCTTGCAAGACGGGAAGAGTTTCCGGAATTGTGGTGTTATTATCTGTATCTCACGACCCTGTACAGTAAGGATGATCAGTATGTGGACGATGTGGCGGCGGAAGTGGTGGAGGTCTACGAGCGCAACAGAGGGAACTGGCGGATCGCATGGCTGCTTCTTTATCTGTCGGAAGAGTATGTCACAAGTGCATTCCGCAAGTGGGAACTGTTGGAAGAATTGTTTCGGAACCGCTGTACTTCTCCGGTTATCTATATTGAAGCGTGGAATCTGCTGCGTGCGAATCCGTCCATGCTCCTGAAACTGGAGGAGTTTGAGCAGCAGGTATTGTACTATGCTGTCAGACATGATCTCATGAAGGACGAGATCGAGATGCAGATCATATATCTGGCGCAGAAACAGAAGACATATTCAGACGGTGTCTTCCGTATTCTTAAGGGATGTTATGAGAAGAAGCAGGACAATGACATTCTCCATGCGATCTGTACGCTCTTGATCAAGGGCAATCGCTACGGGAAAGCATATTTTGAGTGGTATCGTGCCGGGGTAGAGCAGAATCTCAGAATCACCAGATTGTATGAATATTATATGATGTCTATATCGCTTACATATGATGGTCCGCTGCCCAAGATTGTGCTGATGTATTTTGCGTATCAGAGTGATCTTCAATATGAGATCACGGCGTATCTGTATGCCTATGTTCACCGGCACAGAGAGGAAATACCGGATATTTATGTGAATTATGCTGCTGCTATGGAGCGTTTCGTGACAGAGCAGCTGGGAAGAGGAAGAATTAATAAAGATCTTGCATATCTGTATCGCAATATGATCAGTCTGCCAATGATCGATGAAGAGAGTGCAGGTCAGCTTGCCACGTTACTTTTTATGAGAAATATCAAGATAGATTCGGATATGATCAGGGAAGTGATTCTGGTGTATCCGTACGGAGTGAGCGAGGAGGTATATCCCGTTGTTGCGGGTACTGCACAGGTTCCGGTGTACGATTCCGACTGTAAGATCCTTCTGGGAGACGGGACAGGCAACAGGTACACGATGAGTGTGGGATATCAGGCGGACAGGCTGATCAGTCCGGCGAAACTGGCACTTATGATCGCTCCGTTTGTGCGGGATCATTTGGGATATGCAGTCTATGCATGCTTCGAGTATCAGAATACGTTCACTGTACAGGAGGACAATGCGGATCTCTTTGCGCGGCTTGTCGAATCCGACCGGATCAGGGAGAGCATGAAGCGCGAGATTCGCAGGATGCTGGTGCAGTTCTATTATGATAAAGACCGCATGAGGGAATTGGACGAGTGTCTGACGCTTCTTACACCGGAAGATATCACCAGACATGACCGCAAGGAGATCATCCGCTATATGATCACGAGAGGGATGTATGAGGAAGCCTTTCGATGGGTGCGGCGTTACGGACCGTACGGCGTGGAGGCCAAGACACTGGTAAAGCTGTGCAGCCGTCTGCTGGATGAGGAGCAGACGCAGGAAGATCCGGTGATGACCGGAGTGCTCCTGTATGTGGTGAAAAAGGGAAAGTATGATGAGAATGTAATGAATTATCTGCTGCGGTATTTCTCCGGAAGCATTAAGGATATGCGGGATGTGTGGAAGGCAGCGGTGGATTTCGGTCTGGACACTTATATGTTGTGCGAGCGGATGCTTGTTCAGATGCTGTACACCGGGGCGCATGTGGGAGAGAAGATGGAGATCTTCCGTACCTACAGTAAGGGTGGCGGCAATGAGGAACTGATGGCGGCATTTCTGTCCCAATGCTGCTATGACTATGCCATCGGAGAACAGATTACGGAACCGTATATCTTCAGGAATGTGCTGCAGCTATATCAGGACGGCGTGCCTTTGCATCTGGTGTGCAAGATCGCCTGTCTGCGATATTATGCGGAGAACAAGGATGCGCAGGATGAGACGGTGCGGCAGATATGCTGTGATTTTCTGCGTGAGCTCGTGGATGAGCATATTGTGCTGCCACTTTATAAAGAATATCAGGGGTATATCCCGCAGATGGATGCGTATCAGGATAAGACTATGGTGGAATATCGGGCCAAAGCCGGCAGCAGGGCTGTGATCCATTACGTGATCCAGAGTGAGAACAGCGCGGAGAATGAGTATCGCAAGGAAGAGATGAAAAATATGTTTGCAGGCATCTGCGTTAAGGAATTCATTCTTTTCTTCGGTGAGAGACTGCAGTTCTACATCACTGAGGAAGTGGATGGTAACGAGCAGCTGACTAAGAGCGGCACGATCAATAAGAGCGATATCGGACAGGATAATTTCGAGAGCCGGTTTACTGTGCTCAATGACATTATGATCGGCAAAACACTGCATGATTACGATACGGTAGATGACCTGCTTAGGGAATACTATAGACAGGATTACATGACAGATGAGGTATTTTGCATACGCTGACATCGTTTCGTTATACGGCTGCGGCAGAGCGGTTTGGGAATAGGAGATAGGCTTCATGTTTTTAGAGCGGAAAGAGGAAGGCAAACTGCATAAGGGAAGTGTACTGGTGGGTTATGATCTGGGGGAGAAATATTCTCAGCTCAGCTATTGTGTCTACGGTCAGGAGGAAGCCACCACGATTGCAACGGTGGTGGGAACGAAGCAGTATAATATACCGACGATGTTATGTAAACGAGAGGGAGTCAACCAGTGGTTCTATGGCAAGGATGCCGTGAAGAATATGGATGAGGAGGGAATGTTTCCGTTAGAGGGGCTTCTGGATCTTGCCAGAAAAGGCGATGAAATTGAATTGGACGGAGAGACCTACGATCCGGTGGCGCTGCTCACACTATTCCTGAAACGCAGCATGACGCTGATGAATTTCATTGCGACTGTGGAGAAGATTGATGCGATCATGTTTACGGTAGATGAGTTGGATGATAGAATGGTGGAGATACTGTCTCAGGCATCAGTGAATCTGGGATTGAAGACACCGCACATTTATTTTCAGAGCCACACGGAGAGCTTCTATGCTTTTATGCTGCATCAGCCGCCCGAATTATGGAATTATCAGGCGATGGCGTGTGAGCATGACGGTGTGCGTCTCAAGATCTATCGTATGGAATGCAATAAACGTACGACGCCGATTGTGGTTCTGATCGAGGAACAGATATATGAGACACTGGTCATTCCGGAGGAGACGGAAGAGGAAGCGGTCAGAGAAGATGCCTATCGCATGGCGGATGAACGATTTCTTGGTATCCTGCGCAAAATGTGTGAAGGGAGGATCATATCTTCCGTCTATCTCCTCGGAGACGGGTTTCGGGCAGAGTGGGATAAACAATCCATACAATTTCTGTGCCGTAATAGGAGAGTTTTTCGCGGAAACAACCTTTTTAGCAGAGGCGCATGCTATGGATTGCAGGAAAAACTGGAGCCGGGAGAAGTGGGAAGCAGGCATGTGTTCTTAGGAAAGGACAAGCTAAAATCCAATATCGGCATGAATGTTCTTCGGCAGGGAAGAGAATCTTACTATGCGCTTCTGGATGCAGGGGAGAACTGGTATGAGGTGCAAAAAGAGTGCGAGTTTCTGCTGGAGGGCGAGAGAGAGCTGGAATTTGTGGTTACTCCGCTGACCGGCAAGGATATAGAGACGAGGGTAATACCGTTAAACGGAGGAAATAAAGGCGCTCCTTATACAAGATACCGTATGGAAATGGCAATGAGCGCTCCGGAGACGGTACAGATCAAGGTGACCGACATGGGGTTCGGGGAACTCTTCCCGTCAAGCGGGCAAGTGTGGGAGGAATCTTTTGCGGTAGTAGATTGAAAAATCAAAGATTTTTCAATCGCAAATTTGTGCCGACGCTGTAGCGTTTTGGCTTACAAATTCGCAGGCTGTGAGAAAGGCATGGGTATTAGAAATTTCACGGCGTATACGGAAGAGATGTTGAAGTACGGAGGATATGGAATACGGCATGGGGCGGATAATTCTTGGGACGGGTGTATACAGCAACAGCCCTTACTTTATGGAAAAGTTTTATGTAAACCTATATTCGGTGGAGGAATTGTGTTATCTGTTTGTGGAGAAAGCAGAATTGCTGGATCGGGATGTGATGCGGCGGGATCTGATACAATGGCTGGATGAGCAGTGCGGTTTAAGCCAGTTGGCACACACGCTTTACTCCCTGATGAATCAAAATGGTTCCGTCTCTGCTTTTGCGGGAACAATATTGGAGTATGTAGGTCTGTATCCGGTTGAGGTGGTAGAGCAGACGGAGCAGACGATCAGGAGCAATGAGGGGTTAAATCCTTACGAGCGTGGGAAAGCTAAGGCGGATCACATGCTGCAGAGCCGAAAATTTTTTATGGCACTTAGACAATATCACAGTCTGCTCGCACAGATTCCGGAGACCGACAGAAAGCTGAGAGGCAGCATCTATCACAATATGGGAGTGGCATGTGCGAAGATGTTCATGTTCCGGCAGGCGGCGGAGTGGTTCCGGCAGGCATATGAAGCTGATCGGGATTCGGAAAGTCTGGAATCATATCTGGCAGCTATGCGTATGCGGTGTGAGGATAAGGAGTATATTACTTATATTGCGGATCATCCGGAATATCACGACGCATCCTTACGGGTAGAGAGGAAGATGGAGCGCGCTTCTGGGCAGTTTGAAGGAACGGATGAAAATCGAATGCTTTTTACCCTGCAGGTATTTAAAGAAGAAGGAAACAGTACGGCGGGCAGCGAGGTGCAATATTATCAGGAGATCGAGAGGCTGACGGCCGGCTTGAAAGAACAATACAGAGAATATGTGTTATAGCGCGCAGAAATGAGGATTAAAATGGGTTGGCTTAAGAAACTGATTGCGGGATTTCGCAGAAGAGATGAAGAAGATTTATATGACGAAGAGTGGGATGATGAGGAAGTCGTCCATCAGGTGGATTATACCAATAAAGAGCAGAGAAACGATTACGTCAGAAACTGTCTGGAACGTATGGCGGATGCCACGAGGGAATTGGAAAATCTGACTTTTGAGTACGATATGGTAACTTCCTATCTGAAGGATATGGAGGAGATCGAGGCGCTTCCGCCGGAGGAGAGCGAACAGCTTAAGGAGTGTGCGAAACGGGTATCGCTTCTTCAGGACAGTAAGGCTGATTTCATGGAGCGGCCGCACAGGATCAGCGATGAGAAATATCAACAGATCGAGCGGATGCTTGATGAGGTGGATGAAGGATATGCGAAGCTGACGGAAGCGGAGGAATATCAAGATCGGATCAAACAGGATCTGAACCGGCTGGATGGTGAGAAGCATGCTTATCTGTATCGTAAGAATGAGGTGATGCGGCTGATTGCTGATACCAGAGGCATGGCGATCATATGCGTGGTCGCGCTTGGACTGTGCATCCTGCTCCTGCTGCTTCTGCAGTTTTTCCTGGATATGGACACGAAGGCAGGATATCTTGTGACGGCGGCCGCGGCGGCGTTTGCGATCACGGTGATCTATGTCAAGCATGTGGATGCCAGAAAAGAGTTGCATCGTGTGGAGACCGGGATCAATAAGATCATACTTTTGCAGAATAAGGTGAAGATCAGGTATGTCAACAACACCAATCTGTTGGATTATCTGTATTTGAAATACGGCGTTTCCAGTGCGAAGGAACTGATAGATCTATGGGAAAATTATAAGATTGAACGAGAAGAACGGGAGAAATTCCGTAAGGCGGAGCTGGACTTAGACTATAATGAGCAGGAACTGTTACAAATGTTAAAGAGGTATCAAATCAAAGATCCGGCCGTGTGGCTGCACCAGACAGAGGCCATATTGGATCATAAGGAAATGGTGGAGATCCGCCACAACCTGATCATCCGTAGACAGTCGCTGCGCCGACGGATGGATTATAATAAAGAGGTGGTAGCGGGCGGTTCACAGAAGGAGATCAAAGATCTGGTGGAGAAGTATCCGCAGTATGCCAAGGAGATCATGGATTCTGTGGAAGAATACGAGAAAAAGTTTGCAAACTAAGGGAATTCGTATGCGGGGTATATGAAATGAACACAGAGACAGAACAAACCTGTGCGCTTGGCACCATCGGGGTGGTATCCGTTGGAGACGCCGAAGGTGGATATACGTGAGGAGTATGAGAGATAAAGGTTGAGGGGCAGAGTTCGCAAAATGTCCTCTTGCGTCGGGCTTCGGAAAATGGATTTTCTAAATATTCCGGCGAGGTTGTGGATGCGGACGCAACCGCCCTCTATTCGCCGTCCGGGCTCATTACGGGCTTTTCGGGACATCCATGTCCCTCAATTGCTGGTCGGCTGACGGAATATTAAGAAAATCTCATGTTCCTGCGCAGGACGGCCTCGAGAACATTTTGTGAACTCTGCCGGTAGACTTTATATACTTTGTAGACAAAAAATGTAAACTATAATATAGAAATGGAGAATGAATTATGAGTACAGACAGATATGTGAGTCCGTTATCGGAGAGATATGCCAGTAAGGAGATGCAGTACATTTTTTCACCGGATATGAAGTTCAGGACGTGGAGGAAGCTGTGGATCGCGCTTGCGGAGACGGAGATGGAGTTGGGGCTTAGTCAGAACGGACAGCCTGTTATCACTAAAGAGCAGATCGATGAGCTGAAGGCCCATGCCGAGGATATTAACTATGACGTGGCGAAGGCTCGTGAGAAGGAAGTACGGCATGATGTGATGAGTCATGTCTATGCATACGGGCAGCAGTGTCCCAAGGCGGCGGGAATCATTCATCTGGGCGCCACCTCCTGTTATGTGGGAGATAACACGGATATTATTGTGATGACAGAGGCGCTTAAGCAGGTAAAAAAGAAGCTGGTGAATGTGATTGCCGAGCTGGCGAAGTTCGCGGAGCAGTATAAGAACCTGCCGACGCTTGCTTTTACCCATTTTCAGCCGGCACAGCCTACGACCGTGGGTAAGAGAGCGACTTTATGGATGCAGGAATTCTGTCTGGATCTGGAGGATTTAGAGTATGTATTGTCTACGATGAAGCTGTTGGGCTCTAAGGGAACAACGGGAACGCAGGCTTCCTTTCTGGAACTCTTCGACGGAGATCAGGAAACGATCGATAAGATAGATCCGATGATCGCAGCGAAGATGGGATTTGATAAGTGTTATCCGGTGTCGGGGCAGACTTATTCGCGTAAGGTAGATACGAGAGTGTGCAATGTGCTGGCGGGCATTGCGGCTTCCGCCCATAAGATGTCCAATGATATCAGGCTGTTACAGCATCTGAAAGAAGTGGAAGAGCCGTTCGAAAAGAGTCAGATCGGTTCCTCCGCCATGGCATATAAGCGCAACCCGATGAGAAGTGAGCGCATTGCATCTCTGTCAAGGTATGTGATGATCGACGCACTCAATCCGGCAATCACTTCGGCTACACAGTGGTTCGAAAGGACCCTGGACGATTCGGCGAATAAGAGGCTGTCCATCCCGGAGGCGTTCTTAGCCATCGACGGTATTCTGGATCTGTGCCTGAACGTGGTGGACGGTCTGGTAGTATATGACAAAGTGATTACCAAGCGTCTGATGAGCGAGCTTCCTTTCATGGCGACAGAGAATATCATGATGGATGCCGTGAAGATGGGCGGCAACCGTCAGGAACTGCATGAGAAGATCAGAGAGCTGTCCATGGAAGCGGGTGCTAATGTGAAGCGTGAGGGGAAGGAGAACAATCTGCTGGAGCTGATTGCCAATGATCCTGCCTTTAACATGTCTGAGGAAGATCTCTTAAAGACCATGGACACGTCTAAGTATGTGGGGCGTGCGCCTCTTCAGGTGGAAAAATTCCTGAAGGAAGTTGTGGAGCCGATCCTTGCGGAAAATAAGGGGCTGCTTGGGGTGAAGGCGGAGATTAATGTGTAGGATTCGGGTGTCAAAAGGTGCCTGATAATAGGTGCAGAGGGCAGATAGTACAAAATGTTCTCTTGTGTCGAATAGGCTGAAACGAAAGAAAAGTCGGGGTACAAATTGCGTAAGATTAAAGTGATAACAAAATTAATAGAGATTGGTATTGCAATGTTGCTGCTTTTTCAATCTTCGGCAGTTGTGTTGGCAAACGAAGAGTCTGCCGAGGCCGACCGTCAGCTTCTTGCGGATTATGAGGACTATCAGGAGCGGTTACAGGCAATTGAGAGACGGTGGGAGATTGATGAGCATGGCTTTCGGGTGATTGAGGATCAGATATTTCCGATTGAGACACAGTGCTTCGGAAATGTCTATCTGGTGCCTGCCATGGAAGCGAAGTATCATCGTCTGGCTCTTTTCCTGACGGCGGAGGACGGAACCGTAGTATATAGAACGGATCAGCTCGCCGCCAACAGTTGGAATATCGGCAGTCTGGAACAGCCGATCCGCGCCATTTCCGCGGTCTCTTTTCAGGATCTGAACCGGGACGGCAGAATGGATATCATACTGATTGCCGACTGCAGAAATAAAACAGGTACATATGCAGTCAAGGATTATAAAGTAGGAGATGTGTTATTCCAGAGTGACGAAGGATTCTATCGTGATTATCGCATTTCGGATAAAATCAACCGGTATGGAATGAACAAGAGCGCAGAGAGCATTATCGCTTATGTGCGGGATGGTTATTCGACGGAATTTCTCTATACGGCATCGACTAAGGCGGAGCTTCTTAAGAACGGCTTCGTGATCACAGCCGAGCAGGATTATTCCAGACAGTTTGAGAAGCTTGGATATCTTGAAGTCATGCCGGGGAGTTACACGATGGCGGAGTTTGCCACTTTTATGATCTATCTGGTGAACGAACAGGGGGAGATCGTGTGGAGCTTTCAGCCTATGGGAGATTTCGATAATCTGTATGCACTCAAGGGAATCAGCTGCAGGGACATTGACGGGGACGGCATGAAAGATATTCTGGTGCTGGCGCGTTACAGTAATGCAGGAAATCAGAATGAAGTGGTTGTCCGGTCCGACTATGCAATTTATTATCAGCGTACCGGCGGGTTTGAGACGGATACGGAAGTGAAAAAGAAGGTTCGCTGCAGCGATGAAGACACGGTGGCGGAGCTTGTGGAGAAGGCAAGAGCCTATTGGGGGTGGAGTCCGGAGACATGATAAAGATACTGATTGTGGATGATGAAAAACCGATTCGTGACCTGATTGACATGAATCTGTCGGCAGCAGGATATTACTGTGTCGCCGCAGAGGACGGGTTGGCGGCCATCGATGCGGTTGAGAAGGATACATTTGACCTCGTGCTTTTAGACATTATGTTGCCCGGAGCGGACGGTTATGATGTGATGGAATATATCAGACCTTATAAGGTGCCGGTTATTTTTATTTCGGCAAAGCATGAGGTGAAAGACCGAGTGAAGGGTCTTAAGCTGGGAGCGGACGATTATCTGATCAAGCCCTTTGACGTGACGGAGCTTCTGGCCCGGGTGGAAGCGGTGCTGCGCCGATATAATAAGTCGGATAAGAAACTGACCATGGGTGGGATCGAGATCGATATTGAGGCGCGGCGGGTGACGCGGGACGGCAATCCGGTGCCGCTTACCAGCAAGGAATTCGATCTGCTGATGCTCTTTGCGGAGAACAGAAATGTGGCGTTGTTCCGGGAGAATCTCTATGAACGGGTTTGGCATGACGAGTACTACGCCAACAGCAGGACACTGGACATTCACGTGCAGCGCCTGAGAAGGAAACTGGGATGGGAAAGAAATCTCGTGGCGGTTTATAAGATTGGTTATAGGTTGGAGATATAGGAACATGAAGTTTTCTCAGAAGCTTTTGTTGTGGACTACGATTATCATAGCCCTTACGCTTGGTTTCAGCGGTTTTTATTTTGTCAATTATGTGTTCGAGACATCCCTGGAAAGGGAGGTCGGACAGGCACTGGATGAAAATAATATATTGCGGTTCGCATTTGAGACGGCGGCATTAAATGTGCCTGTCAAATACGATCTGCTGCAGGACAGCTCGGTGGAACAGATCGCTTCTAATCTGGAGACAAGCGGGCAGGGAACAGGGCGGCTGCTGCGGATCTGTGACGAGGAGAAGAATGTGCTCTATGCCGGTGACGGATTTGAAGCGGATGATGAGCTGCTGAACGCGGCGGCGGAGAACCATTATTCTTATCGTGTGGTTCCTCTGGGGGAGCGGTATTATATCCAGACGCAGAGCGGCATTAATGCGCTTGGCAGATCGTTGTATTTAGAGACGTTGCGGGATGTGACGCAGGTGTTTGAGGAGCGGGAGATGGGATTTACGGTCTACAGAAGGCTGACGATCCTTATGTTGCTGTTCGGTATCGTGATCATGTATTTTATTGCCTCCCGCCTGACGAAACCGATCAGGCTTCTGGTGCGCGCAACGAAGGAGATGGCAGCAGGCGATTACGGTTACCGTGCCAGAAAGGTCAGTAATGATGAACTGGGCGAGCTGACGCAGGACTTCAATCTTATGTCGGAGGTTTTAGAGGAGACGATCGGACAGTTGGAGGAGGAAGTACAGGCGAGGGAAGATTTCGTCGGCGCTTTTGCACATGAGCTTAAGACACCGCTTACGTCCATTATCGGCTATGCGGACATGCTTCGTTCCAGAAAGCTGGACGAGGAGAAGAGTCTGTTGTCGGCGAATTATATTTATACGGAGGGCAAGAGATTAGAGACGATGTCGCTCAGGCTGCTTGATATCATTGTGACGAAGAAGGAGGGCGCTAAGACCAGAGCGGTATCCGCGGAGACGCTGTTTGAGTATCTGCGCAGCATGTTTCTTCCGAATAAAAGTATGGAGTTTGTTTTTTCTTATGAACCGGCTGTTGTGATGGCGGATGTCAGTCTGATCCAGACCGTATTGGTGAATCTTCTGGATAATGCATGTAAAGCCTCGGAAGAAGGGGGACGGATCGAGATCAGCGGGCACAAAGAGCAGGACGGATACCGTTTTACAGTCAAAGATTACGGCATAGGTATTCCGGCAGAAGAAGTGTCTAAGATCACGCAGGCGTTCTATATGGTGGATAAATCCAGATCGCGCAGCAGAAACGGCGCGGGATTGGGGCTGGCGCTCAGCACGGAAATATTGACGCTGCACGACAGCCGGCTGGAGATTGACAGCAAGGTTGGAGAAGGAACCACCGTCGGCTTCCTTCTGCAAGCGGAGGAGGAGGCAGAGCATGAAGAAATACATTCTTAATCTGGCGCTCCTTGCGCTGACTTGCGTGGTTGTCGTTTTGTCCATATGGGGACCGGAAGCGATCGCGCAATATAAAGACAGAGGCATATTAAACCAGATCAGGACGCAGGAGGAAGAGACGGGAGGAGAGGGCTATCGTTATCAGCTTAGCAGTAATGAGAAACTCTTCATTCTGTCACAGTGTCTCAATTCTCAGAGTGCGGCGGGAACGGAATTAAGTTCACAGACGAGAGAGACGGATGCCGCTTATCAGGATCTGACTGGCACATACGCTTTTGTGGTCAATCACAACGGACCGTCAGGGCGTGAGATCACGGACGAGCAAATATATCAGACAGCCAATGATGGGATCGCCACGCTGAAAGAACTGGGTATCCTGCCGGATGATATCCGAGAGGTACAGCCCGCTTCCTATCAGGCGACACTGTATTCTGCCATTGATGTGCCGGAGCCGAGAAATAATGTGGCGGTCTGGAAGCTGAATCTTCTGGGCAGTTTACAAAATGCCAATAAAGAGAACCGTCTGCTCGATGCCTATATCGATGCGGATGACGGCAGAATCTATGAATTTTATGTGCGGTCGCGGCTTAAGTGGGAGGAGATCGATCCGGATGCGCTGGTGGCGGCATGGGCTTCCTATATGGGGCTTACCACGCCGGAAGTGTATGAGAGTGATAACCCGCTTTTAGAGACCACACCGTATTATAAGAAGTATGTTTTTTCAGGTGCGGGCGATGACAGAACCGTCGTCACGGTAGGATTCTATGACGGTATCAACGAGCTTTTCCTGAAAATATCCAAATGATGCAAAAAGTTTGCAAAAATGATGTAACTATGTTGCAAAAATGATGAAATTTTGATGCACCTTTCCTGTAATCTGTATTCATAAGTTAATTGACAGATCACACAGGAGAGGAGCATCATTTGTATGTACGGAAGAACAAGGCGCTATTACAGGAGACAAAGGAGAAGAGAGGAGATCAGAGGGTATCTGCGGACGTTTGTGTGGGTGCTGACGGTGATCTGTATTCTGGTAGTTGCCGTGGCGATGGCAGTACAGACGAACACGTCGAAGGTAGTCGCGGCGGAGATACAGGAAGTTCCGATATCGACGGACGAGGCGAAGTTGCTCGATGTAGCGAGTGTGATGACTAAAGGTTCCGGACGTGCGGCTCTTACGGCAGTAGAGAATGCCAAAGCGGAGGTGAACCGGGTGATCGTAATCGATCCCGGACACGGCGGCATGGATGGGGGATGCGGCTTTGCCGGGGTATTGGAGAAGGATATCAACAGAGAAATTGCAGATAAGGTGGCGGATAAGCTGCAGGCCAGAGGATATCGGGTGGTACTGGCCAGAAAAGCGGATGAACTCATGGATAAGGCGGATCGGATCGAGGAGGCCAACAGACTGAATGCCAGACTCTATGTGAGCATACATCAGAATTCTTACAAAGATAACAGCGTGTCGGGGATCGAGACGTGGTATGATGAAAGCGATGAGACAGGAGCCGCGAAAAGACTGGCGACGCTCATACAGCAGGAGGTCATTAAGGCAACTGGGGGCGTGGACAGAGGGCTGGCATCCGATCCGGAAATGTGTGTGACAAGTAAAAGTAAGATGCCCTCCTGTCTGATCGAGACTGGGTTTCTCTCCAACGAAGCGGAGCGGAAGAAACTGGAGACGAACGAATATCAGGATCAGCTTGCCGAGGGAATCGCGAACGCAATTGATCTCTATCTGCACCCTGCGACCGTTTATCTGGTCTGAGTCCTAAGTACTAAGTTCGAACGATAGATTTGCACTTGCAATCCGAACCTGCGTATGATACATTAGGTACAATACATTTTGCACTGCAAACTTGGAGAGCACAGTCTCTCGGGATGATACAGTACAAACTGAGCAGGCCGGAGCATTAGCTTGGGAGCCGGGTCGTTTCGGGCGACAGCGGATTATGACATCTGCGGGACAGTAGTTACGATTACTGTGTACGCAGATGTTTTTTTGTGAAACAGTAAGAGGCATAGGAGATTGGGAGTAATATGGATGATATAAGAGATTATGAGAAAGTGGCGATGAAAGTATCCAAGGTCAGTATCGCGGCAAACTTCGTGCTCACAGTACTAAAGCTGCTGGCGGGGGTGATCGCTCATTCGAGCGCGATGATCTCCGATGCGATCCATTCGGCCTCAGATGTGTTCAGTACGGTCGTTGTCATTGTGGGAATCAGGATTTCCGGTAAGGCGTCGGATAAGGACCATCCTTACGGGCATGAGCGGATGGAGTGTGTTGCGGCAATCGTTCTCGCTACGATTCTGGCGGCTACCGGACTCGGAATCGGATATTCCGCGGTAGGTAAGATCGCAGGGGGAGACTACGCACAGTTGGCCGTGCCGGGCATGTTGGCGCTTGCAGCAGCGCTTTTGTCCATCGTTGTCAAGGAAGGCATGTATCAATATACAAGAATCTATGCGAAGCGGATCGATTCCGGTGCGCTTATGGCGGATGCATGGCACCACCGGTCTGACGCACTGTCGTCAATAGGCGCGCTGATCGGTATAGCGGGTGCCAGAATGGGATTCCCGATCTTAGATCCGGTGGCCAGTGTGGTGATCTGCTTCTTCATCGAGAAGGCGGCTTACGAGATCTTCATGGATGCGGTAGATAAGATGGTTGATAAGGCTTGTGACGACGAAGTAGAGACGGCGCTGAGAGAATGCGCGCTCGCGCAGTCGGGCGTGCTGGGCGTGGACCTGTTGCAGACACGTGTCTTCGGCAATAAAATCTATGTCGATATCGAGATCAGAGTGAATGGGGAAATGAAACTTCGGGAGGCACATGGCATTGCGGAGCGGGTTCACGATGCCATTGAGCAGACCTTTCCGAAGGTGAAGCATATTATGGTGCATGAGAATCCGGCGTAATTACTTTTCACACGTTGGCAAAGCTTAGGTTGTGGCTTGGGTGTGAAAAGTAAAGTAGTATGTGATGTAATTAGCTGCTACGGATCACGCCTTTGTACTTGTCAATCCATATTTTTACAGATATAATAAAGCACAGGAGAAAAAAAGAAAGAACTGATTTAAAGAGGCGGATACAGAGATTTCAGCAGGATTAGTGCGGCGATGTGCTGTATGGACGCTTCGGAATGGTGGTAGGGAGAGATGAGAGTAAACAAAAGAAACAGGAACAGTAAATGTAGCAGTATGACAGCCAAGAGAGCGCAGGGAAGCGCAGGAAACAGGAGAATGTCGATGCTTACGGCGTTGATTGTCTTAGTATTGATAGTAGGCAGTCTGTGCTTTGTGAAAGAAAACACACTTTATGCGGAGGCTTCGGGGCGTCCTGTTGCGATTCAGTCCTGTACGATTGCGGGATCGGACGTGGTATGTCAGCTTAGTGCGGGAAGCGTTCCGTCCGGTGATGATGGTAAATATTATATCTATGCGGATGAGGTATATCAGGACGGTCCTACCGGTAAGGTGGTTGCAACGGTTGACGCGAGCGCTTCTGTTACGGCGGCCTTTCCGCTAAGCTATAATACGGGGGAGTCCAATCTGAGCCGCAAGTTCCTGGTTGCGGTAAAGCGGGGCGGACAGATGGTACAGGTCAGCGATGAGCACTATATCACGAATCCGGAAGCGATTGCGGCACATACTTCGCCGCGTAATGACAGGGGGATCAAGGGGATTCTTCCGGATCTTGCCAAGTCTTCTAAAGAAGAATTACAGGATCTTGGTATTCAGCAGATCGTGTATAATATGTATGTAGATGATATCTGTGTGGATGCGTCCGTGCAGGGTGCGATTCCTTTCGACTATAACGGACAGACATGGTATTTCAATAATGGCATGGTGTCGCACTTTGACTCCATGATCAAGAGCTTTAACAGCTATGGTATACAGGTTACCATGGTGCTTCTTAACGGAGGCAGGAGTCCTTACACGCAGGATCTTGTGCATCCTACGGCGGTAGGCGGCGATTGTCCTGGGTATGCGCTGAATGTGGCGGATAACGCAGGGGTCAGTCACTTGAAGGCGGTCAGCGCCTTTCTGGGACAGCGTTATTCGGGACAGACGGGCTGTGGACAGGTGGATAATTGGATTCTCGGCAACGAGGTGAATGCGCGTACATCATGGTGGTACAGCAGTTCCACGTCGCTGGATTTTAATGTGAATATCTATGCAAAGGCATTCCGTATCTTCTATAACGAGCTAAAGAGCCAGAATGCAAATGTGAGAGTATATAACTCCATCGATCAGGAGTGGGGGCGGAAGTCCAATCCGGGAAGCTTCCTTGCGAAGGATTATCTGGATCAGTTCAATTACTATATGAACCGGGAGGGGAATATTGACTGGAGCCTTTCCTATCATCCGTATAATTCGCCGCTGTACGATCCTTATGCATGGAATGGACCGGCGGTATGGGTGAAGCAGAATCTCTCCACACCTTATATTACGATGCAGAATGTGGATATTCTGATCAACTATATGCATCAGTCGCAGTTCTTAAATCCGAGCGGTCAGGTCAGGAGTATTTCTTTGGCGGAGATCGGATTTACATCAAGCTTCGGGAACGAGAAGCAGGAGGCATCGGTGGCTTACGGCTATTTGAAAGCGGCTTCACTGCCTGATGTAGACGCATTTATGTTGTTCCGTCAGACTGACGACGCCCACGAGATGGAGAGTCATCTGGCGCTGGGATTATATGACTTGAACGGAAACAAGAAGCCGGCCTACAATATATATAAGAATCTCGGAACTGCCAATGAGGGCGTGGCGAAGGCCAGAGCCTCGGAGATCATCGGTATGGATATCGATCAGATGATCAGTCAGAATATTGTGTGGACGAGAGGCGGTAACGGAGTCGTTCAGTAGTATAAGATAAAATGATATTTGGTTTTAGCGGTGCTGCTAAGGTTGCAAAGTCTGTGATCTTAGCGGCACTATATTTTGTCCGGAAGAATACCGAAAATGAGCGTTTTGTTGCGAGGACATATGTTTCCCTGCTTTTGACGCAGGTCGCGGCGGGTCTGTGAAAAAGGTGGGAGATGATGAGCTGAAACAGTAACAGAGAAGGATCTTGCAAAAAAGTGTAACTGATAGCCGGATTATTCATATTTTATAACATATTGGTTTATCGAATAATATAGTTATGAAGGAGAATGAAATTATGGCGATCGGTTATCTGATGATGCAGGCACGGACTGCGCATGAAGCGCTGCCCTTAAGCGGCGTACAGGTCATGGTTCTGGACGATGAACAGAATCGTGTCTATGAACTGACGACAGATGAGAACGGTGAGACGAGAAAAGTGCCATTGGAAACAGTGGACAAGAGTTACTCGCAGAATGAGAATTTTACGGGGACACCCTATGTAACTTATAATGTACTCGCACAGGCGGAAGGATTTGACTCAGTGTATGTCTCCGACATTCCTATTTTTGACGGAGAGCTGGCTACCCTTCCGCTTGTGCTTGTTCCGATGCAGGGGAGACAGCGGACACAGACGGAGATTCCAGTGGGCGCACCGGCGGTTTCCATGGAAGGAGAACGGAATCAGGAGGGAAGCGTCGGTGGTGATGTAGCACCCTATGTATTGCGGCAGGTCGCTATTCCGAATCCGATCACGGTGCATTTGGGAACACCGAATTCGTCAGCTTCGAATGTGCAGGTATCTTTTCCAGATTATGTGAAAAATGTCGCCAGCAGCGAGATCTACCCTACATGGCCGGAGTCATCACTGCGTGCGAATATCTACGCCATTATTACGTTTGCACTGAACAGAGTCTATACGGAGTGGTATCGCAGTAAGGGATATTCCTTCGATATCACTAACAGCACAGCCTATGACCAGTATTTTGTGTACGGGCGGCCGATCTATGATTCTGTCAGCAGAATCGTGGATGAGATATTCAATGAGTATGTCCGCAGACAGGGGCAGGAAGCGCCTTACTTCACATCCTTCTGCAACGGGACCACCGCTACCTGCAGTGGGTTGTCTCAGTGGGGGACAGTTACGCTGGCGAATCAGGGATATACACCGATCCGAATCCTGCGTTATTATTATCCCGACGATGTGGAGATCGCACAGACGAATATTGTAACGAATATGCTGACTTCTTATCCGGGGACACCGCTCAGTATAGGAAGTACGGGGCTGAATGTGCAGATCATTCAGAATTATTTAAACAGGATCAGACGGAATTACCCTGCGATACCGGCCATCTCTGACGCGGAAGGCACGTTTGGAGACAGCACGCGGGCGGCAGTGATGAAGTTTCAGAGTATCTTCGGATTGGCAGCTGACGGAATCGTCGGTAAATCTACATGGTATAAGCTTTCCAGCCTGTATACGGCAGTCACCAGACTGGCGGAACTAGATAGTGAGGGAACAAATATCGGAATCGGCACCGTGCCGCCGAACGTAGTGCTCCGAGAGGGAGCGAGAGGGCAGGATGTTATTACACTGCAGTATCTGCTCAGTATCATCTCGGAATACTATCCCGACGTTCCCGCCGTAGTACAGGACGGTATTTTTGGCAGCGGCACGCGGCAGGCGGTGAGCGCTTTTCAGAGAAGAATGGGACTGGTGTCGGATGGCATTGTGGGTCCGGCCACATGGAATGCGCTGTATCGGGCTTATCAGGGGATCGGGCAGAATGTACCTTCCCCCAATCCTACACCCGGTACGTCATCCGGAACAGGCGCAGGTTCTTTTGATTATACGGTGCGCTCTGGAGACACGTTGTGGTTACTGGCGAATCGGTACGGCACAACGGTAGATGCGATCAAACAGTTGAACGGGTTGACCGATGACAGTCTGCGGATCGGTCAGGTTCTTAAGATTCCGTCAGGGCAGACCCAACAGTATTTCAATTATACGGTGCGATCCGGGGATACACTGTGGCTGCTGGCAAATCGGTTCGGCACGACGGTGGATGCTATCAGGCAGTTGAACGGATTGACCGGTAGTGCGCTGCAGGTCGGGCAGGTACTGCGGATTCCCACATGATTATTTGCCGGCGGTATGATCGCGGTAACAAGCGGTGGTGCCGCCGGGCTCCTTTTTTTATAAAAAACTTGTGCGGATACTTGACAAATAAACAGATATATGTTCAAATGTTCATATGAAATAAAAGTATGAACAGATGACAGGCGGGAAATCAGTGTCGCGCAAGAAAAATCTGTTATCTGTTATGGATAGGAGAAGGTGGATGTTATGACAAAGAAACAAAAGAAAGTGTTGATACGGATTATCATATCTGCGGTACTGGTAGTGGGATTTAATTTTATTCCGGTGGAGAATCCATATATAAAGCTGGCGCTTTTCATGATTCCGTATCTCATTATCGGATATGATATTCTGAAGAAAGCGGTTATGGGAATTATTCACGGTCAAGTGTTTGACGAGAATTTTCTGATGGCGGTAGCAACGGTAGGTGCGATCGCGCTGGGAGAGTACCTTGAGGGAACGGCGGTTATGCTGTTTTATCAGATCGGAGAACTTTTTCAGAGCTATGCGGTGGGTAAGAGCCGCAGGAATATCACTGCACTGATGGATATCCGTCCGGATTATGCCAATGTGGAGCTGGACGGAGAACTTAAGCAGGTAGACCCCGATGAAGTGGCGGTGGGATCTGTCATCACAGTGCAGCCGGGAGAAAAGGTGCCCATCGACGGCGTAATCGTGAGCGGCTCATCTACGCTGAATACCAGTGCATTAACGGGGGAGAGCCTGCCCAGAGAGGCGGCGGAAGGTGATGAAGTGATCAGCGGATGTGTCAATATGTCCGGTGTGCTTCGAATCAGGACAACGAAGGAGTTTGGCGAGTCAACCGTATCTAAGATTCTTGATCTGGTGGAGAATTCCAGCATGAAAAAGTCCAGATCCGAGAACTTTATTACAAGATTTGCAAAGTATTATACACCCGCAGTCTGTATAGGCGCACTGGCGCTGGCGCTTATTCCTCCTGTGGTTAATCTGCTGTTAGGAAATCCCGCGGGATGGTCTGACTGGCTGATCAGAGCATTAACGACGCTGGTTATCAGCTGTCCTTGTGCATTGGTGATCTCTATTCCGTTAAGCTTCTTCGGGGGAATCGGCGGCGCTTCCGCGAAGGGAATTTTGGTAAAGGGCTCCAACTATCTGGAAGCGCTTTCACAGACGGCGTATGTGGTCTGTGATAAAACCGGGACTTTGACTAAGGGTGTTTTCGAAGTGACATATATGGAAGCGGCGGATGGCATTTCACAGGAAGAGCTATTGGAAACGGCGGCTTATGCGGAGAATTATTCCAATCATCCCATCAGTAAGAGTTTAAAAGAAGCCTATAGTAAGCCCATTGATCCTGCAAGAGTCACGGACGTGGAAGAGATCGGCGGTCATGGCGTGACGGCTGTGGTGAACGGAAGACGGGCAGCGGTCGGCAATGTGAAACTGATGAAAAAGTTAAATATTCCTTATCTGGTACCGGAGAAGACGGGAACAGAGGTACATGTGGCAATTGACGGCAAATATGCCGGATATATTCTGATTTCGGATGTGATCAAGGACAATGCTAAAGCGGCGGTTTCCGGTTTGAAATCGGCCGGAGTTAAACAAGTAGTTATGTTAACCGGCGATGCGAAAAAAGTTGCGGATGCAGTGGCGGCGGAACTCGGGGTAGATGTAGTCAAGAGTGAGCTTTTGCCGGCTGACAAGGTTGGCGAGGTGGAGAAGCTTCTGTCATCGAAAGATAAAAAAGAAAAACTGGCATTCGTAGGAGACGGCGTAAATGATGCCCCCGTATTATCCCGTGCTGATCTGGGAATCGCCATGGGAGCACTGGGAGCGGATGCGGCGATCGAAGCGGCAGATATTGTGCTGATGGACGATGATCCGGAGAAGATCGCGACCGCGATCAATATTTCGAGAAAGACCCTGCGTATTGTGCACCAGAATATAGCCTTTGCACTGGCAGTCAAGTTTATCTGTTTAGGATTAGGTGCAGTGGGAACGCTCAATATGTGGTGGGCGATCTTCGCGGATGTGGGTGTTATGATCCTTGCGGTATTAAATGCGACTAGGGCGCTCAAGTATCGTCAGTGAAATAAGGCGCTGAAAAGCTGAATCAAAAAAGGTTTGCGCACTTGTCAACACTCTGTTATAGTAAATCTATCAATTCAAAGTGAATCTCTTATTTCCATTCTGTGGCAACTATAGCGGTCACAGAATGGAAATCTGTATCGGCATCTCGCCGGAAATTCACGGAAGAAAAACTAAATATGGAAGGCAGAGATGAGGATAACAGTGTGCCGGAATCGTTCCGTGCTGGGTACCGTCATGCTCTGTCA
>JAAUZK010000004.1 GCA_014804655.1 Lachnospiraceae bacterium | reverse complement strand
TCATGTAAGTGGCCTCCTTTTGTATGCGGTAATCCCCGCTGTCCGTGTTATTTGGTCAACATGGATTATACGGGTAAATCCACGTTGATGCAAATGTGAGGTCACTTCATATTATCTAAGTACTTTGGATAAGGGGTATCGATTAGAGTTTAAATTAAAAATATAATATTTCAATATCAAATTTAGTATTACAAATGGAATGTAAAGATATTGAGAACACGATATTGTATTTTGATTGTTGTAAAGACGTTGAAGATGTGCTATATTAGAAATACAAAAGGGAACAACCGCCCACAAGGTGGGTTGACCGGTTGAAAATGAGATAGAAAATCCACCCCGCTACCAGTCAAAGTTTTGGGGTGGTTTTCTATGTATAGCTACTTACAAAACGTAAAAACAAATGTAAGTAATGCTAAAAGGAATATGCCAAAAGTGAGCAAATCCTTAAAATCGAAATTCTGATTTTCCATAGCATCACCCCCATTCTTTCAAGAATAGAGATCAACGCCACCCTGCAACACGGTTGTCCTTGTGTAGTATTGTATCATGTGGATTATGGTGAATACAACAAATGGTTTTTCGTAAATGATAGATAACTTAAAGAGGATAAGATGGTAACTATACATGTGTTTTGTACAATGAAGTGGGCATTATTCACAATTTAACAAACGATCACTTTTGGGTTTTTATAGGAAAATATTTCTTTGTATGGTAAAATTATAGAAACAGTCTCAAAATGCATTACGAGTGGTCGCTGAGAAAGCGTATATAATAAACGAAGGTACAAAAAGACATAAGGACCATTATCAATGAACTTTACAGCGGCTAAACAACAGCATATATAGACGGCAGTGTAGCTTCTAATATGTTTTACGAAATGTAAACCGTGATGATTATAACTTGTAAAATGAACGAAGAATGGCATAATTAAACTATTATTTTATAACTAAAATTAGATAATAAATAACTATAAACACTATTTGGGGCAATTATAAGCAGGCCATAAAATGATATGAATTAAACTGTGTAAGTTGATGGGTGAAAAATGATAAGAAAGCATTTGTCTATACTAACTGGCATTCATCCAAATACGCTTGGAGATTTATATCGTGAGGATGAAAAAACATACATTTGGACATTGGATAAAATATATCAGATGTTCGAATGCGATATTAGTGACGTTCTGGAATATGTCCCTGAGAATAAGAAATCAGAGGTGTAAGATGGCTGGAAAAAAGTTTAATTTTATTGATTTATTTGCCGGCTGTGGTGGTTTGAGCGAAGGATTTTATAGGCAGGGATTTAATGCGCTGGCACATGTTGAAATAGATCACATGGCTTGTGAAACCCTAAAAACGCGCATGCGGTATTATGGATATCAAGATGCAGATAGAGCAGTATTAGAAGCGGATATCACTTCTAAAGATATAGTAAAAAGAATAAGCGACATTGTTGGGAATAATGAAGTTGATATTATTATTGGTGGACCGCCATGTCAAAGCTTCTCCCCCTTAGGGAAAGCTAAAGACGTGAATAATATGCAGGATGATCCCAGAAACTATCTTTTTGAAAATTACGTTAAAGTGCTGAATCATTTCAAACCCAAATTTTTTGTCTTTGAGAATGTTACTGGATTACTGGATACAGAAGTTAAAGGAAAAAGTATTTTCAAAATGATTCTTAGGCGGCTTAGAAGAAATTACAAAGTTTTAAGTAACGCAAGTATTATTGTTTTAAACGCGACTAATTACGGAGTACCTCAGGAAAGAAAACGCGTAATTTTACTTGGCGTAAGAAGGGACTTAGATGTTGATCCGCGGGATGTTTATGCGGCAATAGAGAAGACTCATTATTTACCAGAGTCATCAGAAAAAGAAAAAGAAGGAAAAATTCGATATGTTACTGTAAGAGAGGCTATTGGAGATCTGCCAGCATTGCAGCAAGGTCAAGGAACAAAAGAAATGGAGTATCCCAATACATACGAATCTTGTAATGATTTTGTGAGGAAGATACGGAATCCCCAGAATATGGTATTGCGGGACCATGTGCCGAGAAGAAACAATGAAAAAGATGTTGAACGCTACAGAGTAATGGCTGAAAATCACTGGAATTTTTTACAACTTCTGGATTTCCGACCTGATTTAGGGCACGAGAAAAAGAGAGTTTTCTTTAATAGTTACAAGGTTCAGTGGTGGGATGCACCAGCAAAGACGATCATTGCACATTTGTATAAGGATGGAAATCAGTTTATACATCCGGACCCTGCGCAGGGAAGAAGTATAACTGTACGAGAGGCAGCAAGATTGCAGTCATTTTCGGATGATTTTGTTTTTGAAGGATCAAGAACGGATCAGTTTAAGCAGATAGGAAATGCTGTGCCTCCACTATTAGCTGAGGCAATAGCCAAGGGTGTGAGAAAAATGCTTGAGGAAGTCGATAAGGAGGAGAACTCTGATGATATTTCAGAGAGTGACAGAACTACAGAATAATGCAGATAAAAATTATTTTAAAGAAAAGATCGATATATATACAAAAATTGTGTTTGCAGTTTGCAAGAATAGCAACCTTCAGTTGCAGATGACTTCGGAAGAAAAATGCTATATAAAACTCAAAGAAATGGGGTTGGTAGACGGCATTGAAGACATGACGAGGCTCAAAAAATTTTTAATGAAAGATAAGTACTATGATTTACTTAGTGCAGTGGCAACAGAAATATTATATTCGGATATAATTTCGCCGTTTGTTTTAAAGCTTAATAATACCAGACGATTAGAAATGCAGAAAGCAGAAAAAGAACGTAAAGGAATAACTTTAGTTGATCTGTTTTGTGGTGCCGGTGGGTTGGGCTTGGGATTTCGACAAAATGGATATAAAATTGTCTTTGCTAATGATTTTGAACAATTATGTATTGAAACATATAGATACAATCATCCGGAAATACCAGATGATAGGATAGTATGTGATGATATCAGAAAAATATCAGAAGATATTGATAAGTATTTTTCTGAAAGCGTTGATATCGTTATTGGCGGACCGCCTTGTCAGGGGTTTAGCTCAGCTAATAAGCATCATAGAGTTATAGATGATCCAAGAAATGAGTTGTATAAATACTTTTTGAGGTGCGTTGAAAAATTGTGCCCCAAAATTGTTGTAATGGAAAATGTTAAAGGCATGCTTAAAGTGGCTGATCAGGTAGTTGAGGATTATGAAAGTATTCATGTGGTAAGGGATAAGAATAAATATTCATATAGTGTTGCTTATAGATTGCTTTTGTCATCAGACTTTTCCGTTGCGCAGAGCAGAGAGCGATTGATTTACATAGCTGTTAGAAATGATATTTCTGACAAACATAATATTAAACCAGAGAACATATTCACAACAATTGAGCACAATAATAAGGGAAAGCCACAGTATAATCTTTCATCAGCACTTGAAGGCGTGCGTCCATTATTAGCTCCTCATATGATGGGAGTTGGGGAAGTAGATACAGAAGAGGGCGGAAGAAAAATAGATGTAAACCCCTATGAGGGAACAGAAAATGATTATTTAAAACTGATTAATGAAGGAAGAAATATGTCTCTTGTTTTTAATCATAAAGCTAGGTATTGTAGCGAACTAAATCAAGAGATTTATTCCAGAATGAACCCGGGAGATGATGCTACAGATTCCAAGATTGCAGATATAATGCCATATGCACATCGGAATGACAAATTTAAAGATAAGTACTTTAGGCTTTACGGAGATAGACCATGTAGAACTATTACGGCTCATTTACGCTCTGACTGTCATTCCCACATTCATCCATATGAAGACAGAGCGATTACTCCAAGAGAAGCAGCTAGAGTGCAATCGTTTCCGGACGATTATCTATTTATGGGACCATACTTGAAAACATATATTCAAATAGGTAATGCGGTACCTGTTGTTATGGCAAGAGGAATTGCTGAAGCTATTAAACCTATTTTGGAGGATGATGTTTATGAAAATTAGAACTTTTACGAAGCGATTAAACGCTACCGAGCTTGGCAAAGGTGCTACCAACGATACTTATGTGGCGATACCAAATGAAGTAGATTTATCGAGTATGTTTGAAAATAATGTGGCGATGACCATAGAAGATAGTCGGAGTGGACAGGTGTATGTACCAGCAACATCTAACATTAAATATACGCAAACCGGACAGAATAATCAGGAGCGAATTTCAGGTCTGGGTGAATACTTTCGGAAGAGCTTGGCTGATGTTGGAGATGAAATTGTATTCGAGCGACACGAAGATTCAGCTGGGAACGTCAAATACTACTTAAATCTGGTCCATCGAGATGTTATTGTTTTACAAAAAGGGAAAACATATGCAGAGATTATTAGGTCTGGTGCCTTGCCGCAATATGTTATTGATAACAATTATAGAATAGATGTTTTCTATCGGGGAGGGAAATGCACATTAGATATACTTTTTAAGGAAACTTCGAAAAAAAAGAAGACATCACCATCTACTACAGATTTTTATGATTTAGTTATTGATGGAAACAGTATCTTATCTGATTTTACATATCAGGACTATATAGAAGTTGATATAAAAAGTAAACAGCTAGACCGAATGCTTACCTATACGGAACATATTATGGAGTGGAGGGATTAATCGGATGAATCATTATATACTTATTCAGGATGATGTTGTGAAGACGTTTTCGATAGCTGGAAGTGGATTAGATATTCAGTACACATTTGCCTATAAGGACAAGCAGGATGTTTTTAAGGATACAGCTGTCGGTGATAAGGTGCTTGGCTATGTGGATGATCCTACCGACCAGTTTAGATATGTGTTTGAAGTAACACAGAAAATAAGTGATAAAGAATGTATATTCAAGAAGAAGATTGAAATTGAAGAAGGACCAGCATTAAAAGATACAAACGCATCAATCGTGTCTTTGGTATCAGCAAACAAAAGCAGAACTTTATTCATTAAAACTAGTGAAAGCCAGTACAATGATGTAATTAGGCGTATGCTTAATAAATCGAGAAAAGTTCTTGAATCAAGAGAAGAAGAGTCATCGAAACCTATATGTTTCGAAACTTCTCTTAAAAAAGATTTTCCGAGGAATTGCATCATTTTCGGCGCACCAGGGACAGGAAAGAGCTTCACTATTAACCAGGAAAAAGAAAAACTCATTGGAAAAGATAATGAAACGGACTATGAAAGAGTAACGTTTCATCCGGATTATTCCTATGCGAGCTTTGTTGGCACGTATAAGCCTGTTCCTTGTATAGATAGTGACGGAAAAGATACTATTACCTATAAGTATGTTCCTGGACCTTTTATGAGGATGCTGGTAAAAGCGCTCAAGAACGGTCGTACTGATAATGTGACCCCTTTTCTGCTGATTATTGAAGAAATTAATCGGGCAAATGTAGCAGCAGTTTTTGGCGATGTTTTTCAGCTCTTAGACAGAAATTCAAAGGGTGTAAGCGAGTATCCAATAGAGGCTACAGAGGATATGAAAAAGTATCTTTCTGAAGAATTAGGAGGCGCACCAGAGGATTATTTAAAGATTAAGATTCCGAATAACCTGTTTTTGTGGGCAACAATGAATAGTGCTGATCAGGGTGTCTTTCCTATGGATACAGCATTCAAGAGAAGATGGGAGTTTAAATATATTGGAATCAATGAAAATGATGGTGATTTGAATGGGAAAACAGTTGAGGTTGGTTCGTCTTTATCCCAGAAGGTTGAGTGGAATAAGCTTCGTAAAGCCATTAATAACTTCCTGGCTAAACAAAAAATCAATGAAGATAAACAGTTGGGACCTTATTTCATTGTTCGCGATATTGTTGTGCCAGAAACGGGAAATGAAATAGACAAAACGAGATTTGCAGATACATTTAAGAGTAAGGTTATTATGTACCTATTTGAAGATGCAGCGAAACAGAAGAGATCATCGTTATTTGAGGGATGTTTTAAGAATAGTAGTAGATATTCTGAGATATGTAAAGAATTTGATGAGCATGGTATTGGAATATTTAACCAGGACATTCAGATGGAAGCAGAACCGATAGACTTAACAGGTCCTTTAGCAGGTACAGATTCTATATCAAAATAATGGAGGTCAATGCATATGATCTCAAAGTTTGTTAGAGAACAAAGGAGATATACACAGCAGGAACTTTGCGATATTCTTGAATGTTCCGAGTTAGATGTTGTATCTTACATCAGAAAACTAAAAGAATACGGTGTTTTAAAAGCGGTTAGGGCTTCGAATCTTCAAAAAGATTTGTCTGAATTGCAGGAAGAAGATATTGAGGTTGCCGATGTTGAAGTGGGAGAAAACGAGTATTTGTATGTTTTTACGTTTGTAGGAGTCATTGTTGTTTCGGGACGTGCGCTTAAATGCTATCCGAAATACTTGCTTCATGCAGAAAATCCAACAGTAGAATTGCAACAGGTGCTTAAGGTAGTGGAACGATATAATTCCAAGGAGCAGATAGTAAGAATGTTTAATGAAAGCAGCGAAAGCCAGACATTTAATCTGCTGGCTGTCTTGCTGTTTTTGCTTCAAGATTATTACGAGAAGGATGTATATACCAATACAGAAGATGTTATAGAAAGTAACGGCTTAGGAGAAATCATTTGGGAAAGGACTATTAACGAGACATTCACATTAATTTCTAGTAACAGGCCTTATTATACTGATTTACAGACCAAGCGTAGAATAAATGATGAGTATGATTACTTTAAACGATTACATGAATGTATTTTGACAAGAGCGTCAAAGGAACTGCAAGATGCTGATTTACTGGATTTATTCGAAATTACTGGTGTTGATCTTACAGATGAGGAATTGGAGGATTTTGGCGATAAAGAATACATTTTATATCGGATAGAGAATGAGTTGAATACGCAGTTTAATACGCGAAAACAACTCGTTTTAAAAACGATTTATGCATATATAGATCGTAGTGGTAATTTGACTGACACAGATTGTTTTTCTATATTTGGAACGACAAGTTTTAATCTGGTATGGGAAAATGTATGTGCCGATATTATGGACAACCAACTTAATAGACCATTGGGAGCACTTAAGTTGCCTTTGTCCCTTAGGCCTGGATACGATAGGAATAAGAAACTAAAAGATTTAATTGAGAAGCCCTTGTGGACTGCAAGCGGCAAGGAAGCGAAGGACACACTTGTTCCTGATCTTGTAACTATATCAGAGACAGATCATGGTTACGAATTTATTATTTTCGATGCAAAGTATTATAATGCGAGACTAGAGGTAAATGTGCAGCCTAATGGTCAGCCTGGAATCGAATCTATTACAAAGCAATATTTATATCAGCTTGCATATCAGAAGTTTATTATAGAGCATGGCTTTTCATCTGTTCGTAATTGTTTCTTGATGCCAACAGAGCAAAACCATGTGATTGATAAAGGGGAAGTTTCTATGCGTATGCTGGAAGACCTTGGATTGCAAAACATTAAGGTAAAACTTTTGCCGGCTACATTAGCATATGAATATTATCTGTCTGGAAAGAAGATGAATATTAATGATTTGAAGCTTTAGAAAAGGGTGATACATATGCCGGATGTATTAACACCGGAGCAACGCAGGAAAAATATGCAGTGCATCAAGTCTTCGGATACAAAGATTGAGGTGCTGCTTAGACATGCTTTATGGGAAAAGGGATATCGATACAGAAAGAATTATAAGGGGCTACCAGGAAGCCCAGACATAGTTCTGACAAAATATAAGATTACTATATTCTGTGACAGTGAGTTCTTTCATGGAAAGGACTGGGAAGTGCTTAAACCAAGATTAGAGAAAAGCAATAACAGTGAGTTCTGGATTAGTAAAATATCAAGAAATATTACTCGAGATGACGAAGTTAATAAAAAACTACTCTTTATGGGCTGGACTGTAATTCGGTTCTGGGGGAATGATATTAAGAAAAATATTGATGAATGTGTAAAAGTTGTTGAGGAGGCAATATTTGATATGTTCTTTGAAGAAAATATTGATATGGAAGGGAACTGGGATTAGCGTACAATCTTGCGTGTATCTGCGGGACAGATTTGAACTAGCGCAGAGAGTTGTTGCCGAAGTTTTTGATCAGCTGTGGATTTACAACGGAAACAAATAATCCGGATTCAGGCAGAGCCTTTAACATAGGTTCATGGCATCTGCCCGTGCATTCCATAACGATTTTGGTGATGTCAGCTAATGGTCCTAGGAGGTGTCGTCAGTCCGCTGTCTAATCATTATACGGTTTAAACAATGAGAGGATTAAGTCCCAACCGGTTGTTGGGCACTGAAATCCTACATTTATATATTAGGAGAAGGTGATAATTTGAAGACCACGTTCGACATAACAAAATTTGATTCCTACAGAGAAAATAACCGTCTGGAAGTGAAACGTGCCAACGGAGGACTTCCAGTAGCTTTATGGGTAACATATTCAGCCTTTGCTAATACCTATGGTGGAGCGATCATTCTTGGCGTGAAAGAAGAAAAAGATAAGAGTTGGAAGACTACCGGTTTAAAGGTTAGCGATAAAGACAAATTGTTGGAAAACTTGTGGAATCTGCTTCACAATCGCCAGAAGGTCAATGTAAATCTTTTGACTGAGGAGGCTATAGAAATTTATGATGTCGGTGAGGATTTGATAATAGTAATTTATGTTCCGGTGGCAAAACGTGAGCAGAAGCCTATATATATCAACGATGATATTTTTGACGGCACATTCCGTCGAGACCATTCAGGAGACTATCACTGTACAAAATCGCAGGTAAAAGTCATGCTTCGTGATCAGACGGATGAAACGATGGATATGAAGGTGCTGGATGAAGTACCGATGGAAGATTTGAATTACGAGACGGTACACGCATATAGAAATAGTCACAGAGCGTTGAGACCGGGACATCCATTTGAACGATTGGATGATCAGGAGTATCTTCGAAGCATCGGGGCGGCAGCAATTTCGAGCAACGATGGGAAACTGCATCCTACGGCAGCAGGTATGCTGATGTTTGGTGATGAATATAATATTGTCCGTCAATTTCCGGAATATTTCTTGGATTATAGGGAGATGCTTGATCCGGTTACCCGCTGGACAGACCGTTTACAGTCAAGCTCCGGAGAATGGTCCGGCAATGTATTTGATTTTTATTACAGAGTTTATAATAAGATTATTAAGGACATAAAAGTTCCGTTTAAGACTATAAATGGCACAAGAATCGATAATACACCAGTGCATGATTCGTTGAGGGAAGCACTGGCCAATTGTCTTGTTAATGCGGATTATTTTGGAGTACGGGGCGTTGTTGTCAAGAAAGAACAGGACAGGCTTATTTTAGAAAATCCAGGTTCAATCAGAACAGGTAAAGATCAAATGCGGATTGGCGGCATATCCGATCCGCGCAATAAAGTATTACTTAAAATGTTTAACCTTGTAGATGTAGGCGAGCGCGCCGGAAGTGGAGTCCCGAATATCTTTAATACATGGGCAGATGAAGGCTGGGTTGAGCCGGTGATCGAAGAACAGTTTAACCCAGACAGGACGTTTTTAACACTTGAATTTAAGAAAAACGACAGAAAAAAAGCGACAGAAAAAAACGACAGAAAAAAAGCGACAGAAAAAAGCGACAGAAAAAAAGCGACAGAAAAAAGTGACAGAAAAGAAGTGACGAAAAGGACACAAATGCAGATAGATACTGTTCTTGAGTATATGGAGGAAGGAAAGTGGTATAAAGCTGGAGAATTTGTTGAAGTTCTTGGAGTTAAGGAGACAAGAACCAAGGAAGTTCTAAGGTTGATGCTTCAAATAGGAATGCTGGAGACGAATAAGGCGACGAAGGGGAAGCGATATAGAAAAGTAGAACACATGTAAGACAATGGTAAAGAATCTGCTTTGCCAAGAAACTTTAGGCTTCACGCATGGATTTCGAGATTTTCACGGGGCTAGATCATGGAGACGGGTATGAAAACAATACGAGTAGTAGCGGCAATTATCTGTGACAACATGGAAAATCCATCAAAGATTTTTGCGACAGCGAGAGGATACGGAGAATTTAAGGGGCAATGGGAATTTCCGGGCGGCAAGATTGAAGAAGGAGAATCATCGGAAGAGGCACTGGTAAGGGAAATTCGGGAAGAATTAGACACCGATATCAAAGTGGGAAGTTTGATACATACCATTGAGTACGATTATCCGACATTTCACCTTTCGATGGACTGCTTCTTGGCAAAAGTGAATTCAGGCAGTCTTGTTCTCAAAGAGGCAGAAGCCGCCAGATGGCTTACGAAGAGTGAGTTGTATGATGTACAGTGGCTGCCGGCGGATTTATCACTGATTGAGATACTGGAGAAGATCATGAAATAATTTACATTTTCACGATTATAATAATGCCGGTATCAAGGCAAGTATGTCAGACGGGTGTGGAGGATGTAGAAGGAGAAATCATATATGAGATATACATGGATCGATGAATTTCTATTAAGTAAATCAGGCGTTACGAAAGACCTTCAGAAAGACTGGAACTGGATTCGCTATCAGATTGGCGGCAAGATGTTTGCTGCGGTCTGTCTGGGTGAAAATGATGAGCCATATTATATAACACTGAAACTCGAACCGGATGAAGGGGATTTCTTAAGACAGCAGTATGCAGATATTGTTCCGGGATATTATATGAATAAAATGCACTGGAACTCCATTAAACCTGATGGAGAAGTGCCGGATGATCTGTTAAAAGATCTTCTGGACAAATCATATAACTTAGTGCTGGGCGGATTTAGCAAGAAGAAACAGGCGGAAATTCTGGGAGCGTAAAGTGACCGCCTTCTGTAGGCGTGTAGATAGGATTTTCGTAGAAACACCTGATTCCTTCCTCTTGACATATTTGGGAAAAATCAGCACAATAGAGTCATGTGGGAAACAGCGGAGACTATGTAAAGGTTGTCGTCGCTTCCGCGATATTATCATACAGACAGAGTGAGAATATTAATACATGAAACTCAGCATTATCGTGCCGGTATACAATATGGCATCAGATCAAAAACTGGAATACTGTATGGATTCTCTCGTCAATCAGACGTTGGAGGATTATGAGATCATAGCCGTGGATGATTGTTCCACGGATAATTCTTATGCCATTTTGCAGGAGTACGAACGCCGGTTCCCGGATAAGGTACATGCGGTTCATTCCGAAGTGAACCGGCATCAGGGCGGGGCGAAGAACACCGGGCTGAAAATGGCGCAGGGCGACTGGATCGGCTTCATAGACAGCGATGACTGGATCACACCGGACATGTATCGGAAGTTGATTGAGAGAGCGGAAGAAACGGGAGCGGATCTGGCAGGATGCGATTACTGCTTGACGGAAGAACATTCTATGCGGGTCGGTCAGATCATTCCAAATAATAAGAGAGAGCAGAGCGGTATTCTGGATACAGAGAAGAGACGCAGTCTGATATTAGACGGGGGCAGCCTTGTGGTGAAGATATTCAGGCGCTCCATGATTCTGGAAAATGGGCTTTGGTTTCCTGAAGATATTTTCTATGAAGACAATGCACTCGGCAATTCCTATCTCGTGCTTGCGAAGCGCTTCGAGTATATTGAGGAACCGATGTACTATTACTATCAACACGACACGTCCACGGTGCACACGATCTCACCGAAGCGATGTGAGGATCGTATGGCGGCGGGGCGTCTTATGCTGGAAGAGGCGCATCGGCATGATTATTATGAGACCTATAAGCCTGAACTGGAATATAGTTTTACGCTTTTATTTTATATCAACACGCTTTTTACCTATATGGCAGGAGTAAAACGCACGAAGTACGGGTTTGTGCGGGCGATGGGACGGGAGATGCGGCGGACGTTTCCGGATTTTATGCAGAATCCGTATTATCAGGAGCGGACGCATGAAGAAGAGAAGAAATTGATACGGATGCAGCAGCGTTCCACACTTTTTTTCATGATGTACTATAAGCTGCTCTGGGCGTACCGCAGATGGAGAAAAGCCCGTAAAAGCGAATAATTATACTTTGCGGAACGAAGAGAATGCACAGCCACACGCATAGAGCAGGATTGACACTGACGTTTGAAAAACACGATTGTGTCAGGGAGCATGGATGGATATGGAAATCGGCAGCATATATGAGTTGGACCCCGGTCTTTTAAGAGGAGCACGGACGGAATCAACAGGACGTTTAAATCTGAGGGAAGTAGAAAAGTACAATAAAAAGTATATCAGATATACGGCCTCCGGAAGAGAGGCGATTGCGCTGGCGCTGAAAAGCTTCGAGCAGAAACACCCAGCGGGTTTAAAACGTTGTCTGCTCCCGGCTTACATGTGTGATTCGGTTTTTTTCCCTTTTGAACATGCAGGATGGGAGCTGCACTTTTATCATCTTGACAGAAAAATGGAAGCGGATGTTGATGAACTGAATAAACTGATCGGGCAGATCAGGCCGACGTTGATTTTCATTCATCCGTATTACGGAGTGGATACATGGAAATCCTCGCGGCCTTTCTTTCGTGAATGGAGAAAGCAGGGCATCTGCATTATGGAGGATGTAACGCAGTCTTATTATCTGGAAAATGCGGGTATGGAGGCTGACTACTGTGTTGGGAGCCTGCGCAAATGGTACGCTGTACCCGATGGCGGATTTGTGGCATTGGATGAAGAGCTTCCGGGGGACGAGCTCGCGCTGGATGAGGAGTTTGCGCGGAAGAAGGAAAAGCTACTGCAGGATAAATGGGAGTATCTGCACGGGCAGATGGAGCATGAGAAGAGGCAGGCATTAAAGGCGGAATATCTGCGGAAGAATCGGGAGACGGAGAGCTGGCTGGACGAGCATACGAGGATTAACGCCATGTCAGAAGATACGGCATATATTTTATCGGGGATAAATGAAAAAGAATGCGAAAGCAGACGCAAAGAGAATAGTAGATATTTGCATGAACATTTAGGCGGTAGAACGCAGATTGTTCCGGTTTTCGACAGGGAGTGTGCGGCTGAGAAAACGGAAGGTGCATTAGGTGACAAATTAAGCGGCGGGAGTGTGTGGGATGCGGCACCGTTGTACTATCCCGTCTATGCTAAAGATAGAGACGATCTGCAGAAATATCTGGCGCTCCGCGGTGTCTATGCTCCGACGTTGTGGCCGGTAGGGACAGAAAATGAAGATGTTCTGTCGCAGGAGGAACGCTATATCTACGAGCATATACTGGCGCTGCCTATAGACCAGCGATATGGAACACAGGAAATGAAACGCGTGGTAGAGGTTCTGGATCAGTATGAGGCGGAAAAGAGCGGGAAACATGCAGGGATTGGTAGGTGGATGGAGAGCTTGGAGAGCACAGATGCCAAAGGACAGGCAGAATGTGAAAAGACTGTTGACACCGGGGAAGAGACAGAGCGCAGGCGGCGTGAGGAACAGAAGCTAATTGGAATTCGCGTGGATGCTAACGACACCGTCGCCACTGGACATGTCATGCGGTGTATTACGATTGCGAGAAAGCTGATGCAGGCGGGCAGCCGGGTTATCTTCTATACGGCAGATGAATATGCCGGTGAGATGTTGGAGCAGACTGGTCTGCAATATGTTTGTCTGCATTCGAAATGGGATGACATGGAGCAGGAGATACCTCTGCTTCGCAAGGAACTGGAACGGGCGGGCTGTGACAAGCTACTGATAGATTCCTATCAGGTGACTGGGAAATATTTTGAAGGTTTGCATGATCTGTGTAAACTGATCTATATAGATGACTGTTTTGAGGAAATATATCCGGTTAATATGATCATTAATTACAACGCTTATCATGTGCGGTTCCCGTATAAGAGCGCATATGCTGGCAAAGCAAAACTGTTACTCGGCACATCTTATGCGCCGCTTCGGGAGGAGTTCGGAGATGGTGATGACGGCGGCACAAATGCGTCTTCATGTCACGACAGTTATTCCGGTACGGCGGCAGACCTAGCGTCATGCAGTGAAATGTCACAGGACATTGACGAAGCACCGCATATTTTGTTAAGTTCGGGCGGTGGTGACATGTACAATGCAATGGCGGGAATCCTACGCGAGGCTATGAAGGACGGGTTATTGCGGCTGGCTGTTTTTCATGTAGTGGTCGGAGGGTTTAACCGCAATGTGGAAGAGCTGCGGAGGCTGGCTGAGGGAAACCCGAATATCTGTCTGCATGAGCGGGTAGAACATATGGCGAAGCTGATGAGTATTTGCACGGCGGCGGTGTCTGCGGCAGGCACGATGCTGTTTGAGTTGAGCGCCATGCAGGTGCCGACGGTTTTCTTCGTCAGTGCGGACAATCAACAGTACGATCATGAATTCTTCGCGCAGGACGGGCGAATGCTCTATGCGGGGGATATACGGACAGACCGCGATGAGTGTCTTGAGAAAATATGCGGGCAGTTGCGGCATCTTCTGGAAGACGGAGATATGCGGGAGGCGATGAAGCGGAAACTGCATGAGGTGACGGACGGAAATGGAGCGCAGCGAATCGCGACAGAGATATTGCGGTTATAACACAGAAAAAGAAAGGCATGGTATAAACATGAACGCTATAGCAATTATAACTGCACGTGGCGGCAGTAAAAGAATACCAAATAAGAATAAAAAGGATTTTCTGGGGAAACCCATTATCTGCTATTCTATAGAGTCGGCGCTGTCCTCGGGACTATTTGAGGAGGTCATGGTATCCACCGACGATGAAGAGATCGCGCAGATTGCGAGAAGCGCGGGTGCAAATGTGCCTTTTATGCGAAGCAGCGCTACGGCTGACGACTTTGCCACCACGGATGATGTTCTGATGGAGGTGCTCGCCGAGTATGAGAAAAGGGGCAGGACTTTTGACTATATGGCGTGTATCTATCCGACAGCGCCGTTTGTCACTGCGGAGAAACTGCAGGAGGCATTCAGGGTCTTAATGCAGGAAGACGCATCGGGCGTTATGCCGGTGGTGCCTTTTTCTTTTCCGCCCCAGCGGGGTATGGCAGTGAGGGAGGGCAGACTGGAATACTGTTATCCGGAAAATGCCATGAAGCGTTCACAGGATCTGGAGACGGTATATCATGACTGCGGTCAGTTCTATTTCTATCATACAAAACGGTATATGGCGTGTCGCGGCGATCTGCCTGACGGTTATGTGCCGATCGTCGTGCCGGAGACGGAAGTGCAGGATATTGACAATTTGACGGACTGGAAGCTGGCGGAGATGAAGTATCAGATGATGATAAAAGAATAGCGTGAGAAGTACTTCTAACCACTCGTAGCAAGGGCTGCTTCGCGGAGAAGTGCTAAGTCTCACGCAGGAGAATGCCCAGAATGTGGGCATTCTCCGTAGAGCGGAATCATGGAGGTTAATTATGGAAAAGAAAATCAGGATCGGGAACCGATATGTCGGTGAGGGTGAGAAAACATATATTGTAGCGGAGGTATCGGCAAATCATCTGCAGGATTACAGCAGGGCAGAGTCAATTATACGCGCCGCGGCGGATGCGGGCGCGGATGCGGTCAAGCTGCAGACTTATACGTCAGATACTATCACGATCGATTGTGATAACGAGTATTTCCAGATCACCCAAGGGACGATCTGGGACGGTACGACGCTTCATAAACTGTACGAGACGGCGTACACCCCGTGGGAGTGGCAGCCGAAACTGAAGAAGCTTGCAGAGGAGTTGGGAATGGAGTGCTTTTCCTCTCCTTTCGATGCGACGGCGGTGGATTTTATGCAGGAAATGGACATGCCGGCGTATAAGGTGGCATCCTTCGAGATCAATGACATTCCACTGATCCGTAAGATTGCGAGAATCGGGAAGCCCGTGATTATTGCAACGGGCATTGCTTATCTGGAAGATATCGAACGTGCGCTGCATGTGTGCAGGGAGGAAGGCAACGAGCAGGTCATCCTGCTAAAATGCACGTCAACTTATCCTTCGCCTTACGAGGATATGAACCTTAGCGTGATTCCGAATATGGCGCAGATTTTCGACTGTATTACGGGATTATCTGATCACAGCATGGGGTGTGCGGCTGCGGTTGCAGGCGTGGCGCTCGGAGCAAAAATGGTGGAGAAACATCTCACGCTTGCCCGTGCGGACGGCGGACCGGATGCGGCTTTTTCCATGGAACCTGTAGAGTTTAAGCAGATGGTAGAGGGGATCCGCATCGCAGAAAAGGCGGTGGGCAGGGTGACCTATGAGCTGACAGAGAAACAGAAGCGGAGCAGGGAAGACAGCCGGTCTTTATTTGCAGTACAGGATATTAAGGCAGGGGAGATTTTTACGGAAGATAACGTGCGCTCCATACGTCCGGCTTTCGGTATGCACCCGATGTATTACGACAAGGTGCTGGGACAGAAAGCAAAAACGGATATTACGAAGGGGACACCTATGGACTGGAAATATATCATGTGAGGCAGTATAGGAGACGGGATAAGGACTATATATTCTGAAACTGCAAAGCTGCAGTATTGCAGGAGGAGATGTCGGATGCAGAAAAAAATGATGATCTTAGGTGCCAGCGAATTGCAGGTTCCTGCGATCCGCAAGGCGAAAGAGTTAGGATATCAGATTATTCTCGTGGATTATAATGAGAAGGCGGTGGGCTTTGCGCTGGCTGACGTGAAGCTGGTGATCAGTACGCTGGATCAGGAGGAAGTGTACCGTCAGGCGCTGATCTATGAGCCGGATGTAGTCATTACGTCCACCAGCGACGGACCGGTGAGAACGGCAGCTTACGTCAATGAGAAGCTGGGCAAGAAACCTGACCTGTCCTATGAGGATTCGCTGTGTGCCACGATCAAGAGCCATATGCGGAAACGTTTGGAGGAAAACCATGTTCCGATTCCGGCTTATTATGCGGTGCAGAATTTTGAAGAGTTTCAGGCGGCAGTGGAGACGCTGCAGGGCGGATGTATTGTCAAACCCGCAGACAATGCGGGCAGCCGCGGTGTAGTGGCGCTTGACGGGGACAGGGAGCGGAGCCGGGAAGAGCTGAAGCAGACTTATGAATACAGCAAAGCAAATTCCAGAAACGGAATAGTTATGGTGGAAGAATTCATGTCCGGTCCCGAAGTGAGTGTAGAGGCGATGACTGTGGAGGGGGAGACGACGATCCTGACGATCACTGATAAATTTATTACGCCGCCGCCCTATTTCGTGGAGATTGCCCACAGCGAACCGAGCAGGCTGGATGAAGAGACACAGGAGCGCATCAGACAGGTGGCGGTTCAGGCGATTGCTGCCATACGGCTGCAGAACGGTCCGTCACATATCGAGATCAAGGTGACAAGCGAGGGCCCCAAGATCGTGGAGCTGGCGGCGAGGCTGGGGGGAGATTATATCACTTCGCGGCTTGTACCGCTTTCCACGGGGGTGGATATGGTGGGTGCCTCTGTGCAGCTTGCTACAGGCGGAGAAGTTGAACTTGCGCGTAAGTGGCAGAAGGGCTCCGCCATTCATTTTATACAGGGAAAAGAAGGCGTCATCAAGAGCATAGAGATCGATCCGGCACTGTCACAGATGGAAGGTGTAGAGGAAGTGGCGGTTTATAAGAAGGAAGGGGATGTCGTGCACGGAACCAAATCCAGCAATGACAGGCTCGGACATATCATTACCGTCGGAGCAACCGCAGAGGAAGCGATGGAGCTCGGAAGAAGGGCTATGGAGCTTGTTCGGGTCGAGGTGGAATGAGGATGGAGTAAAATATTATGCAATTATATCACGGCAGGTCAGTTTTACTATAATTCATACTTTTGTAAACTGGGGCATAGTAGGGTAAAATATGGCGGGAAACCTTGAAATTACTACAGTTTAGGCTACTAAGGCTCGGCTATGAATGAGAAAACAAAAAAGGGCTTGTTGTAAGCAGCCCTTTTCCATGATTTGATACATGTAGATTACGCTTCTGAACCCTTTTCTTTTGTTCCTATGGGCAGGCATTTTTCCAAAAGCATCTCTTTGCAGTCGGGAAACCCAAGCAGGTAGGCGAGCCGCCCATACCGGGAGCCAAGGGCATTCTGTTCGCTGACATAGCGGTCAATCAGCAGCCGGACTTTTTCCGGCAAGTCCAGTTCTTCCAGCCTGCCAGAATACTCGTCAGACCTCCGGATGATCTCCTGATACTGCCCGTCACTGTTTGTGCGGCCATTCATGCGGATGCCCATGAGCTGGTACAATGCAGATTCCGTTTCCATCCAATCCCTCCTTTCGTGGTGTTGTATCTTACCTCTGAATCGAAGAGTTATCAAGAGGAAAACTAAGGTTATAAGAGTTAAGTTGCTGTACTTTATAGATGAATTACGGTGAAAAAAGCCATAATCGATGGTAGTAGAACTACTGGGATTGTGGCTTCTTCATCATTTTTAATGATTGTGTTACATATAGTCCGTAGACTTATAAGTAACTATGCGAGAGAATTTAAAAAGGAGGTTTAGTTTATGATAACTGATAAGGTTGGAAATAGAATAAAGGAACTTCGAAAAGAAGAAGGTATAAGTCAAGAAAAATTGGCATTCAAAGCAGAATTAGATAGGACATATGTTGCGGGTGTTGAAAGTGGGAAAAGAAATTTATCAATAAAAAGCTTAGAAAAAATATTGATTGCATTAGATGTGTCTTTTGAAGTATTTTTCAAAAATATGTAACGTTGACTATGAGTAACAAAAGAACTATAATAAGGAGATCACCATGGATAGCAGAGACGAAAGATTAGTAAAGGTTATTTTAAGGTACAGAGAAGAATTACAAAAGAAAATTAGAGAAAGAAAGGTTGAAATGGAGTCTGATAACAATGACCATTATATGTTATATAGTGCATTGGGATTTACAAGTGAAGAAGGATATCAGATTGATTTTCAGCAAAACGTAGGTAGGTTTTTATACAAATATGCTGGTTCATTAGTAGAGGAACTTGCAATAAAGTGCTTCAAGCTCGCGTATCCTGATGCACAAGAGAAAGTTAAATTACCAAATACGATTGATCAAAGCCCTAAAACAGTTGAGATTGATTGCTTGATTGGAAAACGCGCTATTGAATTAAAGTGGAAAGATGCGACTACAGATGGGGATCACATAAAAAAGGAACATAAGCGAGTTAGAATTATTCAAAAGGCTGGATACACTCCTATTAGAATTATGTTCTTTGAACCTAATCGTGACCAAGCAATTCGTATTCAAGCAAAATTGAAAGAATTGTATAGTGATCTGGGTGGAGAGTATTACTCTGGGGAAGAGGCATGGGAGTATTTGAAGAATGACACAGGAATAGATTTGAAATCAATATTAGAGAGAAATGGAAAGTGATTGAATGGAGCTAAATAATGTATATTGCGGAGATTGTTATGAATTAATGAGACAATTAGATTCTGATACAATAGATGCAATTTATATGGATCCACCCTTTTTTACACAAGAAACACAAAAACTATCTAGCAAAGAGGGTGTTGAATACTCATTTACGGATTCGTGGGAGAATATGGACGACTACGTAGCATATACAAAGACTCGTCTCCAAGAATGTAAAAGAGTATTGAAAAGAACAGGAAGTATCTTTGTCCATTGTGATAGAAATGCTTCGCATTACTTGAAAATTGCACTAGATGAAATATTTGGAGTGACTAATTTTCAAAGTGAAATTGTATGGTCGTATAGAAGGTGGTCGAATTCAAAAAAGGGATTATTGAATAATCATCAGATTATTTTTTTCTATAGTAAAACAAAAGATTTTAAATTTAATACGATATATACGGATTATTCGGAAACAACGAATGTTGACCAAATCTTACAAGATCGAGTAAGAGACGAGAAGGGCAAATCAAAGTATAAAGTAGACGAAAATGGTCAGGTTGTGATGGGACAGGCAAAAAAAGGAGTTCCGTTATCTGATGTTTGGGAAATTCCGTATTTAAATCCAAAAGCAAAAGAAAGAGTTGGATATCCTACACAAAAACCTATAATTCTATTAGAACAGATAATTAAGCTAGTGACTGATGAGGATGATATAGTATTGGATCCATTTATGGGTTCCGGAACTACGTTAGTTGCGAGCAAGTTGTTAAATAGAAAGTATTTAGGCTTTGACATTACAAATGATGCCGTTGAACTTACACTCGAAAGATTGGAAAGCATTATAAAAACGGATTCATTTCTACTTAAAAAGGGGAAACAAGCATACCAGAACTTAGATGATGATTGCATGGCAATTATAAAAAGTATCGATGCTGTACCCGTTCAACGAAATGGTGGAATTGACGGATTTTTAAGAGAACATATAGATGAAGGAACTGTGGCAATACGCATTCAACGTGAAGATGAAAATTTATCTGACACAGTGGGTAAATTGATAAAAGCAGCAAGAAGTAAAAAGTGTTCTTATATGGTGGTGATTCGAACCCACTATGATTTTATAGACATTTTTGATTATAATGACATTCCGAATAATTTGCTAATTATTGATAGGTATGATTTACAAATAAAAAAAATAGCTGAGAAAACAAAAAAGAGAAGTAGGAAAACAGCGGCAGTTTAGGTAATGGTTTATTATTAGCGTCAGAAAATGATATTCTTTGACGGGGGTAACATAAAGTGTGTAAGTTACCGGTAACAAAGGCTTAGAGCCCTTGTCCCGAGCCGCCCGTTTTTACGGGTGGTGAGATTCCCTTGTCTCAGAATAATTGATGGAACCACTTCCGTTGAAATCGACTTCAATTTTGCAATCATTATTGAATATATTTTTTCTCGAATACTTTGGCTCTGGACCTTCTTTCTGTTTTTCCACGATGGGGGAAGTCGAATCTTTACAACTTTCAGGTTGAAGACCGACGTCCCTCACACGCAAATTTCCGCGAATTGCGATAGGAGGGATGCTTACACTGGCGACGGCAGTGATACCATGCATAATCTTATAAAATACGGCACAACCACATGAAATGCAGCAGAAAATGTTATGTTTTTACTGTGTTTTTCTTATGTTTTTGGCATTTTCTATGCGTTTTCTGCGCCTGAATTTACGCTGATTTTTAGCATTCCGGGATTTCTGGCAGTCTGGTTTATCACAATATTCTTGCCTACCATTTCTTCTTATAAGAAAGTTACCGCAGTGATGGCAGCATATCATGATACCTTCCGCGCGGTCATCAGACTTCCCTTTATTTTCCGGGGGAGGGTCTTCGGAAATCATTCTCGCCAGTGTGAACCATGCTATATCAAACACGGAGTTTACATCCGCCGAAAATTCGATACAGTTAGTTTTCGGGTTTACTTTCAAACGCATATTGAAATTGGGGATGCGTTCGATTAGTTTGTCGAGCAGTTCCCCATAATTGTCATAAGGCTCTGTTTCAAACTGTCCATCCGGCGGCTGTTCCGTTGGGTGTTTTTTTACATATATAAAAATAGTTGCAAAACCGCGCATCAAAGTGTATCCTATATATAGGACCCGAAAGGGAAACGAATAGAGGTCCTATATATGAATGCAAGAAAGGCGGTATAAGGTATGAATAATACACCAAAAGCAACCCATAGTGGAACATGGGTAATTGATGAGGAAAATGATATTAAGATTGAGTGCTATGTCATGGATAATAAAGAAAGAGTTTTATCTTTGCGTGGAGCAGCTAGAGGTATGGGCATTAAGGGAAATGGGAGCCAGGCGTTGGCACGTAATTTAAATAGTATGTGGATATCTCCATATTTAAGTGAAGGGTTGGAGGAATGGATCAATAATGCAAATCGCAATAAGCTACCTATTTATTTGACAACAAGAGGAGTTCAATTTCAACCATTTGAAGCTTCGTTATTTGTGGATTTGTGTAAAGCATATGTTGATGCATTGCATGATGGAGTATTAAAAACAGAGGTTCAAAAAAGAACGGCCGAACGTATGTATATTATTATGACTGCATTTGCTAAAGTGGGATTAGTAGCAGTTATTGATGAAGTGACAGGGTATCAGGATGAACGTGATAGAAAAGAATTGCAACTTATTTTGGAAAAATATGTTAGCCAGGAATTATTACCTTGGGCAAAGCGTTTTCCAGATGAGTTTTATAAGCAAATGTTTAGATTAAAGGGGTGGACATACAGGGGAAAAGCAAAACCACAATATGCTGGGAAATTGACGAATGAATATATATATAATTATCTGCCACCAGGAGTTCTTGGTGAATTAAAACGAAAGACACCAAAAACAAAAGGCGGAAATAAAAGTACAAGATATCATCAGTTTTTAACAGAAGATACAGGCCTTCCGACATTGGATCACCAGTTGCAACAAACAATTGCATTAATGAAAGCATCTGATACATGGGACGAGTTTGATAAATTATTTAGAAAGGCTATGGGAGAACCGATACAATTAGAAATGAATTTAGATGACGAGAAATCATAAAGCAGAGTTCTGAATTTATGTAATCATTAAATCTACAGATGATTTGATCAAAAGGAATGAGGATATGTTATTTTCTGAATATTATAATTTTCAGTGTGTAGGAGATGAAGAATGGTTTAATCCAATATTATCACAAGATACATTGTTGTTCATAGATCCGTTTGCGGTATTCAAGTCAAAAGATGAATTATTTAAGGATAGTTATTCTGAAATGATGTTCTTTTTCCAAAAAGCTTTTGAACTTATTGCGCATGCAGGAGGAAGCAAAGCTAACTTGAGTTACAAAAAGGCAGAAAGTATGCTTGTGTTTCCAGAAGTAAATGCAATATGTCTTGGTTATTCAAAGACTAGAAGAGGTTCTGGAACGGGACCATTAGGAGCGAAATCTTTAGCGAGCAATATCAATGATGTTATTGCCAAAGGAGTTACACATATCTCACATTTTGAAGAATTGGGAATATTTTGTGAAGGAGTTGGTCCAGACCGTTTAAGTGATATGACATCAAATTTATTAAAAGGAAGATTTATTACATATACACAAAGAATATGCAATTTGCATGGAATTCCAATGGAGAAAAAGCGGGTGCAAAATGCGTATTTTGATTATGAATATATGAGATGGTGTGATGGTGAATATTTGTTGCCTGTTAATCCATATAAGGGCAATTCTCCGGTCATTTTAGTTCCTAAAGATTTTTTGAATATGTTACCGGAAATTAATGGTGAAGATTTTGCAAATACAATAGATTTAGCAGAAAGACTGAGAAATGATTTTAATTATGAGATAGACAAAAATTTGGATAAAGCAAAGATTTCTGAAATAGCTATAGAGCATTATGATTTAGTAAAAGAATATATAGATATAGTTGAAAAATGTGAAGCAAATACATTTGGAGAATTAATGAAGAGAACGCTTAGATATGTGTGGTATGAACTTTCAAAAGGTATTGTTGCAAACAATAAATTTTTCTTTGGTGATGTGACGGATGATACGGAATTTTATGTAAAGGTATTTGAGTTTGCACAATATTATAAAGAATTTGTTGAAATAAGGTCTGGATATAAACTTTTATGGAACGAAACAAGGACTACTGCACGGAGTGAGGAAGATGTACAATTATTATTCAAGGGAATTCTTGATGAACATTGTAGAGCTAATAATATTGATTTTACAAGGGAAGTAAATCAAGGTATGGGACCGGTAGATTTTAGATTTAGTAGTGGATATAAAAATCGGGTCTTGTTAGAAGCAAAGTTGGCAAAAAATAGTAAGTTTTGGAATGGTTTGAAAAAGCAATTACCACAGTATATGAAAATTGATTCATGCAAATTAGGTATCTTTTTAGTGGTGGCATTTACTGATAAAGATATTAAGAGAATAGATATTATTCAAGATATTGCAAATGATACAGAAAAAGCTTATAGAGTTAAAATAAAGACTATTGTGGTAGATGCTCGTGTGGATAATAAAGAATCTGCTTCAAAATTATAGTTCGGAAATATGTTTGATTTGAAGAAATTAAAGAAAATCCTTAGTAGTAGGAAAATCCGTTTTACTACTAATTTTACTACTAACAGGTAGTCACAACTTGCTAAAATCTGCTCTGATTTGCTGCATTCTCACATTTCAGAGCATTTCACAAAACGTCATAAATCCCTTGCAAAACAGGGCATTTCACGGCATATTAAGGAGTTTGAAAACTAACTATGATAAAAATACTATTTGTGTGCCACGGCAGTAATGTATGTGTAGAAAGTCCCCGTATTTTGACGAATGGGCATTATAAAGATTTCGGATTTGGTTTTTATTGTACAAATTATGAACATCAGGCTAAGAAATGGGCTCTGACAAGGAAAAAGAATCATATTGTCAATATATATGAGTATTCTGAGAATGAGGCATTAATAATACAACGCTTTACTGAGATGACAGAGGAGTGGCTGAATTTTATTGTGAATTGTCGCAGAGGGGTTGAACATGGTTTTGATATCGTAGAAGGACCTATGGCAGATGATACGATCTGGGATTATGTTGAAGACTATGTACGGGGGACAATAACCAGAGAGGCTTTTTGGGTGCTTGTAAAATTTAAGTATCCGACGCACCAAATTGTATTTTGTACCGAAAAGGCGCTTGGCACATTGCGGTATGAGAGGAGTTATCAAGTATGACAAGTATTTTCTTTGAAGATGAAGAAATTACAGAGAATGATTTATATTTTCTGTGCTATATGATTGAGCGTGTGGCGAGAAAAATACATCAAAAAAATAGGTACGTTGTGAATCAGATCCCGAAAGAGGAATGGCTGCGGCTGATCAGTCTGGCGGACGTGCTGCATAGTGAAAACCCAGATAAGATAGAGGATGAATGGATTCGGGATTATGAATTACAGTTAGGGGAATTCGATGTTCTTAGTGTTGATTCTGAATTGGTTAAGACGATTCCTACACAGACGCAGATGGGTAAAGTGTATATGCGCCTGATTATAGATACTCTGCAGCCGGGTGAGAACTATGTGGATGGAATGATCAGGGTGTATAATAATGAACTGTGCGAGACGCTGGATAATTATAATTGCGGTGCTTATTATGAACCGTCGTATTTTATTGCGCGTGCATATATTAATGGCGGATTTTAAGAAATATATAATTATGAGGAATGACCGACTATGACGAAAGAAAGAATCTACGTATGTCACACTTACTATCACGTATATGTCACCTGCCTGAAGGAGCTGGCACTCCCGAAAGAACGTCAGGGTAAGGCAACGCTGGTGCTGAGCACTATGTCCAATGATTTTGGGAATCTGAAAGAGCGCGCCGAAGCCTGCGGTCTGTTTGAGGAAGTCGTGATGTTTGACGAGAAGGAGGACGTATTTTTTCCCGAGTTACAGAAATATCACACGGACAGGGGCAATCTGGTGCTCAACATGCTCGCGCGCATCAAGTATACGAAGATGTTCGGCAGACTGGAGAAAGCTTATGTGCCGGTTGATTTCAGGCAATATCAGGATATCTATGTATTCTGCGATTCCGATCCCATCGGCTATTATTTAAGCTATGAGAAGATACATTACCATGCACTGGAGGACGGTCTTAACTGCATTCAGTATTACGATACCGCCCGGTATGACAATCGCGGGCATTTTGAATTAAAAGCGTGGATGGCGGCGCGTAATCTGATTTTTATCCAGAACGGCTACGGCAAATACTGTCTGGATATGGAGATCAACGACTTAAGTGTGGTGCCTTATCCTTGTAAGAAATATATTGAAGTGCCGCGTGCGAGATTGGTGGACCGTCTGACGGCAGAGGACAAGGATCTTTTGATCCGCTTGTTTATCGAAGATATGGACGGGCTTCTTGCGCAGCTTAAACAGGGGGCGGAAGATAAGGTGCTGGTGCTGACGGAGCCGCTTTGTGCACTGGACGTTCGGAGAAGGCTTTTTGCGGATGTGATCGAGGAGTATGGAGTTGTTGACGGCAAGAAGGGGCAGGTTCTGATCAAACCGCACCCCCGTGATGTGTTGGATTACCGCAAAGATTTTTCGGAGTATATTGTTCTGAATCCAATGTTTCCGATGGAGATTCTGAACTTCATACCTGATCTTAAGTTCAGAAGAGTGGTGTCGGTGGCTACCGTGCCCAATGGGATCAAATTCGCGGAGGAAGTGCTTTTCCTGGGAGAAGATTTTCTGGATAAATATGAACCCCCGGAAGTCCATCGGCAGAATGAGATGATATAATGAGGGGCGACTCACGCGAATGCTATATTTGCAATTTCTCCGCTTCCTGTGTTAAAATATAACAATATTTTGTATTTTGATGTCAGGCACTTGGATTTTGGAAAGGGCATACGGCAGTTATGATAAAAATATACAGAAAACTGATGGTCTTATTGGACAAGCAGCAGAAGCAGAAAATGGTGTTGCTTGTTTTTCTCATGCTGATCGGGGCGGTCTTAGAGACGCTGGGCGTTTCCATGATTTATCCGGTCATGAATATCGTATTGGAGGAAAATGCGATAGAGAATCATGCATATCTGCAGATCATCTGCCGGATTTTCCATACGGACAGCAGCAGGGATCTGACGATTATTGTTATGGGCGGATTGATCCTGATATTTGTTATTAAGAATATATTTCTGTTCATCCAGCAGAAGATTCAGCTCCGCTTTGTTTATACGAATCAGTTTGCCACTTCCAGAAGGATGATGATCAATTTCATGGAGCGTCCCTATGAATATTACCTGAATGCTGATACCGCGGTGATCCAGCGGAATATCACGTCGGATGTGAACAACATGTACGGGCTGATCTTATCGCTGCTGCAGCTGATCAGTGAGAGCATTGTCTTCGTCTGCCTGGCCATTGTCAGTCTGGTGACAGATGTCTGGATGAGCATAATAGTGACAGTGCTTTTGGTGGTTGCCCTGCTTGTCATTAAGTGTATCTTGAAACCGATTATGAGGAAGGCGGGAGAAGAGAATCAGGAATTTTACAGCGGACTGTATAAATGGATCGAGCAGTCGGTTATGGGAATCAAGGAGATCAAGATCGCCTGCAAAGAGAATTATTTTATCAATGAATACTCCAAATGCGGAGCCGGATATGTGAGTGCGGTACAGCGGTATAATCTTTATAACGCAACACCCAGACTTTTAATCGAGACGATGGCGATTGCGAGTATGGTATTGTATCTGATGATACAGATCATCGGGGGAACCGAGGCGACAGATATCTTACCGCAGATCGGGTTGTTAGCGGTGGTGGCGATGCGTCTGATTCCGTGCGCGAACAGAATCAACAATCACTTGACCTCGATTTCCTATTTTGAACCGTTCTTCATGGGTGTGAGTGATAACCTGCAGGAGGAGATACGGGACGAAAATATCGACTATGGGGAAGAGGCATATCAGAATAAAGTCGATGTGGAGAAGCTTGCGATCAGGAAGGATATCGTATTGAAAGATATCACCTATAAGTACCCCAACACGGATGTGCTGATTTTCGATCATGCCGATATGACAATACCTGTCGGTAAATCGGTGGGAATCGTGGGAACCTCCGGTGCCGGTAAGACCACAGTGGTGGATATTCTGTTAGGGCTGCTTGAGATCGAGAATGGCAGTATCCTCGCGGACGGTGTGGAAGTGAGAGACCATTATGCATCATGGCTTAAGAATATCGGTTACATTCCGCAGACGATCTTTATGATTGACTCTACGATCCGTAAGAATGTGGCATTCGGCTGTCCGGATGAGGACATAGATGACAATAAAGTGTGGGAGGCGCTCAGGGAAGCACAGCTTGACGAATTTGTGCGAGGGCTTCCGGAGGGCCTGGATACGAGCATCGGTGAGCGGGGCATTCGTCTGTCGGGCGGACAGAGGCAGCGAATTGGCATCGCCAGAGCGCTTTTCGAAGATCCGGAGGTGCTGGTGTTAGACGAGGCCACGTCTGCGCTTGACAATGAGACGGAGGCGGCCATTATGGATTCCATTAACAGACTGCATGGGCGCAAGACGCTGATCATCATTGCCCACAGACTGCAGACTATCGAGAAGTGCGACATGGTCTACCGGGTGGCGAACGGCAAGGCGGTTATAGAAGAAAACAGGAAAACGCACTAAAAACCATGACGATGCGACTGCAGTGGCAGGTGGTGTACAGCATGGAGCTTCTGAGATAGCAATGAGAAGCAGAGAGGAACAGGATAATTATGAAAAAACTTTGGGATTTTGGATGGGGGATGTACAAGAAATATGAGGAAGGGATCAATTATCTGATTTTCGGATTCCTTGCTTTTGTGCTGAATTATGTGCTCTACTATCTGTTTTCAAAAGTGCTTAGTCTGCATTATCTGGTTGCCACGGTGCTGTCATGGGCACTGACGGTGGTGTTTGCGTATTGGACAAACCGTACTTTTGTCTTTAAGAGTAAGAATAAAGATGTGAAGGCGTTGTTCGAAGAGTTTGTTTCTTTTGTCGGCGCCAGAGTTGCGACGGAGCTTTTGGAAGTTGCGCTTATGTTCCTGATGGTGGACTGTGCGCGTCTGAATGAGTTTATCTCCAAGTTTGTATGTCAGGTGCTTGTGATTGTGGCCAACTATTTTCTCAGTAAATTATGGATATTTAAAGAGAAGAAGTGATTGGTAAGAATAGAGGAGAAGTCTATGCAGGGAAAACGACAGGCGAATTTTGAGTTGCTGCGTATTGTGGCGATGCTTATGATTATCGTCCTTCATTATCTGAATAAAAGTGAATTGGTCCTGTTATATACGCAGGAGCATTCCGCAGTGAATTATACGGCGCAGCTCATAGAGGCTTTCTGCATTGTTGCGGTGAACTGCTATGTGCTGCTCAGTGGATATTTTCTTGTGGAGTCTGCATGGAAACCGGAGCGTGTGGTGTCTTTGGCAGCACAGGTTCTTTTTTATTCTCTGCTGATACCGGTCGTGCTGATCTGTGCCGACGTGGTTGCGGCGGGTGAGCTTTCTGCCTATGACTGGCTGAATTATGTGCTGCCGATTGAGACGGAGCACTACTGGTTTGCCACGGCATATTTGATTATGTATCTGTTCGCGCCGCTTCTGGCGGCGGGCGTGAAAGCGGTGGAACGCAGGACACTGCAGCTGATTATCAGTGTCATGGCACTTTTCTTCTGCGTGTGGAAGTCTGTGCTGCCTGCGTCGCTGGCTACGGATCGTTACGGTTATGACTATGGCTGGTTCCTGTTCCTGTTTCTGATTGCGGCATATATACGTCTGTATGGTGTCCCAAAGCTGGAGAAGAAGCGGAATGCGGCGATTCTTTATGTAGGTATGAGTATGGGGATTTTTGTGCTTACAGTGGTATCCGGCATCCTGGCGGAAGTCCTGCCGCCGTTTGCCTATTATATGGATATGCCGGACACATACAATCATATTTTGTGTCTGCTTAGTTCAATCGGACTGTTTATGCTGTTTAAGGATATGAAGCCGTGGGAAGGCAAGGCTGCTGAGGTGATCAGACATCTTGCACCCTATACCTTCGGTGTGTATCTGCTGCATGAGCATATACTGGTTCGGTATCGGTGGATGCATTGGCTGGGTGTGGATATGGTGTGGGGAAGCTGGAAGTTTATTCCGCACATGATCGGCTGTGTGGTGATCGTATATGTAGCTGGTACGATGGTCGATTGGATGAGGACGTGGATTTTCCGCGGAGTGCGGAAGTTGTTCGCAAGAAGCAGGGCAAAGAATGAAGAATAAGTCTGTTGAGCAGGCGAATGGAGCAAGGGTGAATGAGCAAAGTATCCGCTGTGTATAGTAGGTATCAAAATTTCATAGAGCGTATTGTATTTCCCTTCATTCTGGTGATCTATCCGCTGCTTCGGATTCGGCTGGGAATTGATATGGCGGACACCACATACAGTCTGTCGAATTTCCAGTATTTTCCTTCTATAGACGGCACTTGGATGGTGGCGACCTTTCTTTCAAACGTGGTGGGAAATCTGTTCATGCATCTGCCTTTCGGCGATAAGCTGATGGGGATGTATTTCTACACGTCGCTTATACAGTCGATAACTGCGCTGGCAGTATATGAAGCATTCCGCAGAAGTGACAGGTCTGCGGGGCGGATTCCGATGCCGCTTGTGTTTGCGGGTGAGATCATCGCGTTGGGACTGTGTTGGTGTCCATCTACGATTTTATATAATTATTTGACTTATCTGCTTATGACGGTGGGGATACTTCTTCTCTACCGCGGTATTCTGAAAGAGGACCGGAGATATTATGTGGCGGCGGGAGTGTGTCTGGGAGCCAATGTGGCGGTGCGCATGCCGAATGTGGTGCAGGCGGCGCTGATCGTGGCGGTGTGGTACGGCACGGCGGTCTGCGGACGGAAGTGGCAGCAGGCGGTTCGTGATACACTGTGGTGCATTGCGGGGTATGTTGTCGGATTCGGTGTGCCTCTCGTGGCAATATGTATTAGGTACGGTGCAGGCGCTTATCCCGCTATGGTTCAGACGATGTTTGCCATGACGGAGAAAGCTACGGATTATAAACCGTCGGCCATGCTGACGGGGATGTTTAGCGATTATATCACAGGTCTTTTCTGGATGGTCTTTGCGGGAATCTGCATGGCGGGCGGTTGGCTGCTCTTTAGGCTGCAACGAAGATTATTTCCGGGAAAAAAAGTCGTAGAGGGATTATGCGGATTGGTCTATGTAGCGGTACTGCTGGTACTGTTGCGTTTCTATTGGGGCAGAGGGGTATTCAATTTTTTGTATTATGATTTCGGCAGCATATATTATCCGGCAGTACTGTTTCTACTGACGGCAGTTTTTACAGCGGTGTACTGTCTGTGTAGGAAAAGTGTCAAAGTGGAGCAGAAGATTCTGGCAGTGTTGGTGCTTGTACAGATTTTGGTGACGCCGCTTGGCGGTAACAATGAGTTGTATCCGATTATCAATAATCTGTTTATTGTCGTGCCGTTTGTGTTGTGGGTATGGTACGGGCAGTTAACAGCTGTGGCGGGAATGCCGCTTGTACTGCTTGTGGTGTTTATTCTGATTCAGAGCGTGGGTTTTCATCTGAGGTTTTCTTTTCAGGATGGCAGAAACGGCGAGGCACGTGACACAGTGCTGACGGTGCCTGACAAGGTGGCGGGAATCTACACGAATCAGGGCAATGCGGCGTGTCTGGAAGAACTGGCGGAGTATGCGCAGCAGAAACAGCTTACTGGCAGGGAAGTGATTCTGTACGGAGAGGTTCCGGGTTTGGGGTATTTTCTGGATATGCCCTCGGCGTTATCTACTTTCTGGCCCGATCTGGATTCCTATCGCATGGTGGAATATGAGCGGGACATGGAACAGCTTGGAACACCGCCTGTTGTGATCGTGTCCTCTTCTATAGCTGCATATTTGAATGAGGATGCCGACGGCATGAGCTGGTTTGGGGTAGAGAAGGAGAAGTTGGATCAGGATGTAAAATTGAAGATATTAGGGGAGTATATGAAGGCTCATTCCTATCAGGAGGGATTCAGTAACGCACGGTATGTGGTATATGTGACAGAAGGCTGAGAGTGTGGTATACTATTCACGGTTTATCTAAAACGTTCGCGCAGATGAAAGCTAATATCTACGGAGCCGCGCTTTCGCTCCGTAAAAAGCGTAGCGGACGCTAAACTCGTGAGTTGCTTTGCAACTCATAACCTCGTTAAGCGCTGACCAAAGTTAATTTCGAAGAAATTTACTTTTTTTAAGGGGCTCCTTAAGATATTCACTTTCATCCGCGCTGGGTATTGGATTATGGCGGAACAGTAGCCAGTAGGGAATTGTGTTTATGAAAATAAGAGAAGTGACTGCAAACAGGAAAAAATATATAGATTTACTTCTTCTGGCCGATGAGCAGGAGGAGATGATAGACCGTTACTTGGAAAAGGGGACGATGTATATTCTTGATGATAACGGGGTAAAAGCCGAATGTGTTGTTACCGATGAATCAGGCGGGGTTTTGGAAATAAAGAATATTGCTACTGATCCGGACCATCAGAGAAAAGGCTATGGGAAAATGTTGATTGACTTTCTCATAGAGAGGTATTCGGGACAGTACACTGTTTTGCAGGTCGGTACGGGCGACAGTCCTTTAACGATTCCGTTCTATGAGAAATGTGGATTTACCCGTTCACATATTGTAAAAGATTTTTTTATTGATCATTACGATCATCCGATTTACGAATGTGGCGTACAGCTTGTCGATATGGTTTATCTGCAAAGAAAATTGTAAATTTGCTGTTTTCAAGCGGGGTTGTGTTACGGCAGTAAACAGAGAGGAACAGGGCTATGATTAATTTTAACGTACCTCCTTATACGGGAAATGAAATCGAATATATGAGGGAAGCCATCGGGAATCAGAAGATTTGCGGAGATGGGCCTTTTACTAAGAAATGCAGTGAGTGGATCGAGCGTCAGACCGGCACGGCGAAATGCCTGCTCACCACATCATGCACCCATGCTACGGAACTGGCGGCGCTGCTGGCGGATATCAAGGCGGGTGACGAGGTGATCATGCCTTCCTATACATTCGTGTCTACGGCGGATGCGTTCGTGCTGCGCGGGGCTACGGCGGTATTTGTGGATGTCAGACCGGATACCATGAATATAGACGAGAAACTGATTGAAGATGCCATTACGGAACGTACCAGAGCCATTGCACCGGTGCATTATGCGGGTGTGGGCTGTGAGATGGATACGATCATGGATATTGCGAAGCGGCATAATCTGATGGTGATCGAAGACGCTGCGCAGGGAATCATGGCATCTTATAAGGGGAGATCTTTGGGCACTTTCGGAGAATTCGGCTGTTTCAGCTTTCATGAGACGAAGAATTTCAGTATGGGTGAAGGCGGTGCGCTGCTCATACGGGATGAGCAATATATTGAGAATGCGGAGATCTATCGGGAGAAAGGGACGGACCGCAGTAAATATTTCCGCGGACAGGTGGACAAGTACCGTTGGCAGAATTACGGTTCTTCTTATCTGCCAAGCGACATGAATGCCGCCTATCTGTATGCGCAGCTGGAACTGGCGAATGAGATCACGCAGGCGAGGATAGACAGGTGGAATCAGTATAGAGAGCTTCTGGCGCCTCTTGCGGAAGCGGGGAAGATCGAACTGCCATATGTGCCGGAGTACTGCACTCACAACGGGCACATGTTCTACATTAAGACGAAGGAGATGGAAGAGAGAGCCGATCTGATCAGCTTCTTGAAAGAAAAGGGGGTCATGGCGGTATTCCATTATGTACCTCTGCATTCGGCGCCTGCGGGGATGAAATTCGGCAGGTTCCACGGAGAAGATCGTTATACGACAAAAGAGAGCGAGAGACTTTTGCGTCTGCCTATGTTCTATAAGCTGACGGCGGACGAGGTAGAGTACATTGTGGATCAGGTGAAGGCATTCTACCGCCTATAGAGTAAATATGATTGAGGGCATGTAGTTCATGGAATGTGGTAAAAGAATAAACAAGTGTGAAAAGAAAGTCTGTAAATCAGCTCTGCGCACTTGCTGCGCTGAGCGTACACGCGCCATGCTGCTTGCAGCATGTGTGCATCAAGTACTTGTGCCCGGCTTTTCAAGAAATGTTTGTGTCCGGGAAGACAAGGGGCACAAGTATGAGAACTGCATACCGGCGCTAATTTTCATAGTGGTCAACGTGATTCTGATGGGAGTCTGTTTCGATTTCTATTATGATTTAAATGACGACACGATGATGCATGACATTATGTCGGGCGTATACAGCGGAACGCCCGATGGACATAACATGCAGACACTGTATCCGCTGGGGGCATTAATCGCCCTATGTTACCGATTATTCAGAGGCGTACCGTGGTACGGGTTGTTTCTGTGTCTGTGCCAGTTTGGCTGTTTCTACCTCATTGGTGTGAGGTTATGCGAGCTATTTGGCAGCGTGTACCGAAGGTTTCTGCTGCTGTTAGGATTGTCCTTGTGTATGTGGGGAATATATCTTCCACATCTTATCAGCATACAGTATACGATCACCTGTGCGTTGCTTTCGGCGGCAGCAGTTTTTTTATTCCTGACGACACCGGATGGACTGGGCACACGACAATTTGTTATAAAAAATATTCCGTCCGTTATTCTTGTGGTGGCAGCATACCAGCTCCGGTCGGAAATGCTGCTTCTCACGTTTCCTCTGATCTGTCTGGCGGGCCTGTACCGTCTCGTGGGGGAAGAGAAGATATTTTTAAAAGAGAATCTGTGGAAATACGGTGGTGTGCTGGGCATGATATTAGTCGGAATGTTCTTGTCCTTTGCGGCGGATGAAGTGGCATACGGCAGTGCGCAGTGGAAAGATTTCAGGGATTTCTTCGATGCCCGGACGACGGTCTACGACTTCTATCCGGAGCTGATTACTGATGAGAACTACAGCGAGGCGCTTACGGATCTAGGCGTGGTCCCATATCAGCAGACTTTACTGAATAATTATAATTTTGGACTGGACGAGGCGATCAATACGGAACTTATGACGAGGCTGGCGGATTATGCCGTGCATGCGATCGGTGCGTCGAAGGATTGGAGTAAAATTTTTCGCGAAAAGTTCGTTTTTTATCGGTATCGGACTTTTCACAGTGGGGATGCGCCGTATAATGTGATGGTGCTCTGGGCGTATGCGGCAGTATTTCTGGCGGGCTTTCGTGAAGCGCGGCGCACCGGCATACAGGATGGGAGCGAGCAGGATGCAAGTGTAAACCGGGCTGGGTCTGGAGAGCAGGACAACAGGTTGTATGCAGAGCCTGCAGAACAGGGAGTGCTTCTACGATATGATTTTGCATGGCAGCTTATATTGTTGATTGCAGTGCGCAGTGGGCTCTGGATGTTTATTCTTATGAGAGGGCGTGACCCTGTGCGGATTACGCATTCCCTATATCTTGCGGAATTTGCCCTGCTGACGGGAATGCTGGTTCGCAGGCTGCCGACAGGACGGATCGATACAAGCTGTGCGGTACGTGTCGGCACTGCGACAGGGAACGGTGTGGCACGCGGGATGGCGGTTCTGGCCGGACTGATTCTGGCGGGAGCGCTGACGGGCAATTTGACCGCGGTGCGGGAGGATCAGAATCGGCGGGAGTGGGTCAACACCGACAGGGATGAGATCGACGCTTATTGCAGGGGGCATGAGGAGAATTTCTATTTTGAGGATGTGTACTCTACCGTGTCGTTCTCACGCAGAATGTTTGACGGTTCCGATAACGATTATGCCAATTATGATATAGTGGGCGGATGGATGTGTAAGAGCCCGCTCTATTATGAGAAGCTGCAGCGATCGGGGATCGAGGACGCAGAAGAGGCACTGTGCGAAGGGAAAAATGTGTATTTGATCATGTCTGACTTGGAGACGGCGGAACGAGGACTCGGCTGGATCTCAGACTATTACGCGGCGCAGGGTATCGAGACTCGGACAGAAGAGGTGGACGTGATCGGAGAAAATGTGCGGTATCACGTCTATCGGATCGGAACAAAATGATTTATATGACATGTGCAGGATGACGGCATATAAAATATGTGGAAGGTTTTTGGATAAAGCAATGCAGGATGTGATATATCTGCGCCCGATGACGGTGGAAGATACGGACAGGATCGTCACATGGCGCAACAGGGATTTTGTACGGGAAAACTTCATTTATCAGGAACCCTTTACAAGAGAAGGACACTTGTCATGGATTCGGAATCAGGTGGAGACAGGGCGTGTGGTGCAGTTTGTGATTTGTCTGCCGGACGGCAGGGAGATCGGCAGTGTCTATTTTCGCGATATTGACAGGCGGGAAGGAGTCGCCGAGTACGGTATTTTTATCGGAGAGAAGGAGGCTCTCGGCCGCGGTTACGGTACGGCGGCGGCACGGCTGGCACTTAAATTTGCGTTCGGGGACTTACAGCTTCGCACGATATTTCTGCGTTTTCTGGCAGATAATATTGCGGCAAGGAAGAGTTATGAGCATGTCGGTTTCTGCATGACAGGTCAAAAAGAGACCGTAATGACGAAGCAGGGTGAGCGGGAAGTATGCTTTATGGAGATCGACCAAAGACGGTTTAGGGATATGTGTGGAGGAAAACATGGGTAAACTTGTCAGTTTTGTAATACCGTGTTACCGTTCGGCGCAGACCATCGGTAAGGTAGTGGAAGAAATTGATACGGCGATGGAGAAAATGCCGGAGTATGAGCATGAGATCGTGCTGGTCAACGACAGTTCGCCGGATGATACATTCGAGGTGATCCGTGGGCTTTGCGCACGGCGCAAAGATATATGCGGCATTAATCTGGCAAGGAATTTCGGTCAGCATGCGGCGTTGATGGCCGGATTTCGCCACATCCGCGGAGAAATCGTGGTGTGCCTGGATGATGACGGGCAGACACCCGCTGGCGAAGTAGGAAAGCTGCTCCGTGAGATAGAGGAAGGCTATGACGTAGTCTATGCGAAGTATTCCCATAAACAGCATTCGGGATTTCGCAATTTCGGCAGCAAGATCAATGAGCTTATGACGAGGATTATGCTGGGAAAACCGAAGGAATTGTATCTGTCAAGTTATTTTGCGGCCCGGAGATTTGTGGTAGATGAGATGCTGCGCTATACGAATCCGTATCCCTATGTGATTGGGCTTGTACTGCGCTCCACTAAGAATATTACCAACGTGGAAGTGTCGCATAGAGAGCGGGAAGTGGGAACTTCGGGTTATACCATCGGTAAATTGCTGGGACTGTGGTTTAACGGTTTTACGGCGTTCAGTATCAAACCTCTTCGTGTGGCGACGGCGATGGGGTGTATAACGGCATGCGGAGGATTTCTGTACGGTATTTATACGGTTATTAAGAAATTCGTCAATCCCAATGTACCGATCGGATTCAGCGCCATGATGGCGGCGCTTGTGTTTATCGGCGGCATGATCATGCTGATGCTTGGACTGATCGGGGAATATATCGGGAGGATCTATATTTCACTCAACAATTCTCCACAGTATGTTATCAAAGAATGCATTGGTGAAAGGCGTAGAGGTGAAGAATTACTTGGAACAGAGCATGAATCACCCATTTAGAATGTCTTAACGGAATTAGGAACAGATTATGAATGAGAACGAATTCAGAATAAAACTGAAATTGAGCACTGTCGCATTCTTGATTGCGACGGCGGGGACGCTGTGTTTTCCACAGGTCCTAAATCTTAAGGAGAACACGCTTGGTTTCACTAACAGTATTTTTGCCGTTTTCGTGTGGTTGCTGTGTTTGTATGCGGTGAACCGCTCGTTGCAGACGATCAATTTAAAGGACAAAAGGGGATGGATAATTGCGGGGATTCTCGCCTTTTTATTTACCACGGCAATGCTGTTCGGCGTGCGGCTGGATGCCGTCGGAAACGTTGATTTCAAAGATTGGAGATTATGGATATCCCTGCCTGTATTGACATGTCTCTTTACAATCCTTGTCAGGAAATTCTGGGATTTCTTAAGCGGCATGGAGGATCGGAAAAACAGACTTGCAGAACATATCAAAATGCCCGTCGTGCCGAAAAAAACGGCGGAGTATGTGAATATACTTACTTTTCTTTTTATGCTTCTGTGCTGGCTGCCGGTGCTGCTGGCGGTTTATCCGGGGTTCTTTGTGTACGATGCACAGGAGGAGTGGCTGCAGGTCGCATCCAGAACATTTTCTACCCATCATCCGCTTGTGCATGTGCTAATGCTGGGCGGCATCATCTGTGCGGTGCACAAGGTGACCGGCTCTTATAATTTTGGCATTGCCTGCTATATGGTAGTGCAGATGATAGTGGTGTCAGGAGCATTCACATATTTGCTTTCCTTTATGAGAAAAAGGAAGGTTTCTAAAGCAGTGCGGCTAATCTCTCTGCTCTATTTTGCTTTTTTCCCGGTGATTGTCATGTTTACGCTTTGTTCCGCCAAGGATGCATTGTTTACGGCGGCGCTTCTGCTGCTTCTATTGGCGCTTCTGGATATGGGAAGCGATGAGGAAGAGTTTTTTGCTTCCAAGAGTAAAAAAATCTTTTTTATTCTCAGTGCGGTGGCAATGATGCTGTTTCGCAAAAACGGTGTCTATGCATTTGCGGTAATGGTGCCTATTCTGTTGTTATATCATAAAAAGTATCTGAAAAAACTTGCGGTTCTGCTGGCAGTCATATTTCTGTCGTATTTCGTGATCAATACCGGACTTACGGTGGTATTTCATGCAGAAGGTGGGGAGAATCAGGAGATTCTCACGGTGCCCATACAGCAGCTTGCCAGAACCTACAAGTTCAACCAAGAAGTCTTTGGACCGGAGGATGTTGAGGCACTTCATGAAATTCTGCCGGAGGAGGCACTTGTCTTATATAATCCCAAATTGTCCGATCCGGTGAAAGTTCATTTTCAGAATGAAGTGTTTGCGGCGGACAAATCCAAATACGCCGGGCTTTGGGTGCGGATCGGTTTGAAGAAGCCTTTATCCTATATTAACGCATGGCTGATGAATTCGTACGGATTTTGGTATCCGGATACGGTGATTGATGTTTACTCCGGCAATACGGTTTTTACTTTTACTTATGAGGACAGCTCCTATTTCGGATATGAAGTGGAGGAACCGGGATTTCGGGACAGCAAGATCCCGTGGCTTGATGCGGCGTATCGCAAGCTGGCGCTGGAGATTTCCCAGGAAAAGATTCCCATATACTCCATGCTTTACTCTCCGGGTGGAATCTTCTGGTGCATTGCCTTTGTGTTCGCTTATGTGCTGTATCGGAAAAAGTATCATGTTGTGATTCCTTATATGATGGTATTGCTCGTCTGGTTGACGGTTATTTTAGGTCCTACGTATCTGCCGCGGTATGTCCTGATCTTTTGGTATGGGCTGCCGTTGTTCGCGGCTATGCTTTTGGAAGAGGTATAGCACGTCGGTTGTTGTTCACAGTGCATCTAAGCCGTTCGCGCAGATGAAAGTTAATATCTTCGTCGCCGCGCTTCCGCTCCGTAAAAAGCGTAACAGGCGCTAAACTCGTGAGAAACCTCGATAAGCGCTGACGCTTTTTAAGGGGCTTCTTAAGAAATTAACTTCCATCTGCGCTAGGTATTGGTTATGTTTAGTGAAGTGGCAATTGTAGCTTAGTTGTAAAAAATATACAATCGTGATATACTAAGCAATGATATTTTGGAAAAGATCAGGAATGGATAATGAACAGGATACTCAATAGAAGACAGGCAATCTGTGGAACGGTCTGGATCATTGTACTGTGCGCGGTGTTTGCACTGTGGCCGGTTCGTCTGATCAAGGAGACGGTGACTGCCAACAGTAAGACGCTGCCAGGGACTGTTATGGAATCTGAGGAGATTACGTCAGGCTATGTGGTACAGCAGATGTTCATCGCTCAGTATGACAGATTAAAAAATATTGATATTTACCTCCATGAAGGAACGGCGGGGGAAGAGTTCAATTTCGTATTGTATGATGCTGCTATGCATGTGATCATGCAGCAGGTGATCGATACGGAAGATATGAAGAAGATTCCGGGCTTCTGTACAGTGCAGGTCAATATCGATACACAGGTCGGCAGGGAATATTATTTCCTGCTGCAGGGGATCGAAGCGCCGTTTCGTGTGGCGTATCAATATACGGCGGATTCGGGAAATATTTATAACGGTACGCTGTACTATGGCAATGTGGAAGACACAGAGCGCTGCATGATAGCCGTGTATGAATATGAGGTACCGCTTCGCAAGGGCAAAACACTACTGTGTGCTGCTCTGTTTGTGTTATCTGCGGTTCTGGTTTCTTATCTTACAAGCAGGTACTATCGGAGGTATCCGGAGAGAAATGCGCTGGTCACGGTGGAACAGACTGTCAAGGCTGTGTGTAATCCGCTCATTATACTTGCAGGCTGTGTGGCGTGTGCAGCGGTATGGCCCTGCAAATTGTTCACGACCAATACTGTGTCTATTTTTTTCTATGAAGGAAGTATTCTGCTTACTGCGGCGCTTCTGCTCTATGCGGTCAATCATGACAGGACAGGCCGTGCCACAGACAGGACGTTCTTTGATGTTCTGAAAACAAATATACCGGGCTGGTTACAGTCAATGATGTTTGCAGGGGCGATCTGGGCTTGTTGTAATTATATGAACGGGCTGTATGAGATCCATCATACCGTGGCGTACAGACAGCAGCTGATTTTCTTTGCGCTGGCAGTGATTGTGACCTATAGGAGCAAGGATATTTTAAATATAATTAACCTCGTGTACCTCATCGTGGCGGCATTTATCGGCATGCGTTATTATCAAGGTGCCTTAGCGGCACTGACGGACCCGGAAGAAACCCAGGTTCTCGCGGTGAAGCTTACCGTGTGGGCCGGTATTCTGGCAGGGCTTGTAGTGATTGGCACCATACGTGTTCTGATACGGGGGCAGGTCAGAGGCGTATGCGTTCCGTACTGTGTTTTAGTGACGGTGTTTTTTGCGGCGATTATCATATATCGCAATACGAGAGGATGGCCGATCTATCTGGTATGTTCGTTTGCTTTGTTTTATCTGAACATGGCGGCGTGGGACGGAAAGGCCGGGCTGCTTCGGAATATCTGTAACGGAATCCTGCTTCACTTCGGGGTGATGGTGGTGTACTGTCTCTTGCACAGGCCGTATATGTTCTTTATATACTACAGATATCCCTTCATCTTCCATACGGTGACGATGTCGGCGGTATATCTTGCCTTGGTAGTGGGTGCCGCACTGGTGAAGTTTTTAGACGCATACAGGAGAGAGCAGAGATTGGCGGTTGTCTATAAAGAGCTGATTATGTTCGGCGTATCGGCAGTATATCTGCTGTTTACGTTGTCCAGAACGGGATATCTGGCGGTTCTTGTCATGTCGGTGGTGATGATTCCGGTGCTCTGTTTCTCCATGCGGAACAAATGGCGCAGCATGCTGCAAAGCATCGGTATGATGCTGCTTGCGGCGGTGGTTTGTTTCCCAGTGGTATTTACCGCCCAGAGGATGGTTCCGGCGGTGGTCGCCAGACCGCAGATGCATGAGATCGAAGAACTGCCTGTAGAGATCGTGCATGGCAGGGACATGGATTCTTATTATTACATTACCATCCAGCGGTTCATACAGGTGTTTCAGATGAAGGTGCTGGGCATACCGGAGGAGGAGAGTCTGCGGGCGATCTATATGGTTGCCGATGCGAAGGAGGAGTTGTCCGGTGATCCGCATGTGCTGGAGGGAGAGGCGATTCTGCTTGCAGCGTTACGGGATACGGCGGCGGGAGCAGAGCGTCTGACAGCCGACGGGCAGATGATGGATATGGCATCTGCGGATACGCAGCCGGATGGCGAGGTTCAGGACGCTGAGGACAGTGAGGAAGAATATTCCTATACAAACGGAAGATTAGAAATTTTCAGACTGTATTATAATAATCTCAACAAGGTTGGGCATGAAGACATGGGTATTATGGAGCCGAACGGTCATTATAACGTTCATGCACATAATATCTACCTTCAGGCTGCCTATGACCACGGGATCTATGTGGGCATGATCTTTATTCTGTTGGGCGTCGGCACTTTGGTGCAGGCGGCGGTCTATTTTCATAGACGCAAAGAGGACAGAGTCTGTGCGGCGCTGCCGCTTGCCCTGTTGATTCTTTTTGCGGTTGCGGGGCTGACGGAATGGATCTTCCATCCCTGCAGTTCGATTGCATATTGTTTACTGTTGACAATGGCACCACTTTTGATCGACAGAAAGAAAGCGGTGTAGGATGAAACTATGAACAAAGAGAGAAAACCCTTTAATGTAAAGCTGTTTTATAGGAGAACCTGCCTGATCATATATGATGTGATCAGTGTGATTCTGGCGAGCTATCTGGCGATTGTGATGCGCTACGAATTCCGTGTCGATGAGATCCCGGAGCACTTCTTGAGTCCCATCGAGCATGTGATGCCGCTTAATATCGTGGTGACGCTGGGTATATTCTATCTGTTCCGCCTGTACAGCAGCCTCTGGGCGTTTGCAGGGGAGACAGAATTGCAGAATATCGTGGTATCCTGTGCATTGTCTACGCTGGTAAACAGTGTATGCCTGCAGTTTTTCAGGACTTCGTCCAGAGCGGTGCCCAAGAGCTATTATTTCTTATATCTGTTCCTGTTGATTACGTGTATCTTCTGCAGCCGTTTCTCATATCGATTCTTTCGGAGCCTGAAACATAAGCAGCAGAATAAGAAGAACAGGATTTCCGTTATGGTGATCGGAGCGGGAGAAGCAGCGAACCTGATTATTAAGGAGATTGTCAACAGCAACTTTTCCACTATGGTTATCAAATGTATTATTGATGATGACAAGGGAAAATGGGGAAAATATATTCAAGGCATCAAGGTCGTGGGAGGCCGTGACAAGATCGTGGAATGTGCCGATATCTATGAGGTGGACGAGATTATCGTGGCGATGCCGTCGGCCAGCAGGGCGGAGATTAAAAGCATTCTGGATATCTGTAAGGATGCAAACTGTAAGCTGCGCTCCCTGCCGGGCATGTATCAGTTGGTGAACGGAGAGGTTAACGTCAGTAAACTGCGGGACGTTGAGGTGGAAGATCTGCTGGGCAGAGATCCGATCAGTGTAGATCTGGATTCCATTCTCGGCTATGTGCAGGGCAAGTCGGTGCTGGTCACCGGAGGAGGCGGCTCCATCGGCAGCGAGTTATGCCGGCAGATTGCGTCGCACAGACCTAAGAGGCTTATTATTGTAGATATTTATGAGAATACGGTGTATGATGTGCAGCAGGAGCTGAGGGCGAAATATCCGGAGCTGGATCTGGTAGTGCTGATTGCATCTGTGCGGAATACAAACCGTATGAACTATATTTTCTCGGAATATCGTCCTGATATTGTATATCATGCGGCGGCGCACAAGCATGTGCCGCTTATGGAGGACAGCCCCACCGAGGCGATTAAGAATAACGTGTTCGGAACCTTTAAGACCGCGCAGGCAGCTGCCATGAGCGGTGTGCAGCGCTTCGTTATGATTTCTACCGATAAGGCGGTAAATCCGACGAATATTATGGGAGCCAGCAAACGGATCTGTGAGATGATCATACAGACTTTTGACAAGCATTACGAGACGGAGTTTGTGGCGGTTCGGTTTGGCAATGTGCTAGGCAGTAACGGCAGCGTTATTCCTCTGTTTCGTAAACAGATTGCTGCGGGAGGACCGGTGACCGTGACTCATCCGGATATCATCCGCTATTTTATGACGATTCCGGAAGCGGTGTCGCTTGTCCTGCAGGCAGGCGCTTATGCCAGAGGCGGGGAGATCTTTGTGCTGGATATGGGGGAACCCGTGAGAATACTGGATCTGGCGCAGAATCTGATCAAATTGTCGGGCTATCGTGTGGGAGAGGATATCCAGATTGAATTCACGGGGCTGCGACCGGGCGAGAAGCTGTATGAAGAGCTCCTCATGGACGAGGAAGGCATGAAAGATACGGCGAATAAGATGATTCATATCGGAAAACCGATCGAACTTAATGAACATGAATTTTTTGCCCAGCTTAAAGAGCTGAAAGATGAATGTCAGGTCGAAAATTCGGATATCAGACCGCTTATAAAGAAGATTGTTCCGACGTATCACAGTCAGGATGAGGAGAACCAGAAATAGAGAAATTGCAACTATTCAGCGCAGGTCGAAGCATTTACTGCTGAGACCGTAAGAATATGATTCAAGCATGCAAAATCCCATTGTCGAAGACAATTTAGGATGGATTTTGCATCGTAACTGTGAAGATACTGAACAGTTACGAGAGAGTTTATAAATCCGGAAAGGAAAAGAGGCTGTTATGGAGAAGAAAAGGATATACTTATCGTGCCCAACCATGCATGGGGAAGAGCAGAAATATGTGCAAGAGGCATTCGACACAAACTGGGTTGCGCCGCTTGGCCCTAATGTCAGCGCTTTTGAACAGGAGATAGCAACATATACGGGTTGTGGTCATGCGGCGGCACTCAGTGCGGGAACAGCAGCGATCCATCTGGCGCTGAAGTTGATCGGAGTTGGTCAGGGTGATATCGTTTTCGTGTCGGATCTGACTTTCTCAGCATCCTGTAATCCGATAGTGTACGAGGATGCGACACCGGTATTTATCGATGCGGAACCGGATACATGGAATATGTCTCCAGAGGCGCTTAAGCGGGCTTTTGAAAAATATCCGCACCCGAAAGCGGTAATCTGCGTGCACTTGTACGGTACTCCCGCAAAATTGGATGAGATCATGGCAATGTGCGAGGAACACGGTGTGCCGATGATCGAGGATGCGGCGGAGTCTATGAGTAGTACTTACAAGGGACGGCATACGGGCACTTTCGGTAAATACGGTATTTATTCTTTTAATGGAAATAAGATTATCACGACTTCCGGCGGCGGTATGCTGGTATCGGCGGAGGAGGAAGCGACGAAACGCGCGACCTTCCTGGCCACACAGGCAAGGGATCCCGCAAGACATTATCAACATTCCCAAATTGGGTATAACTATCGTATGAGCAATGTCACGGCAGGAATTGGTCGGGGACAGCTTCTCCATATAGAGGAGCATAAGACCAAGAAGAAAGCGATCTATAAACAGTATAGGGAAGCTTTCGCGGATATACCGCAGATCAGCATGAATCCGCTAAATCCGGAGGGAGATGCGAACTGCTGGTTATCCTGTATGACAATTAAAGACGGGTGTGACGTAACACCCGATATGATAATGGACGCACTGGCGGAGGAGAATATCGAGTCACGTCCGATCTGGAAACCGATGCATTTGCAGCCTGTTTTTGAGAAGTGTGATTTCATCGCTCACAAAGAGGACGGAAGCAGTGTGGGTGAGGATGTGTTCAATAGAGGACTTTGTCTGCCCAGCGATATTAAGAATACGGATGAGGATATGGATCTGATCATTCGCACGGTTCGCGGGTGTTTCGGAAGGGAATAGAATATACGAGTATAAGTGGAGAAATATATGTATTCTTTTGAGGATGAAGAAAAACGGTTGATGTGTGAGGAAATTGCTCATTTTTTTAAGGAAGAGCATGATCTGGATCTCGGAATTATCGGAACCGGAAAGGTGCTGGATTTTTTTCAGGAGATGCTGGGGGACAGGATTTATAATAAGGCACTGGATGATGCAAAGAAGTTTTATGAGAAGTATGCAGATAATATGGAGACGGACTATTACGCTCTGTATCGGGACGTGAGATAAAGAGGGACAGCGTATGTATAAAAACTGTATTAAAAGATGTTTGGATTTTCTGCTTTCTCTTTGCGGGATTATCGTACTCAGCCCTATTTTGCTTATACTATGTATTCTGGTCCGTGTGAAGCTGGGAAGCCCTGTATTATTCCGGCAGGAGCGGCCGGGGCAGGGCGAGAAGATCTTTACATTGTGTAAATTTCGCACGATGACGGATGAAAAGGACGAGAACGGAAAACTTTTGCCGGATGCAGTGAGGCTGACAAAATTCGGGAAGTTCCTGCGTGGGACAAGTCTGGATGAACTGCCGGAACTTTTTAATATTCTAAAGGGCGATATGAGTATTATAGGCCCCAGACCGCTGTTGGTGTCGTATCTGCCCTATTACAGTGAACGGGAGCGGCTGCGTCACAGTGTGCGGCCGGGGCTGACGGGGTTAGCGCAGGTCAGTGGACGCAATTTCATCGATTGGGACAGGCGGCTTGCCAGGGATGTGGAGTACGTGGAGAACCTTAGCTTCGGCATGGATGTGAAGGTGTTGTGGATGACGGTGAAGACGGTGCTAGGGCATACCGATGAGGTGGCGGAGGATACCAATGCGGTGGAGGGCAATTTTGCCGAGATACGCCGGAAGAGACTGGAAGAAGCGGGGAAAACTCCTTAAGAAATTAATTTCCATCTGTGCCGGGTATTGGTCAGGTCTGAAGGGTAATGAAAATACTGCAGAGACGGTAAGTGTAGAGAGAAAGGTGCGGGTATTGGGTTGAATATATTAATTTTGAGCGCAGGTACGAGGAATAAGGTAGTACAGTACTTTAAGAAAGAGTTAGAGGGCAGGGGACGGGTCATTGCCACGGACTGCAGTAATCTGGCTCCGGCGGTATATGACGCGGATGCCTTTTATCTGGTGCCGCGAATTACTGCGCCGGGATATTTGGATGTGATTTTGGATATCTGCAAGAAAGAAAAAATAACAGGTGTATTTTCACTTATTGATCCGGAGCTGAGCATGTTGGCGAAGGAGCGGGAGAGATTCCTTGCAGTGGGTACGACCCCGATCATATCGGATTATGATCTGGTGGAGACATGTTTTGATAAATACAGAATGTATGAGTTACTCTGTAAAATGCAGATTCCTACAGGGAAATGTTATACCGACAAGGAGCGTTTTTATCAGGCTGCGGCAAACGCTGAGATCACATATCCGGTGTTTGTCAAACCCGTGAGAGGCAGCGCCAGTTTGCACATCAACAAAGTCGGCGGATGTGAGGAGATCGAAGTTTTGTATGGTCTCCATGAGGATTTGATGATACAGGAGTACATGGACGGGCAGGAATACGGCGCGGATGTGTATATCGATATGATAAGCGGTAAGTGTACCTCAATCTTTGTCAAGAAGAAAGTCAAGATGCGCGCAGGAGAGACGGACAAATCAGTGTCTTTCAAGGATGAGAGGCTGTTTGAGCTGATACGTGGTTTTGTGGAAAAATGCGGATTCCGTGGTATGATCGATATTGATATCTTTGAGATCGGCGGTGAATATTATATATCTGAAGTCAATCCCCGGTTTGGCGGCGGCTATCCTCACGCTTATGCCTGCGGTGTCAATATGGCGGCATCGGTCATCCGTAATCTGGAGGGGCAGGAAAATAAAGCGGAAATCGGGAATTATTTGGAAAATATCTGTATGATGAAGTATAATGAAATTGCGATACGCGATATGAACGGGGAAGAAATTGTTCCATGATTTACGGAAGCTTCCGGAAGGCGTGTATGGATTACGAACTTGTTAATGCGCTGTCTCAACAAAGCTGAGACAAAAGTGTGCGCAGAAATGAGGATTAATATGGGCAGAATATTGGTTTTGACAAATTCTTCCGGCGGGCTGTATGATTTTAGAAATGAATTTATGCAGGCGATGTTAGCGGAGCATGAGGTCTATGTCAGTATGCCTGATGATGTGAAAGAGAAGGAGCTGGCGGCGGAAGGATGTCGGATCATAAAGACATCGATCAACCGCAGGGGAATTAATCCGCTGGAAGACTTGAAGTTGTACCGGGCTTACGGCAGACTGATGAGAGAACTGAAGCCTGATCTGGTGGTCACCTATACGATCAAGCCGAATATCTACGGCGGTTTTGCGGCGGCGCGGCGTAAGATTCCGTATATTGCCACGATCACGGGTCTGGGCGGCGCTTTTGACAGGACGGGGATTCTCCTGAAAGTGATCGTTACCATGTATCGAACGGGGCTGAAACGGGCCGCATGTGTTTTCTTCCAGAATGAAGAGAACAGAGGGATATTTCAGAGACTCGGCATCACGGCGAAGAAGACGCGCATGGTTATGGGATCGGGCGTAAATCTGGAAAGACACCGGTATGAGTCTTATCCTGACACCGGAGAGACGCATTTTCTCTTTGTAGGCAGGGTCATGAAAGAACGTGGTATATTGGAATATATAGAGGCGGCGAAGGAGTTACATAGTGATAACGTCTTCTTTGATATTATGGGATACTGCGATGAGGATTATCAGGACATGCTGGATGAGCTGGAAAAGGAAGGCATTTTGCGTCAGATCGGATTCCATACGGAAGTACATCCGTATTTGGCGGCATCCAGTGCGATTGTGGTGGCTTCCTTCCATGAGGGAATGTCCAATGCGCTGATCGAGGGCGCGGCCACGGGAAGGCCGGTTATTGCTTCCAATATCAGCGGCTGTCTTGAGGCGTTCGAGGACGGATGCACCGGATTCGGATTTACGCCCGGACATGCTGAGGAGCTGATCGTCGCCATGCGGAAATTTTTGGATTTGTCTATAGATGAGCGCGCCGAGATGGGACGCAGGGGCAGAGAGAAGATGGAGCGGGAATTTGACCGGAGGCTGGTGACAGGAGCCTATATGGATGAAGTAAGACGGCTGCTGGGACAGAAGTAACGTGACTGTCTGAACAGAAGCCGGATAAAGCATCACAGAAAAGTATACGAAAAATGGAGGATAAAAATGGACTTATATGAGAAGATTGTAAAAGGAGAGGAAAAATTATCTCTCGTGGGACTGGGTTATGTGGGTATGCCGATTGCCGTTGCTTTTGCTAAGAAAATTAATGTGGTGGGATTTGATCTGAACGAGAAGAAGATCGAACTGTATAAGAGCGGCATCGATCCGACCAACGAGGTGGGAGATGAGGTGATCAGAAACACTAAGGTAGATTTTACTGCCGACCCTGCGAAGCTTCGGGAAGCGAAGTTTCATATCGTAGCTGTTCCCACGCCGGTGAATGATGACCATACGCCGGATTTAACGCCGGTGGAGGGAGCCAGCCGTATCCTGGGACAGAATCTGACGAAGGGATCGATTGTGGTATTTGAATCTACCGTGTACCCAGGTGTGACGGAGGATATCTGTGTGCCGATTCTGGAGAAAGAGTCGGGGTTAAAGTGCGGCGTGGATTTCAAGATCGGTTATTCGCCGGAACGTATCAATCCCGGCGATAAAGTCCATAGATTAGAGACTATCACGAAAATCGTGTCCGGCATGGACGAGGAGACGCTGGATATCGTTGCCAAGATATATGAACTGGTGGTAGAGGTGGGCGTGTACCGTGCGGAGTCCATTAAGGTGGCAGAGGCTGCAAAGGTCATCGAAAATAGTCAGAGAGATATTAATATTGCGTTCATGAATGAACTTTCTATGATTTTTCACAAGATGGATATCGACACGCGGGCGGTGTTAGATGCTGCCGGGACGAAGTGGAACTTCCTGAAATTTATGCCCGGACTCGTGGGCGGACACTGTATCGGCGTAGATCCCTATTATCTGACTTATAAGGCGGAAGAACTGGGCTATCATTCACAGATTATTCTGTCCGGACGCCGTATCAATGATGATATGGGGAAATATGTGGCGGAGAGTCTTGTGAAGAATCTGATCAAAGCGGATATTCCGGTGAAACATGCCCGTGTGGCGATTCTGGGCTTTACCTTCAAGGAGAACTGTCCGGATACGAGAAATACGAAGGTGATCGATATCTATAAGGAACTGGGAGAGTACGGTATAGATCCTATAGTGGTGGACCCTGCAGCAGATGCAGAGGAAGCAAAGCGGTTGTACGGAATTGCATTCCGGTCGATGGAGGAGGTTAAGGACATGGATGCGGTAATTATCGCGGTAGCTCATGATGACTTCTTAAAGCTGGACAGAGACCGGATCGATTTTTTCTATGCAGCGTCGCATAAACGGAAGGTCCTATTGGACATTAAGGGTGTATTGAACAGGAAAGAGTATCTGACAGAGGATTATCTGTATTGGAGACTGTAATTAATAGAAAAAAAACAATTAAATCATGGTGTATTCTTGCGGCGCTGCTTATGTTCTTCTTAGGAATGCTGGCAGCCTGCGGGGTGGGTGTCTACAATGACTCGGAGCAGTATATTACGATGCATATACACAGAGAGCCGTTATATCCGTTGTTTCTGGCCTTTTTTCGGAAAATATGCGGTGACGCTTATTTGACTGTGGCGGCAGTGGCGCAGAATGTGCTGACGGCAGTGGGGATATGGATATTTACGGAGTATGTTGCAGCGCACTTTCGTCTGTGGTTATGGGAAGAACTGCTTGTTGTGCTGTTGCAGCTTGTGCCGCACCTGATGACGCGATATGTGTCCGCACTGCATATATTTCTGGAAAATTCGGTGATGAGTGAGGCGCTGTGCATTCCGCTGTTCCATTTTTTTATGTATTATCTGCTCCGTATGGTGTTTGAGCAGCACAGACGGGATCGGATTATAAGCCTGGTGTTTGCTTTCCTGTTGTCTATGACCAGGGGACAGATGATGATTACGATCCTTATATGGATGGTGGTATTACTGCTACAGATGTTATTTTACAAGAAATATCAGACGTTATTTATTCCTATAATAGCTGCAATTGCGGTATTTGGTCTGCGCAGCCTGACGGTTCATGTATACAATTACGGCGTTACAGGATATTTTATGGGGAATACTTATGCGCAGGTCAATACGCTGACCAATGTGATCTATGCCTGTGACAGAGAAGACGGTGAGGTGTTTGAAGACGGCAGTCTTGAACGGGAATTTTTTGAGCGGTTCTACGATGAGGCAGATGCCATAGAGGCTAACTACCGGTACGGAGGCAGCACGTTTGCGCAACGGGCGGCACATCTGGAGAGTCATCATGATGAATTGAAATTTCAGGTGTTGGAAGCCGATATGTCTGCTTATTTCTTTGGACTGGGTAAAGTGGATTATTATCAGCAAAGCAGTATGTCGGACGAACTGGCAGGGCGTATGCTTGCAAAACTTCTGCCGGCCTGCTTCGGGCAATGGCTGTATGATTATATATCGCTATGTGTCTATGGGTTTATTAGAAGTGTGGCGGTGGTACATCTGGTGCTCAACTGGCTGGCGCTTGCTCTGTATGCGGTGGCGATCGGACTTGCCGTGCGGCAGGTATTTCGCGGAAGACGGCGGAAGAACATGGATGTGATGCTGAGAGAGGGCGGGCAGGATGCCGCGTGGGTGATGGGCGTGGCGCTTCTTTTTATTGCAGCTAACGTATGTGCCACATCCATAACTATCATGTGCCTGTCGCGGTATATGATCTATGGATTTTCGTTGTTTTATACGGCTCTGTTTCTGTTAGTCAGAGAGGTAACATTAAAAAAATAAAATTTTAATTGCGGAATTTGCGGCAAGCAACGCAGAAATGAGGAGAAAATGGGATATCGTGATGTTAAGTTTAGCGAAGGAAGTGTGTTTTTGGTAAGCGGTGGCGCCGGTTTTATCGGCTCCAATATCTGTGACGCATTGATCGACATGGGTTATACCGTGCGTTGTCTGGACGACCTGTCCACCGGAAAGTATGAGAACATCGAGCATTTGGAAAGAAATGACAGGTTTACATTTATCAAAGGTGATATCAGGAACATGGATACCTGCATGGAGGCCTGTGAAGGTGTGGATTATGTGCTCAATCAGGCGGCATGGGGCAGCGTGCCGCGAAGCATCGAGATGCCTCTTCTGTATGAGGAGATCAACATACGCGGTACATTGAATATGATGGAAGCGGCCAGAAAGTGCGGTGTTAAGAAATTTGTATATGCTTCCAGTTCTTCCGTTTACGGAGATTCCACCACACTGCCGAAGAAGGAAGGACAGGAGGGCAAAGTGATCTCGCCATATGCGCTGACGAAGAAAGTGGATGAGGAATACGGACGGCTGTACAAGGAGCTGTACGGTCTGGATACTTACGGACTGCGGTATTTCAACGTGTTCGGACGCAGACAGAATCCTGACGGCATGTATGCTGCTGTTATTCCGAAATTTATTAAACAGCTTCTTCACGGGGAAGTGCCTACCATCAACGGTGATGGCAGACAGTCCAGAGATTTCACATATATTGACAATGTGATTGAAGCGAATCTGCGCGCCTGTCAGGCATCTTCCGAGGCGGCAGGACAGGCCTATAACATCGGTGCCGGCGGCAGATTGTTCCTGATTGATATATATAATTATCTTTGCAAGGCACTGGATAAGGATGTAGAGCCGATTTACGGACCTGCCCGCAAGGGTGATGTACGGGATTCCAATGCGGATATCAGCAAGGCGAGAGAACTGCTGGGCTATGATCCGGAGTATGATTTTGAGAAAGGAATCGCGCTGGCTATCGACTGGTATAAGGAGTATCTGAAATAAGGATAGATGATTCAAGGGCAGCGACATTGAGGAATCGGTATGGAGTTAAAGATTGGCGGCTATCGCATACAGATAGCCAGAGAATATGAGATAGACGGTACAATGCCGAGAATATACAACGCGGAGGGGCAGCCTCTTGAGACCTATTTCATTAAGAACAGGCACTCAAGACATGCCCCTTTTGGGCATGAGGGGAAATATTTCTTCTGGGACCGGTATAATTACGGGCTGGGTACACATTTCTACGGACCGGAGTCCATGGCGCATCCGCTGGGGAAGCCGCGGGTGAAGTATGGCATGCTGACGGAATCCCGCACCATCGTGCCGCAGGACTATGAGGTGTTTCATAAACACAGAGGGCTGGAAAAAGAGTTTCGCTATGTTTTTACTTACGATGAGAGAATACTGAATGAGATAGAGAACGCCAGATTTTATCCAATTGCGGCGGGTATATGGAATCAGGAGATGAAGGACGGGCTGTATCTGAAGAAAGATCGCGATCTGTCCATCCTATCCTCGGACAAGACTATGTGCGAACTGCACAGATTCCGTCTGGAACTCGCCAGAACGTGCAAAAAAGAACAGTTAGCCGATACATACGGCAGATTTGACGGCGGAGACTATGTGCAGAGTGTGGATGAGACGCTGGATCGGTATCGTTTTTCGCTGATTATCGAGAATGACGTGTCGGATTATTATTTCTCGGAGCGCCTTACAAGCTGTCTGGCGGCACAGACCATACCGGTCTATCTGGGGGCGCGTAAAATTGGTGATTTCTTTAATACGGATGGTATGATCCTGCTTAAGAAGCCGGATATTGAGGAAGCGAAGCGCAGGATCAGAGAGTGTACGAAGGAGACTTACGAGGCAAAGCTTCCTGCGGTGCTGGATAATTATGAGCGGGTGCAGGAGTATGTGAATATGCAGGATTATCTGTATGAGCATTATCTGCGTGGGGAGTGAATCATATATTAAACGTGGAGGAGATAACATGTACGAATATACAGAAATACGTGATAACATCTGGCAGATTGCAGAAGACAACGGAGTATACTGCACTCTCATTAAAGGGAGTGAGCTGGCGGTATTGATAGATACCGGCTACGGCAGGCGCGATCTTCGCGCATTTGTGGAAGAAAATATTTCTACGCCATATATTGTGATCAACAGCCACGGACATCCGGATCATATCGGAGGAAACTACAGATTCGAGACGGTCTATGCACTGAAAGAGGAATGGGATTTGATCAGGCATTTTGAGGAAAAGGATCGCAAACCTTATAATTTGAAAGAAATAGAAACAGGACAGCGAATTTCATTAGGCGATCTCAATATTGATGTCGTTCCCCTAATCGGACATACGAAAGGTTCTGTCGGTTTTATCATACCGGAGGAGCAGATTCTGATCGCCGGGGATGCCTTAAATGAATGTCTGTGGCTGTTTAATTATGGCTCCTTGTCAATGGAACATTTATATGAGACAATTAGGTCGACTATGGAGCTGCCTTTTGACTTATATCTTTGCGGTCATAGTGACAAGCTATATAAAAAAGAAAAGCTGCTTTCGCATATAAGGAATATTGAGAATTTGAAAATAGATGAGAATACAAAGAAAAATATGCTTGGGTTTGAGACTTATTGCAGTACATATGATGATGCGGCTGGAAAGTCGGAAATTATTTTTACGATAGATAAAGTTAATAAAGAGGACGCATGAATTTTACAGAGAAATCAAATTTGGGGGCAAACAACGATTTATGCCGGTATTGATATAAAACAATAGTCCCGAGAATTTATTATGTTACTGAGTGGTCATAAACTGGAAAATCGGAAGACGGAAGGATGAGGAGGAATAAGATGAAATACAAAGTAGTGGTATTCGGCGTAAAGGATACTTCAGAGAATATTGTGAACTTCATACAGGAGCAGATTTGTCCGGTGGATCTGGTGATTACCATCAGCCCGGAGGTGACGAAGAAAAATCAGGTGTCTGGGTATAAAGGGCTGTCGATCCTGACTGAGAAATACGGGATTCCGGTGCATGAGGCGGACAGTTATTTCCTGACAGATGAGAAAACGCAGAAGTTTATACAGGAAAATGAATTTGATATTGGTATTTCCATGGGATGGCAGAGGCTGATACCGCCTTCTGTTCTGGATGCGTTCAAGTATGGTATCTACGGATTCCATGGGAACTGTGGTTATCTTCCTTTCGGCAGAGGGCGGTCGCCGCTTAACTGGTCTATTATCCTGGGGGATACCAGATTCAATCTGAATATGTTCCGCTATGATGAAAAGGCGGACAGCCCCAATGTGTTTTCAACGGAAATGTTTTCCATCACGCCTCACGATGACATCCGGACGGCGCAGTATAAGAACATGATCTGCTCCAAGAATCTGATCCGGAAACTGCTGAAGGCTTATGAGGAGGATAATATCGTGATACGCACGGAGTCTAAGGACTATGACTCGTGGTATAATAAACGGACGGCGGCGGATGGCAAGATCGACTTCCATGCGAGAACAAGGGAAATCTACAACCTGATCCGCGGTGTTGCGGCTCCTTTTCCGGGGGCTTATGCCATGATCGGGGAAGAGAAGGTGACGGTATGGGAAGCGCATCCATTTGATGAGATGATCGATTTCTCTGCTTATGCGCCGGGAGAGGTGATCGATATATTTGACGGCAAGCCGGTAGTGCGTACGGTGGATGGTTCCTTACTGATCGATCGGTACGAGAGTGTAAGCCAGATCGCGGTGGGGGATGTGTTGGCGTAGGTTAAACAATAACGCACGAAATATAACGCTTGAAATTTAATTGTTAAAGATAGAAAGGCATTAATATGTCAGAGGCGATTCGGGTTCTGCATGTGCTGGGCGGCGTGGGACTGGGCGGCGCTGAGAGCCGCATCATGGATCTGTACCGGCAGATGGACAGGAACGAAATACAATTTGATTTTCTAGTTCATAGCGAAGCTATGAACTGGAGCATAAGCTCTGCTATGAACCGGAGCATTAGTGAAGCTGTAAACCAAAGGAAACCGGAATTTTACGACGAAGAAATTCTGAGTCTGGGCGGACATATCTATGTGCTTCCCAAGTTTAAAGTATATAATTATTTAAGCTACAGGAAGGCGGTGCGGGACTTTTTCAGACAGCACCATGAGTTCCGTGTGGTACAGGGGCACATGACCAGCACGGCGGGTATTTATCTGCCGATTGCGAAGAAATACGGGATTCCCGTTACGGTGGCACATGCCAGAAATGCGGGAGTGGTCAAAGGTTTAAAAGGAATCGCGACGAGATTCTTCAGACGAGGTCTCGCGCAGAAGGCGGACTGCTGCTTTGCATGTTCCAAGCTTGCCGGAGAAGATGTATTCGGGAAAGCGGCAATGGATGAAGGCAGGGTGAAGATCATTTACAATGCCATTGATGCCGTCGAATTTACTTATGATCCCAAGGTGCGTGCGCAGGTGAGGGAGCGGTTGGGACTGAAGGAGGAGCTGGTGATCGGACATGTGGGGCGGTTTAATTATCAGAAGAATCATCCTTATCTGATCGATATTTTTGCCAAACTATGTGAAATCAGACAGAATGCAGTACTTCTTATGCTGGGAGAAGGTCCTGATCAGGAGAACATCAGGGAGAAGTGCCGTATGCTGGGAATCGAGGATAAGGTCAGATTCCTTGGCAATCAGAGGCGGCCGCAGGACTATTATCAGGCCATGGATATTTTTCTGTTACCCTCCTTCTTTGAGGGGCTTCCCGGTGTGCTGGTGGAAGCGCAGGCGGCAGGGCTTAAATGTTTCGTGTCCGATACGATCACGAGCGAGGCTGCGGCAACAGATCTGGTGACGTACCTGAGTACTGAACAGCCTGCTGAGGCGTGGGCGGAGCAGATCGCCAAGGCGGCAGAGTATGAACGGCAGAATACTTTTCAGAGAATGAAGGAAGCCGGATTCGATGTAAAGACGCAGGCGGCGGATTATCGCTTGTTTTATAAGAGAGGAGACAGTTCGGGGCTATGAAGAAACTGTTATTGATCGTGCCGTCCCTGCATCAGGGCGGATTAGAGAAGGTATGCGCGGCGACTGCGAAGCTTATGCAGCCGTATTTTGATGTACAGATCGCCATCTTTGATTCCCGTAATGTGGCGTATGATATCAAAGGCATTCCGGTGGCGGATCTGCGCCTGCCCAGCCGTCCGGACAAGCTTGGTAAGATTATCAATGTATTAAAACGCGGCTGGAAACTGCGCCGCTTGAAGAAGAGGGAGCAGATCGACATTGCCTATAGTTTCGGTCCGACCGCGAACCTTGCAAATATTGCGTCCGGCGGCAGGGGATACAGGTGGCTTGGTATCAGAAGCTATATGGATATGGGCAATCCGAGACAGATCCGCCTGTTCTGTAAGAGCGCGGACAGAGTGATCTGCTGTTCGGAGACCATTTGCCGTGAAGTACAGGATAAATACCATTGCGATAAAGCAGTGACGCTGCAGAATCCCTTTGACATGAAGGAAGTGAAAGCGTTGTCCGAGCGGGAGGAGGCTGAGCTGCCTTGGAGTGATGGGAGAATTCTTATATCCATGGGACGTGAGGATACGGTCAAGGGGTTCTGGCATCTTCTGAAAAGTTTTGCGCTGGTGCATAAGAAGCTGCCGGATGTGAAACTAATGATCATCGGAAAAGGGGAATTCACAGAGTACAGAGAGTTGGCTGTTAGGCTTGGCGTTGATGATGCCGTCTATTTTACTGGCCTAAAGAAGAATCCTTATCCCTATCTGAAAAGGGGAAGCCTGTATGTGTTGACATCTTATTATGAAGGATTCCCCAATGCCATGGTGGAGGCCATGTCTATGGGGCTTCCCGTGATTGCCACGGACTGTATGACAGGTCCGAGAGAGATACTGGAAGATAAATATGGTATTCTGATTCCGAATATGAGCCCTGACGTGGATTTTGCCTCCGAAAATATCACGGACGAGGAGAAAAATCTGGCGCAGCAGATCATGACGCTTCTGGAAGATCAGGATAAGATGGAGCATTATCGTGAGATGGCACGTAAGCGCGCAGCAGATTATACGGCGGAATCCTATATCGAGAAGATACGGGAGTGGGCGGAATCTAACAGGATACAAAGGAAATCAAGGTTGTGCGGATGAGCAGGGAATCAAGGGAAGTACATACAGTAAGTGAAAACAAAATAATCAAAATGCCAAATAAGCGGCAGTTTCTCATACTGATCCCTTTTGCGCTGTTTTATACTATGGCGGCTATGTTCGGTGCATTGGAAAAAGTGGCATCTCTTAGCATTTTGCAGAATCTGGGGCGTGCTTTGCTATGGATGTTCGGAAGCTATGGGGTGCTCCTTGGAATGTGTCTGATCCTGTCAAACAGGGTTGAGATTGTTTCTGAGGCTGCTTCAAAGATTCCACTGCTATCCCGCATTTCCGAAAAGAAGGGGCGGCAGGGGAAATGGTATGTTTATCTTCTGTTTACGGCAGTCTGCCTGCTGGGTTATCTGCCTTATTATCTGATGTATTATCCCACATGGCTTAATAACGATGCAGTGTGGCAGATTGAGCAGGCTTTGGGATGGGCGGCGGCATCGAACCACCATCCTTATTTTCACACGCTGATTCTGAAAGGCCTTTTTATGGTTGGTTATCGGTTTTCCGGCAGTTATATAGGCGGAGCCGCATTTTATACTTTTGTTCAGGTGCTTGTTATGGCGATGGTGTTCGCCTTTTTCCTGTATCAGCTCTATAAAAGGGGAACGAGGCTATTATGGCTGGTGCTGGCGGTGGCTTTCTATGCGTTCCTGCCGATCAATGGCCTTTTGACGATCTGTATGGGTAAGGACGAATTTTTTACAGCCGCGTTGCTGCTTTTTATGTGGATGACTGTGGAATATGACTTAGATGCGGAAGGCACAGGGGACGAGGCACGGCAGAGCGTGGACGAGGATACGCCGTCGGATGCGGCATTATATAAACATGGCGGCGGAAGATGGGGTGCGTATTCCGGATACACAAAGAGAATTTCGCTGGCAAGAGCAATTCGATATGTAGTCATCGGCTTTCTGCTCTGTGTCCTGCGCAGTAACGGTGTTTTTATATATGCAGGCACTGCTTTGATCCTGCTGATCGTTAAAATAGTACAAAAGCAACACTTCCCGCGCAGAACGTTTCTATGCGTGGCGGCAGTATTATTGTGTTATCTGATCTACCATGGGCCGGTATTAAAAGCGCTTCAGGTGGAGCCGCCTGACACCATCGAAGGGCTGACCATGCCCACACAGCATATCTTGTGCGCTTATCTCAAGGGCGGAGAACTGACCGAAGAAGAAGTTGCGATGATCGACAGGGTTGTGCCGGTAGAAGAGGTAGGAGATTACTATAATCCGTGGCTGTTTGACATTGTTAAGAACTTCATACGCAGCGACGGTGATCAGCAGGTCATCGCCGACAATAAATGGGAATATTTCAAATTGTGGTTCAGAGTAGGACTTCGCAATCCGTTGCAGTATGTGGTGGCACAGGTCAGACAGACGGCGGGATATTGGGCTTATGATGTAAAGGATTATGAGTATGTATACGGGGAGTATTACATGGTGGATAATCCGTTCGGGATCACCACGCAGAGGAAGCTTTTTACCTATGAAGCGGAGCTTGGAATGCACGATTTTCTGATAGGATTTCAGGATCTTTACAATAAAGTGTGGAGTCTGGGACTCAGCACATGGCTTATGGTGTTTGCAATGGCGTATACACTGTATCAGCGGAGCAGCATCATGATCTATGTGCCGTTTATTATGCTACTTGCAACGCTTATGCTGGCAACACCGGTGTACAATGAATTCCGCTATGCGTATGGGCTGTTTGCAGCGTTTCCGGTGCTGTTTAGTTACAGCTTCGGGAATCAGGAGAGTTAGAGGCAATTTTTGCGGAGAATGAGTATAGGAAGGTAAGCAGGAAAAATAATGCAGAAAGAGACAGTGAAGAAAAAAGCAGCGTTATTCGGTTTGATTATTTTAATGCTATATACCAATTTTATAACATTGCAGGCGAGCTGCCATGTTGCCAGAAGGTTGTTAATGACGAAGCCTGCGTATATATTATGCAATCTGTTGTTATTGACGGCTGTTTACTGTATTATAGCTTCTTTTTCACCGACACCATGGATAACGGGACTTATATTCAGTACGGCATGTGCCGTGTGGGCTTTGGTAAACGACTATGTATATGCGCTGCACGGACAGGTATTTACTTTAGCGGAGATTTCGAACGCAAAGACGGCGCTGCACGTGATGGATACAACATTACTGCTGAAGAAAACGCCGTTGATTTTCGGCACAGCGGTTCTGATCATATACGGTTCCAGTATTGTGTTATGTTATTTGCAGAAAAGAGTTGTTGCGGGGGAGGAAAAAATATCCGGGAGAAAAGCTGTGATATGCAGAGTTGCGCTTTTGCTTGCCGGTGGGTGTATGATGTGGGTAATGTCGTTTCCCGCAAAGAATCTGCAAGGTGTGATATTAAGGGATTGGACGTCCAGAAATACTTGTATTGAAGAAGGATATCCCCTGTATGTGTATGCCAATGTATTCTTGAATAATATCAAAATTACACAGCCCGACGGTTATGATGAAGAGCTTCTGACCGATTATGAAGATTATAAGGATGACAAGGAAGGTGCCGGTGAGGAACTGCCGGATATCATTCTGATTTTAAACGAATCCTTTTATGATCTGTCGATTTTATGTGATCTGCGGACTGATGTACCTTACATGGAAAATTATTACAGCATGGGCAATGCGATCAGGGGAAATGCGGTAACATCCGTGATCGGCGGGGCAACAAACCGTTCGGAGTTTGAGCTGCTGACAAGTAATACGAACTACTTATTAGGTGAACTTACGCCCTTTAATGTTCTGGATATGTCTTGTACGAGCAGCATAGTAACGAATTTGGAGGAGTGCGGATATTACACGATGGCGGCACATCCGGCGGACGGCGGAAATTATAACAGGATAGAAAGTTATTCCGCTATGGGATTTGACGAAAGATTTTTTAAAGAAGATTTCGAAAACTATATGTATTATGGAAAACGTGAATGGATGACGGATGAAGGCGCTTATCACAATCTGACCGCATGGTATGAGAGCAGAAAAGCCGATCATGACAAAATCTTCTCATATTTGCTTACCATGCAGAATCACGGTGATTACATGATGAACGATGCGGAGGAAACACTGGTTCATGTTTCCGGATACGGCGGCGATCTGGAAAAGGAATTGAACGAATACCTTTCCTGCGTTCGTCTCAGCGATATCGCGTTTAAGGAACTTACAGAGTATTATTCCGGGAAAGAACAGCCCGTCATCATATGTATGGTAGGAGATCATGCACCGAATTTTATACGGGAAGTTGCGGAAATTGATTCTCCTAAGCAGGAGATTTTGGCGCGGGCAACGCCGTTTATTATATGGGCAAATTATGATATTGACAGTGAGGATATGGGAGTGATCAGCGTAAACGGATTGGTTCCGCTTTTGTTAGAAAAGGCAGGAGTGGAGATGATGCCGTATTATCGCTATATGAACCGTATGCGGGACGAGGTTCCGGTGACGGGAAGTTTCGGAATGGTTATGGATGCAGAGGGAGAAATATTTTCTTATTACGATGATATGAAGTACTCTGACATGGTTTGGAAATATTTGTATCTATCTTATAATAATTTGCAGGAAGAGAGCGTACAAGGCTGGTTTCATCTTGATCATTAAGTGGAACGCGGGTCTTTATAAGATACATGAGGTATACGGATGAAAAAGTGGTGTAAGGCAGTTTTATTTATCCTGCCGCTTATGTGTATGGTGGCGGCGGTCAACTGGTATGTGGATTCCTATGCATATCTGCGGGTGACCTATGATCAGATCGGTGAACAGATGGTGGGAGGTTCCATGAATGTGATGGGGCTTCAGGAGTCGGACTTTAACGACAGAAGCCTGCTGCTGGCCTGTCTGAAGCAGCAGGAGGAGGCGAAAGAGCTGATCGTTGCAGGTTCCAGCCGGGTGATGAATTTCGACCATACGATGTTTGATACGGATTCCTTTTACAACACAGCGTTGTCGGAGTCCACAATCTACGATCTTCTGGCGGTGGCCGGGATTCTGGATCAGGCGGGATGTCTGCCTGAGAGGATGATTATCGGGGTGGATGCGTTTCTTTTCAATGCGAGCCATAATAATGACCGGTGGAAAGAGCTGGAGGACTATGCTGTCTATATGGAGAGAAAGATAGAGGGGTTGGAAGATAGAGGCGATGAGTCGGCGACAGAAGATTTGTCGGGCGATACGGCTTATGTAAAGGAAGAAACCGGTCAAGCTATGGTGCAAAAGGAGCAACAGGAAAAGATCGCCGGCATAACAGGCACAGATATACATTCACAACCGGGTACCGGTAGGAATAACAACAAATGGCTGTCCTTAGACTATTTCCGCTACAACGTTACTTGCCTTCCGTCGCATAAACGTTTCGCGGTTACATACACACAGGATTGGGAGGCGGAACAGTATCTGAAGCATTACGACGGCAGTATCGCATATCAGAAGAGCCTGCGGGATGTGGATGTGAGTGAAGTGGAAGAATTGACGAGACAGTCTATGGAAGAGCACGTCGTCTACCGTTTGACGGATTATGACGAGATGGATGAGGAAAGCGTAGCGCTGCTTAACGGATTGATCGACTATCTGCAAGCGCAGGGCGTGGAAGTGATGTTATACTTGCCACCCTATTCCCCCATGATGTATAATTACATAGAATCTGAGGAGCAGTTTCATGTCACTTTTCAGGTGGAGGAGAGGATCAGGCAGATGGCGGCAGATCGTGGCGTGGCGTTGTACGGATCGTACGATCCGGCGGGATGCGGACTTGAAATGACGGATCTGTATGATATATATCACGTGAAGACAGAGAAGATACCGGACACATTCTATCCGACAGCTCCGTAAGCGTGATGAGTTGCGGCAGACAGGAGTCATAGCCGGCTGGTCTGCCGCGACAAGAGAGCGGAGATTTTTCCCCTGACCGGAATGACTGTGAAATAAGAGAAAGGTTTGGTCATATATTATGAAAGCAAATGTTACCTACTGGCTGGATAAAACCGCGCGCAGACTGCCGGATAAGATCGCCTTTGCGGACGAAAAGAAAGAGATTACTTTTCGGGAACTGAGCACGCAGGCGCAGGCACTGGCTACACAGATGATAGAGAGGAAATTATTTAAGAAACCGGTAGTCATCTATCTGGAAAAAGGTGTTGATGTACTGGTTTCTTTTATGGGCGCGGCCTATAGCTGCAATTTCTACTCGCCTATCGATGTGGACATGCCTGCAAGCCGCGTGAATAAGATTTTGGAAGTGCTGCAGCCGTCACTCGTGGTGACGAGCAGGGAACTGCAGCCGGTCTTTGAACGGTTCGATTATAAGGGAGATTATGTGCTGTTTGAGGAGGCTATAGGCGGCTCGGTTGACGAAGAGGCCATTGAGGCGGCGAGAGGTAAAGGCATCGATACGGATCTGCTGTACGTCCTCTTTACTTCCGGCTCCACCGGTGTGCCTAAGGGCGTGACCATCAACCACCGGTCTGTGATTGATTATATAGATTGGGTGACGGAGACCTTTGAGATTACGCAGGAGGACACCTTCGGCAATCAGGCGCCTTTCTATTTCGACAATTCGATTCTGGATATCTACAGCACGATCAAGAGCGGCGCGACTACATATATTATTCCGAAGAACCTGTTTGCGCAGCCGGTGCCGTTGTTGGAATATCTGAAAGAAAATAAAATCAACACAATCTTCTGGGTGCCGTCGGCGCTGATCGTGGTGGCCAAGTTAAAAGCATTTCGCAATGTTGATCTGTCGGACACACTGCGCAGGGTGTTGTTCTGCGGCGAAGTTATGCCTAATAAACAGCTGAATACATGGCGCAGATTCCTGCCGGATGTTCAGTACGCAAATTTGTACGGACCTACCGAAATTACGGATGCCTGCACTTATTATATTGTAGACCGTGAATTCACAGATGATGAACCGCTGCCCATCGGCATCCCGATGGCAAATACGGATATTATCGTCCTGAATGATAGAAACGAGCCGGTTACAGGAGATGAGATCGGGGAGCTCTGCGTCAGGGGCACTTCACTTTCCATGGGATATTACAATAATCCTGAGAAGACGAAGGAAGCCTTTGTACAGAATCCACTGAATCCATATGTGCCTGAAACTATTTACCGCACCGGCGATCTGGTGAAATATAACGAATACGGTGAGATCATCTACTTGTCCCGCAAAGATTTCCAGATCAAACATATGGGGCACCGGATTGAATTAGGTGAGATCGAGACGGCGGTTTCCTCTCTGGATCAGATCGCGCTCTGTTGCTGTCTCTATGACGAAAAGCGGCAGAAGATCGTGCTGTTTATCGAGGAGGAATTGGACAAGGCATATATCAATGAACAAATTTCCAGTCTTGTGCCTGAATATATGCTGCCGAATAAGGTGGTCACACTTCCGAACATGCCCATCAATGCGAACGGGAAGATTGACCGGGTGAAGCTGAAGGAATACTTATAACTGTTCACATCTTCACCAAAGGTAGCACCTGAACGTGATGTATAAGGATATGGGTATGATAGTAGCGTTTTGAATAATCATGGCTATACAGAAAGGCATGGGCGGTGGTATGAAGACAACATTTCAGAAAGTTGTCATCCTCGGTTACGGTAAGGTAACCGGAGAAGTATTACAGTATGTATATGACAGAAGAGAAGAATACGGGTATCAGGTAGAGTTTATCGAGCACGAGATACATCCCTTAAGTATTACGGAGAAGATCTGTGCGGAAAACAATATCCCTTTTACACAGATCACGGATAAGAAGGAGCTGGAAGCAGTCCTTGATCGGATTACGGAGAAAACACTGATTATAAGCGCCAGCAATAATTTCCTGTTTCCGCCTTCCCTTGTGGACAAATCGAATATCACCATTATCAATTTTCACAATGCCCTTCTGCCTGATTACCCCGGCAGAAACGCGCCCACATGGGTTATTTATATGGGGGAAAAGAAAACGGGTATCACATGGCATTACGTGACCTCCGGTGTGGATGAGGGCAACATTATCATTCAGAAACAATGTGAGATCACAGCAGATATGAAGGCCTATGAACTGACGGAACAACTCATGAATCTTGCGTCAGAGGCGTTCCGGGAGAGCTTTGCGGATATCATTACTGAGAGTGTGGCGGCGATCCCGCAGGACTTTGACCCTGATCGAAGGATGTACCGTTCACGGGAAGTGCCCGCAGACGGCTTCTTTGCGTTGACGGACCGGCCGGAGAATGTCTATCGCCTGCTTAGAAGCGTAGATTACGGTAAGAATGATATTTTCCCGCTGATGCGGACGATCGTAGACGGGCGGGAGGCAGAAATCCTGCGATACCGCAAGATACCCGCCGATAAGCGTAAAGATGAAGAAGGATTTTTATATCTGAAATTAAGAGCGGGCGATTTGTTAAAGATGAAATATCGTTTTTTGGATGTAAATTTGTAATACATTACATAGACGTACGGCGATACACCCCTATCTTATTTTTTGAAAGGAGCATTACATAATGGAAGAAAAAATCTTAGAAATTCTGGAAGAACACTGTGAGGAAGCGCTGTCCTACGATGGCGACAGCATGATGGAGGACGGTGTCATCGATTCTTTCACCGTCATCAATGTAGTCAGCGACCTTGAGGATGAATTTGATATCGAAATTGACGCAAAATATGTAGTGGCTGAGAACTTCAAGAACAAAGAAGCTATCATCGCCCTCGTGCAGAAACTGTTGGAGGAATAAATGCAGCTCATATCCTATTCCTTTGTGGCGCTCTGGATGTTGACTTTTGCGCTTTATTATCTGGTTCCGAAGAAGTTTCAGTGGTATATCCTGCTGGCAGCCAGCCTGGTCTTCTATGTCATAGGACTTAGGGGCTTCCCGCTTGGTCTGCTGCTTACGGCTATCACGACCTACGGGTGCGGCATCTACTTGAAAAATTCTCTGGAACGTGAGAAGACAGAGAGTGCACAGTGTGCCGACAAGGAGAGCAAGAAGGCATGCAAGGCTGCCTTTTCGAAGAAGCGGAAACGGATTCAGATCCTGTATATTACTATTAATCTGGGATTACTGGTTTTTTATAAATATGCAGTGGTTCTTCTGCCGTTTGCAGAGACCTTGACAGGCTCTCATATCGGCTTTTTGGAAAAGGTGATTATGCCGTTAGGGATTTCTTTCTATACCTTGACCGCCATCAGCTATGTGGTGGATGCGGGAAGAGAGAACTGTAAGGTAGAAACGGATTTCCTGAAGGTGCTCCTGTTTCTGGCATATTTCCCTGCAGTTACACAGGGGCCTTTCAATCGTTTTGACAAGATGAAGGAACAGTTTGAGCGGGAGCATGTATTTCAATATGACTTAATGCTTCGTGGAGTCCAGCGCTTTGTTTGGGGTGCGTTCAAGAAGCTGGTGATTGCCGATCGGATCGGTATTTTTGTAGACAGAGTGTACGGTGTCGAGACATCTTCTGTGGCAGGCAGTATTTTTGCCTGTGCCACGGTTTTTTATATGCTTCAGCTTTATGCGGATTTTTCCGGATATATTGATATGGCGGCGGGTGTCAGCGAGACATTTGATATTGTGTTGCCGGAGAATTTCAAGCGTCCCTATTTCGCAAGGTCCGTGGCGGATTTCTGGCGTAGATGGCATATCACGCTGGGAACATGGTTTAAGGATTACGTGATGTTTTCTTTCGTGATGTCTGGAACGGGACGTAAGATCAATAAAGCCTGCAAGAATAAATGGAATGACATGGGCAGGCAGGTGGTGCCGATCATCGGAACGATGCTTGTCTGGTTTTTCACAGGGATATGGCACGGCAGGACGCTTGCTTATATGCTGTGGGGCGTTTATTACGGCGTTATCATGAGCGCGTCGCTTCTTCTGGAACAGAAGTATGTCGGCTGGAAGGCAAAACTCCATATTAAAGACGGCAAAGCGTGGTCTTTCTTCTGCATGGTGCGGACATGGGTTATTGTCTTTATGGCGGATGTGTTGATACGGAGTGAGAGTCTGCGGCAGGCGGGAGCGATTTTCTATACCTTCCTGACACGACTTAAGATCGGAATATTATTGTCACGGGAGATCACTTCTTATGGACTGAGCAAATATGATTTTATGCTGCTGGCGGTGGTATTGTTGATCTGGCTGGCAGTGTCCGTACTGGAAGAGCGGGGAGAGGATGTGCGGACCTATTTTGCTGCAAGGCCGGCAGTTGTCAGATGGGCGTTCTATTACGGAATCGTTCTGCTCGTGTTGATAACGGGAATCTACGGTGGCGGCTATGATACGGCGGCGTTTATGTATCAGAGTTTTTAAGTCCGGTTCTTAAGATGAAGAGTTCCCGATAGAGAAAGTATGTAAAAGACGGTGTATAAAAACAGTGTATCAAGACAGGTTAATCTCATGAGAAAGATTGCATTTCATTTAAATTGTTTAGAGCAGGGCGGCGCGGAGCGTGTGGTCACGAATCTGGCGAACCAGTTTGCGAAAGAGGGATATGAGGTCATTATTGCCACGGAATGGTACGGCGAGAATGAATTTCAGATTGCTTCTAAGGTGAGACGCGTTCATGTGGGACTGCGCGAGGGGGATGATAAGAAGCACCGTCTCGTTCAATTCATGCTTCGTGTGAAGTATCTGAGGAAGTTTCTGAAGGAGGAGAAGCCGGATATTCTGATTCCTTTTGCGAGAAAAGCACTCTACAGAGGTTTGATGGCAGCGTATTTTATCAAAATACCGGTGCTTATTTCCATCAGGACGGACCCGGCGGGACATTATGAAGAACGGTCTGATAAAATACAGATCCCGCTGCTGTTTCCACGGGCAGACGGGTGTGTCTTCCAGACAGAGGGGGCGCGGGACTTTTTTGCACCCAGACTACAGGATAATTCGCGGATTATCCTGAATCCTATTCATGATAAATATATTGGGGTGCCAATGCCGAAGGTGCGGACCAAGACGGTGGTGCAGTCCGGCAGACTGGTGGACTTTAAGAATCAGCCTATGCTGATTCGGGCGTTTGTCAATGTGCACGCGAAGCATCCGGATTATGATTTGAAAATATACGGGGGAGATTCCTTCGACGGAACGAAAGAGATTCTGGAAGGGCTGATCGAGGAGTACCATGCACAGGATTATATTCACCTTATGGGCGCCAGTGACAGTCTGGAAAAGGAGCTGGCGGATGCCGCGCTGTTTGCCTTTACCTCGGACTGGGAAGGCCTTCCTAATGCTCTTATGGAAGCCATGGCGCTGGGACTTCCCATTGTGGCCACGGACTGTCCGTGCGGCGGACCGCGGACGATCATGACTGACGGAGTGGACGGTTTGTTGATTCCCATTAAGGATCAGCAGGCGTTAGAGGACGGAATTAATCGCTTGATCGAGAATCCCGAACTGGCAGAGCAGCTTGGCAGCAATGCGCGTAAGATCGCAGAGAGAGCGAACATTCAGGCAGTCTTCGAACAGTGGAGAGATTATATTGAGGAATTAATAACTAAGAGTTCAAGTTGATTATTGGTGTGAGTGTGAAAAGAAATGATGGCTGCATTTTGGGACGAGAGGAGGAGTACAACAAACTTGTCCTGTGAGGCGGTTACGTATATAATAGAGAAGAAATATGCCCGTTATATCTTTTCGGAAAGTGCCGGGGAGGGGGCGGGAATGTTGCAGTTTGAAAGAAAGAGATGAGGTTTTATTATGTTTTCATACGACGATTACAGACAGATTATCAGGATTATACAGTCCACCGGGAGACACTGTGGTTATGCGGACGCTCTGGGAAAAGACAAATTTATCATTATGCGCCACGATGTGGAATACAGCGTGGACAGGGCTTATCAGTTAGCGAAAGTGGAACAGAGTATGGATTTTATCTCCACATTCTTTTTCCAGTGGACAAATAATACTTATAATATTCTTTCCAGAAAAAATATGGATATGATCAAGGATATGCATGAGAGAGGACAACATATCGGGCTGCATTTTGCATTAAACGGTATGACGAATATGCAGCAGATTCGCGGACGCATTAAGATGGAGATGGAGATCTTAAGCGAGATGTTTGGATTCGAGATCACGGAGTTCTCGGTGCACAGGCCGTCTAAGGACATCCTGCGGGAGAATATTAAGCTGGACGGTATATTAAATGCATATCAGGATGACTTCTTTACGTTCGCGGACAGAATCGATGAGAGTACATCGTTAAATGTGAAATATATGTCAGACGCAAATCATATTTGGCGTTACGGATATCCGGATGAGGAGAATATCAAGGGGTACGATAAGGTGCAGATCCTGACCCATCCTTTCGCATGGAGTAAGAAAGGATGCGGTAACTTCGACAACTACAGGGATCTGCTACAGGAGAAGTACATAGAACTGGTAGAATCCGTGGATAATGAATGTAAAGATTTCGGTGAGTATCGGGAGTATTTCTTGGAGAAGAATGTACGGTAAAAGCGTGAGAAGAACTTCTAAAGCTCACAGCAAGGGCTGTTTCGCTAAGAAGTTCTAAGTCTCACGCAGGAGAATGCCAAAATACAGGCATTCTCCGTGCTGGTTACTTTAAGATGTAATGCGATTGTCAATCGGTATCGGATGGGAAATATATGTGTGGAATATGCGGTTATATTAGTAAAAAGAGGATAACAATAAATCAGTTGATAGACATGAACGATACGATGTATCACAGAGGACCAGACGACAGCGGCGCGGAAGTCTATGAGATGACGGGGGGCCGGCGGGTCGGGTTTGGGCAGAGGCGGCTTTCCATTCTGGATCTGTCTGCGTTGGGGCATCAGCCCATGCACTCTGTGGATCAGCGGGTCAGCGTAGTATATAATGGTGAAATCTATAATTATCGGGAACTGAGAGAAGAATTGGCGGACTATCCCTTCCGGTCCAACTGTGATACGGAGGTCATCATAGCCGCCTATTTAAAATGGGGCATTCGGTGCGTGGAGCGTTTCAACGGGATGTTTGCGATCGCGTTGTTTGACAGGCAGACACAGGAAGTATATCTGATACGTGACCGCATTGGCAAGAAGCCCCTTTATTATTGGTATGAAGACGGTAATCTGGTATTTGCCTCAGAGTTAAAACCGATCATGAAATGTCCGGGTTTTACGGGTGAGATTGATCGCCGCGTATTGTCCCGCTATCTGTTCCAACAGTATATCAATGCGCCGGAGAGTATTTACCGGAATGTATATAAGTTGGAGCCAGGGGCGGTCCTGCGGTTTACGGAGGGGAATATCAACACATGGAAATACTGGGATGTCAGTAAAGTGTACCGGGAAGCTGTGGGAAATCAGATCAAAGATTACGGGGAAGCGAAGGCCAGTCTGAAGGAAGCGTTGCAGAAGTCCGTGCGTGCCCGTATGATCGCCGATGTGCCGTTAGGGTCTTTCTTAAGCGGCGGCTATGATTCTTCGCTGGTCACTGCCATTGCACAGGAATGCTCGGATAGTCCGGTGAAGACTTTCTCTATCGGGTTTCATGAGGAAAAGTATAATGAGGCTAAGTATGCCAGGGCGGTGGCGGATTATCTGGGAACAAACCACACGGAGCTCTATATTGATGAGCGGGATATGTTTGATCTGGTGGAGAGCATACCGGTGTATTATGATGAACCGTTTGCGGACAGCTCGCAGATTGCTACAATGATGGTGTCCAAGCTGGCAAAAGAGCATGTGACGGTGGCGCTGTCGGGAGACGGCGGCGACGAGTTTTTCTGCGGTTATAATATTTATCAGAATGTGGCACAGGCGCAGAAGCTGGATACGCTTGGAGCAATGGTGTACGGCGTCTGTCATCTTCCGATACTTAAGCAGCTGCATATGACGGACCGGCTGCCCTTCAAAGTGCGCGTAATCGCAGGCAACAGGGAGAGAGAGAGTAAGACCCAGTTTGGCGCAGGCAATTATCCGGTTCGTGCAAAAGCGATGGTACAGGAACCGCGAGGAGGAAAGAACGGTCAGAGAGAAGAGGCACTTCCCATCCACTATCTGTTTGAGAGCCGCTACAATGTGAAGGACTGGCAGATCAGGAGAATGCTTCTTGATATGGACACATATCTTCCTGGTGACATTCTCTGTAAAGTGGATCGCGCTTCCATGAAATATTCGCTGGAAGCACGTTGCCCGATTTTGGATACGGATGTTATGGAATTGTCTTACAGGATTCCGCACGCATTTAAATATGCCGATGGGGATAAAAAACATATTCTGAAAGATATCGCCTATGATTATATTCCGAAGGAACTTTTGGAGAGACCTAAAGTGGGATTCGGGGTTCCGCTGGACAAATGGCTGCGGGGACCGCTTAGAGAACAGTTGTTAGGTTACAGTAGTTACGATTATTTGAAACGACAGGATATTTTCGATGCAAAGTATGTTTCGGACATGATCGGGCAGTATGTCAGGACAGGAGATGCGGGTCCTGCGACAGGAGCGAACTACTCAAAATTGACATGGTCCTTCTTCGTATTCCAACAGTGGTATCAGACGTATCACGAGTGAAAAAAGGTGATTGTATAACTTTCGGAATGCTATAAAAGATAAAATAACGCAATAAAATAGTGATTTTTAGCGAAATAAGCGGTCAGAAAAAAGAATAAATTGTCGATGCAATTTAAAATCCAAAAATAAAAATAAATTTAACAAAAGTGTTGTTTTAAAAGGATTTTGCAAGAAAAAAGAAGAAAAAATGCAGAAAAACTCTTTTTAGATAAAATTATGAAGGATTTTATTCAAAATGCATGAAAATGAGTTGAAAAAAAAACACATTGCTTTTTATATCGGATCTTTGCATAAGGGAGGAGCCGAAAGAGTCTTCGTAAATCTGGCAGAATTTTTCCTGGGAGAGGGATATCAGGTGACAATGGTCACCCAATATCAATATCCGAGTGAGGAAGAATATATGTTGCCGGGAGAGATTAAACGGGTGCTCTCCGATCTGACTTTAGAAGAATTAAATAACAGTCGAATCTTGAATTTTATACATCGGGTTCGTAAACTGCATCGAATTTGGAAAAATGAAAAACCTGATCTTGTGCTTTCGTGTATCGGTAAAAATAATTTCATGACAGTTGTTACCACAATGTTTACCAAGACAAGACCGGTAGTGTCGGTGGTGGGGGAAGCGAAAGAGGAGTACCCGAACAGATTGATGCGTCTGCTCGCCAATTTGTTATTTCCACTTGCGGATGGTATCGTTTTACAGACGACGAGATCAAAGTTCTTCTTTAATAAGAAGATACAAAATCGGGCGGTCATTCTGCCCAACTCTCTGAACCCTGATTTTATCAGAATCAGATATGAGGGAGAGCGGGATAAACGTATCGTTTCGGTCGGTCGTCTGGATGCCAATAAGAATCATGAGATGATGATACGTGCCTTCGCGGCGATTCAGGACCGGTATCCGGAATATACGCTGACTATATACGGAGAAGGCGAGCTGCGGACTTATCTGGAAAATCTTGCAAAAGAGCTGGGAGTATCCGAACGCGTATCGCTGGCGGGAGTGATTCCTGATGTGGCGGTGCAGATCGAGCGGGCGTCGCTTTTCCTATTGACATCCTATTCCGAGGGTGTGTCCAATGCGTTGATCGAGGCGTTGGCGACGGGACTGCCGGTGATTTCTACGGATGTGCCCAGCGGCGGTACGGTGGAATTAATGGAGGATGGAGTGAATGGGTTGATCATTCCGACTGGGGATCAGCGGGCGTTGGAGATGGCGATGGATCGGGTGCTTTGTGATCCGGAATATGCGGACAGGCTTGGCAGGGAAGCTGTTAAGATTCAGGAGAGGTTGGCGCCTGATAGGGTGAATCGGATGTGGATGGGGTATTTTGAGGGGATTATGGAGAAATAACACGCAATATATTAAATCGTGAATTAACTTATTAACTGCTGTAATGGGTGTTATGGGACGTGCTGTATAAAATGTCGGTTTATATTGAGGGGCGACAGGCGAGGCTTCTAAGCCAGACGCGCAGATGAAAGTTAATATCTACGGAGCCGCGCTCTCGCTCCGTAAAAAGCGTAGCAGATGCTAAACTCGTGAGTTGCTTCGCAACTCATGACCTCGTTAAGCACTGACGCTTTTTAAGGGGCTCCTTAAGATATTAACTTCCCTCTGCGCTGGGTATTGGATGGGTATGAGACAGTTGTCTTAAATTAGCCGGCAGTTTAAATCCGAAGGATTTAAACATATCCAAACGGTCCTTATGATAAATATATACTGCTCCACGCTGTATACCTAAAAAATTTAGTGAGATAATGTCTTCTTTGAATGATACTTAGAAAAGTATTGTAAAGAGATATGTGAGATATGATTTTGAAAGATTATGACGATATAGACTGGCGATAGAAAGTGTTATATAACAATAAAAATGTTAAAAGTGAATTTAATATTTAACTGGAAACGAGAAAAATAACGCATGGAACAAAAAGAAGAGATTGAAATCGGAGAACAGAATAGAGTTTGGATTGTCTTGCAGATTGTCAGCTTTATTGCGATTTTCTTGGTGGTGTTGCTGGTGGTGTCTTATATGGTAAGGACTAACGGGGACGTGAAGGATCGGTTTGCGGGATTTTATGCCGAGAAGAAGGATTCGCTGGATATCGTGATGATCGGCTCGAGTCCGGTTTTTCCTTATTATGCAGCGCCTAAGCTCTGGGGAGAGAGCGGCATCGCAATGTATCCGTTGTCTTCTAATGTACAGCGGCCTGTGGCGATGAAGTATTTGGTGGAGGAGGCGGAGAAATCCCAAGATCCTAAGCTGTATATTTTCGAGATGAGAATGTTTACTATGGAAGACGCAGGGCTTCGGGAGAATATGGCGTACACTCGGGGCGTGACGGATAATCTGCGGTATTCGGTACTCAGGAATAAGGCGATACAGGCGATGGTTCCGGAAGATAACGAAGAGGGGAGGATCAGCTTTTATCTGGATATTATGAAATATCATACGAATTGGAAGATGCTGGCGCTTCCATCGGAGTGGGCGAATATGCTGTACTGCAATCCGCACCCGCTCAAGGGGTATACTTTCAAGGATGAAGTGGGACCGCTGCCCATGCCGGATTGTGGCAATGCGGAGGGGACGAAAGGGATTCCGGAGGAGCAGGAGGCGTATCTGCGGGATCTATTGGATTATTTGGAGCAAGGGAATCATGAGGCGCTGTTTATCGTATCGCCCTACGGGGAATCGTTAGAAGACCAGCAGATGTACAATTATATAGGAGAGATTGTGACATCCTGCGGCTATCGGTTTCTGAATATGAACGATTATTATGAGCAGATCGGCATAATATTCGAGGAAGATTTCGCGGATTACGGCAGTCATACGAACGCCGTCGGGGCGGAGAAGTGCACGAATTTTCTGCAGACCTATTTGCTGGAAAACTATGATTTCACGGATAAACGGGGCGAGGCGGCATACGAGTCGTGGGACGAGGCGTATGTAAGATGGCAGGGCGAGATGGAGACTGCAAGGCAGACGATAGCTGAACGGATCGCAAATGAAGAGTATGCTGTTGTGGATGAGTGATTTGAGCGAAGCTCAACCAAGAAGAGGATAAGATACTATTCGAGTTTGAGAAGCAAATCTCGTAATTGAACGAAGCTCAATTAAAGAAAGGAAAGACACATGTGTGGAATTGCCGGATTATGTAATTGGGGTGACAACTGGCAGCGGAATATAGAGAGAATGAATGAGAAGATGTATCACAGGGGACCTGACGCTTCCGGCATCTGGGCATCCGAGGAGCATGCGGTGGTTCTGGGACACAGAAGGCTCTCTATTGTGGATCTGACTCCATCGGGCGCGCAGCCCATGGAATCTCATGACGGGCGTTATGTGATAGCCTATAACGGAGAGATCTATAATTACCGGACGATTCGGGACAGGTTGCTGCAGGAGCACAAGACAGTGGATTTTCGGGGGACATCCGACACGGAGGTACTTCTGGAGGCAATCGCGGCATATGGCATGGAAGAGACGCTTCGCATGGCAAAGGGCATGTTCGCCATGGCCGTATATGATAAAAAAGAACAAGCGTTATCTATCTCCCGTGACAGGGTGGGAGAGAAGCCTTTGTACTATGGATTTGTGCAGGGAGACAAGTTCGTATTTGCCTCCGACCTGAATTCCATCGCGGCGCTGGATGGTTTTGAAAACCCCGTTAATACGGGGATTCTGGAACAATATTTTCGATATGGCTACATTCCGGCTCCCTATTCTGTATATCAGAGTATCTATAAATTAGAGCCAGGAAAGTGTTTGAAAATTAAATTTCCATTTAATAAATATGAGATAAAAACCTACTGGTCTATGCGTGAAGCGGCAGTTTACGGACAGTCGCATCTTTTTACAGGAAGTGAGACGGAGGCGGCGGAGGAATTGGAGCGTCTGCTGAAAGAATCGATTCGTAGCCAGATGGTGGCGGATGTGCCGGTGGGAGCATTTCTCTCCGCAGGAATCGACAGCAGCACGGTGGTATCTCTTATGCAGTCCATAAGTGACAGGAAGGTGCGCAGCTTCACGATCGGTATGTGGGATGAGAAATTCAATGAAGCAGACATTGCCGGACAGATCGCGGCGCATCTGGGAACAGAGCATACAGAACTGTATATTACGGAAGAGGATGCCCGCGGGGTGATCCCGCATCTGGCGCAGATGTTTGGGGAACCTTTTGCGGATTCGTCTCAGATTCCCACTTATCTGGTCAGTAAGATGACCAGAGAGCATGTGACGGTATCTTTAAGCGGGGACGGAGGCGATGAGCTGTTCTGCGGTTATAATACTTACACCTCTATCGACAGAATATGGCAGAAAACACGAAAGATTCCTTATGGGCTGCGTAAGACGGTCAGCGCGCTTCTCGGCGTGGGTAGTGCCGGGAGTCACGGTGCTATGGCGGTCAGAGCCGGGCTTCTGGGCGCGCGCGGTATTGAGGATATGTATCTGCGATCCGAGATCGGAGAAGGGTTCCGGCTTGTGAGGAGACAGAATGGCGTGGCTAAAACTGACAAAGAGCTATGCACGCAGGCAGAGCGGTATGATACGGTTATGGACACTTATCCGTCAGGGCTTCTAGGGGAACCGCAGCATAATTTGATGTTGATGGATCTATTGATGTATCATCCTGACGACATTCTGTGTAAGGTGGACCGCACCGCCATGGCGGTCTCACTGGAGACAAGGGTGCCTATGTTGGATCGGGATGTGGTAGAGTTTGCATGGACGCTCCCGCTGGCCTATCGCAAGCAGGATGGTGTGACTAAAAAGATTCTGCGTGATATCCTTTATCGCTATGTGCCGCGTGAGCTGATGGAGCGGCCGAAGAAGGGATTCAGCATTCCCCTGCATAAATGGCTGAAGGAACCGGAACTGCGGGAGTGGGCACAGAGTCTGATTGATAGGAAGACGCTGGATGAGCAGGGCATATTGGAGACTGATGTAGTATGGCAGTTGTGGGACGACTATATTAAGCGGGATATCTGGCGTGTGCAGATCTGGTATGTATTGATGTTTCAGGAGTGGATGCGCACGTGTTATTTGCAGAAATGATTAGTAGACACAAAGCGAGGTCACAAGATGAAAGTTATTGAGCACTATCATCCGGCTATCGGTATAAGAGAGCAGACGGATCTGATTTCGATTATTGTAACAGCTTATAATATAGAAGAGTATATTGGACGTGGGGTAGAGTCAGTTCGCAATCAGACATACGGTAATCTGGACATTATCGTGGTGGACGACGGTTCTACTGATTCTACAGGGACGGTCTGTGACCGTTTGGCAGCTAAAGATGCGCGGATCAGAGTTATCCATAAGGAGCACGGCGGTCCCTCCGAAGCAAGAAATGTGGGGATTGCTGATGCAAGGGGCGCTTATATCGGATTTGTGGACGGCGATGACTGGATCGATCCCGACATGTATGAGAAGATGTTCGGCGCGCTGAAGGAACAGAAGGCAGAGGTAGCAATCTGTCGTTATCGCCGGGTATACAGAACGAATATCGTGGATCAGTCGAAGGACAGGGCGGTCCTGTTTGAAGGACAGGAGGCGCTGCAATATTATGTGCAGGAAACGCCGGACTACGATATTCAGAATGCCGCATGGAATAAATTATATAAGAAAGAAGTCCTTGCGGGAATCGAATTTCCGGTGGGAAAATGGTACGAGGACATCATGTTTACCACCAGAGCGCTTGGTCATGCAGCTAAATGTATTTACCTTGACAGTGCCTGTTATAACTATATAATAGACAGAGAGGGAAGTATCATGAATGCGCAGATCAATTCGCACACTTTTACGGATCAGATCCCGGCTTATTATGAGAAGACCGAATTTCTTAAGAGTCTGGGGAGAGAGGATCTGGCGGATATTCATGATTATTTTTTTTATAAAAGATTACTGCAGTTCTATGTACAGGTGTATAATGCGGACATGCCGGAGCGGTACAGCTATTTAGAGCAACTTATGCAGATCATACGGGATAACAGAGAGCATTACAGTAAAGCCTATGGATGTGCGGTGGCCGATCCGCGGGATTATCGGAAGATGAAGCTCTTCTTACGTTCTCCGAAGCAGTATTTGTGCAGAGTACGGCTGGACGAACGAGTGATCATACCGCTTAAGGTCAGGGTGAAAGCGGTATTAAGAAAAATGAAGCACAGTCAATAAAATAACTATCGTTATTAATCGAATTTGTGTAACCAAGAGGACAGAAAGCATTATAATATGGTCATCATACAGCTTGCGGGCGGGCTGGGCAATCAGATGTTCCAGTATGCCTTATATCTACAACTGAAAAGTCTGGGCAGAACCGTCAAAATCGATGATGTGGCAGGATTTGCACAGGATGCGCAGCGCGATCCGGCGCTTAAGTACTTCGGCATCGAGTACGAGCGGGCGACGGCGGAGGAGCTAATACAAATGTTGGATTCTTCCATGCTGCCCTGGGCGAGAGTGCGCAGGAAGCTGTTTGGCAGGAGGAAGAAATCTTATTTCGAGGCGGACAAGCGCTTTCATCCGGAAATCATGGAGTGGGATGATATCTATTTAGAGGGATATTGGCAGACGGAGAAGTATTTTGCCGGGGTGACGCAGGAGGTCAGAGCTGCTTATGATACGGACAGACTGTTACAGTTTGTAGATGCCGCCATGCAGGATAACGGGGAGCAGTGTACAGCGGCCAAATGGCTGACACAGATCAACGATACCGAGTCTGTCAGCGTGCATATCCGCAGAGGCGACTATCTGCTGCCGGAGAATCAGGAACTGTTCGGCGGAATCTGCACGGAGGCGTATTACCTAAGAGCGATAGAACAGATGAAACGGGAACATCCGGAGTGCATATTCTATATATTTACAAATGATAAGCAGTGGATCAGGGAACAGATCGCCGAAGCTGAGACGGCAGATAAGTCAAAGGCATTAGACGAAGCGAAAGCGGCAGATAGAATAGAAAGAGAAGAGAGATCCGTAACAACGTATCGGATCAAAATAGTAGAAATACCGGAAACGGCAGGGACAGCAGAGCAGAGGGATTATGCGGAGTTTGCCCTGATGAGCAAATGCAGGCACCATATACTGGCAAACAGCAGCTATAGCTGGTGGGCCTCTTACTTATGCGGGAATCCCCATAAGACAGTACTTGCGCCTGACAGGTGGATGAATGGATGGGATTGTACGGATATCTACAGGAAAGATATGCAGCGCGTACCAACAAGTGATCTGCCGTAGAGAATGGCAGGCGCGTGCGAGGCCGAAGAAAAAGAAGGAACGGGCAGGCATGCGGTAGTACGAAAGGAATTAACGATACATGAGTAAACAGGCAGTTGGAGAAGATAGTCATAGAGACAACGAGCAGACAGGGAAGAAAGTTACTCTGATTCACAAAGTAGGATATCTGTTTGATCAAAAGCAAAAGAAGCAGTTGGTCGGTCTGGCGGTGTTAATCCTGATCGGCGGATTGCTGGAAACACTGGGCGTATCCATGCTCCTGCCGGTAGTGACGGCAATTATGGACCCGGAAGCCATCATGGAGAAAGAGCCGGTGCGCGATGTGGCACAGATGCTGCACATTCAGACAAGCAGAGATTTGATTATGTATATGCTCATTGTGTTGATCGTGCTGTATGTGTTTAAGAACGCCTATCTGTTGTTCCTGACTTATGTACAGAACACTTTCGTGACGCGGAACAGGAATCGTATGATCAGCCGTGTGATGCGGGAATTCTTAAACCGTCCGTATGAGGATTATCTGGGAGCGGATATTCCCACGGTATTCCGCCTGACAGACAGTGATATTCCAAACGCTTTTCAATTGATTCTCGTGATGATACAGATGATTACGGAGATCGTGGTTGCGGTTTCGCTGTGCATTGTGCTGGTGGTGAACAGTCCGCTTATGTGTCTTTTTATCGTAGTGATCTTCTTAGGACTGACCCTGATCATTACGAAGCAGTTAAAGCCGCGCCTTAACAGAATCGGGCACAAGAATCAGACGATACAGTCGCGTATCGCCAAGTGGCGGATTCAGTCGATCTACGGGTTAAAAGATGTGAAGGTGTTGCACAGAGAAGAGTTTTTTGTGCGCAATTATTATGAGAGCGGCGCCGTCGGTGCAAACGTGGCGAGAAATTATGCGGTGCTCAATAATCTGCCGAGGCTTCTGATCGAGACGATCTTTATGGCGGCGATGTTTCTGTTTATGCTGCTGTATATGATGCGGGGCGGTGATTTAACCGTGCTGGTTCCGCAGTTGACGGTTTTCGCCATGGCGGCGGTTCGTATGCTGCCCGGCATCAACCGTATCAACACATACCTTTCGGAGATCGCATACGCGCAGCCCTGTCTGGATTATCTGTATGATAATCTGAACGAGAGCATGAAGAAAGACGTGAACGGAAGCGTGACCGGGCTTACCGGTGATAAGCAGCCGGAACTTCCGAAGCTGGAACTGCAGGATAAGATCGTTTTAGATCATATCACCTACGCTTATCCGAATACGGAGAAAAATATATTCACGGATGCTCATATGGAAGTGAAGAAAGGACAGTCCGTAGGTATCATGGGGCCGTCCGGCGCAGGCAAGTCCACGATTGTGGATATTCTGCTGGGGCTTCTGCATGTGCAGTCGGGCAAGATTACTTGTGACGGGATGGATATCTTCGACAATTATCCCGCATGGCTTGCCAAGATCGGCTATATTCCGCAGTCCATCTATCTGATCGACGAGTCGATCAGGGACAATATCGCCTTCGGTATCGATGCGGATCGGATCGATGATAAACGGATCTGGGAAGTGCTGGAGGAGGCACAGCTTAAGGAATTCGTGGAAGAGCTTCCGGAAGGACTGGATACGACCATAGGTGACAGGGGTGTCAGAATATCCGGCGGACAGAGACAGCGTCTGGGCATCGCCAGAGCGCTGTACCACAACCCGGAGATTCTGGTCTTCGATGAGGCGACTTCTGCGCTGGATAATGATACGGAAAAAGCGGTTATGGATGCCATTAACAGCTTCCATGGCAGGAAGACTATGGTGATTATTGCCCACAGACTCAACACGATCGCTAAGTGTGATGTGATCTATAAGGTAGAAGACGAGAAGATAACGGAGACGAAGATAGCGTGAGAAGAACTTCTGGACTTGCGCAGCAAGTCATGATTACAGCAAGGGCTGTTTCGCTAAGAAGTTCTAAGTCTCACGCAGGAGAATGCCCAAAATACGGGCATTCTCCGCACAGGAGGTTAGTATGCTTGGGATTGAGGTACAGGAAGGTTTCGGACTTGGAAACCAGTTGTTTTTCTATGTTACGACCAGATGCACCGCTCTGGATAAGGGGTATCAGTTCAGTGTGCTTGATCCGGAGCATTTTGCCAACAATATGCACAGCGACTGCGGACTTTATTTCATGGATCTGGATATGGGAGTGCCATCTGCAAGGGAAGATTATAAGAAGGTTTTCTACGAGAAAGAAACCAGGTTATATGCGGGAAACTCCAGGCATGATCTGACACATGGCGTGTATGTGACAGATGCCGATGCGAAGCTGTCTGATATTGAAGACGGTACGCTGATCTACGGCAATCTTCAGGCGGAGGAATATTTTATTTCCCATAGAGAGGAGATCAAGAAGTGGCTTGCGGTCAAGCCGGAGTATGACTGCAAAGAATACAGCCGGGACAATCTCTGCATTCTGCATCTGCGATGCAGTGATTATATGGGCTCGCCGGAATTGTATCTGCGGAAGAAATACTGGATTATGGGAATGAAGCAGATGCGAAGGATCAATCCTGACATGGAGTTTATGATCATCACCAATGATGTGAAGGAGGCGGGAAAGTTTCTACCGGGTATACCCGCTTATAATTTTGATCTGGCGAAAGATTACAGTGTGTTGAAGAATGCAAAATATCTGTTGCTGGCGAATTCTTCTTTTGCGTATTTTCCTGCGTTTACCAGTGATACGGTGCAGTATATCCTAGCGCCGAAATATTGGGCGCGACATAATGTATCCGACGGTTACTGGGCGTCGGAGCAGAATATTTATGCGGGCTGGCATTATATGGACCGCAAGGGCAGGGTGTATACGGCCGAGGAGTGTAAGAGAGAGCTGGAGGAGTATAAGCGGACATCGAAGAAATATGCGGCGGTTAATGTGAAACTGACAGGAGTGCGGCTGGCGTTTGCGAAACTGCATGCACAATATATATATAAGAAAGCGTATCTGTGTAAGATCGCAAGAGGCGTGGCGAGAAGATTAAGAAAACTTCGGCAGTAATGTCTGATATAGATAGAAAAACCCCGAAAAGTAAAGGAAAAAGGATACAGGATCGGATGGGCGACACAGAAAAGAAGAAGGAAAACAATATATATATCAGGTTTACGGGATCCCTGCAGAGCATATGCGGCAGGATCTCGGCGCGCATTGACCGGATTCCCATGAAGCGGATGACAATATATGCGGGAATCCTGCTGGTTCTGTCTCTCATTCCGCTTCTGCTGTTGGGCAGATATAACGTGATGTGCATCGATGACTATGATTACGGAAAGCAGGTGCACGATACCTGGGTAGCCACAGGCTCTCTGGGGCAGTCCATTCAGACGGCTTGGAAGCAGAACATGGAATTCTATCGGGAATGGCAGGGCACTTATGTATCCTGTTTCCTGATGGCGCTTTGCCCTATGAACTTTCATTATGAGCTCGCTTACGTGGTTCCGATTCTGATGATCGGGATGTTTGCGGTATCAACCTGCGTACTTGGAAGGCATATTCTGTACAGATGGTTGGGAATTGACAGAACGGGCGGCAGTTTTATCATGTTTATGCTGCTCTTTGCATTCTATCAGGTGATAGAGGCACCTTTCGAGGGAATCTACTGGTATAACGGCTCTACCCACTATATTTTGATGGAGTCTTTATGGTTCTTCACTCTGACGGCACTCTCAGCAGGCTTGTGGGCGCAGGACAGAACGAGGGAAGCGCTCTGGTGCGGAATCGCGTCAGTGTTGGCGGTGATTGTGGGCGGCGGCAATCTGGTAACGGGGCTGCAGGCGGAGATCGTCATGGCGCTGCTGGTTATCATAGCGGCGGTGACGAATCGTAAGAAAATTGCTGCGGCCGCGATTCCTTTTGTTACCGGCAGTATCGGATTTATGATCAACACGATGGCGCCGGGCAATGCCAGACGGGGCAGCATGGATATGGATGTGGGATATCCGGCGGTGATGTCGATTCTGCTTTCGTTTTATTATTGCGTGGTATTCATCATTCGCTGGACATCAGTGTTTGTGGTTCTCGTTTTGTTATTGCTTTTGCCTGTAATGTGGAAGCTCGTGAAGAAATCAGAGAGATCTTTTGATCATCCCGTATGGGTGACAGCAGGGGCTTTCTGCGTGCTATCCGCCATGTTTACGCCGACGCTTTATGCGGTCGGTATGGTGGGAATGTCCAGAGTGGATAATATTATTCAGATGGTATATTATCTGTGCCTGATCATGGTGAGCGCTTACTGGCTCGGGTATTTTGCGCACAGAGAGGAACAGGTGGCACGGGTAGCAATGCGGGAGAAGGATTCAGAGAGTGTTAAGAATAAAGCGGATCAGATGACGGCAGGGGAACTGTTCGGTGCTTTCTTGGAAAAAGCAGGAAACAGAATGACGGCAGTGGCTCTCCTTATGATACTTGTGATGTGGGTCTGCACGGCGGATAAGAATACTTATACGAGTGTATCGGCGGTGCGGTCACTGGTCAACGGGGAGGCGCAGACTTTCTACGAGGAAGCGATGGAACGGCATCGGATCTATACGGACGATACGATTATGGATGTGGAGGTGAGCCCCTATTCCGCCAAACCGGCGCTGTTTGACTTTCAGGATATGTCAGAGGATGCGGAAAATTGGCTGAATCTGGCGGTGACACGGTATTATCATAAGGATAGCGTGAAGGTGGTGAATTAGTATGACCGATAAATTGAAACTGCCGAATGTCACGCTGGCGGCAATGACCAGTGTGGATATCTATGAAACAATCAAGGCGTTGAAATACAGCATGAGACAGATCGAGTTTGGCGATGTTGTGCTGATTACCCACAGGAAGCCGCTTACGCTGCCGCGTTCCATACGATATTCCCATACATCCAAGCTGGATAATATCGATAAATTTAACTACAAGATGGTGTATGAACTGGGAGAACACATTCATACAGATTATATGCTGTTAGTTCATGCCGACGGGTTCGTGGTACACCCGGAAAGCTGGCGGAAGGAGTTCCTGGATTATGACTATATCGGTTCCCCGTGGCCGCTTCCGGAAAATGACTATTCCTATCGTGACGCGAAGGGGCAGATCTGTCGTGTAGGCAACAGTGTTTCCATCCGAAGCAAGCGGCTGCTGGATTTCCCGAAGCAGGCAAATTTGAAGTGGGAAAAGAATATAGAGGGAGATTATAATGAGGATGTCTTCCTGTGCTGTAAATACAAGAACGTGATCGAGGACGCAGGTATGCGGTTTGCGCCCATCGAAGTGGCCAAATATTTCGGACATGAGCATATGATTTCGGAAATCATGGATGTGGAGAAGCCCTTTATCTTCCATAAGTGGCGCGGCAGGAACGAACAGTATCCGAGATTCATAAGCCCGTGGAAAGTAGTTTGGAGAAAGACTAAGGATATTCTCAGACCCTTTCTGTTCTGGCGCAGATGGCATGCTTCAAAACAGAGTATGTGAAATAACATCAGAAATATATAATGTAGACATAATATTTGGCGCGTGGTGGATGGAACTTAGATAGAACAGGATAAAATAACACATGATATATGATTGTATACCTTTTTTTAACGAACTGGATATTCTAAAACTCAGAATGCAGATCATGGCTCCTTATGTGGATAAGTTCGTGCTGGAGGAAGCCACGGTGACTTTTTCCGGAGAGCCGAAGGAAATGATATTCGCTAGGCACAGGGATATGTTTGCAGAGTTTGAAGATAAGATCATTTACGTGGCGGTGGATGATTCTCCCATGGAAGGCGTGACGACCCATGAGCGGGATAAGTTCCAGAAAAACGGGCTGATTCGCGGAATGACGGACTGTAGGCCTGATGATATCGTGATATTCAGCGACGTGGACGAGATACCGAATCCGCGGGTTTTAAAGGAAATTCTGCAGAATTTTGATCCGGGAAAGATCTATCATCTGGCGCAGAGGATGTTCTACTGTTTCCTGAATATTGAGGAAATATCGGGTAATCTGCTGTCCATTACAGGAGAATTCCCCGGCGTGGAACAGAAGAAATGGCTGGGGAGCAAGATCTGCAGCTTCGCCGCGCTGCCTCCGGAGGGGATCGTTTATCTGCGCGAAGTATCGCCGGAAGATCCGCGCAGTGTACGTGTGGCTGACGGTGGCTGGCATTTCGGCTACATGGGCGGTGACGGCGAGCGTGATGTGGCGAAGCGCATCGGAGTAAAAGTGCAGGCAGCGGCTCATCAGGAGTACAATAAATCAAGTTATCTGAATGACGCGGTGGACAGATTGTTGTGCGGCGAGGATATCTTCGGCAGAAATGCGAAGTTTATCCGTGTACCCATAGATGAGAGCTATCCGGATTATCTGCGAAGGCATCAGGAGGAGTATGATTTTCTCATTGCTCCTGAGGTGAGCGGAGCGGTGGTTGCATTGAAAAAAGCGAAGCTGACCGTCAAGAAATGGCTGCGCAGGGCACATGGCGCTGTAGCACGAATACTGCATCGATGATATAGAAGCCGGGGCAGCGAAGAGAGTATGTTCAGTATGGACAGGAAAATGGTATGTGCAGATTATAAGACAACGGACGGCACACAGGCAGTATACAGATAGAAGAAAGGGGAGACTGTGAATGGAATTATATCGTAGAATAAAGTCAGGTAAATTCCCGTGGCTTCTCTTCTACATCGGGCTGACCATTGAGCTCCTTATTGTGATCATTGATAAAAGCAATTATATTAATCCTATTGAAGGACGGCTGTTTCAGATCACTTTTCTGATTTTTGCCTGTAAGCTGCTGTTGACGGATTATGATAAGAAACAGTGGTGCGCTATTATCCTGCTGGAAGCGGTAGCGTTCGTGTCCTATCGGATTACGGGGGCAAACGATCTGATCCGTATCGTCACCTTCGTGGCGGCATGTAAAGATATTCCGCTCAGCCAGATGTTGAAATATGCATTTCAGGTGACGCTGCTTGGCTGTCTGGTCATCATTGCGCTGTCCGTGACCGGCATATACGGAGAGATTAGTCTGACACAGGCATTCGGGCATGAATCTGCGGAGACGACACGTTATATCGGTCAGGAAGCAGCGGAGGAGACCCGTTATACGCTGGGTATGGGACACCCCAACGCTCTGTCGTGCATGTTCCTGATGTTGGTGGCGATGGGAGTGTATGTCTATTTTGACCGGATGAAATGGTATATGTATCTGTTTATCATGCTGCTCAATGTGGAAGTCTATATGCTGACGGAATCCAAAACGGGCATGCTGATCGCGACCGGATTTCTGGCGGGAGCGTGCATACTCAGTTATTGTAAAATACTGCGTGAAAGAGCCCTGATCTATGTGTGCGGTCTGCTTGTGCTTGCGTTATGCATCGGTTTTTCCGTAGACGCAGCAGTGTGTGCGCAGAGGGTGCGTGATGCCCAGTGGAACGAATTCTACTATCTGAACCCGCTGGATAATAAGCATATCGTGACATTGGGACGGATCGATCGGCATATCAGCGGCAGGATCGTGTCCCTTACGGACTCGGAGAAGAATGACGGCATGATCCATACCTGGTCAGCTTTTTCCGAACCGAACAATATGAAATATTACTTCGATATGGGGTGGGTGAAGCTATTCTATCGCTATGGTGTTGTTCCGGGAGTGATCTATGTCATCGCCCAGCTTGCACTTCTGTGGAAGTTTTGGAAGAAAAAAGACGCCTGCGGACTTCTACTGTTTGCCATTCTGGCAGTCTATAATGTGGTGGAGGCTCATCTGATCTCGGTCTATATCGGCAGGAACTTCCTGCTTATGATGATGGGGTATTATTTGTTGACGGATGTGGAGGCAGAGTCAGTAGCGATAGAGTGATTATATGTAATGTCGTAGAAATGAAATAGGCAGATAAACTTAAAAAGTGTAAAGTCCTAATAAATTTAGTAGACTTTACACTTTATTTTATGCTACGGTTTATTTATCTTTATTCTTTGATAAGGTCAATATCTGTCAAATTCACGCCGGAGACATTCAGCAATGCCTTTATTGTCAAATACTCTTTCTTTAGTTCTGCATATGTCTCGACAGCATTTTCTTTTTTAGCTAATAGCATATAGGTTTGAATTTTTTTAAAATCGTCAAGTGCAGCTTTTGTTACTTCAATACCAGACGGCATACAATCACCTACTTTCTATAAATATAACTTGTATTGATTGCTACAATGTAAGTATAACAAAACAGGCATTAGATGTAAAGCTTGATCGCTTCCTTGAAATGTTTTGCGTTCGCTGTGTATTTCCGACACCCTCATTCCCTTTTTTAGTAAAAATAGATAAAAAAAAAGTACAAACGTGTTGCACAACGTCAATAGAGGATTGATTTTTTTTGAGATATAATAAAATTACGAAAAAATACGAAAATTCTAATTACATATGTGGGTAGGCAAAACGATATTGGGGTTTTCGTAGAGCGGAAAGCGTTGGAAGATTGGTACAATGCGTTCCGCAGAAAGTAACCAAAAAAGAATAGGAGGAAAAAAATGAGAAAGAGATGTTGGAAGACAGTGCTCAGTGCCATATTGGCATCGGCGATGCTCTTTACGTCGGTTCCGACGAATCTGACCATGACCGTGCATGCGGAAGAGCTCGGCGTGGAAGATACGGTGGACGATGTGAACGGGACAGAAGACGAAGATGAGCAGAAAACTGAAGACCCGGCGGACGATCAGACAGGAGAGCAAGCCGGAAATGAGACCGACGAAGGTCAGGATGTCCAAAATCCTGTGGGAGAGGGTACAAATGTAGTTGACCCTGCGGATAATGGAGATGAAAATGATGTGACGGATGATACGCCTGCTAAGCAGCCGGTGGATGATTCAGAACCGGACGAGGAGCAGCAGACTGCAACAACAGGATACAAGATCAATGATGATATGACTGTAACCTTTACTTGTATAGCATCGGAGCTTACATTTAAGGATTGGAACAATAATGGTGCAATTGTAGCAGCAGACGATCTGAAGGATGTTGTGGCAAAGGGCGGTAAAGTTGGCGGAGATTGGGATATACTGGCTAAGTTGACGAAAGGCGATAATAACGTCTGGACCGGAACTTCAGAGTCACCGCTTGCACCCGGAAAGTACAATTATAAGTTTGCTGCTGGCGCTAATACTTATGAAGCCGTAGATGGAGACAATGATAAAACTAGAGATTTAATCATCGATGGGATAAGAAATATCACGATCAGCGTAGTCAGCGAAGAAGAAAAGGCTCTGGATGCTAAGATTGACGATGTGGCTGTACAATACACATTGACAAGCGAGACCACGACCGTAGATACGGAGCGTGCTATTACCTTAAGCGGTGAAGTCGGCAACCAGAAGCTTACAGTCGGTTCAAGCTGGGATGTCAGCAATACCTTCACCATGACGGCGACAGAGGTGGGCGGCAGTGCGACTAGTACCGTTACAGTAAGAGTCATGGCATCGGGCCTTGGGGAGAAGGCGGACGCTAAACTCCCGTCGATTGATAGCGAAAAGGGGGAAGTAACATTCTATTATTACGCACCCTCGGCGGAAACGGTGACCATCAAAGGGGAGATGACAGGATCAAATTGGCCGTCTGTGGATATGACCTGTAATACTAAGACCGGTTATTGGGAGAAAACTTTCTCCATGGGACCGGGCTCCTATGAGTATGGATTTGGGGTAAATGGTAAGTGGGCTGTTGATCCGAAACAGCTTCATAAAGGTGAAGAAGATAGCAACAATATTGTGATTGTTCCCGGGTTAGTGAATTCACAGGCAGCAACGGACGCAGTGCCTGGTGGTAATGCAGTGGATTTGCCGAAAACATTACAATTATATGAAGCTTATACGGGAGAGTCGATAGTTAATGTTGCTGCGGCAGTGAGCTCTAAAGATGTTGCTGTAACATATAGTGTTCCGGCCGATGCAGATGCAACATGGGCGGATAAAGTGACCTTAACGCAGGCGACGGGAGAAGATTCAGCTACAGTGGCTGTTAAGAGTGATTTCCCGGCGGATGTTAAATCTTTTGATCTGGTAGCTGCTGATGAAACCGGAACCTATACATCAAAAGTGACAGTCAATGTCGTAAGCACATTGTACACTTATACGATCTACTACTACGATGCCATGCATGAGATGAGTACAGAGGCTATCGATCTCTGGATATGGGAAAATGGTGGCGGTGGCGGTAAAGAGTTTCCCTTTACGGAAAAGGAAGAATTAGAGGATGGTAGGGAATGGCTGAAGGCTACGGCTGAACTGAGCTTCACCAATCTTGGTATGAAATCCCGTGCAAAAGGTACATGGGAAGATTGGCAGGATGGAGTAGACAGAACATACAATAACAAGGAAGCGAAAGAGGAAGTTACACTGTATTATGTGTTTGGACAACCGTTGACAGATACGCTTCCGGAGATTAAAGACGGGGCCGACCGTTATCTGGTCGTAGAATATACGCGTGAGACCAAGAAAGATGGCAATTGGCAGTTACGTACATGGAATAATGGATTCGGAACTACAGTTTGTGATTTTGTTGCTGAAGAAGACGGTACATTTATAACTCGGGTTCCTGTAGCACCGGGGGTTGATTCCATTTCGTATAATATTAGAAGGACAGAGCCCGGCAATGAATGGGCGGAGAAAGATGGCAATGACTATAATTGCCCAATGCCTGTAGATCAGAATATCGTTAAGATCAAGATGGAAGAAGGCAAGGGTATCACCTACACCTATCCTTACAATACAGGCTACGAGATTGATACGAAAGAGAAGAAAATCAATTTCTATTATAGAGATGACGATGCATTCCTTGCAGGTAGTGAGGGCGGTTATGCGGATGTATCTCTGGAGGTAATCGCGCCGAAGGCAGATAGTGCTGCAAAAGCGGTTGATGGGGAGGAAGAAACTTCTAAGCAGACCGCGAAGATGATATACGATGAAGAAGAACAGCGTTATGAGTATGTTCTGGATCAGCTTGTTTCGGGTGACCATTATTATCGGTACGGCAGGAAGGAAACTACGGATGATAATGTAGAGTATGTTCTGGATGCTTTCAACGAACTGAAAGAGACAGTCGCAGAGACTGAATATTCCGTACTGAAATATGAGCTTCTGGATGTAGAGATGGTAGCGGGAATCCAGAATGCTACAATGGACTATAATGATAACAATGTCCTGTCTATCAAGGTGAAGGCTAAAGATCTGGCAGGTAACCAGATTGAAGAAACATCTGATTTTAAAGTAGTTGAAAGAGCAACAGTAGATTTGGATGAGGTCGGCGGCGGTATTACCGACATTGATCCGGAACTGTTGGCAATCTCTATTGCAGTGAAGCAGGGTACATCTGCAGGCGAGAAGACACTTCCGATTACCATATACGATGTGTATAACAATGAGTATACGACAGAGGCTAGGGTTACGGTTGTGGATCGCAGTAAGGATTCCGATTTTGACTGGGATGAGGCAGTAGTTTATTTCGCAGTGACAGACCGTTTCTTTGATGGTAATGCAGCGAATAACGAAGGTGATGCGCCGGGAAGCTATGATAAGACCACAAACGGAGGTTTGAACTCCAGTTATCACGGCGGTGACTTCGCGGGTCTGACCCAGAAGTTGGATTACTTGCAGGAGCTGGGCGTTAATACGATTTGGATTACTCCGATTGTAGAGAATCAGACGGTTGCAAACAGTGTTGATGACCCTACTGTTAAAGAAGCATGGGGCTATACAGGTTATTGGGCGAAAGATTTTACGAAGTTGGATTCCCATCTCGGAACAGAAGCTGAATTCAGTGCTTTACTGAACGCGGCTCATGCGAAAGGTATGAAGGTCATGGTAGACGTGGTGCTCAACCATACCGGTTATGGTGAGGAGATCACGGATTACTATAATGCATATGTTAAGAACGAAGGCGACGATCCGATTCGGATGTTAAGAAGCGATGATGAGGTCGTTTCCGGAAGTGATCAGATGAGCTCCTTGTCGGGACTTCCCGATTTCCGTACAGAGGATCCGGAAGTAAGAGATCTGGTCGTAGAATGGCAGTCCAATTGGATCAGCAAATATCCGATTGATTACTACCGTGTAGATACGGTAAAGCATGTAGATAGTACTACATGGTCGGCATTCAAGAATGCATTGACCGAGATTAATCCTGATTTTAAGATGATTGGTGAATGGGCAGGTGCCGGCTATGGAACAGACACTGGCATGTTGGATACAGGCCGCATGGATGCTTTGCTTGACTTTGACTTCCCGGCACAGGCAGCTAACTTCGTTACGGGTGACCTGTCGGGTGTAGAGAACTTCCTGTCTGCGAGAAACGGAGCTATTGACAATACCGCGTCTCTGGGATCATTCTTAAGCAACCATGACCAGCAGGGATTTGTTCACAGACTGACGAGTGAAAAAGGCAAGTCAGAAGAAGATGCCAAACAGCTTGCGCTGGTAGCAGCCTCCCTGCAACTTACAGCTAAAGGACAGGTATACATCTATTACGGTGAGGAAATCGGCGTAAGCGACGGTGAAGAGAATTATCCGTACCAGTCGAACCGTAGGGACTTCGATTGGTCCAAAGTAACGGATGACAATGAAGCTTTAGCACACTACAAAAAGATGATCTCAATCCGTAACATGTATTCCGATGTGCTTGCGAAAGGTGATCGTAACACGGTAAGTACAGACAATGGACTGGATGTATTTACAAGAAGCTACGGCGGTACTACGCTGACAGTAGCACTGAACATTACAAATCAGGCACAAACCTATACTCTGAGTGGACAAACTCCAGGTAAGGTGCTGTTAGATTATTACAGCGGCGCATTGTTCCCTATTGACGAGAACGGCGATGCAGTAATCACGGTACCTGCTGCAGCGGATGGCGGTACAGTAGTGCTTGTAGAGGATGAAGAACTTGAGAATCACCCTGAAGGAATGCAGATCAGAAAGATTCCGGATCAGACCTATACTGGCTTAAGCATCAAGCTTTCCGAAGATGTACTGCAGGTATATGCCGGAACGAACAGACTGAAAGCAGGCGTTGACTACACTGTCAGCTATAAGAACAACAAAGCGATCGGAACGGCAACCGTTACGATCAAAGGCAAAGGCAACTATAAAGATTCAGTGACAGCACAGTTCAATATCGTTCCTAAGAATATTGCAGATGATGATGTGGTGATTACCTACAATGAGTATGTAAAAGCCAGTGTCAAAGTGCAGAAACCGTTGTCAAAGCTCACTTATAACGGTAAGAAGCTCACAACAAAGGAATATCAGGTAAAATATTATAAGAAAAATGATTCTACTCCATTGACGGGTGTCACGGAAGCCGGCGAATATCAGATGGAGATCACCGCTACAGGGAAGAATTACACGGGTGTGGTTAAGAAGACGATTCATGTGGTAGAAGGCAAGTTCATGAATGAGCTGAAGATCACATTTGACAGTACCTCCGTAACTTATGCTAAGACGAGTGAGGAACTCGAAACCAAGCTGGGTGTTGTGGTGAAAGACGGAGAAGTACCATTGGTGAAAGGTCAAGATTATGAAGTCAGCTTCCCAGACGGTATAGAAGTGGGAAGCGCTAAGATCACCATTACTGCCATCAACAAAGGAGCGGATCAGAAATATTACGGAAGCGTGACGAAGACCTTCAAGATCACAGGTACCCTATTGAGTAGCGTAGCGAAGGTGAACCCGACAGGCTGGGTAAATGTGGCTATCGATCCTGTATTGGGCAAAGCAGAACAGGCTCCTGGTGTTGCGGTATTGGTTAAGAAGAACAACAATTCGACCGAGCTTGAGCAGGGTGTTGACTACACAGTAAGCTACAGCAACAACACCAAGCCCGGAACAGCCACGGTGACATTTACTGGTAAGGGAGAGTATACGGGCACTCTTAAGAAAACCTTCAAGGTTACTGCGATTGCATGGAAAGCGGATGATCTGGGTAAAGATCTGAAAGTTACCATGAGTGAGACAGTTCCTTTCTCCAAGAAGGGTGCACAGCCGGCTGTTACCGTAACATATAAGAACAGGAAGCTGGCAGCGGGCAAGGATTACAAGGTAACATATACTAACAACAAAGCTGTGACGACGAACAAGAAGGCTTCTGTGGCCATCGCAGGAATGGGTATGTTCTCCGGAACAGTTAAGAATGCAGCAGAATTTACTGTTGAAAAAGCGAATTTAGAGACGGACGGAATTACGGTGACGGTTCGCGATGCAGTATATTCGGAGCAGAAGGAGAAACTCAAATCGAAGCCTGTTGTGAAAGAATCCGACGGCACAATACTCGTAGAGGGTAAGGACTATACCGTGACGTACCAGGCTAAGGTAAATAACCAATGGGTAAATCTGGATGAGACAGAGGCTGATTTGTCGGCGGGAGATTCTATGCAGGTTGTGGTAGACGCAGTGTCATCAAGCAACTATGCGGGATCAACTACTAAAGAATACAAGATTGTAAAGGCAAGTATTCTCAATGCGACCATTATCGCTAAAGCACAGACGTATACCGGTAAAGCGATTACCTTAGACGCGAGCGACTTCTCTAAAGCGAGAATCGGCAAGAACGACTTGACATACGGTGTGCATTATGAGATCGTACCGGGTAGCTATGAGAAGAATGTCAACAAGGGTAACGCAACAGTTACGATCAGAGGTATCGGCGATTATGGTGATGAGAAGAAAGTTACTTTCAGAATCACATCGTCCGGTTTGAGATGGTGGTGGAATCTGTTCTCATAATCATGTAAGCTGAGAACTCATACAAATAAGAAGTAATAACGCAACGGGCAGATCATCTGAGTAAGTATAACAGGTGGTCTGCCCTTTTTTTTGCACAATACAAAGAGTTGGTGTCAATTGCCGGAAAAAAAACTGTTGTCCACAATATCTTGATGTATTACGTCTGGTTATCGATATTTCGCCCTCGCATTTTCTACATTATATTTCACAAAAAAACTTGTACCATTTCATTTTTTATGCTATGTATAATTTACAGTTAATTCATATTTCTCTTTTCATCTTGCAATCTCAGGCTGCGTCTTCTGTACCGTCGGCCGTCTTAAAGAAAGGCACTTCTATGACCCGTACTAATGCCACATCTGCATTCCCGTCTACTACCTATGCCCCTGTCTCTGTCCGTCACAGGCATCGTGTCAACTGGCAAGAAGCCGCTGCGTGTGCTATAGAAATCGAATTGCGCGATTATGCGGACATGTTACAGTTTCTTACTGAATACATTCTGGGCAGAAACAACTACCGTATTGACCTTCTCGTCATTAGGAAATTGTCCGATTGCGCTATCCCTAAGAACATCGCCCGTATTTTCAGGACTTACAACATCTTTGAATTAAAGGGCATCCATTCGTCCCTGGCAGCCAACGCCTATTACAAGACGATCGGATATGCTGGAATTTTGATCGACCAGCTAAGCAACGCCGGCACAGAACGATATACCTCGCTGGATGTCAGCATAACATTCCTGACATTCCGCTATCCGCGGAAGCTGATGAAACATTTAACGGTTGAGCGGCATTTAACAGTTGAAAAAACCTCTAAAGGGGTATATCATATCAGTATAGAGACATTTGATATACAGATTATCGTTACCCGCGAACTGCCGTCGGAAGACAACCTCTATCTGTGCTGCCTGACCAATGACCTGAAAGACAGAGACTTGCTCAACCGACTTGCCGATGACTATGCCAAGCATCAGAATCAGGATGTTTATAGGAAATACCTGAACCAGTTAACTACTGCCAATATGAAAACGGAAGGAGAATCACCTATGGTATGTGAAGGACTTTTTAATCTGTTTGGTACAAGCTCTGAGGAGATCATAGCAAAGACTAAGAAGGAGTCAGATGACTATTATCTGCCTAAAATTGATGAACTGACGGCAACTAATGAATTACTGTCTTCTCAACTTGCGCATCTCCAAGATCTCCTACGGCAGAACAATATTTCCTTTGAGTGAAATAATTTTTGAATATAGAAAATACAGAGGTTCGTTAGTGATTGAATTATTTCCCGAAAAATGGTATTCTAAATTGATATATTATTTTTACAAATAAGCAGAATATGCTTGAGGGATCAGAATGAACCGTAAAATGAAAGTGATTGAAGGCTACTGGCTGCTCTTCACGGATCTGGTCAGTATTGCCGTCTCATATATTATTGCAATCTTAATACGTTTTCATAAGTTCAGATGGGTAGATGAGCCGGAGCTTCATTTTCTGGTATTCATCTGTCTTCTGTTGTTCTGTACGGTCTACAGCTTTCTGTTTGACTGGAACAGAGAGTTTCTGAAGCGGGGAATCCTCGTTGAGTTCGTAGCGGTCATCAAATTTAATATTTTTATGGAATTGGCGATTCTTGCTTTTTTATTTATGTTGCAGCGAAGCGCAAGTATTTCACGTCTTGTCATGGGATATTTTGCGGTGCTGGATGTCCTCGTAGTATGGGGGGTAAGGATCGGGATGAAAAAGGCGCTGCGCGTCTACTTTACCGCTAAGTCCAACATTGTAAAAATCATGATTATCACCAAGGATTCCGTACTTAACAAGACGGTATCCAGCCTGAAAGCATCCATGGATATCAATTACGAGATCGTCGCGCTTGCCTGCGTGGATGCGGACCGCAAAGGAGTGATGATAGACGGGGTCAGGGTAAATGCCGACGGACAGGATGTGCTTGATCTGGCGAGGCAGATTCCGCTTGACGAAGTGTTCATCAATCTACCGGAAGAAGACAAGGGATATGTAAAGCATATCATCTATGATCTGGAATCCATGGGGATTGCATGCCATTATAATATCGATATCATCGAACGTCCTCAGAAAGATGTCAGAGTGGGCAGCTTCGCGGGCTATACAGTGGTGACATATTCGATCAATCATTTTGACTACAGACGCATGGCGGTTAAACGGCTGATCGATATTGTCGGCGGACTGGTGGGGTGCGTGCTGACAGCAGTGATCACGCCTTTTGTGGCGATTGCCATACGCGTGGATTCGCCAGGGCCGATTTTCTTCGCGCAGACCCGGATCGGTAAGAACGGCAGACGCTTCAAGATCTATAAATTCCGATCTATGTATACGGATGCGGAGGAGCGCAAGAAGGAGCTGGAAGCGCAGAATGAGATGCAGGGGTTGATGTTTAAGATGGACAATGATCCGCGGATCACTAAGGTAGGTAAATTTATCCGTAAGACAAGCATCGACGAGCTGCCGCAGTTCCTGAATATTGTGAAAGGTGATATGAGTCTGGTGGGAACGAGACCGCCCACGGAGGGCGAGTTTGAACAGTACAATTCCCACTACAGAAGGCGCATCAGTATGACACCGGGGCTTACCGGATTATGGCAGATCAGCGGGCGCAGCGAGATTGTGAACTTTGATGAAGTAGTGAAGCTTGATTTGGAGTATATAGATAATTGGACGCTGGGATTGGACATCAAGATATTGTTCCGGACAATCTGGGTGGTTCTGGCCGGAAAAGGCTCGAAGTGACGGGAAAGGTTTAAATGATGGCGAAAGACAAATTCAAAGTATTGATGATCGGTCCCGACAGAAGCGTTCATGGCGGAATATCCGGCGTAGTGAATAATTATTATGAGGCCGGGCTGGATAAGCTGATTGATCTGCATTACATCGGCACAATGGTGGAAGGCTCTAAGTGGGCGAAGTTAGCCTGTGCCATGAAAGCGTATTTTCGGTTTATCATAAAACTTCCGAGGTATGACATCGTGCATGTCAATATGGCTTCGGATTCCAGTTATTACCGCAAGTCCGTCTTTGTACGGACGGCAGGAATATTCCATAAGAAGATTGTTATTCACCAGCATGGCGGTAATTTTTCGGAATTTTATGGAAAAGAGCTAGGCGCTGCCGGCAGGCGGCGGGTCAAGAAGGTTCTCTCCATGGGAGACGCTTTTCTTGTACTGGGGACGGCATGGAAGGATTTCTTCGGTGCGATCATCGGAGCAGAGCGGATTACGGTATTACCGGATGCCATACGGATTCCGGTAGCCGGCGAGAAGCAGTACGGAGTCCATAAGATATTATTTCTGGGAAGACTATGTAAGGCAAAGGGAATCGGAGAGCTGCTTGCGGTTATGCCGAAACTGCGGGAGAAATACCCGGATGTGCATCTGTATCTCGGTGGCATATGGGAGGATGAGGAGTTAAAGTCGCGGGCGGTGTCGCTTAAGGAGTGCGTGACGGACCTCGGCTGGGTCAGTGGTCCGGTCAAGCAGAAACTTCTGCGGGAGTGTGATATTTTCGTTATGCCGTCCTATTTTGAGGGACAATCGGTGTCTATCTTAGAGGCTATGGCTCATGCATGCGGGATCGTGGCATCGAAGACCGGCGGGATTCCCGATATGATTATAGAGGGGGAGACAGGACTTTTTGCAAAGCCACAGGATATGCAGACGCTTGAGGAAGGTCTGTGCAGACTCCTCGCAGAACCTGAACTGTGTCGAAGGCTGGGGGAGAACGCCCGAAGCAAAGCAGAGCGCGAGTTCTCCATAGAAGATAATATGAAGCGGCTTCTTGCCGTATATGAGTCAATTTGTGCCGCCGATTGAGGGCGGCGGAACGGAGATTAGGTTGAAAAGTAATGAACTGCTGATCAGTGTGATCGTCCCGGTCTATAACGGACAGGATTATTTAGCCAATTGCATTGACAGTATCGAGAATCAGACCTATAGGAATCTGGAAATTATTATAGTTAATGACGGCTCCACTGACCGGACTTCTGCGGTGTGTGACAGCCTGCAGACGGTCTATCATAATGTACGCATATTGACGCTGGATGACAGAGGAGTCTCCGCAGCGCGCAATGCAGGAATAGAGGCGGCGGAAGGGGCGTTTGTCACCTTTGTGGATGCGGATGACAGGATTCGTTCCGATATGATTAAGATACTGTATGATTGCATGATCGAGACGCAGAGCGACGTTGCCGGGTGCGGTTTTTTCCTATGGAAAAATGAGGATGAGTGGAAGCAGGCGGCAGATTCGAGTGCGCAGGATGTAGCGGCATCGGAAGCAGATAGACAGACAGCGGATGCGGCACAAACAGACGAAACAGGAATGTGCGAACTGAGTGCCACGACATTGGATGGACGGACTAGAGTCTATGATGCCGGAAAGTATCTGCGCGAAGAACTCCTCCGCGGTAACAGCCGGTGTTGGAGCAAGCTCTACCGCAGAGAGATCGTGGAGAAAGTGCGTTTTCGGGAACAACTTACGATCGGGGAGGACATGCTGTTTCTGGTGCAGATACTGCCTTATATTAATCGGATTGTGGAGACGGAGTATACCGGTTACGGATATTATCAGAATCCGACGGGGGCGATCAACAGGAAGTTTACACCGCGATATATGGATCAGATCACCTGTTGGCAGCTCGCGCGGGAAGAGATCCTACGTATGGACACAAGTCTGGACCCGCAGGTTACTGCATTATGGATTATGGGAATCATGCTCACCGCAGGAAAAATTGCCATGCTTGATGCGGCGGACAGGCGCGATTGTGAGAAATATATCGGGATATGCCATGAGAATCTGAAAGAAGCGATGAAGATATCGGGGGCATACGGGAAGCTGTCTGTAGGATATCGCGTGAAGGCGGCGATATTTCGTGTTTTCCCGCATTTATATCTGTTGCTGTATCATTTTCACAAGTAAGAAGAGGAATTTTGATTTTATAAATCTGCGAAGCAAATCATGTAATTGCGTAAAGGTCGTAATTGTGAGAAGCTCAATTTGGTAAGGAGCAGAAATTATGTTGATTGTCAGGGCGATGGGCGGGTTGGGAAACCAGTTGCAGCAGTACGCGTTATACAGGAAGTTGGAGCATATCGGAAAAGACGTCAGACTGGATGTTTCCTGGTTTCGCAATGAAGCCTTTCAGGCGACTATGGCGGCGGGAAGAGAACTTGAACTGGATTATCTGAATCCACTTCCCTATAAGGTGGCGACCGAGGAGGAAATACGCTCGGTTCTCGGCAGATTGTGGGAGGAGCCGGAGGGCATTGGCAGTAAGATCAGGCGGAAGTTACGTCCTACGCAGAGTGCTTCTTTTGAAGAAAACGATCTGTATCATGAGCAGATTTTCGCCATGGATCACAAATATCTGGTGGGGTACTGGGCGTGTGAGAAATATTATGCGGATATCATGGATCTTCTGCGGGCGGATATCACTTTTCCGCGAAGCGGGGACGAGGCGTTGCAGAAACGAAACGACGAGGTCGTCCGGCAGATGGAGGAGACGGTTTCCGTCAGCGTGCATATCAGGCGGGGAGATTATCTGGATGATATGAATAAAGCTCTTTTCGGGAATATCTGTACCGAAGCATATTATGAGAAGGCGCTGGGGTATATGAGAGAGAGATTTCCGGAGGCGGTGTTTTTCATGTTTTCGGATGATATCCCTTATGTGAAAGAGCATTATCAGGGGGAGCGTTATCGGATTATTGACTGGAACCATGGCAAGGACAGCTTCTATGACATGATGCTGATGAGCCGGTGTAAGCATAATATCTGCGCCAACAGTACGTTCAGCTTCTGGGGAGCCAGATTGAATCCCCATGATGATAAGGTCATGATTCGGCCGTCCATTCACAAGAATACGCAGGTGTGTGTACCGGAACAGATGAGGGAGCTGTGGAAGGGATGGACGCTGATCACACCTCAAGGGGAAGGTGTGTGAAGAGGTTTTCTAAGGCACCTGAAAAACGTTGCTTAAGAAAATCTAAGACTTCACACCGGAGAATGCTGAAAAAACGCACATTCTCCATGCAGGATTTTGTATACTTGCTGGACAGATAAATGGAGATTAGGGTAATGCAGAAGGCGAAATATAAGATCAGTGTGATCGTTCCCGTGTACAATAAAAAAGATTACTTGGAGCAGTGTATCGACAGTATTTTATCCCAGAGATACGGCAATCTGGAGTTGCTGCTTGTGGATGACGGGTCCGTGGACGGCAGCGGGGAGATCTGCGACAAGTATGCCGCGAAAGACGAGCGTGTCAGGGTGTTCCATCAGCAAAACGGCGGTCCTACGGCGGCGGTTATGACCGGAATGCGGGAAGCGGCGGGGGATTATTATACCTTTATAGACAGTGATGATTATGTCAGCAAAGACATGCTGGAGAAGATGGCGGGATGTCTTACCGGGCGTGAGGGAGAGGTTGTCTGCTGCAACCATGTACTGGAGAAGCAGAAGGAGACGGTTCCGGTGATCCAGCCGCTCACACCGGGGGTGTACGAGGGCGCAAAGCTGGAGGAAGAAATTAAGGATAAGCTTCTCGGCAGGGAGAATCGGATTATCCCCATGTCCCGTTGTATGAAGCTCTGTGAGAAGTCGGTTTTTGAAGGCAATGAGAAATATTATGATACGACGCTTCGCATGGGGGATGATTTTAATCTGATCTATCCGGCGCTTCTTAAGAGCAGCAGAATCGTTATTATGGAGGAAGCTCTGTTTTACCATTACCGTTATGTGGAGGATTCTATCGTGCATGCCTATGACCCTGACAACGCGAAGAGCATTGCCGGGTGGTATCAGGCGGTGGGACAGATCGTCCGCGATCAGAATGTTCCCGATGGAGAGGCGAAGCTTAACAGAGAATACTGTTATATGATGATGTACGTCATGAAAAATGAGTTGCGTAATCCCGATAAGAATTATATACAGAAAATACAGGGCATTTTCATGGAGCCGGAGGTGCGGGGCAGGATCATGAATACCCCGCTGTCTGTTACGAGCAGGGCGAATGCTCTTTTGTACCTCGGCATGCAGTATCCTAACAAAACACTTCTGCATATCCTGAGAATGATTGTGAAGCGGTATGATGCTTCCGGTAAGAAGGGCAATAGAAAGACAGGAATCTGATTGAGCAGGACAATGAGGAAAGGGCGCGGTTAGTATAATGGATAATCGGTTGGTAATGTATTTGCACGGGGGCAGCGGGAATCATGGCTGCGAGGCAATCATAAACAGCACATGCCACATGATAGAGGATATCCCGAAGCTTCTTGTGACGAACAGCGAGAAGGAGGACAGATTTTATTCTCTGGAACCGCTGTGCGATATTTTACAGGAGAGGAAGATTGCGGATCATTTCTTCGCGCATGTGTTTTACTATGTCTGGCGGGCTGTATTCCGTGATCCGGAGTCTTTCATGCGGTATCGCTTCCGCAAGGTGCTGGGTAAGAATAAGGCGCCGCTGTATATGTCCACGGGTGGTGATATGTACTGCTATGAATTGTCCAAGAAGGAGGCGATCGTTGCGAACAGCACTTTTAACCGCGCCGGCGCGAAGACGATTCTCTGGGGATGTTCGATTGAGCCGGAACTTTTACAGGAGGCTGCGGTCATTGAAGATATGAAACGGTATGCACTGATTACGCCGAGAGAATCCATTACGGAAGAGGCGCTTCGGGCAGCAGGCATCACGGAGAATGTAAAGGCATTTCCCGATCCTGCGTTTGTGTTAAAGCCGGAGAAAATGGATCTGCCCAAAAGGTTTGCAATGGGAAAAACAATCGGAATCAATGTGAGTCCCATGATCGTGCGCCACGAGAAGGTGGAGGGAATCACGCTTGCCAATTATCGGAAGCTGATCGATCATATCTTGCAGACTACGGAGGACTGTGTGGCTCTGATCCCGCATGTGATGTGGAATTATAACGATGACAGGCTGACGCTTAAGGAACTTTACCGGGGGTATGAAGGAAACGGAAGAGTAATGTTGTTCCCCGATTTGCCTTGTCAGAAGATTAAATATATCATTTCAAAGTGCAGAGCTTTTATCGGGGCAAGGACGCATGCCACGATCGCGGCCTATTCGAGCTGTGTGCCGACGCTGGTGGTAGGATATTCCGTGAAGGCAAGGGGCATCGCGAGAGACCTGTTTGGCAGTGAGGAGCACTATGTTCTGCCGGTGCAGACGTTGGAGAATTCGGAAGAACTGATACAGGCATACGATTGGATGATGGACAGGGAACAGGAGATCAGACAGAGGCTTACGTCCCTGATGCCGGAGTATATTGCAAAGGCAGAGTCGGCAGGGGAAGAAGTCCGGAAAATATGGGAACAGGTAGCCGGACAACAGGAATCCGGGGATTCGGAAAGGCAATGCGATGGGCAGAGTCAGGCAGGCTGAGAAGAACATTTTCTTCGGCTATATCAGTAATATTATCATCATGATCATGGGGTTTTTGCAGAGAACCGTTTTCATCATGGTGTTGGATAAAACCCTACTGGGCGTTAACAGCTTGTATACGGATATCTTAAGCGTGCTCTCTCTGGCGGAGTTGGGAATCGGAAGTGCACTCAATTACAGTCTATATAAACCGGTGGCGGATAACGATCAGGAGAAGATTAAGTCCTATATGCGGCTTTACAAGAAGGCGTATCTGGCAATCGCAGGCGTTATTGCGGTTGTGGGAGTGGCACTGATTCCGTTTCTGCCCTATCTGATTAAGGACAGTAAAGGAATCACCGGAGGGGAACTGGTTCTCTATTATCTGATCTTTCTTTTTAACACGGTCAGCACATATTTTGTGGCATATAAATACAGTCTGGCGAACGCGCAGCAGCGGGGCTATATTCAGACTAATATCACAACGATCACGAAGATCATCACGGTTCTTGCACAGATTGTCATTCTGCTCGTGACCGGGAATTTCCTGCTGTTTTTGCTGACACAATCGGCAGTGGAGCTTATTCAGAAAATCTTTGCCAGCATTTATTTTAATAAACTGTATCCGTATCTGAAAGACAGGGATGTAAAAAAGCTGGATAAGGCGGAGACGGACATAGTCGTAACGAAGACGAAGGCGCTTATGTTTCACAAGATTGGTGATGTGGCGCGGCTGTCCACAGACAGTATCATCATCACATATTTTATGGATGTAGACTGGGTCGGAGTGGTAGGAAATTATACGCTGATTATTACTTACGCCACTAATTTTATCAGTGTGATATTTAATTCCCTGATTTCCGGATTCGGTAATCTGGTGGCCACGGAATCGAAAGACAAGCAGTATGCCATGTTTAAGGTATACCGGTTCTTTGCCTGCTGGCTGTACGGTTTTGCGGCTGTCGGATTCTGGTTGCTGCTGACGCCGTTAGTCACGGGAATCTGGCTGAATGAGAGCTGGGAATTGGGACAGATCGTGTTGACGCTTATCCTGATCGATTTCTATTTCAAGGGCGGCAGAGTGGTTCTGGTGAACTTTAAAATTGCGGCGGGCGTATTTGAGCAGGATAAATATCTGTCTCTGATTCAGGGAGCGGTGAATCTGGTTTTGTCGATTATCGGTATTAAATATATCGGGCTGGCGGGTGTATATGTAGGGACGGTGGTCTCCGGGGTGATGGCGAATCTGATTCAGCCCGGAATCATATACAGGAATTGTTTTGACAAGAATGCATGGTCTTACTTTAGGGATTCTGTAAAGTATATCGGGGTGATTGCCGGGGTCGCGCTGTTAATGATTCCGATGAAGGCTTTGATCATGGCGCAGGTGAGTATCTTCACATTTATTGTGATGGCGGCGGTGATTACGATTGCTTACAATCTGATTTTCTTCCTGTTCTTTGGGAGAACGCAGGAATTTGCATATCTGTGGAATCTGATTACGGGCAGGGTGCCGTTGTTAAAAAAACTTAGCCGTAAAGGGTGATAGAAAAACTGGTTATTCCAGTGTGCAAATTTGTAATTGGGGACGGCAGAGCATGAGAGAGTTGTTGAGGAGGTGCGGGAGTGGCACAGGAAACAACAGGGAAACCGTATAGTAAAGGGAATAAAGAGGCGTTGGCGCAGACGGCCTGTCGTGAGCTTATGACGTATGGTCTATGGGACGGAAAGACGAAAGTAAAAAGATGGATCAGGAAATATATTCTACGCCAAAATACTGCGCCGGAAGACCTGATTTTCTGGCCCACCGGACTGCTGGCGGCCGGGCTGTGGGATTACTGTCAGACGATGCATTTTACTGCCGGAGAACAGGTGCTTGGCGCATACTATACAAGATGGATGAAAAAGGGATGTCCAGTTTTTTATCTGGATGACCTTCTGGCGGGGGAAACGCTGTTATCTGCCTATATGATGTATACGGAGAGCGGACACGGCAACTGTATTGTCGATGAACAGAATGCGGATGCGTATCGGGCTGCTATCGAGAAACTGGCGGACTTCGGAATGACATATCCGACAGATGAGATGGGAAGCTTTCCGTACCGGGCGGCACAGAATAACGGCTATGTGTTCGTGGATGCCATCGGATTGGCGTGTCCGTTCCTCTATCGGTACGGCATGGTGTATCAAAGAACCGATGCCATGGAACTTGCGGTGAAGCAGATCGTTAATTTTGCGGCGTACGGCATGGACGGTTCTACGGGGCTTCCTTATCACGGCTATGTGGTGAATACCGGATACAAGTATGGTATTATAAGCTGGGGACGCGCGGTGGGATGGCTGCTTCGGGGTATGATCGGGTGCATGATCAGTGAGTACGGAGCCGAGAGACTTAAGGATTCCTATGTCGGCTTGGTGGACAGCGTACTGCCGTATCAGCATAAGGACGGATATTTTTCATGGCAGTTACAGGCAATGGACGGTCCGGTGGACACTTCTGCCACGGGAATGATCTGTGTGGCATTGGAACAGGGAATCAGGCTGCATATTCTGGAGGAGCCGAAGTATGAGCTGGCACTGCAGACAGGCAGAAATGCGATTTACAGATCGGTCAGAGACGGGCGGGTGTATGATTGTTCCGGTGAATGCGAAGGCTTCGGTCAGTATCCGCAGCGTTACGGTGCATATCCGTGGGCGCTTGGTCCGGCACTGTTATTGTAGACAGTGAAAGTACGGTGGACTTAGGGCTGTTTATCAATTTGCTTTTTTAATCAGGTAAACTTTTGCATGAGTCGGTTTCGCAGGCTACCTAAAAGGTATTGGGTTGTGGATAGTAGAAACAGGAGAGAGCGGGAATGAAGGAAAGATCACACGGAATGATATCCGACAACAGCATAGAGATCACATTGGCGGAAGCGTGTTATTTCGGTTTCTTTATCCTGCTGTCCGTCACGAAAGGGCTGGGGCTTTACGAGGGGCAGAAGCTTTTTGAGCTGCTGGTGTTTCCGGCGCTTCTTCTCGGCATTGCGAAAATATTGATTACTCCGTACACGAAGAGACAGTGGATCGTACAGATCCTGCTACTTATTCTTACGGCGGTGGTTTTTTATAATTCCCATGAACGGGGAATTCTTTTCCTTGCTTTCACGGTGCTTGGTATGAAGAATATTTCGGTGAAGAGAGTGTTCCATGTAGGTCTGTGGGTGTGGTCGCTGTGCGCGGTTGTGCTGAGCATTTTCTCTTTCTTCCGGCTGGAGCATACGGTTTACCGCGTGCATGCCAAGCTGGGGATGGGACATATATTCAGGTGGAGTCTTGGTTTTTCGCATCCTAATATTCTGCATATTACTTACCTGGCGCTATGCGCATTTATTATCTATGAATTGGGAGACAATTACAGGTTTAAGCATTTTATATATATGATGGCGGGCAATGTGCTGGTGTTCCTCTACTCGGTCAGTTATACGGGCTTCGGAATCGTGGCAGTGCTGTTAGCAGGATGTATGTATGTTCGGTTTCGACCGAAGTTTTGCATTATAGAGAAGGCTCTTGCGAATCTGGTACTGCCGGTTTGTCTGGTGCTGTCATTTGTGGCTCCGTTATACCTGTATGATCACAAATGGGCATATTATGTCCAGAAATTGAACTTCATGTTAAATACCAGAATCTGGCTGGCAGAGCAGTTCCTCAGATCGGAGTACAGGAGTCTGTTCGGGGCGGATATTTCCAAGATCGTGAATTCCTCCATGACAATGGACAACTCCTATGTGTGGGGGTATATCAATTATGGGCTGGTTGCTTTTGTGCTCATCATGATCGGTTATTTCGGACTGTTATTCTATGCGACGTATAAGCAGCGGACGAGAGAGCTGGTGATCCTGATCTGCTTTTTGGGGGCAGGCTGGACGGAGCCGCTTCTGTTTAACACTTCTTTTAAGAACGTTACGCTGATCTTTCTGGGAAGTTTTCTTTTTCTGCAGAAGGAAGGGGCGCAGGAATACTGTCTGCTGCCGCAGATGGATCGAAGCATTACAGTGCCGTTAGCAGGGCTGCCGGATCAGGTGTGGAATAAGGTGCGTGACATTTGGAACAGGAATCGGGGCAAGGTTATCGGTATAACGGCGGCAGGCGCGGTGATAGGACTTGTGCTGTGCGCGATCTTGTATACGCCGCCGGCTGGGTATGTGGTGCCGCGCTTCTATACGGACGGCCACGAGGAAACTTCCGTATACGTGGAAAGCATGGAAGATCCCGACTATACGGGTTGGAAGATCATGAATTATGCAGACAAAGACACGCCTATGCAGTTGGTGCAGGGACAGGCAGTGCGATTGGAGACGTGCAGATATTATGTGGGAAGTGCATTGATCGGAGGATTTCTGGGAATGGCGGCGTTCACGGCATATTGCGGAGCGGTGAAAAGCGGCGGTCGAAGACGCAGTGCGGCGGCGAAAGCACGCTGACTGGGTGGATATGCAACGGTTTTGGAACGGAGGAAGACGTGAGGAAAGATAATCTGGAATACTGTACAATATTAAAGACGAATATTAACGTCACCGATATGGATAAAACAATCGAATATATCACAGGAAATCTCGAGGCATTGCGGGGCGATTATATCTGTGTCTCTAACGTGCATACGACGGTGATGGCATTTCGGGACGAGGAGTACCGCAAGGTACAGAACAGCGGTGCCATGGCGCTGCCCGACGGTCAACCGCTGTCGATTGTCAGCCGACGCCGGGGTTATGCGCAGGCTAAGCGTGTACCGGGACCAGATCTGATGCCGGCTATCTTAAATCTGTCTCAGGAAAAGGGATATACCCATTATTTCTACGGCAGCACGAAGAGCACTCTGGAACAGCTTAAGAAAGCCGTCTTGAGTAAATATCCGAAAGTAAAGATCGTAGGTATGTATGCGCCGCCTTTTCGGGAACTTACCGAGGAAGAGGACGAGAAGATTACCCGCAGAATCAATGACAGTGGCGCGGATTTCGTCTGGGTGGCGCTCGGAGCGCCCAAGCAGGAAAAGTGGATGTATGAACACAGAGGCAGGGTCTGTGGCCTTATGATCGGTGTGGGAGCCGCTTTTGACTTCATTGCGGGCACCGTGAAACGTGCGCCGATGTGGATGCAGAAGTTCTGTCTGGAATGGGTTTTTCGTATTATGCAGGATCCGAAACGGATGATTCCGCGCTATCTGAACACGAACTTTGCGTTTCTTTATTACGTCCATAAGGAAAGTAAAGAGCAGCGTGGGAAGCGTGGGAAGAAGCTTCGCATTGCCATGATCGGCCATAAGAGGATACCGTCCAGAGAGGGCGGCGTCGAGATTGTGGTGGAGGAGCTTGCCGTGCGTATGGCGGCGTTGGGACACCGTGTGGATGCCTACAACCGCTATGGGCATCATGTGTCCGGTAAGAAGTATGATCAGGAATACGGATGGAAGGGCAGGAAGTTTTATAAAGGCATAAGGGTGTATATTATTCCGACATTCAGAAGTAGCAGCCTGAATGCCATTGTCTACAGCTTCTTTGCCACGATCAGGGCTTTATTTGGCAGGTATGATGTGTTGCACTATCATGCTGAGGGACCCTGTGCCATGTTATGGCTACCGAAGCTTTTTCACAGGCGGATCGTGGTGACTGTCCATGGACTGGACTGGCAGAGGGCGAAGTGGGGCAATCTCGCCTCCTATGTGATTAAATTCGGAGAGAAGATGGCGGCGAAATATGCCGATGAGGTGATCGTACTGTCCGAGAATGTACAGAAATATTTTGCAGATACTTATCACAGAAAAGTCACCTATATTCCCAACGGAATCAGCAGACCCGCGCCGCGTGAGGCGCAGATGATCACGGAGAAATACGGGCTTAAGAAAGACGGCTATCTGTTATCGTTAGGGCGGATCGTACCGGAGAAAGGGCTTCACTATCTGATCGAGGCTTTTGCGAAGATCGATACGGATATGAAGCTGGTGATTGCCGGCGGCAACAGTCATGCAGTGGAATATATGGATCGGATTCACCGGATGGCGGCACAGGATGACCGCATTATCATGACCGATTTCGTGCAGGGACAGACGTTGGAAGAATTGTACTCCAATGCCTATGCTTTTGTGCTACCCAGTGATGTGGAAGGCATGGCGCTTACGTTGTTAGAGGCGATGAGTTTCGGCAACTGCTGTCTTGTCAGTGATATATGTGAAAATACGGAAGTGGTGGAGGATAAGGCGTTCGTGTTCCGTAAAGGAGATACGAAGGATCTGCGCCAGAAGCTCCAATACATGCTGGCGCATCCGGAAGTCGTACATGAGTACGGCGCGCAGAGTGCGGATTTCATCTGCGGTAAGTATAATTGGGACGAGGTTGTGGATGAGACGATCAGGCTGTACCGCGCGGATCTGAGCGGATCGGACGAAGATTAGGAGTTATCAGAAAACGGAGCCGGATATGAAAATATTAATGGTAAACAAATTCCTCCACCCCAATGGTGGATCGGAGACATATATATTTAAGCTGGGAGAACAGTTGCAAAAGACGGGGCATGAGGTACAGTTCTTCGGCATGGAGCATGAAGGGCGGATCGTGGGAAACCGTGCCGGAATCTACACGTCGGATATGGATTTCCACAGTGGCGGCTTAAAGAAGCTGCTCTATCCGCTGCGCATTATTTACTCTGCGGAGGCTAAGAAGAAGATGCGTCTTGTGCTGGAGGATTTCAGGCCGGATGTGGTCCATCTGAATAATATTAACTTCCAGCTCACCCCTTCGGTGATTTATGCTGTCCGTGCTTATGAGAAGAAGTATGGCAGGCATGTGAGGATCGTGTACACGGCGCACGATTATCAATGGGTATGCCCGAATCACATGATGCGGGTTCCGTCTACCGGTGAGATTTGCTTCGCCTGCCGCGGCGGTGATTTCAAGCAGTGCAGCAAAAGACGCTGTATCCATGATTCCGGGATGAAGAGTCTGCTCGGCACTTTTGAGGCGAAGTATTATGCGAAGCGGAAGACTTACGGTATGGTGGATGTGATCGTGTGTCCAAGCGAATTTATGAAGAAGCAGCTTGACACGGACCCGCTGCTCGCGGATAAGACGGTTATGATGCATAATTTTATTGAGAGAGACAGCGGAAAGACAGATCATATGGAGAAGCCGTATGAAGGTTCCGTAAGCAGTGCCGGGACAGAAGAAAATAAGGCTGGACAGAATGGCGGGGATGAAAAAAGTAAAGACTATGTATTGTATTTCGGGCGCTTCTCGGAGGAAAAGGGGACGGAAACTCTGCTTAAGGCATGCAGTGCGCTGCCGGATATTCCCTTTATCTTTGCGGGAACAGGACCGCTGGAGGAAAAAGTGAATCGGGCTGCCAATGTGGAGAACCGGGGATTTGTGACCGGAGAAGAGCTGCGCAGTCTGATTGCCGGAGCGCGGTTCAGCGTATATCCTTCCGAGTGGTATGAGAACTGTCCCTTTTCTGTGATGGAATCCCAGATGTATGGGACACCGGTGCTTGTCTCTGACTTGGGCGGTGCGCCGGAACTGGTGCAGGCGGGCAGAACGGGAGACCTGTTTAGGGGCGGTGATATACAGGAACTGACAGAGCATATCAGAACCCTCTGGAATGATCCGGCATTGTGCCGGGAGTATAGTGAAAACTGTAAGAATATAAAATTTGATACAATTGAAGAATATTGTGATAAAATAGTGAGGAATATATATTCGTTACATGAGGAGATTATTTAATAAACTGAGCTCGGATGGAAGTATAATCCGAAGGAGCCCCTTAAAAAGCGTCAGTGCTTAACGAGGTTATGAGTTGCTTTGCAACTCACGAGTTTAGCAGCTGTTACGCTTTTTACGGAGCGAAAGCGCGGCGACGCAGGATTATACTTCTGTCCGAGCGGACTTGATAAGGAGCGAAATATATGTCAAGAAGAACCCTATACGGCACAGTCATCGTAACCTATAGATGCAATGCCCGCTGCAATATGTGTGACTGCTTCAAGGATCCCACCAGACCGGAGGAGGAGATCACACTGGAAGATATTAAGAAGCTGCCGGAAATGGCATTCACCAATATTACGGGTGGAGAGCCTTTTATCAGGCAGGATATTCCCGATATCGTGCGGGAGCTTTATAAGAAATCTGACAGGATCGTCATATCTACCAACGGTTATTTCACGGATCGTATCATTGCCCTGTGCAGACAATTTCCGAAGGTGGGAATCCGTATCAGCATCGAGGGGCTGCAGCAGACGAATGATGCTATCCGCGGTATTCCCGATGGTTTTAACAGGGGCTATAACACGCTGAAGACGTTGGTGGAGATGAAACATCCGGATGTGGGATTCGGGATGACGGTACAGGATATGAACTGTGAAGATCTGGTGCCGCTTTACAATATCGCCAACGACATGGGGATGGAGTTTGCTACGGCCACACTGCATAATTCTTTTTATTTCCGAAAGACAGATAACAAGATTGATGATAAATATAAAGTGGCGCAGAATTTCGAGAAGCTGATCAATGAGTTGTTAAAGAGCCGGTCGCCGAAGAAATGGTTCCGGGCATATTTTAACCACGGGCTGATTAATTATATCTACGGCAACAAAAGACTTCTGCCCTGCGACATGTCCAAGAATGCATTTTTCATTGATCCGTTCTGTGATGTCATTCCCTGTAACGGCATGGAGAAGAAAGCTGTGATGGGTAATCTGAGGGAGCAAAGCTGGGACGAGCTGTGGAACTCTTCTCAGGCGCAGAAGGTCAGGGAGTGTACGAGAAACTGTGACAGGAACTGCTGGATGATCGGTTCCGCGTCGCCGGCGATGCATAAATATATCTGGGTACCTGCGTGGTGGGTTGTGAAGCATAAATTCTTAAAGGGCGGTAAATACAGTTTGAAGGAGAATAAGTTTATATGAGATTCCTGTATGTAGCCCCGCGTTATCATACCAATCAGATGGATATCATGAAGGGGCTGATAGAACATGGGCATGAAGTCTGTTTTATCAGCCATTATGCCGCTATCATAGAGGATTATTCCTATGTGACTCCGATCGTATTGGGATATTCCCGATTATATCGGCTGTTGGATTATCTGTACGTGCATGTAATCCACAGAAAGAATCCCGAGGCTATCGTATTTAAGATACAGCATGGATTTCCGCCGATGCGCAGATTGAAGAAACTGATCTGTGATTTTAAACCCGATGTCGTGATTCTCAGGGAGAGATCCGTGTACTCGATGGCGGCATATTTGGTTTGCAGGAGAAAGGGATATCCCTGCATTCTCTATAACCAGAACCCGCTGTGGTCGGAGCCGGCAAAAAAAGATTTGGCACACCGCATTGTGGCGGGATTGTCGCCGAAGCTGCGCATGACGCCTGTCATGGGGATCAGGAAACAGGGAACGTCTATCAAAGAGAATGATTATTTTGTACCTTTCGTCATGGAACCCAGGAGGGCTCCGGAGGAGAGAACCTATTTTGAGGATGATACGGTACATATCCTCTGTATCGGGAAATATGAGCCCAGAAAGCACCATTTGATGCTTCTTCAGGTAGTGGAGGAATTGATGCAGAATCAGAAAAGCGCTGCTGCAAGTCCCGTGGCGACAGACGGGGAAGTGCATAGCTGCGACATGCACAGAATTCACTTGACGCTGATCGGTGAAGCCACGATGCCATTCCAGAAAGAAAACTGTGAGCAGGTCAGACAATATGTGTCTGGACATCATCTGGAAGATATGGTCACGATTAAAACGAATGTGCCCCGCAGAGAGATGGAAGCAGAATATCTTGCGGCGGACGTATACGTGATTCCCAGCACCCGCGAGATGGCATCGGTGTCGCAGTTGGAAGCCATGAGTTATTCGCTCCCGGTGATCTGCAGTGATCTAAACGGTACCGCAAGCTATGTGGAGGACGCTGTGACGGGATATCAGTTTAAGGATTGTGACCGTGATGATCTGAAACGGAAGCTGGCGATGATGTTATCCGACAGAGAGCGGATGAAGGAGATGGGCGCAGAGGGGTATCGGGCGCTGATAGAGAAATATAATTATGAGAACTACTATCGCACGATTATGCAGATGAGGGATAAATTGATACAGTGACGGACCCTTGAGAATTCCCAATCTGCCCGAAGTGTTTATCAGCATAAGGCATAAATACTAACAGAAAGTAGGTTGTATATAAGAAATGAAGCGTAAGATAAAGGATATACTGGCAGTGGTTGTCTATTTTTTATATGAAAAAGGCATCCTGCATAACCGGATAAAAGTGCATACTATCGACGAGACCATCGACGAGCTTCTGCGCACAGAAAAGAGCATGGTTCGTTTTGGAGATGGTGATATCGTGATGATTAAAGGGCATGATCGGGTAATGCAAAAGGCAGACCCGGAGATTGCAGAAGGGTTGAAGGAGATTCTGGCTTGCTCTTACGACGATCTGCTGGTGATGCTTCCCGGTATCTTTGATACGCTTTCAAACTTTCGCATAAACAGCAGGAAATTCTGGAAGGAGCATTTGCTTTTTTACAGAAAAACCTATGAGACATACTGCGATCCGAACAAAACTTATTACAACAGTTTTGTCTCCCGCTGCTATTATCTTGTAGAGGACCGTACTCCCTGTGGCGGCTGGTTTGCAAAAATCAGAAAAATATGGGAAAATAGAGATGTTGTTATTGTGGAGGGCTCGAGGACTCACAACGGTGTCGGCAACGATCTGTTTGATACGGCAAACAGTATAGAACGTATCATCTGTCCGCCGAGCGATGCTTACAGTGCTATCCCCACGATTTTGAAAGCGTGTGCGGCATATGGAAAGGACAGGCTTTTTCTCCTTTCGGTGGGTGTAGCTGCTAAGTTTATTGCGGTGGAGTTGTTTAGACAGGGGTACCGCGTCTTGGATATCGGGAATCTGGATCTGGAGTATGAATGGTATCTGAGGAAGGCGGAAGGGAAGATGGAGCTGGAGAAACATAATGTGATCGGGGAAGAAGCAAACTGTCAGGCGGCAGCGCGTGATGAAGCGTATGCTGACTATTTGAAACAGGTGAAGGTGTGGCTGTCGCAGGATACAGAAAGGATATAGCTGTAAAGTGGCTATGATTCGGGATGTATCGTACATGTGTGGTATGATATGGGAGTCATCAGACATTGATAGGAAAAGAGTATGATAGACAGTAAAGAAAAATATAAATACTATTTACAGCAGGATCGGATCGCGCTTGGACGCTCGAGAGATAAGAGACCGAAGCTGTTCGGTGACGAAACATGGAAATTTGAAATTCTGCTGCGCAAACTGGAATATTACATGAACTGCAGGAAGGATGCGATCGGGGTAATCATTCGGAAATGGTATTCATTCCGCTTTCACAGATTGAGCATCCGGCTCGGCTTTGTCATATCTCCGAATGTATTTGAAGAGGGATTGTCGATTCCGCATTACGGAACGCTGGTTGTACATGCCAATGCAAAAGTCGGTAAGAATTGTCGGCTCTTGCAAGGCACAGCGATCGTGGCGGACGGCGGAAGCCATGATGCGGCATTGGTGGGAGATAATTGTTTCTTCGGAATCGGCGCTAAGGTGGTAGGCGCTGTCCGCATTGCAGACGATGTAGCCGTTGGTGCCGGTGCGGTCGTTACAAAGGATATTACGGAGGCAGGAACCACATGGGCCGGCGTGCCAGCCCGAAAGATCAGCGATAACAATTCTCACAGCAATCTATGTCAGGCGCTTTTTCAGAAGTAGGTTATGATACGGTGGAAAGGGAGAGTATGGATAAAACAGGGATAAAGGGACTGCTCTATAAGCTGGGTTATATTTTCAGCAGAAAAGATAAGACAAAAATTATAGTATTACTGTTTGCGGTGATTGTGGGCAGTTTTTTGGAATTGTTAGGTGTATCGATCTTCAGTCCTTTTGCGAATATCATCATGAATCAGGAGTCGATTCAGAAAACATGGTATCTGAAATGGGTTTATGATACATTGGGATTTCACACCAGTAAGGGGTTTCTGGCTTTTCTGTCTGTTTGCATTATTGTGATTTATGTTGTGAAAAATGTGTATCTTGTCTGCGAAAGAAGCTATATGTTCAAGTTTTCTTTTGAAACGCAGATGAATTTGTCCACGCGGCTTTTGGAGACTTATATGAAAGAGCCGTATACATTTCATCTAAATAAGAATATTGCCACACTCCAAAGAAGTCTACAGGAAGATACCAATCAGTTTATGCAGGTTATTCTATATTCTCTGGAGCTGATTACGGAGGTTGTGATCTGCATTGTTCTGGGTACTTTTCTTCTGGTGAAGAGTAAGTCTATTACTTTGGTCATCATTGCTCTGCTTATTTTGTGCGTCGGACTGTTCTACGCTGTTACGAAGAAATATGCGCGTGGATTGGGACAGAAAAATCAAGGTTACAGAGGAATGATCTTCCAGTGGATGAACCAATCGCTTGGCGGTATTAAAGAGATTAAGATTCTGAACAGAGAACAGTTTTTTATAGAGGAATATCATAAATATTTTGTCAAGTTTACCAGAGGACTGCGCATCAACAGGGTAATCTCCATTCTGCCGAAATACATTGTGGAGACAGTATGTATGTCAGGACTTTTGCTGGCAATTATTATTAAGATGTTCTTCGGAGAGGCAGATATTATCTATTACATTCCACAGCTTGCGGTTTTCGCCGTGGCTGCGCTCAGGTTGATGCCCAGCATAGGCAGAATTAACGAATATACGACCAATATCCTGTATGCTCTGCCATCGGTAGACTTGGTTTACCATGACTTGCATGAAATCGACTCCTATATGGAAGAAACGCACAGTGAAGAGAGGGAAGTCTGGAATCTGGAGCATGAAATCAGAGTGGAGCATGTAACATATACGTATCCGAATGTAGACGAACCGGTTATTCGGGATGCCGATTTTGTGATTCCCAAGGGAAGCACAGTGGCATTTATCGGTGCATCCGGAGCAGGGAAGACAACCATGGTGGATGTCATTTTGGGTTTGCTTGAGCCGCAGGCAGGAAGGATCATGGCAGATCAATTAAATGTGCATGAGAAGCCTAAAACCTTCCATGCACAGGTTGGTTATATTCCTCAGGTGATCTATTTGTCGGATGATACGATTCGAAATAATATTGCCTTTGGTGTGAAAGAGTCAGAGATAGATGAGCGGGCAGTAGAAACGGCGCTGGACAAGGCACAGCTTACAGAGTTTGTAAACAGTCTGCCGCATGGGCTTGATACAATTGTGGGTGACAGAGGTGTCAGATTGTCAGGCGGACAGAGACAGCGTATCGGAATTGCCAGAGCGCTATATCATGATCCGGAAATACTGGTGCTCGATGAGGCGACTTCAGCGCTGGACAATGATACAGAGGCGGCGGTCATGGAGGCGGTGGAGAATCTGCAGGGTACGAAGACGATGATTATTATTGCTCACCGGCTGACGACGATCCGCAATGTGGATATGATTTATGAAGTTGAGGACGGTAAGGTGGTTCCGAAGAGTAAGGGTGAGGTGTTTGGGGAGTAGCGGGGGATAAATATAAATATGAGAGGATAAATCAGATAAATATGGAAAGGATTGCAATTGATTTATTGTGGCTTAGGCCGGGCAAAGTAGGAGGAACTGAGTTTTATATCAGAAATTTGCTGGATGGTTTTTTGCAGTTGGACAGGCCATTTGAATTCACACTGCTGGTATCCAAAGATAATCGGAAAACTTTTGAACATTATGCACAAGATAAAAGAATTACTTTATTGGAAGCAAATGTTGTGTCGGCTAATATTGCAAAAAGGATTTTGTGGCAGTTCTTTTTTCAGAACAGGCTGCTTCGTAAACATAAACTTTACAGATGTTTTGTTCCGGTTTACTGCAGACCTGTTTTTAACGGTGGAGTTACTTATATCAATACGATTCATGATTTGCAGGCGGCGCATTATCCCGAGTATCACCCGTTTCACGAGATTGCTTACTCAAAGCTTTGCTGGTGGGTAGATGTGAGGAGTTCCAAGAAGATCATCGCTACGACAAATTATGTGAAGTTGGATCTGATCGAGCGATATAAGATCAAAGATGATAAGATAGAAGTCTTAAACATTCCGGCTATGGTTAATCTAAATGAGATAACATCCTTGGAAACCGTGGAAAAGAAATTTAATATCTCTGACGGGCAGTATTATTATACGGTTGCGCAGATGATACCGCATAAGAACTTGGAAACACTGATCAGAGTTATGGCGGAATTAAGGGATAGAAGAAGCCGGCTTCCTCTTAGACTTTTAGTGTCAGGCATTTCGGGGAATGCATCTGAGAATGTCAGGAATCTGATCAGAGATAATCAGTTGGAAGATATTGTGACGCTGACAGGATTTATCAGCAATGAAGAGCGTAATGCCTTATATCGGCACTGTAGGGCGTTTTTATTCCCGAGTATTTTTGAAGGCTTCGGTATGCCGCCGATCGAGGCTATGGCTTTTGGTGCAGTCGTTATCACGACAGATCGGACCAGTATTCCGGAAGTAACGCAGGGAAAAGCAAATTATGTGGGTGATCCCTTTGACGTAGATGCATGGATCAGTAAAATGGAGGCTCCGGAAAAGAAGAATGACGAATTTGATTTTTCCATATACAGCAGAGCGTATCTGGCAGATAAATATATGGATTATTTACAGAAAAATCTCAAATAAAGGAATCTGAAAGAAATGAGTAAAAAGAGAATATTGATCACGGGATTTTCCGGATTTGTGAGCAGACATTTTCTTGCATATCTGCAGGAAAATGAGCATGAGACAGAAGTGTGCGGAGTTGACATTAATCCGCCTGCATTTGATTATTCATCTTATCAAAATATGAATGTGGAATACCATACTGTTGATTTGCTCGAAATAGGTGCGGTGAGAACGTTGCTGGATCAGTTCAGACCGGATTATATTATACACCTTGCTTCTTTCAGCAGTGTGGCATATAGTTGGAAACATCCGATTGAATGCTTTCAAAACAATACAAATATTTTTCTGAATATTATAGCGGTGGTGCAGGAGTTACATCTTAAATGCAGGGTGCTGTCAGTGGGTTCATCGGAGGAGTACGGTAATGTTACGGAGACAGATCTGCCGCTTCGTGAAGACAGCAGTTTATTGCCGTGCAGTCCTTATGCGGTAGCACGCGTGGCACAGGAAATGCTTTCACGTGTTTATGCCGACAGCTATGGGGTAGATATTGTAATGACAAGATCGTTTAATCATATCGGTCCGTGGCAGGATACCCGGTTTGTAATTCCGGGATTTATTTCAAGAATATTGGACATTAAGAAATCAGGCAGGCAGCATGGAACGATTGAAACGGGGGATTTGTCCATCATCCGTGATTTTGTAGATGTGCGTGATGTTGTTAGGGCCTATTATGATTTACTACTGCATGGAAAATCAGGAGAACTATATAATGTGTGTTCCGGAAAGGGCTGTAGATTGTCAGATATTGTGGATAGGATTGCCGGGATGTTAGAGGTGAAGATTGATACGGCAGTTAATCCGGAATTTGTTCGCTTGAATGATAATCGTATTATCATCGGCTCCTATGAAAAGATCAGCAGAGATATTGGGTGGAAGCCGACGATCTCTATGGATACTACACTTCGGGATATGATCGATTATTATGAACTTAAGGGAGACTGTTATGCTAAGAAAAGATAAAATGCCACAGTTGAGCAGCAGGCAGTCAGAATGCCTTTTTAATATATCTTTGGCGATTTTTTCTCTATTTGCCTTTCTATTTTTGGGCGAGCGGGGATATGTTCTGTTTGATGACAGCAGTTCCTATATGAATCTCTATGCCAATATGGAGGGGGTTATGCCCGGATATCCGCTGTTTTTACATGGTAATAAGATGCTGTTTGGAGAGGAAAGATATTTGTATGCGGTCGTAGCGGAACAAGCCATTCTTGCGACTGTGTGCGTGATGGCATTTATTGCGGTTATTAAGAAAAAATTTCGTCTTAAGTATTGGGAATCCTATGTGTGTTATGGCTTAGCGTTGCTTCCGTTTACGACAAATATGCCGGAATCCATGACGACACATGAGATCGTGACAGAGGGAGTTGCATATGCGTTATTTTATCTGTTTATGGCGGCTTTTTTACAGACTGTCTGGAATAAGAGTTTTAAATGGCTCGGTATATTATGCGGTATGACACTGTTTCTGTCTTTGATCCGGTCGCAGCTTCAGATTCTCTTCGGTGCGTGTGGAGTAGCCTGTATCTATATTGCCGTCTTAAGACCGAAGACGACAAATAGAAAAAAAGACAGGCGGATATTAAGTTTTTTCGGAGGTATGGTCTGTTGCATGGTCATCGGTCTGGCAGGCATATGGGCTACGGGGAAGGTTAGCGCAGCGTTTCAAAATGTAAAGATGGAAGTGAGAAGAGAAGAACAGAAGAAAGCACAGCAGGCGAAGAACGATGCGCCATTTGAGACGGAGAAAAGTCAGGAAAAGGAACAGCCGGTCAGGCCGATTTTTACAACCAGTCAGTATGTCACTTTGATTTTTTCCAGAGGGATGTATGAGGCTGACTATGAGGATTATCTTCTGTTTGAGGATGAACAGGTGAGGAAGCTGTATCTTGATCTGTTTTCGAGGGTGGACACAGCGAAGTGCCGATATGTTTATGCAGAACCGGGATTGTGGATGTGGAGAGATATTGTTGGGGGGATTGGTTCGGTTGGAGGACAATGCTTTCATCTGCAGCATAGTTTCTATATTGAAAATTTTCCGGAACTTGTATATAGCAGTGATTATTCATCCGTTAGAAATGCGAACCAGATCAAGATAGGTCTGACACTGATTAAGGCGCATTTCGGAAGGTTTCTGTATCATACGCTTATGCTGCTTCCGCAGGCGTTTATCTGCACGGTGTTCTTTCAGATCGAGCGGATCTATCTGCTGTGCCATTTAGTTACGCTGTTCTTATATCTCTCAGCAGTGGCATTGATGATATGGGCATATAAAGATAAAAAAGTAGAAAATGCTTACGGGGAATTTATGTGCAGCATACTGGGAACGAATCTGATTCTTATATTAGTCATTTCATTGGTGTTTTTCGGGCAGCAGAGATATCTCGTATATAATTTCGGTATTTTCTATATATCGGGATTTCTGTTATTTATGAAATTGTGGAGATTGTATCTGCATGATCTGGCAGTGCGGGGATGGGACCGTATAAGACATCGGGACAGTCTTTAATGTGCAGGTTGAGAATGGGACAAGGATATAAAGATGATTATAAAGAGGTAGAGGATGTAAATGAAATGACGAACGCAAAAGTGCTGATTATTATTCCGGCATACAATGAGTCGGAGAGCATTGAAAATGTGATAGATCATTTGACGGATCAGGCGCCGTGGTGTGATTATCTGATTATTAATGACGGCTCTACGGACAGTACATTGAGTATCTGTGAGCAGGAGCATTTTCACTATCTGGATCTGCCGATTAATCTGGGGATCGGCGGTGCCGTGCAGGCGGGGTATGTATATGCCCGCAAGAACGGTTATGACATCGCCGTGCAGATGGACGGAGACGGACAGCATGATATTGCCTATCTGAAGGATATGCTTCAGCCTATTCTCGACGGGGAGGCGGATATCGTAATCGGGTCGCGTTTCCTGAAAAAAGAAGGATTTCAGTCCTCCCAGTCGAGGCGGATCGGGATCGGAATTCTGAGCACACTGATTCGATTGACTACGGGGCAGAGAATCATAGATGTGACCAGTGGTTACCGTGCGGTCAACAGGATGTTTATTGATATTTATTCCAGGGATTATCCGACGGATTATCCGGAGCCGGAAGCGATCGTTACTGCCATTATGCACAGAGGCAGAGTGAAGGAAGTGCCGGTCAGGATGCGGGCACGGGAAAGCGGAACCAGCTCCATCACGCTGCGCAAATCCGTCTATTATATGGTTAAGGTGACACTGGCGATTCTTATCTGCCGGTTAAGCTATGGATTCAGGAGGGCTAAGAGATGATTCCGTCCACGCTGCGCATTACGTTGATCATTGCGGTTGTATGTTATTTTATTATTATATTGTATTTTCTGAAAAACAGGGCGTTGAACTTAAAATATACACTCCTGTGGCTTCTGGCGGGCGTAGTGATGGGAGTGCTTGTGATCTTTCCGGAAATGTTGCAGCGTATTATACATGTATTCGGTATTCAGGATAACATGAACGGTCTGTTTATTATCGCAATCGGGTTTATGCTCATGATCCTGATGGCGCTGACTTCCATTGCATCCAGACAGAACATGAAGATCAGATCACTGGTTCAGGAGATCGGTATCCTTGATAAGAGAATTCGAGAGCTGGAGGATGGACATAGTGACAGTGTGGGTGAGGAGAGAGATGTCTGACAAAATGGAAATGGCGATCGATCTGTTATGGCTCAGACCCAGACAGGTAGGCGGGACGGAATTTTATATCAGGAATTTGTTGGATGGTTTTCTGCAGCTTGAAGAGGACTACCATTTTACCCTGCTTGTATCAAAAGATAATAGAGACTCACTCGCGCATTATGCGAAAGATGAGAGAATTTCCTTGCTGGAGGCCAATGTAGAATCCGTGAATATCGCGAGGCGTATCCTCTGGCAGTTTTTCTGCCAGAACAGACTGTTACGCAGGAATCATATCCGCAAGTGTTTTATTCCGGTGTACTGCCGGCCCCTTTTCAACGGAGGAATCACTTATATAAATGTAATTCATGATCTGCAGGCAGCACATTATCCGAAATATCATCCGTTTCACGAGATCGCTTATTCTAGATTGTGCTGGTGGCTGGATGTGCATTTTTCCAAGCATATTGTGGCGATATCCGACTGGGTGCGGGAGGATATCATGGTCAGGCATCATGTGAAGCCGGAGAAGATCACGATTATCTATAATACCATTACGGTAGACCCGAACGAGATTATATCCATGACAGAGCTGGCTGAGAAGTACGGTGTTGCGGAGAATGAATATTACTATACGGTTTCGCAATTGATACCGCACAAGAATCTGGGCACGATCATTGAAGTCATGAGCCGGATCAAGAGCAACAAATTGACTTACCGGGAAGGCTTTTGATTTCCGGCGTAAACGGGGAGAGTCGGAAGGCATTGGAGCGGCAGATTCGGGACAGAGGACTAGAAAAGGAGATTACGCTGACCGGTTTTGTGGAGAATGCAGAACGGAACGCCATTTATAAATACAGCAGAGCATTTCTGTTTCCCAGTGTGTTCGAAGGATTCGGGATGCCGCCGATCGAGGCGATGCTTTTTGGGACGGTCGTAATCACTACAAATAAGACGTGTATTCCCGAGGTGACGCAGAATAAGGCGAATTACGTGGAGGATCCTTACGATGTGAAGGAATGGATTCGGGTTATGCTGCATCCCAAGAATCGGATTGGCGAGATGGATTTTACGGTGTATGACTAGGGGAGACTTACGCGACAGTATTATATGCTGCTGACAGATGTGTTTGGAAGTGGGAATAAGGTTGTATGATTTTCTGAATAAATGATATTGCAGGTGCAGAGAAGAGCATGGCGGTAAATATGAAGATTGCAATTATTTTAGTGAATTATAACGGTAGACAATATAATACGGCGTGTATAGAATCTCTTCTGAAACAGCAAAATATCTGTGAAATAAAAATCATAGTGGTGGATAATGCTTCGCAGGATGATTCCATGCAGATAATACAGAAGCGTTATGAAGCAGATGACAGGATTGAGACGATTTACCTTGATGACAATTATGGCTTTTCTTATGCTAATAATGTGGGAATCCGCCGTGCTATAGAATGGAACACGGATTATGTTCTGCTTCTTAACAATGACACGGAAGCAGAGGAAGATTTGCTGTCACAGCTTATGGCATGTTCTAAGAGACATCCGGACAGCATGATTGTGCCGAAGATTTATTACAGTGACCGCAGGAATGTCATATGGTCGGCGGGTGGTGCGATGTCGCCTCTGATCAGGAAAGTACATCACATAGGTCTTGATCAGGAAGATAAGGGACAGTTTGACAGGGAACAGATGGTTGAATTCGCAACGGGCTGTTGCCTTCTGATTCCCATTTTGGTGATCATCAGGGCAGGGTTCCTCGATGAACGGTTTTTCCTGTACTATGAGGATACGGAATATAGTTTTCGTTTGCGGAAGATGGGGATTTCACTCTACTACTGTCCGAAGGCGAGGTTGTATCATAAAGTGGGAGCAAGTTCCAAGGGGGCGGACAGTCCGCTGTGCGCTTACTATATAGCGCGTAACTGGCTGCTTTGTAGTCGAATACACCTTGGAATGAGATATCCGTTGTTTCTTCTTTACTACGCAGTCAACAGGACGGCATGCTGTACCCTATGGCTGTTGCGGGGAAAGAAGGAGCTTGTACGGGCGACCGGCAGGGGGATTCGGGATTATGGAAGAAAGAAATTCGGCAGGCTGGAGTGCCGGGAATAGATATAAGCGGCAGGGTCTGCGTATACCGAAACGTTTTCGCAGAATATGGCTTTTGGCTACCAGTTATTATTTCTATATGAGCTGGGATGTGAAATAATTGCTATAGTGATAGCCGTGACAGAGGTTATGAATTATCTGTATCTAGATGATACCGATGAATTTGCCAGATACATGTTGCATGAATTTTACGGAGTGGAGGAGAATATCGATTGGCTTTACCAGGGTTCTTCTCATGTATTTTGTGATATTAATCCTGTTATATTAGATGACATTAATGGAGAGAATAATTTTGATTTATCGACAGGCATGCAATAGTTGCATATTTCATATTATCTTCTACAAGAGGCGGATAGGAAACACAATATTGATAAGGTATATCTGAATCTATATTATGGATGTACTGTTGCAGGAGTAGGGAATCTTCATATATGGAAGAGAGTAAAAGTGTTTCGGTTATCCGAAAAGGAAATGACGCATATGTTATATTTTCGGCAGATGAACACGAAGTCTTGCGTGCAGAGACAAGGCAGAGGTGACGAATTGGGTTGAGATGGAATATTGGCAGGAAACATTGGAATGAATGTCATAACCTGCATGCGGGAGGTTGTAGTGGAAGTTAAGCTTTCCAATACTATGATCCATCCGCAGTAGTGGCGGATGATGCGGTGCTGGGTGTATGTTGTGGCTACAGCGCGGAAAGAAGGAGCTCGTGTAGGCGACTTGCGGAGGGAGGCAAGATTATCAGAGGAAGAAATTTGGAAGATCGAGATAGTATGGATGAATGTATAATGTAATGTACAGGTTGAAGGCAATGGAAATCAGTATGTGAAGATGAGCTTGATTTCTGACAAGTAGTAGATATGATTATTGGGGAGGAACATAGTGTGAAAGAAAGAAAAATTAGCCAAAACCGCGAAATAGACACAAAAAACAGGCTCACATAGTGAATCAATTATAGAGTATTCCCACCTTAGTAAAGCGAGGCGCACCTGCACATCACTACCAAACGGGTGGGTGCATCTGATACTGATGCCGGGATGCCTTAATACTAAGTCTATTGTAACACGAACACGTGAAAGAGTGAACTACTTTCATTACTATTTGTGCCGCCAGCCGAAGGCGGCGGAATGGAGATTAATATGAGAATTGGATATTTTGGTGATGGACCATGGGCACATCAGGCATTCGAATGGATTATATCAGACGACTCTTTTGATATTGCATTCGTCATGGTACGGTATGATAAGCGGGACGTAACTTTAATTCAATTGGCGGAAAAGAATGGTATTCCTGTCGAACTTAGTGAAAATATAAATTCAAAGGAATTTATTGATAAAATGCAGCAGTATCATGTAGAGCTGTTTGTTTCTATGTCCTTTAATCAAATTTTTAAAAAGGAAATGATAAATCTTCCACCTTTAGGAACGATTAACTGCCATGCCGGTAAGCTTCCATTTTACCGTGGAAGAAATATATTAAATTGGGTATTGATTAATGACGAAAAAGAGTTTGGCATAACGGTACATTATATGGACGAAGGCATTGATACAGGAGATATCATTTTGCAGGAGACATATCCCATTACGGACGATGATAATTATCAGACTTTATTAGATAGAGCATATACCGGATGTGCAGATGTTTTATACAGAGCATTGAAAATGATTCAGAAAAATGAAGTAGTAGTTACAAGACAAAATGATATTGATCTTGTTGGAATGTATTGTGGGATGCGACAACCCGGTGATGAGGTGCTCGATTGGAATCAGTCGAGTAGAGATATATTTAATTTTGTACGTGCATTATGTATCCCGGGGCCGCAGGCAGTATCTTGGATCAATGGGGTAAAGATTAGCATTAATAAAGTAAGGATGGTTATTGGTGCACATACTTATAAGGGTATCGCAGGACAAATTATAGGGAAGACGGAAAGCGGTTTTTTTGTAAAAACAGCAGATACAATGTTAGAAGTTATAGAGTTTACATATGATGGGAAAATAAGAGTTGGAGACAGGTTGATAAGTTATGAGTAAGATTTTTATTATTGCAGAAGCGGGTGTTAATCACAATGGAGATATTGAGATTGCAAAAAAATTAATTGAGTCAGCGTCACAAGCAGGAGCAGATGCGGTTAAGTTTCAAACTTTTCAGGCAGATAAATTAGTATGTCGAAAAGCAGAGAAGGCAGAATATCAATTGAAGAATACGCAATCGGACGAATCTCAATTTGATATGCTTAAAAAATTAGAGTTAACAGAAGAGATGCATAGACAATTGATAGATGAATGTTGGAAACGAAAGATTCAATTTCTTTCTACGCCATTTGATTTAGACAGTATTTCTCTTTTGGAGAAGATGGGAATGCAGACGTACAAGATTCCATCCGGTGAGATTACGAATTATCCTTATTTATGTAAAATAGGAAATATGCATAAGAAAGTAATCTTATCTACCGGGATGTGTGAAATGGATGAGATTAAACAGGCAGTTCGGGTATTAGGAGAGCATGGTACAACAGACATTATCCTATTGCACTGTAATACAGAATATCCAACACCCATGCAGGACGTGAACCTGCGGGCCATGTATACTCTGCGGGAAGAACTTGGACTGCCCGTAGGTTACTCAGATCATACGCAGGGCATTGAAGTGCCGATTGCTGCCGCAGCTATGGGAGCGGTAGTGATCGAGAAGCATTTTACGCTGGATCGTAATATGGAAGGTCCGGATCATAGGGCGAGCTTGGAGCCGGAGGAACTGCGGGCGATGGTACAGGCGATTCGTAACATAGAAGTTGCGCTGGGGGACGGAATCAAGAGACCATCCGCTTCGGAAATAAAGAACCGGGATGTGGCAAGAAAGAGTATTGTGGCCAAGACGAATATCCGAAAGGGTGAAGTGTTTACGGAGGCGAATCTGACTGCAAAGCGGCCGGGTACCGGGATTTCGCCTATGCAGTGGAATCATGTGATCGGATTGAAGGCGGACAAGGATTATGAGCCGGATGAGATGATCAGCCATTATTGCGTGAACGTGAATTGGCTTGCGATATAGTTTAAAATTTGATACAATCAAGGATAGTCAAATTTAACTCTGACGGAGTATAATGCACCTTGGAATTCACGTGATCACCAGTGGTCTGGGAATTTCTGCATCAATTAATGAGATAGAATATATCTATGGCAGTAGACATTTTTAATAAAGTCATTGACTACAAGTGGAGTGGCATGGATTACCTTATGACAATTAGGTAAAGGGACATTGTAGTACATCAAGAGACAAAGCGTAATAATTTGATAAATTACATTGTAGATTTTGGTTATGAAAGAGGAAACCATGGAAGAAAGAATTATTTTGCAACATATACATAAGATGTCAGAAGAACATCCTGATAAGGAATGTATTTTAGAACGAAATTGCGTGATCACATATAGGCAGCATTGGAATGCAATCAATGGATATGCCTCTTTGTTGATGTCCAAGGGAATTCAGACAGGTACAAGAGTGGCAATAGCGGCTGAACAGACATCTTTCTTTTTGATTGCAGTTTCGGCTCTTCATTTGATAGGAGCAGTTGTAATACCATTAGAAAAGAATCTGTCTGATGTGCGGATTTCTGAACTTATGTTAAGAATGAAATCTGTATGGTTAATCGGGAGAATGAATATTTCAGTCAAAGATATTAATCTGTTAGATATTAGTGAAAGTGGAATTTATTTGGATAAAGAAGTACAAGAGCAAGTACACAGATTTCCTGAACAGGGAAGTCTTGCAGACATTCTTTTTACAACAGGTACGACAGGGGAACCCAAAGGTATAGAAGTTACACATTTGACAAATAAAGCGATTGCAGAGAATGTTATTGATAGTGTGAATTTACTGGAAGACGATATTGAACTGATTCCGACACCGATCAACCATTCTTTGGGATTACGCAGATATTATGGCGCTATGTATCGGGGAAGTACAATCGGCATTATTGATGGTGTAATTTATGCGGAAGATTTTTTTGACATGTTAAAAAAGTATCGGATGACTGCAATTACATTAGTGCCGGCAATGCTGTCAATATTGTTAAAGTTTTCTGGAGAAAAATTGGGTGAACTTAATAAACAACTGCGATTTATCCAACTGGGATCAGCACCGATTACGGAAACTGAAAGAAATGAATTAAGAAGATTATTACCAGATGTAAGATTGTATAATACTTATGGAGCAACGGAAGCAGGGTGTACCTGCATTTTTGACTTTAGTCAAGATCATGATAAGATGTTTTGTATTGGACGACCAACTGTAAATACAACAGTAAGTTTTGTTGATGAGGTTGGGACAGTAATAGATGCAACAAGAGAGCATCTAGGGTGTATGGTGTTTGAGGGACCTATGAACATGAAAGGATATTGGCAGGAACCTGAACTGACCAAGAAAATTTTGCGAGATGGTAAGATTTATACAAATGATATTGGATATCGGGGAGAAGATGGAAATATATATCTATTGGGAAGGAAGGATGATGTAATAAATAGTGGCGGCAATAAAATAGCACCACTTGAAATTGAAGAAATTATGTTAAATAATGAGAAAATAGCTGAGTGTGTATGTGTTCCGGTTGAGGATCAGGTTGTGGGACAAATTCCCAAACTATATGTAGTAATGAAGAGAGGAGAAGTGTTTAGTCGTCAGGAGATTATGACGTATTTGACGGAAAGACTTGAGTTTTTTAAAGTACCGAAATTAGTAGAGGAATTGGATGTGCTTCCACGAGCCTATAATGGAAAAATATTAAGAAAAGAATTACGAGGGGTGAAATAATGAATAGAGAGATTGAAGAAATTATTGGAATAATTAATCAGATAAAGCCTACATTACAAAATGTAAATAAAACTACGGTACTAAATCAGGGATTATTAGATTCTTTAGATATTATTACGTTAGTCACGTTGTTGGAGAAAGAATTTGATGTAAAAATTGCCGGAACTTGTTTAAAGCAGGAGAATTTTGAAACGGTAGAAACACTTTTGGAAATGATTAAGCAAATTAAAAATGAATAAATGATATAATCGAGGAGAATTGAAAATGTCGGTAATGAGAAAAGTTACAGCAATTTTAGTGTTATTAAGCTTGGTTTTTGGCCTTGTTGCATGTGGCAGTGGGGAGGGACAAAAACGTGTAGTGCGAATAGCGCAGACAGGGGTATATGTTTCGGCGACAGCGCAGATTATGAAGGAAAAAGCAATACTTGAGAAATATTTGCCAGCGGATGTGGAGATTGAGTGGAGTCAAATAGCTACCGGACCGGATTTAAGGGAGGCTATAATTTCAAGAAATGTAGATATTGCAGATTTTTCTTTAATGACATATATAGCGGCGTATGAAAATGGGCTTCCATTAACATTACTTTCCTTTTCCGGCTCTACACCGATCAATATTTACAGTAATTCCAGCGATATTGAGGTGATAGATGACTTTTCCAGTACTTCCAGCATTGCTATAACGAATAAGAGCACAAATTTACATATAGCATTTTTGGCTTATTGTAAGGAGTATTCCGGAGACGCAATGAAATATGATGATTGTCTTTCTCCAATACCGGCGGCGGATGCAATTGCATCATTACAGACATCAAGCGACTATAATGGTGCAGTTTTTTCGTTCCCTATGATGGTAAAGGCAGAGGAAAACGAAAATTTGAAATTAATAGCGGATATGACAGATGTAATAACGGATTATAGCATTGGAGACGGGTTTGTAACACATTCTGATTATATAGAAGAAAATAAGGATATTGTTGATGCCTTTCTGGCTGCGCAAAATGAAACTCTACAATTTATTTCTGATCATGCGGAGGAGACAGCTCAAATATTAGCGTCATTGTACGGAGTAGAGGAAGAAGAGGTAAGCAAAGTATTAGCAGGAATGCCGCCAAGGAAAGAAGTTGTAGGTTATGATAAACAGGCGGAACTTTTATATGAGGCCGGTATACTTACAAAAGAACCTACAAAATTTGAAAATCTTCCTAATTATGATAATATACCGAAATAGAAAGTGAAAAAGATGAATAAATTAAAGGAATCAAAATCAAGACAGACATTTTTATGGACCATTCTTATTTTGTGTATTTGGGAATTTGCGTCGCGGTTAGGCCTGGTGAATGATTATATTTTACCCCCATGTTCCAAAGTAGTAAGTCAGATGTTTTATGAATTGTCTAGGGGAAAACTTTTTTTTCAGATTTTAAATTCACTTTACGTGGTGTTGCTTGGATTTATCATCAGTTTTATCATTGCAATTATGGTTACATTATGTTGTGTATATTCAAAGGTATTTGAAAGTTTTTTTATGACATTGTGTACATTATTGAATCCACTCCCCGGAATGGCGATACTACCATTAATTATGATGTGGTTTGGGGTAGGAAATGGAGCTATGCTTGCATTAATAGTACATGGGGTGCTATGGCCTTTAGTGACAAATTTGCTGACAGGCTTTCGTACAGTCCCGCAAGTTTATAGAGAGTGGGCTCTTAATATTGGAATGACTCCGTTTCGAATTTTCAAAGATATATATGTTTTTTCGGTGATGCCCTATGTTATTTCAGGATTAAGGATTGGTTGGGGCAGGGCATGGCGTGCGTTAATTAGTGCGGAAATGGTCTTTGGAATGATAGGGTCCCTTGGAGGAGTGGGATACTATATTTATGTAAACCGTGCATATGCAAATATAACGAATGTTTTAGTAGGGGTGTTAATGATTATTATCATAGGTGTAATAGTAGAAGCCTTTTTGTTCCGACTAATAGAAAAATGTACGGTAGAAAAATGGGGAGGGGCAGGCAATTGACGGAGGATATTATACTTAGAGTAGATCAAATAAGCAAATCATTTCAAACAAGTGAAGGCACACAGAAAGTTATCCAAGATATCTCACTGGAAGTAATGAAAAAATCTGTACTTTGTATTTTGGGATATTCTGGGTGTGGGAAGACTACTCTGTTAAGAATTATGTCGGCACTGGAAAAACCTGATGAAGGTAATATTTTAGTCGATAATAGTAATTATTGTACTCCCTCAAAAGATGTATTACTTCTTTTTCAGGATTTTAATCAACTTTTTCCCTGGAAATCCATTTTGTTAAATATTGTACATGCGCTTTTAATAACTAAGACTGCTTTGGATCGAAAAAGTGCTGTTTTAGAGGCGGAGGCTGTATTAAAAGAAGTTGGTCTCTACGAATATAGAAATAGGTATCCGCGGCAGTTATCTGGTGGAATGAAACAGCGTGCTGCCGTGGCAAGGGCATTAGCATTAAAACCGAAAATTTTGCTTATGGATGAGCCGTTTGCCAGTCTGGATATGGTTACAAGACATAATTTGCAGAAATTGGTAAGAGAAAAATGCCTGAAATATGATATTTCTGTTGTTTTTGTTACACACGGAGTGGAGGAAGCGGTATTGATCGGTGATCGAATTGTTATTATGAAAGCTAATCCGGGTGAGATTGGGTTTACCTTAGATAACACATATATCGCAACTGGAAGTAGTGTGGATAAGATGAAAATGATGTCTATTATTATGGAGCAACTTAATAACCAAACAAATCAAGAAGAAGGATAATGATGGAAATTAGATTAGCAAAAAGAGAAGATATACCACGCGTTATGGAGTTTATAAGGGAGTATTGGGGCTCAAATCACATTTTGGCGAATAAACCTGAATTTATGGAATACCAACATATAGATAGAAATGATATGTTTACATATATAATCGCTGAAGAGAATGGGAAAATATATGGTGTAGAAGGATATATTCCTATGAATGGCATGTATACACCGGATATTGCGGGGGCTCTTTGGAAGGTTATTCCAAGTAATTATTTTATGTTAGGAAAAGCTATTAGGGATTCATTGATGGAAATAACGAATTGTCGTTATATGTGTTCTCCGGGTATCAATATGAATACATCAGGACGAGTATTGGGAATGTATGGGCAGTATGTGGAAAAAATGAATCACTATTATAGAATTAGGAATTTGGATGAATATCATATTGCTATTATAAAAGAAAAAAAATTTTGTAGTGGATATAAGAATGGTAATTATTTGAAACATGTAGAAGATTTTCATGATATGTTTGCATATCTTACGGAGGAATATCTGGCCACTAAGACTCCATATAAGGATAAAAAATATATAAAACATCGTTATTTTGACCATCCCGTTTATCAATATGATATTTATGAAATAGTTAATAAAGAAAGACGATCTTTTGTTATTATGCGTGAAGTGGAAGTCAATCATTCAAAGGCGGCTAAAATCATTGATTATATTGGTGAGGATGAAGATTTGATAGGTCTGGAGGGAGAATGGGATCGTATATTGGAAGAGCGAGGATATGAATATATTGATTTCTATTGTTATGGAATTTCAGACGATATTATGTGTCAATCTGGTTTTATAAAAAGAGAATCGAATGATGTTAATATTATTCCAAATTATTTTGAACCATTTGAGGCAAGGAATGTTGATATTTATTTTGTAAGTAATGTGTTGGATAAACTACATTTATACCGTGGGGATGGGGATCAAGACAGACCAAGCAGTTATTAGATACAAGGAATTAACTATATGTGCACTTGGTAGGTACATATAAGGTAAAAGGATGATCAGCACTGTATTTGACAAGGAGAATGGTATTGGGTAAAATTAGGAGGATATGGTATGCTCTATATTGTTATGTATCACTATGTTCGGGATTTGAAACACAGCAGATATCCGAATATTAAAGGAATGGATATAGAGTTGTTTCGGCAACAGATCGCCTTTTTGAAAGCTAATTTTTCCGTAGTACGGATGGAAGAGGTGCTGGCGTCTCTCGACGGGCAGATTGCGCTTCCTGAGAACGCGGTTCTTCTGACGTTTGATGACGGGTATATTGATAATTATACTTATGTTATGCCGGCGCTTGTGGAAGAAGGGTTACAAGGGTCTTTCTTTATACCGGGTAAGACTTTTGATATGCACAGCCTTCTCGATGTCAACAAGATTCATTACATTCTTGCAGCGGCAGATATCAGACGGCTTTTGCCGGATGTATTTGAGAGAATGAATTTCTATCGTGGGAAGGAGTATGATTATCCGTCTAACGAGGAGCTTTTTGAGGAGTATGCGGTTGCAAATCGGTTTGATTTGAAGGAAACGATTTTTGTTAAACGTATGCTTCAGACGGCTTTGCCGGAGCGGGCTAGAAACCTTATTTCCAGTGATCTGTTTGAACGCTATGTAGGGGTATCGGAGGAAGTCCTGGCGTATGAGCTGTATATGTCGCGGGAACAGATCCGTACCTTGAAGCGACATGGTATGTACATCGGCATACACGGGTATGATCATTATTGGCTGGGTAATTTATCGCGACAGCAGATGCAGGAAGATATTTCCAAAGCATTGGATGTTATGGATGAATTTATAGATACTAAAGGATGGGTGATGAATTATCCCTATGGAAGTCATAATAAAGATGTGGTGGAATATATTCAGCAGAGAGGCTGTAGGATGGGAATGACAACGGAGGTTCGGGTTGTAGATTGGGCAATTGAGGATCGTTATCTGCTTCCGAGGTTTGATTGCAATGATTTTCCGCCCAAAAGTGAAAACTATAGAGGATAATAAATAGAAATGAAAGAGATATGTGTGCTGACAGCAACGAGAGCTGAGTACGGATTGTTGAAAAATGTTATATTAAAACTGCGCGAAGAATCTGCATTGCATGTGAATGTTATTGTTACCGGCATGCATTTGGAGAAGGCATTTGGAGAAACCTATCGTGAGATTGAGGCAGACGGAATCCCGATTATGGCTAAGATTCCTATTATATCCAAAGAAGACGGTGCGGTTGGAATGTCCGAAACGATGGCGGAAGCCCTTGTAAGGTTCGGGCATTTTTTTGCTGAAAACAGGCAGGACATGCTCGTTGTTCTGGGGGATCGCTATGAGACGATGGCAGTCTGTATTGCAGCCATGAATGCGCAGATACCAATTGCACATATTCATGGCGGGGAAGTGACGGAAGGCGCCATTGATGATGCCATCAGGCATGGCATTACCAAGATGAGTTTTCTTCATTTTACAAGCACAGAAGTTTATCGTAAGAGGGTTATCCAGTTGGGAGAACATCCGGACAGAGTGTTCTGTGTGGGGGCATTAGGGGTTGAAAATATTCTTAATCAGAAACTGTTGGAAAAGTCAGAATTGGAGGAAGCGATACAGTTTAACTTGGGAGAAAAGTATTGTTTGGTCACGTTTCATCCGGTGACACTGGAGGAAGAAAGTGGAATCAAACAGATAAATGAGTTGCTGCAGGCGATGGATGAGATGACAGAGTACCACTATCTGATCACAAAAGCCAATGCGGATGCCGGAGGCAGAACGATTAACGAGTGTTTGGAGAAATTTGCTGAGAAAAGAAGAGAGAGGATATTTTTGACGGAGTCGTTGGGAATGATCCGCTATCTGTCAGCCATGAAGTATTGTTCTATGGTAATAGGTAACTCTTCAAGCGGAATTCTGGAGGCTCCGGCGCTGGGGATTCCCACGGTTAATATCGGAGACAGACAGAGGGGAAGGGTACAGGCCGTCAGTATTGTAAATTGTACTCCTGATACTGTAGCGATCAAGGAAGCGATGAAAGCGGTGCAGACAGTAGAATTCCGGGGAAAGATAGCAAAAGATATTCTGTTGCGCAAACAGTCAGGCGCAAAGCCCTCCGAGAGTATTGTCAGTCTGATCAAAAAATATCTGATTGGGGAAGATGGGGCGGAGATTGATTTGAAAAAGAAATTTTATGATATAGAGTTTGATATCTGAGGGTATCTGCAGCAGCTTTAGCTTTAGGAGAAGTAAACAGGAGTATATATGAAAAATTTGGCGATTATACCGGCGAGAAGCGGTTCAAAAAGACTTAAAAACAAAAATATTAAAGATTTACGGGATAAGCCTCTTTTAGCATATTCGGTCATTGCGGCGATAGATAGCGGTGTGTTTGATCGAATCATGGTATCGACTGATTCGGAGAAATACGCCGCAATCGCACGTGAATATGGTGCGGAGGTTCCTTTTCTGAGAAATGAGGAAAATTCTTCAGATATGGCGAGTACGTGGGATTTAGTAAAAGAGGTTTTGGACGGTTACAGATCCTTGGAGGAGAGCTTCGCAAGTGTATGTGTCTTACAGCCGACATCGCCACTGAGAACGGCGGAAAATATCAGACAGGGATATGAACTGTTTGACCGTATGGGGGCGAACGCAGTAGTCAGTGTATGTGAAATGGAGCATTCACCTCTTTATTCCAATACATTACAGGAAGATTGTCGGATGGATGGTTTTATATCCGGAGAAATCGCTTCCACACCGAGCCAGTTGCTGCCTGTTTATTATCGAATTAACGGAGCGTTATATATTTTGAAGGAATCCTATCTTTGGGAAATGGAAAGTCCCTATGATCAAGGCTGCTACGCCTACAAGATGTCGTCTATAAACTCTGTCGATATTGATACGGAGTACGATTTTATGCTGGCGGAATATATATTGTCGAAAAGATAAACTTAACTATGAGCATATTTGTCTTTTAAGAGGGAGCTTGCTATACGGGTTTAATGTATTTTCAGTACAACTGACAAGCGTGATAAGCATATGAAATAAGCGGGCACAATCAAGAGGAATGGATGTATTTTTATGGATTTGGAACCTTTTTTGAAAATTGAACATAAATACGGACTAATCCAAGACAAAATTAACGGGTTTGCATATTGGACGTATTTTCGACACGTTGTAGAGAGAGAGATCATGAATAAGCTGGATTCGGGAGGAGCATTGTATGTATATCCGATACGCTCTAAATGGCAACAGGCGAAGGCAAGGCTGGGCACTGTAAAATATGCACTGCTGTTTAGCAGACTTCCGAGAGGAAAGCATAATGTATTGATTTTGAATGCGGAGCGCAGAGTATGGTCGGGAGATTGTTATGAATGTATTTATACGGACAGGATCGCGGCGGAATATCCTGACAGTATTGTCTTGGAGAGACCCTATTTTCAAAAGCATTTCAGACCTGTGAAGACAGAAAATCTTGTGTATACGGATCTGATCGAAATAAAAACAATGCTACATTGGTATTGTTGGCAGTTCTTGCATAAGGAGCAGGTTGCCGGGATTAGAAAAACTTTGCGTGATAAGATCTGTAAGCCGATAGAGGAGATCAGCAGAGCTTATCATGTTGAGTATAATATTGAATCAGTTCTTGATAAAATGGTGTGCGGATATTACGTATATCAAACGAAACGAAAAGAATTTGGCAAAATACTAGATTGCGTCAACCCTCATATTATTCTGGAAGTGGTGGGATATAACATTGACTGCATGATCGTTAATGAGCTGGCAGCAGAGCGGCATATTCCGACGGTAGAATTACAGCATGGAGCGGCAGGAAAAACTCACGTGGCATATAATTATTATCCCGGTACACAGGTTAAACAGTTTCCGCAATATTTTTTCGCCTTTTCTGGATATTGGCTGAGTATGGCGCGTATTCCACTTCCGCAGGACAGGCTTAAGGAGATCGGGTTCCCTCATTTATGTGAGAGAGCGAAAGAAGCCAAAAAGAAAACGGACAAAAGATATCCTTATCAGATCATTTTCATCTCCCAGCCCAAGATTGGAGAAATGATGTCGGAGATCGCGACAGAGTTGAATGAACTGATAGATGAATCGCAATACAGGATCGTATATAAATTGCATCCCGGTGAGTATGAGAGGTGGAAGGAGAGGTATGTGAAGCTGGCGGCTTCCGGCATAGAGGTGATTGATAATAATAAAGTTGATCTGTATGAGTTGTTTGCGGCATCCACATATCAGATCGGCGGATACGGGTCAACGGCAACTTTTGAAGGCCTTGAATTTAATCTGAGGACTTATATCATGCGGGAAGGGGCGTATCCTGCAGTGGCTGAGCTGTGTGAGATGGGGATAGCAAAATTTTTTGATTCTGCCCAGGATCTGTATCAGTTGATATTATCCGATGCTTCAGCAACAGAGCAGAAAAGTAATTTCTGGAAGGAAAACGCTCTGGAGAATATGAAACGAGAGATTGACCTGATTATGAATGACCGCAGTACGACCACGCCATGTGATGTCAGCAATTCAGACTGTTCAAGATAGGCAAGATATGGTAAAATCCATATGGAAAAGGTGTAAAGGATTCTAATTGATGAAAGCATTATTCGTATTACACGAAGGCATTTTCATATACGGCGCAAATCGGAGTATAACAGGCGTTCTTCAAAATATAGATTATGACTATGATCTGTTGATCTGTAAGAGTTTTACCCGTAAGGCGGATGAAGTGGAACTAAGGAGTTTGCTTGGAAGCCATTTGAAGAATATTTATACGGTATGGATGCCCAGATACCGCTGCCAGTATTATGACAAGGTGAGTGTACTCAGTGAGTGTTCGCACATTGTTAATAATATCATGGCTTTTTTCTGTAAGAGAAAAAGGACAAGAGTGATCAGGCATGGTGGATATGATTATGTGCATTTGAATTCACTTGTTTTATTCCCTATCATAGATGATAATGCCAGGTATATTGTTCATGCCAGGGAGATCATCAATCCGCAATACCGCAGGATCGGACAGTTTGTCAAGGCTTTGGAGAGGGCCGCGGGAATCATCTATATTGATGAAGCGACGAGAATACCCATCGAGGCGATTATGAGGAATAAGCGTGCGATGGTGTTAAATAATCCCTTTGATATGACGTGGGTTGCAGATGCCGATTATGAGGACAGTCTGAGAAAATGCGGTGTAACACAGGCAAACACAATATTTGCGATGCTTGGACAGGTGGGAGACAACAAAGGATCAAAATTTGTTCTCAGGTCATTTATGAGACACGAAAACCCGGACAGCAGACTTTTGATCGTGGGTAATAACGATCATGCATATGGGCGTGACTGTGCAAAGATGACGGAAATTGACGAGCGTGTCATATATTGCGGAGAGATGAAAGACACGGGCAGCATATACCGCGTCAGCGATTATATTATACGTGGGGAACCGCAGTTCTGTATTGGGAGGACGATCTACGAGGGACTTTTTGCCGGCGCAGGGGTCATCATTCCCGGACATGAGCCGGATATAGAGAAGATGCAGTCGGGGGATGAACTGCGGGACAAGATCCATTTCTATGAACCGGAAAGCGAGGAGTCGCTTGCCGCGGTTATTCAGAAATGTTCACATGTCAAGCAGGCAGACAGGAAGTTCAGGAGTAATATCGGGCATTATATGGAACGGTATAACCGGTTCATCGACAGAGTGACGGGAAACAGTAAAAGAGAAAAGAAACATTAAGCAATGGAACAGTAAATCAGTAAAAGCGAAAATGATAAGAGGGAACGAAATGAAATACGCATTGATCGGTTGTGGGAGGATATCACCTAACCACGTTGTAGCAGCTTTAAATAATCATTTGGAAATAGCAGCATTATGCGACATTGTGCCGGATAACATGAAGGACAAGATGCTGAAGCACAAGCTGTCGGCAGATGTGGCGCAGTATACCGATTATCATAAGATGCTTGAGGAAATAAAACCGGAACTTGTTGCTATTGCAACGGAGAGTGGTAAACATGCACAGATCGCATTGGATTGTATTGACGCGGGGTGCAATCTTATTATTGAGAAGCCCATAGCGCTTTCGTTGAAGGATGCGGACGAAATCATTGAGAGAGCACGTAAAAAGAATGTTAAAGTATGCGCCTGTCATCAGAACAGATTCAATAAATCTGTCTTAAAGATCAGGGAAGCGATCGAGATGCAGCGGTTCGGCAGATTGTATTACGGAACGGCACATATCAGATGGGCAAGGGATTATGAGTACTATGCCCGCGCCAAATGGCGCGGCACCTGGGAACAGGACGGCGGTGCGTTGATGAATCAGTGCATCCATGATATTGATCTGCTACGTTGGATGATGGGGGATGAGATCGAGGAGGTCATAGGCTTCACGGATCGTCTCAAGCATGATTATATTGAGGCGGAAGATCTCGGAATTGCCTTGATCAGATTCAAGAACGGAAGCTATGGTATTGTGGAAGGTACAACGAATATATATCCCAGGAACCTGGAAGAGACTTTATATATTTTCGGGGAGAAGGGTACGGTCAAAGCAGGCGGAGAAGCTGTTAACATTATCGAAGAGTGGAGATTCTCGGATTATCTGGATGATCCGGAGGAAATCAAGAAGGAGTGTCATGAGAATCCGCCTAATGTATACGGGTTCGGGCATTCCAAGTTGTACGCAGATGTGATTCAGGCTATTGAACAGGATCGTGCACCTTATGTGGATGCCGAGGCGGGACGCAGAGCGCTTGAGCTGGTACTGGCAATCTACAAGGCGGCCGATACCGGACAAACCGTTAAGCTTCCGATGCAGGATTGCAGTACAATGGATTTTGCCGGCAGATTCGGAGAAAAGAGATAGCACGACGGAAAGGCAGAAGAATGAATAAAGGATATCAGGCAGACCCCACCAGCCTGGTCAGCGATGATGCGCAGATCGGCGAGGGGACAAGGATATGGCAGTTCTGTAATATCATGGGCAGTTCCGTTATTGGCACAAATTGTAATATCGGGCAGAATGTATTTGTCGAGAACGGTGTGCGCATAGGCAATAATGTGAAGGTGAAGAACAATGTTGCTTTGTACCAGGGTGTGGTATGTGAGGACGATGTTTTTCTGGGCCCCAATTGCGTGTTCACCAATGTGATCAATCCCCGGAGTTTCATTGAAAAAAAGCACGAGTTTAAAGAGACGATCATTCGAAAAGGTGCGTCTATAGGTGCAAATGCAACAATCGTGTGCGGAAATACGATAGGACGATATGCCATGGTGGGGGCGGGAACAGTAGTGACTCACGATGTGGGTGAATATCATCTTGTGGTAGGCAATCCCGGAAGAACTGTGGGATATGTTTGTATGTGCGGAGGTAGGCTGCAGGAAGAAGCAGACTTGTGGCGATGTCCGGAATGTGGTCGACAGTATAAAGTGTCATCCGGTGGTGAAGTGAAGGCTGAAGAAATAGAGCCGTGATATACTTTCGCGGAAGCAGAAAAGTGTGATGCGTCTGAAATATGTGCAGTGGAGGAACAGTATGGAGTTTATTGATTTAAAGGCACAGTATCATGCATTAAAGAGTGAGATCGATCAAAACATAAACAGAGTGTTGGAAGACACCAACTTTATTATAGGGAAACAAGTCGAAGAGTTTGAGGAGAAACTTGCTGCGTATGTGGGCATTAAGTATGCGATAGGATGTTCCAGCGGAACGGATGCGCTGCAGTTGATCTACATGGCACACGGAATCGGCAGAGGAGATGCGGTCTTCTGTCCCGACATGACCTTTGTGGCATCGGTGGAACCGGCATTTATGTTGGGGGCGGAACCTGTTTTCTGTGATATTGATAAAGATACCTACAATATCAGCCCGGATAGCCTGGAAAGACAGATCAAGGCTGTTATAGCTAAAGGGGCACTGAAGCCGAAAGCTGTGGTAGCAGTGGATTTTATCGGGAACCCGGCAGATTATGACAGATTGCGCGAGATTACAGACAAATACGAGCTTTTATTGATCGAGGATGCGGCGCAGGGAACGGGAGCTTCCTATAAGGGTAGAAAGTGCGGATCGCTGGGAGACATCGGGGCAACGTCCTTTTTCCCGTCGAAACCTTTGGGGTGTTACGGGGACGGTGGTGCAGTATTTACCGATAGTGAGGAGACGCGGGATCTGCTTAAATCTTTGCGTGTCCACGGAAAGGGAAGCAGTAAGTATGATAATATCAGAGTCGGAATGAATGCCAGATTAGATACCCTGCAGGCGGCAGTCATGCTTCCCAAACTGGCAGTCTTAGATGAAGAGATAACAAGAAGACAGGAGATCGCCGCACGATATGATGAGGCATTGAAGGATAGGTTTGTGATTCCCTTTATTAGTAAAAATACGGTATCTTCCTATGCGCAGTATGCACTTCTGGCTGAAGATCAGACACACAGGGATGAGGTGCGGACAAAATTGCAGGAAGAAGGCATTCCGACTATTGTTTATTATCCTAATCCCATGCACTGTATGAAAGTATTTGCAGACTGCTTTATGGGTGATGAATTGTTTGAAAATACTGTTGACTATGCGGACAGAACGTTTTCAATCCCTTTTTCGGCGTATTTAACGGAGGAGGATCAGGAGCGGATCATTGACGTTCTGCTTAAAATCAGTGGCTAATTGATTTGTAGAAATATAATCGTCATGGATAGACATGTGGCCGACGATCTGGCTGTAGGATGGAGGTCTGCTTTGAATATTAAATATGATGAAAAATATATAATCCGTCTGGCAGCAAAAGAAGATATTGCACAGATCATGACATTTATTGATACCTATTGGAAAAAAGGACATATTTTAGCAGTCAACCGTTCTTTTTTTGAGTATGAGTTTCTGGAACCGAATGGCAGTGTAAATTTCATTTTGGCAATCGACAGACAGCAAGATACGCTGGAAGGGATTCTGGGATATCTTAAGGCATCACATGACGAAGAATGTATGGATATATGGGGAAGCATATGGAAGGTTAAGGAAGGAAATATTCCGTTGCTGGGATTGGAATTGTCTATACGATTGGAAGAAATGGTTCGATATAAACTTGGAATTGGCGCAAATCCTAAAACAACAATTTCAATTATGAAGATTCTGCCAAATCGTAAGGCCGGTAAGATGAAGCATTTTTACAGGCTTTGTAAAAAGCAGGATTTTCATATTGCCTGCATTGAATATCTTCCGAAAAGTGCTGCTGTCAACGGATCTGCTGCGGAGCTGTCGGTTGAAATTCAAGAAATAAATGATTTTAAAGCATTTGATGAAAATTATACAGAGTTGCTGAATAAGGATAGCATACCCTACAAAGATAAAAACTATATAAGAAGACGTTTTTTTGAACATCCTATATATGAATATAAGGTTTATGGAATCTCAACAGAAGGAAGATCTAAGGCGATTATCGTATTTCGGGAAGAGACTGTAGATGACCGCAAGGCGCTGAGAATTGTGGATTATGTAGGAGAACAGAGTTGCTTTGGGTGTTTGGGCAGTTTCTTTGACTCGATGAAAGAGCAGTATGAATATATTGATTTTTATTGTATGGGATTTGAAGAACGCTATATTTATGAGGCAGGGTTTACACTAAGGAAAGACGATGATGCAAATATCATACCAAATTACTTCCATCCTTTTGAACAGAGAAATGTAGATATTTGGGTGCACTATCCGGTAGACGGAGTCTTGTTTTGTAAGGCGGACGGAGACCAGGATAGGCCAAATCTATGATAAATATGTAGAGGAGTTATGGTATTGCGGTAGTTGATGTTTAGTGGAGATTTAGTGAGAGTGACTGAAGAAAGAGAAGAGTTGAGCAGATGAGAGAAGAATTATTACAATTATTATCAACAGAGAACCCGGAGATTGATTTTACCGCATCTGATGAATTGGTGGATGACGGTATTTTGGATTCTTTGACAATCGTTTCTGTGATTAGCACGCTCAGCATGGAGTATGGAATTGATATTCCTTATGAGGAAATCATGCCTGAGAATTTTAATTCTATTGATGCGATGGTGGCGATGGTTCAACGGTTGCAGGCGTGATACAAGATGATATCTTGGAGGCGAATGCATTATAAACTGAAAACAGCGTGGGAAAATAGGACGGGTATTTGTATATATGGGAGACGAAGATGGAAACATTGGTAGGGAAGATATTGGAATATGGGGATACCCAGCCGGAGAAAAAAGCTGTCTGTTTTAAGAATGTAACAGTAACCTACGGGGAACTCAAGAAACGGATTATAGGGATGGCGACCCTTCTCCATGAAATGGGAATTGGGAAAGGGCACAGGGTGATGCTCAACGCCGTTTCCAAGCCGGAATATATCGCGGGGCTTTTATCGATTCAGTACATTGGGGCTGTTACGGTAGGCATTGACAAATTTGCGAAACCGGAAAATATTCAGGACATATGGGAAATGACGCAGGCGGATATTTTTTTGGCAGACGGCAAGAAATTGCCAGAGGAGATTAGGACGGTTTCTCTTAAACAGCTTTATAAAGAGTCTGTACAGGAACAGGAGTATATTGACTATGCTGAACCGGAGGAGGGGCAACTTTGCGAACTGATTTTCACCACGGGTACGACGGGAAAGCCGAAAGGCGCTATGCTGAGCTATAGATGTATTTACGCAAATATGCTGAATACCTGCAATGGAATACGTATGCGCGGGGATGATATTGTATTAAATCCACTACCGCTTAATCATTCTTTCGGTATGCGTGTATTGCGCTCAACTCTGTATCTGGGGGCAACGATTGTACTGCAGAGTGGTTTTACGTTTGCGAAGGAGATAGAGACAAATATAGGGCTACATCACTGTACGGCTATGGTTTGCGTGCCGGCTTCCATGGAGGTGATATACAGGCAGATGCAGGAGCATTTTGCAACTGTGATCGGACAGTTGCGGTATATAGAGTTTGGTGCCGGATCTGTGAGCGTGGATATGAAAAAGAAATTGCTTAGGTTGTTGCCAGATACGCAGTTATTTAATACATGGGGGTCAACGGAGACAGGCGGCGCAGTTTTCCTTGACATCACAAACCATCCCGATAAACTGGCATCTATCGGCAGACCATTGGAAGGAATTGAAGTAAAGGCAGTTGGTTTGGACGGCAATGAGGTGGCTGCCAAAGATATGGATACTGCTGGAAGAATGCTTTTACATGGTAGGATGCGGATGGAAGGATACTGGAATGAGCCGGTATTAACGGATGAGACAATTCGGGATGACTGGCTATATACTAATGATCTGATTTATATAGATGAAGACGGCTTTGTGTTCATGTTGGGACGAGCCGATGATATCATCAATGTTGGCGGAGAAAAGGTTTCTCCCATAGAAGTGGAGAACATAGCGCAGGAATATGACGAGATCAAAGAATGCGCGTGTATCGGTGTGGATGATCCGGAAGGGATAGTTGGGCAGGTGCCAGTGCTGTATGTGGTGGTGGAGAACGGGATGGCTGATGAGGGTGCTCTGCTAAAATACCTGGCGAACCGTATGGAAAAGTATAAGCTACCGCAAGAGTTTATTCAGGTGGATGAACTGCCGCGGAATAAAATGCAGAAACTGGATCGCAAAGCGCTGCATAGAATGTATGAAGAACGTGGCAGTGTTGACTTGATGAACCCGATAATCTGCAACCTGCTTGCAAGGCGAAGCGTGAGGGAATTTACTGATCAGCCTATTGATAATAGGATTCTGGATATGATCATTAAGACTGGTTACTATGCACCCTCAGGTCATAATATGCAGACTTGGAGATTTACCGTATTAAAGTCGCAGGATAAGATAAAAGAGTTAAAGGAGATCACGCGTGCCAAGGCGGAAGAGAGGAAGGTACATTTCTATGGGTTTGAAAATCCGCAGATACTGATTCTGGTCTCCAATGACCGCAGAAATAAAGACGGGATACAAGATGCTTCCTGTGCGGCGGAGAATATGATGCTGGCGGCACAATCTTACGGGCTTGGTTCAGTCTGGTTGAATCCGCTTATGACACTGTGTGATGAGCCGGAGATCCGAGAACTATTAAATAGCTATCAGGTGCCGACGCAGCATATTGTGTGGGCGGCGGTGGCGCTTGGCTATCCGAAGGTGCCAGGGAAACTCTTGGCGAAGAAGGAGAATGTGGTTCATTTTGTGGAATCATGAATTCAAAGTCGAGGATCTGTGGCCAGGCTTGTCTTTTAATAGTAGGTTTGTTATACTGATTGTAATTATTCGACAATGCGAGGATGGAAGTGATCAGATGCACATTCAAGATTATATTGTAGAAGAGAATACAAGTGTTATAGATACTATGAAACAGATTAACGCCGGCGCAAGAGGAATTGCTTTTGTGTGTCAGGGTATGAAGCTATGTGCAGTCGTGACGGACGGTGATATTCGAAGATATATTTTGCAGAACGGTGATCTGGAGCAGCCTGTGTGCAAGATCGCTCATGGTGATCCCATCTATTTAAGGGCTGATCAGGCACAGCAGGCGGGAGAGGTGATGAGGCGCCGCGCTGTCACTGCCGTGCCCATCGTGAATGAAAAGAAAGAAATTATAGAGATTAGGTTTTTGAGGGATGAAATGCGGAATATGGTAGCGGATCATGGGCTGCGGCAGCAAAGAAACCTGCAGATACCGCTTGTGATCATGGCGGGCGGCAAGGGAATGAGACTGCGCCCCTACACCGATATTCTGCCGAAACCGTTGATTCCGGTCGGAGAAAAGACGATCACGGAACACATTATGGATCGTTTCGCGGCGTACGGATGTACACAGGTCATGATGGTCGTCAATTACAAGAAGGATTTCATTAAGGCTTATTATGCGGATAACGAGATTCGCAGAGATATTATGTTTGTGGAAGAAAATGAGTATCTTGGAACCGGAGGTGGTCTGCGCCTGTTGACGGATAAGGTAGAGGATACTTTTTTTATGTCCAACTGCGATATTCTGATTGATGCCGATTACGCTGATATTCTGGATTATCATAAAAAAAGCGGCAATATGATCACGATGGTCTGTGCGCAGAAAAATTTTGAGATACCTTATGGAACTGTCACGCTGAACCAGGATCAGCAAATTGTGGAGATGAAGGAGAAGCCGCAGTTTGACTATTATGTGAATACGGGATTTTATATTATAGAGCCTTCTTTTGTGGAACGAATACCGCAAAATACCTTTATCCATATTACGGATGTCATCGAACAATGTATTGCACGGGGAGACAGAGTAGGAAGTTATCTGATTCAGGATGCTGCATGGATGGACATGGGGCAGTTTGATGAGTTGGAGAAGATGAAACAACGATTGGATAATCTGTAGAGTAAATCACGGGAGAAACGAATGAAAATTATTTTTTTCAATCCGGAGAACGCTGTTATACACAATGGCTCTGGACTTTGAAAGGAGCATAGATATAATAATGGGAAAAAAGGTTTTAGTCACAGGAGCGGACGGATTTATCGGAAGCCATTTGACAGAAGAATTGGTTAAGAGGGGCTATGAAGTTAAAGCGTTTGCCTACTATAATTCTTTCAATACATGGGGCTGGCTGGATACACTGTCGGAGGACATTATGAAACATGTGGAGGTTTTCTGTGGTGATATCAGAGATCCTAACGGTGTCAGGACTGCTATGAAGGGAACGGAAGAAGTGTTTCATCTGGCGGCGCTGATCGCCATACCGTTCAGCTACCATTCGCCGGATTCTTATGTGGATACAAATATCAAGGGTACATTGAACGTCCTGCAGGCGGCCAGAGATCTGGATATGTCCAGGTTACTTATTACTTCCACTTCTGAAGTATATGGCACGGCACTTTATGTTCCTATTGACGAGAAACATCCCTATCAGGGGCAGTCTCCTTACTCAGCAACCAAGATCGGGGCGGATCGTCTGGCAGAGAGTTTCTATAGGAGTTTTGATCTGCCTGTTTCGATTGTGAGACCCTTCAACACCTACGGACCCAGACAGTCAGCACGAGCGGTTATTCCGACGATCATCACGCAGTTACTGGCGGGAAAAGAAGAGATAAAGCTCGGTTCGCTGACGCCAACGAGAGATTTTAATTATGTGAAGGATACAGCGGCCGGCTTTATTGCCATTGCTGAGTCGGATAAAACCATCGGAGAAGAAATCAATATTGCTACACAGAGGGAAATCTCTATCGGTGATCTGGCACAGGAGATCATTTCACAGATCAATCCGGGGGCGAAGATCATATGTGATGAGGAGAGACTGCGGCCGGAGAAGAGTGAGGTAAACAGGCTTCTCGGCAGCAATACGAAGATTCAGGAGTTGACGAAATGGAAGATGCAGTATACTTTTGAAGAGGGTATTGCCGAGACAATTGCGTGGATTAGAGATCATATGGATCGATATAAAGTGGATTGCTATAATATGTAAAGATCAGGAAGATTCGTAACTCGGTGGAGACTATGTTGGATGAATAAAGAAAATACTTCCGAACGGAATATTTCGGTATGGAGAAAACCATGAAAATAATTGCAATTATCCCCGCAAGAGGAGGATCGAAAGGAATACCGCGCAAGAATGTGCGGCTGATGAATAACAGGCCGTTGATCGCCTATGCAATCCGAACTGCATTGCGTACAGAGATGATATCAGATGTGCTCGTCAGTACGGACGATGATGAGATCGCGGATATATCTGCTATGTATGGCGCTAAGGTGATTTCCAGGCCGGCACATCTTGCGGGAGACGATGTGACTCTTGATCCGGTCATTCACCATGCCGTGGAATGCTATGAAAAGGACAACGGTGGTGTGGATGTTGTGATTACAATGCAGCCGACATCGCCGTTATTGCGGGCGGAGACATTTGATCAGGCGCTACAGTCTTTTTTTGAAATGAAGGTAGATACGATGATCAGTGCTGTCAACAAGCCACATCTGTCTTGGGGTGAGAAGGATGGAGCTTACTTTCCGCTCTATGAGAAGCGGCTGAACCGGCAGTATCTGCCTAAGCATTTGATGGAGACGGGTGCTTTTGTTATTACGAAGAGGGAGTTCGTTACCGAATATTCCAGACTGGGTAAGAATATCAACTTGTATGAGGTGCCTGATGAAGAGTCGGTGGACATAGATGATTATGCTGACTGGACGATCTGTGAGATGAGGCTGAACCGTAAGAAAATTGTGATCAGGACAGACGGCTATCCCGAGATCGGACTGGGGCATATTTACCGCAGTATTTTGCTTTTTGACAATCTGACGGAGCATGAGGTGTTGATCGTTGTTTCAGAGAAGTCCGGACTGGGGATGGAGAAGCTGGACAAGCGGTTTATCAAGTATAAAGTCGTGAAGGATGATGCCGCATTTGCGGAACTGCTAAAGCAGGAGCACCCGGATGTACTGATCAACGATATTTTGGATACGACAGAAGAGTATATGTACGCTATGAAGCCGTGGGCGGAACGGGTTGTCAATATCGAGGATATGGGGGAGGGTGGTCACCTTGCAAATGCGGTGATCAATGCACTCTATGAGAAGAACGGTTCTGACGAGCAGTATTTTTGGGGACATAGGTATTACTGCCTTCGGGACGAGTTCCTAATTACCGGGCCAAAGGAGTTCTCAGAGGAAGTAAAGCAGGTTTTGATTGTTTTTGGCGGAACCGATCCGGGGAAATATACGGAGAAGGTTCTGAATGTTATTCGTTCCATGCCGGTTGAGCTGCCGATCGTTTATCAGTTTGTGCTGGGGCTTGGATTTAACCGGGATGAGGAGTTTGCGGAAGCGGTCGCGCAGTGTGAACAGGATGTCCGTGTTATTAAAGATGTGAAAGTCATATCGACCTATATGGCAGAGTCAGATATTGCGATCTCTTCGCAGGGAAGAACTATGTATGAGCTTGCAACAATGAAGGTTCCGACTATTATCCTGGCGCAGAATGATCGGGAAAAAACACATGAGTTCGGCTACATGAAGAATGGTTTTATTAATCTTGGAAACGGCGGCGAAGTAGAGGAAGATACCTTGCGGGAGACATTGCTTTGGCTTATTCATACACCTCAGATCAGGAAACAGATGAAGGAAAGTATGGCAAAGCTGAATCTGTCAGGCGGGATCAGGAGAGTGAAGCGAATCATACTGGAAAGTAATAAGTAGAATTTTGGCGGCCATACAGACATGTGGTGTGGAGGAGTGCCAGGCGGGAGAGCAAAGAGCAGCAAGGTGCAATGGAAGGAAAAAGAAAGACATGGATGGTCAGGACATGATGAAGATTGCTTCCCGGATATTTCCGATCTGCCGGAGTATAACCGGGAACGGAGTCAGGGAGACATTGAAGATCCTGCAGGAATACTGCAGTGAACTGAAAATTTATGAGGTGCCTTGCGGCACGCAGGTTTTCGACTGGACCATTCCGGATGAGTGGAATATTACGGAAGGATATATCGAGAATGAGGCAGGGGAGAGGATTATTGATTTTGCAGAGAATAACCTGCATGTGGTTGGATATTCCCTGCCGATGGACAAGTGGGTGGATTTAGAGGAGTTGAAGAAGTGTGTTCATACTCTGCCTGAGCAGCCGGAATTGATTCCGTATGTTACATCTTACTATACGCCGAGATCGGGCTTCTGCATGACGCAGACAATGCTTGATGCACTGCCGGAAGGCAGATATCACGCTGTGATCAGAAGCACTATGGATCCGCAGGGAAGTCTGACTTATGGCGAGGTATTGATCCCGGGTACGGAAGAGCCGGAGAAGGAGATTTTTTTCTCATCCTATGTCTGTCACCCATCCATGGCTAATAATGAATGTTCGGGTCCAAGCGTGCTGATTGCACTGGCAGATTATATCCGTAATATGCCAAGCAGACGATACAGTTATCGGCTGATTCTGGTGCCGGAGACGATTGGGGCGATCACTTACCTAAGCAGGAACCTGCCGCAGATGAAGGAGCGGGTCATTGCCGGATTTAACCTGACCTGTGTAGGTGATGATATGCAGTATACGATCGTGCATTCGCGGTATGCGGATACGCTGGCAGACAAGGTATTGACCAATGTGTTAAAGTACAGAGGCAGAGGATATAAAGAGTGTTCTTATCTGGAAAGAGGATCGGATGAAAGGCAATATTGTTTTCCGGGGGTGGATATCCCACTCTGTACCTTTTCCAGAACGAAATTCTATGATTATCCGGAGTACCATACGTCAGGAGATAATCTGGAACTGATCTCGCCGGACGGTTTACAGGGTGCTTATGAAGTGATGACGGAATGCATCGGAATATTAGAATGTAATAGACATTATCGTATTAATTGTCTGTGTGAACCGCAATTGGGCAGGCGCGGACTATATCCCGCGGTGAGTAAGAAAGGGATATATGATGAGGTACGCAAGCTGCAAGACTTTATTCTGTATGCCGACGGTAGGAACGATTTGATTGATATCAGTAACATCATTGAATATCCGGCTGGTAAATTGATCGATATGGTGAAGGTGTTGACAGAACAGGAGATGCTGAGTTATAGATGATAACCCCAAATTAGGGGCAGGGTTTGCATGGAGACAGAATTGAAGAAAGGAATGGAACGCTTATATGAATAAACCTTATGTGATTGCCGAAATCGGTGTCAACTATTATGATACGGCAAAAGAATTAATTATAACGCCGTTAGAGGCGGCGAAGAAATATATCTTTGAAGCGAAACAGGCGGGGATTGACGCGGTCAAATTCCAGTCCTACAAGGCGGATACTATTGTTTCCAAAAACTCTCCTGCATACTGGGATACGACTAAGGAACCCACTAAGACACAGCATGAACTATTCAAGAAGTTTGACCACTTTAATGCAGAGGAATACGGAGAGCTGTGTAGATACAGTAAGGAAATAGGGATTGAGTTCATGTCTACGCCCTTTGATTATGCGTCGGCGGATTATCTTACAGACATGGTGGATATTTTTAAAATTTCATCTTCTGATCTTACCAATCATCCGTTTCTGCGCTATATTGCAGCGAAAGGTAAACCGGTATTGCTGTCGGTGGGCGCATCCTATCTTTCGGAGGTTGAGGAGGCGGTTCGTGTATTGGAGGAAGCAGGATGTCAGGAGTTATGCCTGATGCACTGTGTCCTTTCTTATCCCTGTAAGAACGAGGATGCAAATCTGAATATTATTAAGACTTTGAAGAGAATATTTCCGGAGTATAAGATCGGTTACAGTGATCATACGCTGCCGGATGAGACGATGACGATTCTTACAACAGCATATTTGTATGGCGCGGAGGTTATCGAGAAGCATTTTACATTGAACAAGACTTTGCAGGGAAATGACCATTACCATGCAGGCGATCCGGCCGATTTCGCAAAAGCAATCCGGAATTTTGAACTAATTACGCAGATCAGCGGACAAGAGAAGAAGGAGGTTCTGCCCTGCGAGCTGATTCCTAGGAGGGAAGCGAGGCGTTCTCTTGTTCTGACAAGGGATATAAAGAAGGGGGAGATAGTCACGGTAGAGGATGTAATAGCAAAGAGACCGGGCACGGGTATTTCTCCAAAAGACATAGAGGTAGTGCTTGGAAGGACTATGCTGTGTGACGCACCCGAAGATACGGTACTTACGTGGGAAATGGTTTAGGGAGGAGTATAAATGATTAATCTTCTGTTGCCGGGGGTAATGGAGAAATTGCTTAACAGGGCGATGATTGATAAGGCGTTGTCTGAGATAGAGGTGGATAACCTTTATATGATCGTGAACGATAAGGATGAGCTGAAGTATTATGATGATCTGGGAACCTGTTATTTGAGGGAAGATGTTGCCAGAGGGATTTTCACGGATGAGCAGTTGGAGTTATGGGAATTCATTCCGCTTGAGGATGAGGTTTTTGAGTATATGAATCCCTATGTCGTTGAAATTATAAACCAGCAGAGAAGATTTGAACAGCGCTATGATTTTCAGGTCAGCAGCGCATGGGAGAGCCATTATCGTATATTCATGCGTAATTTGCTCTTTTGGAACAGTATGCTGGAGCGGAAGCAGATTACACATGTCTTTTTTACAAGGATACCTCATGAAGGATATGGATCGATCATCTATCATTTGTGTAAGATGAAGAATATTCCCGTGATGATGGCGTTTGCTTCTTTGATCCCTAACAGGGATTATCCACTAACTGATTATATGACTTCCGACAAGGCCATCAGAGAGGAGTATGAGAGGCTACAGGAAGTGTACAGGGATAAGTCAGCAGAGGATATTGAACTGGAGGGCAATACAAAAGAGGAGTTCGCAAAGTGGACATCTCTTGATCCTGATAAAATGAAACCGGCTTATATGAAGGGTAATAAACTGCGACAGACATTCCGTGCCAGATATGGTGAAACGAACCTGATTCGGGTATGGCGGGGCATTCTGGGTAAAGAGTATGAGAAATATGGTATGGGAATCGGATTTTTGGGTGCTTCTCTTGCGAGGATACCGAAATTGCTGAGCACTGTTCCCGCCACATATAAGCAGTGGATCTATGCGAGACCGTATTGGAAAGAGACGAAGGAAGTCAATGATTTCTATGAGAAGGTATCCGAGTTGCCCAAGCCCGGAGAAAAGTATATCTATTTTGCGCTTCACTATCAACCGGAAGCAACTTCTAATCCTTTGGGTGGCGGAGCCTATACGGATCAGATTTTTCCATTGCAGATATTATGCCGGAGCATTCCGAAAGATATGCATGTGTATGTGAAGGCGCATCCTGCACAACTCGCTTTCTTCGGAGGTATATCTTATTATCAGGATATGCTGAGGATGCCGCAGGTCAGGCTGATGAAGATGGAGTGTTCAACTTATGAGTTGATTAAAAATGCTTTTGCAGTTGCCTCCCTGACGGGAACTGCATGCTGGGAGTCACAGTTCTACGGAGTGTCTGCGATTTTGTTCGGCTATTCTTATAAGAATGCGTCGCCGCTTGCGTATCATGTGCGGACGGTGAAGGAATGCAGGCAGGCGATACAGGATATTCAGGAGCATAAGAAGACAACGACTTTGAAGGATTTGAAACTGTATACCATGGCGGCACATAATCTGTCTTATCATGTCGATGAAAGAGACAGGGTATTTCCGGAATTGATCGTTAAGCTTGTGAAAGATAGCGGAGAATAAATTTTGATGTGTGATGATAGGTATAAAGAATATGTTCATTTGAGGGATATAGTAGACAAACTGGCTATTAATAAGGGCGATACGTTACTGATTTCTTCCGACTTGAAAGGATTGTTGTTCCAATGTTTGGAACATGAAGATGATACTGACCTGAATATATTTCTGGAAAGCCTGATGGAGACAGTGGGAAGCGAAGGAACGATACTTCTTCCGACTTTTAACTGGGATTTTTGCAAAGGTGTCACTTTCGATTATCACCGGACCCCCAGTAGGACAGGTAGCTTAGGAAAGGTGGCATTAAAGAGGAAGGATTATGTCAGGACAAAGCATCCGCTATACTCTTTTGCGGTGTGGGGCAAGGATGCCAAGAGACTATATAAAATGGAGAACAAAGATTCCTTCGGGCAGGATTCGCCTTTCGCTTATCTAAAGGAAGTCCGGGCGAAAAATCTTTTTATAGATGTCAGCTATCAGGACAGCTTTACTTTTGCGCATTATGCGGAAGAATGGGAGGGAAACGTTCCATATCGGTATATAAAGGAATTTACAGCGGGATATATTGATGAACAGGGAAAGGAAGAAATAAGAACCTATTCCATGTTTGTGCGGGATTTAGATAAGAATGTGCATGTTACCATCAATCCTATGGAGGAAAAGTTTATTGAAGCGAGTGCGGTGAGAACATATGAGATCAACGGAGTGAACTTCCGGCTTCTCAGTCTGGACAAGGCGTACGAGTTGATGAAGGAAGACATTCTTAATAACAGAAGCAGGAATCTGTGTACTTATGATGGACAGGAAACAAATAATGATTAAGAAAGAGGAAATAATGGCAAGAGAGAATATAATTTTATACGGAGCCGGAAGCGGAACATCAAAAGTATTGAGAATAATGCATACACATAAATTAATGCCTGTATGTGTTGCCGATGCTAATCCTGCAAAGTGGGGAAAGAGTATTGAGGGCATACCGATAATATCTCCGGATGCGATTAAAGATTACGATTCCAGGACGATTATTATTGCGTCGTGTTTTTTTGATGATATCTATATAAGATTACAGGAGACACTTGGAGAAGAATTAGAACGATATGATATCAAGGTTGCTCCGTTTTTGTGGTTGATGCTGGTAAATGTAGAGTATGACGATAAATTATTGGCATACAGCAATCAGTTCATACTGCACTATGAACAGGAGTTATATAATATATATGATATAAATGAGGTCATTACAAAGGAAATATTAGATTTTATCGTGAAGACGAGAAAAGAAAAAGATTTTATGTTTAAATCCTATATGCAGAACAAGGGCATGCAGGGTGTGGATGGATATTTCTATCTGAATGAGTTAAATGGAAACGATCATATGACGATTCTTGATCTGGGTGCATATGTGGGGGATACGATTGACGAACTGTATAACTTGTATGGTGATAAGATATGTCGATATTATGCGTATGAACCGGAAGAGTGCAATTACAAGATGTTGTGTGACAATATAAAGAGTAAGTCATATGAAAAGGATGTCATTGCATTCAATAAAGCGCTGGGGGCGAGACGAGAAGATAAGGTTTTTGCTAAGTCTTCCAGTATGTTTGGGGTGACGGATGCTCAAGGGGAAGCAGGAACAATAATAAGAATAGTACCATTAGATGAGGAAAACCTGAATATTGAAGGCCGGCTGGTGATCAAGATGGATGTGGAAGGGCTGGAACTTGATATATTAAAGGGTGGTATGAAATATATCAAAAAATACAAACCGTATATGGCCATATGTGTATATCATCATATTGAAGATATATATACTATTCCCCGCTTTTTAGAGAAAGAGGGTTGTAAATATAGATATATTTTGCGGTCAGGAGTACACACACATTTGGTTGCAATTCCGGAAAATTAGTTAATGAATAGTATTTTGCGGAATTATATCGTTTAGTATACAGCTAGGCATATTTGATGAGAATCCGGTTCAGGAGATGGCTATGTTGCATGAATTAAATAAAGTAAGAGATATCTGGAATAAGTTTCAGTTTATATTGACGGGACAGCAGAAGCGACATGGATTAGTCATTTTGCTTATGACTTTAGTCGGTGCCGTTGTTGAGACATTGGGCGTGTCTATTATTATACCTTTCGTACAGGCAATGATGGATCCGGAGGCATTGCTGCAGAATAAGTATCTTAAGCCGCTGGTGGACTTTTTTGATGTTGCGGATTCTACACAGATGGTCTTGATATTGGGAATCGGCATTGCGCTTGTCTATATTTTCAAGAATTTATATTTGACGATTCTCTCCTACTATAGAATCAGATATTCTACAAAGGTGCAGAGGGAATTAAGCGTATTAATGATGAAATCTTATATGAAGAGGGGATATCTCTTTTTCGTGCAGGTAAATACAAGCGAATTACTTCGGGGAATTATGGGTGATGTGAGTGCGGTCTATCAGATGATGCACCATGCATTTCGTGTAATTGCGGAGATACTTACATCATTTGCGATAATAGTCTTTATTGTGAAAACAGATTTCATGATGGCGGTAAGCGTGATTGTGCTTGCGGTTATTTGTTTTGTCAGTGTTGTTCTGGGATTTCGAAAGCCGATGCAAAGACTTGGTGTGGAATACAGGCTTAGTAACGGAGAAGCACAGAAGCACTCTTTACAAGCGTTTCAAGGGATTAAAGAAGTTATTGTAATGCATAGGCAGCAGTTTTTTGTCAATCGCTATGAGAGAGCCTTTGAGAGACAGCAGAAGGCGCTGATCGGTCAGACTGTTGCTTCCGAAAGTCCGGCATATATTATTGAAGCCGTATGTGTGGCAGGTTTGATCCTTTCAGTCAGTTTTCGTGTCTACAGTGGGACTGACACGACTACGTTCATCCCTCAGTTAGCTGCTTTTGCAGTAGGGGCATTTCGTATTCTTCCTTCTTTGGGCAGGATCAGCAGCAGCGTTAATCAAATTATTTATTTTGTTCCCTCTCTGAATAAGACTTATGAACACCTTAAAGAAGTCAGGGCGGCAGAACAGGCGGTGCAGGAGGATATCCGACTTTTGATACAGCAGGATCAGGAGAGTGGAGTGGTTGTTACGGAGATGGAACAGGGTGGCAGTTATCTTGAAGTTGACAATGTTCGTTGGAAGTATCCCGCGGCAGAGAAGGAGGTTTTAAACGGCATTACACTGCATATTCATAAAGGAAGCTCGGTGGCCCTGATCGGGCATTCCGGTGCAGGCAAGACGACTCTGGCAGATATTATTCTGGGGCTTTACAGACCACAGGAAGGCTGCATCAAGTATAAAGGAGTGGATATTAGGACAATCTCTGAACAGTGGAGTAACAGTGTAGGTTATATTCCGCAGTCAGTCTATCTGACGGATGATACGATACGCAATAATGTAGCATTTGGTGTGGACGAGCCGAATGATGAAATGGTATGGCAGGCATTAGAACAGGCACAGCTTAAAGAGTTTGTGACGGGGCTTCCGGACAGACTTGATACGATTGTGGGTGACAGGGGTGTCAGATTTTCGGGCGGTCAGCGGCAGCGGGTAGCTATTGCAAGAGCCCTGTATTATAATCCTGAGATTTTGATATTGGATGAAGCAACATCGGCACTTGATAATGAGACGGAGACGGCGGTTATGGAAGCTATTGATTCCCTGCAGGGGAATAAAACGCTTATTATTGTAGCACACAGGCTGACGACGATAAGAAACTGCGATGTGATTTATGAAATTGCAGATGGACGGGCTGTGGAGAGGAAAAAGGAAGAAATATTTTAGCACAGAGAGGCGGCAATACGTTCCTTGACATTTATAGGCATGGGAAATAGAATATAGAAATAAGTAAAATGTGCTGATTGTAAGAAATATCGGCATAGGATCGGATAACATATGAAGAAAAGAGTAGCAGATATTGTAAAAGATATTTTAGTGGAGAGTCATATTGCGCATTGCTTTACTCTTACAGGCGGCGGGGCAATGCATTTGAATGATGCATTTGGCAGTGCAGATGATCTGGAATGTGTATATTTTCTGCATGAACAGGGTGCTGCAATAGCAGCAGAGGCCTATGCGCGTGTGCATAACCGAATGCCTGTAGTGTGTGTGACTACCGGACCGGGTGGAACGAATACTCTGACTGGTGTATTGTGCGCATGGCTTGACAATATTCCTATGTTGGTAATATCCGGGCAGGTAAAGACAACAGCTACAATAAAAAGCACAGGATTAAAATTAAGGCAGTTTGGAGAGCAGGAGTATAATATTGTAGATTCGGTCAAGCCCATGACGAAGTATGCGGTTACCGTGACAGACGCTTATAAGATAAAGTATGAACTGCAGAAGGCAATTTATTATGCGAACAGCGGCAGGAGAGGACCCTGCTGGGTTGACATCCCGTTAGATATACAGGGAATGCAGGTTGACGAGGAGCAGATGGAGGAGTTTGTTCCGGACGAAGACACAGAGTTCCTTTATCAGGAGGAAATCTTAAATGTGCTGCGGACAAGCAGACGCCCTGTTATTTTGGCAGGATCGGCGGTCAGGACAGGAGAGGCATATGACGAGTTCCTGGCGTTATGCGATAAGACTGATATTCCGGTGTTGATGGCTAAGAGTATTGCAGATCTGTTACCACTTGGACATGAGAAGAATTATGGTAATTTTGGAATAAATGGTGGTAGAGCGGGTAACTTTATTGTTCAGAATGCGGATGTTTTGCTGGTTCTTGGGTGTAGGTTGTCCTTTGGGCAGATCGGTTTTAATTATAAGGATTTTTCACCGAACTCGATCAAGATTGTTGTAGATGTTGATGAGGAAGAATTAAAGAAAGAGACCGTTAAGATTCATTATCCGGTGAATGCTGATCTGAAGAACTTTATACAGTGGCTGCTTGACCGAAATTTCCAGCCGGATATAGATAGTAAATGGCTTGCATATTGCCGGGAAGTGAGAGAAAGATTCCCAATTTATCAGGCAAGGTATGGGGAAGCGAAAGGCATCAATGCATACTATTTTGCGCATGTGCTGAAAAAATATATGGATGAGGACGCAATCTGCATTATGGGTAATAGTTGTTCGTCTGTAGCGATAAAGCAGTGTGGTGTTGAGCAGAAAACACAAAGAATGTGGGGAAATGTGAACTGTGGGACTATGGGATATGACATTCCGGCGTCTATTGGAGCGGCTATTGCATCCCGGGGGCAGGTTATCTGTTGTGCCGGTGATGGGAGTTTCCAGATGAATATACAGGAATTGCAGACAATAGTCAGCTATAATCTTCCGATAAAATTATTTGTTTTCAATAATGGGGGATATCGTTCTATTATTCTTTCCCAGTCAAAGAATTTTGGCAGACTGTCAGGTTGTACAAAGGAAACGGGACTTATTTTACCGGATATTAAAAAAATAGCGTTTGCCTATGGATTTCCTTACTTTTCCTGTAATCAAGGAGAAAACCTTCCTGAAGTCATGCAGGCAGTTTTAGGAGAGGATGGGTTTGCAATTTGCGAGATATATGAGGATGAAGAGCAGACGATTGAGCCAAAACTTGGTAATATTGTGCGGGAGGATGGTTCCATTGTTTCACCTCCGATCTCAGATTTGTCTCCGTTGCTAGACAGAGATTTGTATCACAAATATTCAGATTTCAAAACATATACGGAGTTAATTGATGGTTAATAAGAAAGTAATTATAACAGGCGCAACCAGCTTTATTGGAAGAGCATTGATTGAAAAAATTCTTAAAATGCAGCAGTATGAGATAGTTGCAATTGTTTCGTCTGATTCATTGCGTAAAGAGTGTATTCCCATATCAGAGAGGATTCAGATAATAGAATCTGATCTCAAAGATATTGATATGATAGATGGGGTGGATTCTGTGGCAATGATTTATCATATTGGCTGGAGCAGCAGATATGATAATCCTCGATATAACCTGGAAGGTCAGATGCAAAATGTGGATTATTTGGAAAAGGTTATCAACCTGGGGAGAAGGATTGGATGTAGGAAGATTTTGGGTATAGGATCGCAAGCGGAGTGCGGACGGGTGTTGGATCCGATATCGGAATTAACACCGGATCATCCGGAGACTGCGTATGCGATTGCTAAGTGTCGTGCTTATGAAAAGGGAATGGAGTTGTGTGGGCGATACGGAATAGATTTTTATTGGCCGCGGCTTCTCAGCGCGTACGGTCCGGGAGATAAGATGCGTACGATGGTCATGTCCTGCCTTGACGCAGCAATATACAAGAAAAAAATTGCGTTTACTAAATGTGAACAGATATGGGATTATGTGTATGTGGGTGATGTGGCGGATGCGTTGCTTGGAATTGCCGATCAGGGTGTTCCGGGTGTTAAATATAGCATCTCATCGGGATATGGGAGAAAACTTGCAGACTATATTTCTGATATTGCGGAAATTATGAATGCGCCTTTTCTTCTGGATGGAATCGGGAAGAAAGAATATACAGACGGACAGGTTATGTATCTTGTTGGAGACATAAGCCGATTGAAAATGGATACGGGATTTTGTCCGAAGGTTTCTTTTCCGGAGGGAATCCATAAAACGGTAAAATCTGATTTTATAACAATATGAAATGGGGAGATTAGAGGATGACAGAAATTAAGTATGAAAGTCTGCGTCGACTGTGCAGCCAATTTAATAAGGAGACACTGAAACAGGAACTGAGAAAAGAGTATCAGCCATATATAGACCATAGTCAAAATGTTTATATATGGGGGACGGGATTACTTGGAAGATTTACGTATAAACAATTAAAACACTCCGCAATTTTGAGAGAGGGGGGGGGTAATTGCATTTATAGATAACAATAAAAATCTTGCGGGAACGTTAATTGATAATGTGCCGGTTATCAATCCCGATATGGTTAACACGAATGACTTGATTATTGTTTGTTCACGGTCTTTCAGGGAAATAGAGAAACAGATAGAAAGAACATTATCTAATCAGTGTTTGTATTGTCAGATTTTGCAGTTTCTGGATGACGGATTGAAAGAATGGAATGGAGATAAAGCACTTCTGGATAGCTTAGGTAATTTGGATGTTTATAGAGAAAATTATAAAAGGATATTTCAGAAATGTGCGGATGAAACTTCAAAAGAAGTGGTGGACTGTATATTGAATTATCGCTTTACAATGAAATCTGCGTGGATACAAAAAGCGTATGACAGAACGAACGAGAACGGGGACGGTGTTGAATATTTTGACTCGGGAGTTGTAGAGCCACAGAATGGAGAGGTGTTTGTTGACTGTGGAGGATATATTGGAGATACTGTTTTGGCTTTTTTGAATTTTACAGGCGGTATATATAAAAAGATATATTATTTTGAGCCGAGCATGGTTTTATATAACAAGGCAAAAGAAAATTTAAAAGACGTACGGGATGTTATTTTTACACCGGCTGGCGTTGGAGAAAAGGCAGGAGTGCTGAGTTTTGCAGGAGCCGGTCAAGATGACTTCGGACATATAGATGAGGATGGAACAGAGAGTGTGGACATTGTCGCGCTGGATGAGATTGTAGCAGATCAGCCGACTTTTATCAAAATGGATATAGAAGGAGCGGAGTTATCTGCATTGAAAGGTGCGGCGGAACTAATTAAGAAAAGCAGACCTAAATTAGCAATCTGTGTTTATCATAAGTCAGAAGATTTGTTTGAGATTTTAGAGTTAATTGATTCATGGCAGCTTAACTATAAGTATTATTTTAGGCACTATACGAAAGGTTTTAGCGGGACGATTTTGTATTGTATCCCGTAAGTGAACAGATAGAGTATGAAAATTGAAGATTTTTTCGATAATAAACAGAAGAATTATATAATTGCTGAGATATCTCAAAATCACGATGGCAGTTTGGGACAGGCTCATGCCTTTATTGATGCGGTAGCAAAATCGGGTGCGGACGCAATTAAGTTTCAGACACATATTGCGGAAGAAGAGAGTACACCTGGCGAGCCTTTTCGGGTGAATTTCAGTTATTGTGACAAGACCAGATATGATTATTGGAAGCGTATGGAGTTCACCTCTGAGCAATGGCAGGGATTATATGATCATGCGGTGGAAATGGGGCTGGATTTTTTGAGTTCACCCTTTTCCGTGGCAGCGTTGAAAATGTTGGATAAGATTGGCGTACCTGCATGGAAATTCGGTTCCGGAGAGGTGTTCAACGATGTACTGTTAAAGCAGGCGCTAGATACGGGGAAACCCATTATACTTTCCACGGGACTGAGCACTTTGGATGATATTGATCAGCAGGTTAGAAGAGTGCAAGCGGCAGGCAATCCTTTACTTTTGATGGAATGCACTACAGCATATCCCTCAAAGCCGGAAGAAATCCCGATAAAACGGATTCATTATTATCAAAAACGTTATCAGAGTCCGATTGGAATTTCGGATCATTCTGCTACAATATATCCTTCCTTGGCGGCAGTTGCACTTGGTGCCAGAGCTATTGAAGTGCACGTGACTATGAGCAGAGAAATGTTTGGACCGGATGTGAAGGCATCGGTGACAATAGACGAGTTGAAGCAAATTGTGGAAGGTGCTGAATTTATCAGCAAAATGTTGGAGGCCCGGAACGATAAAAACGAGTTGTCTGATAGCAAGAAGGCGCTAAGAGCTATGTTTTCAAAAAGTATCTATGCAAAACGTGATTTGAGAGCTGGCGAAATCATAAATGATGACGCCGTAGGGATAAAAAAACCATTTTGCCCGGATGGCATAGCTGTTGCAGATTATGACAAAGTATTAGGCCGGAAAAATTTATTGGATATTTCCAAGGATACTGTGATTAAATGGGAGAATATTGAAAATTAAGAAAAATGAAAACTAATATAATGCGAGACAGTGTAATAACATGGAAGGATATAGAAGAATGAGAAAAATATGTGTAGTTGTTGCAAGTAGGGCGAATTATGGAAGAGTAAAACCGGTTTTGAAAGCTATTAAGCAGCATGATAAGCTACAGCTTCAACTGATCGTAGGCGCTTCCATGTTATTGGATCGTTATGGAAAGGCCGTAGAAGTGGTAGAGGCAGATGGCTTTAAACCTGATAAGAAAATATACTATATGCTGGAAGGGGAAAGCCTTGCTACACAGGCTAAGTCTACCGCGCTTGGCATTATTGAATTATCAACAGCATTTGAGGAACTTCAACCAGATATTGTCATTACCGTGGCGGATCGCTTTGAGACAATGGCAACGGCCATTGCCGCCAGTTATTTAAATATACCGCTGGCACATATCCAGGGGGGAGAGATTACAGGAAACATTGACGAAACAGTACGGCATGCTATTACAAAACTTGCGCATTATCATTTCCCATCGACAGAATTGAGTCGTCAGCGGCTTATTAAGATGGGGGAAGAAGAATGGAGAATCCTAAATTCGGGTTGCCCATCGATTGACACGTTGGCTGAACAGGATTTAAGTTTGGATGAGGAATGTAGAAAATATCTCGGAACGGGAGTCGGCAGTAAAATCGATATACACAAACCTTACATTCTGATGATTCAGCATCCGGTTACTACGGAGTTGAATGATGGATATGAGCAGGTTATGGAAACTTTGGAGACTTTACAGTATTTTCCCGAGCAGAAACTGGTATTGTGGCCGAATATCGATGCGGGGAGCGACAGAGTTTCCAAGGGATTGAGAGTGTTTCGTGAGCAGCATCGAGCTTTGCCGTATCGATACTATAAGAACTTTCCGCCGGAGATATATAATAAATTGCTGGCTAATGCTGCATGTGCAGTAGGTAATTCCAGTTCGTTTATAAGAGAAGCTTCATGGCTGGGAACGCCTACAGTAATTGTAGGCAATCGGCAGGAAGGCAGAGAGCATGGGAAAAATGCCATGTATGTAGAAAACAAGGCGGAGGCTATTCATGAGGCAGTAGAAAAACAGCTTCTGCATGGGAAATATGAATCGGAGCCCATTTTCGGAAATGGAAATGCGGGATGTCTGATTGCGGATTATCTGGCAGACGTGAAATTGGATATTAATAAGAGAATGACATATTAGTTCTAAGAGGATGTTAACGTGGATTATAAAATAATCGGGCAGTGGTTGAAAAATGTAGATTTTACGCAGCTTAAGAAGCTTATCAGTGGAAGAGAGGTCGCTATTTGGGGGGCTTATGCCGGTGGGGGAGAGCTACAGCGAGTACTGGAAAAAGAAAATATTAGGGTAAAATGTTATATTGATGCGCATAAGGAACAGCAATTTTATCAGGGATTTCCGGTTGTTAAGCCACAAATGATGGCAAATGATACAATATTTGTCTTAGTAGCAGTGGTAGGTGTCAGAAAAGAGATAACAGATTGGCTGCACCGTTTTCAGATGCAGGAAAATGTTGATTATATTTATATATCCAAGGATATTCCGCAGATAACAGTTACTAAATGTGGCGGAGCATATAAGGATATTTACGGCAATACAATTGAGTTTGATGATGCGGAGATTAATTGTAGTATTACAATGATTGGGTATAACAATAGAGTGAGGATCGGAAAAGGGATGGAGGCAAAAAAATCTGCGCATATCATTGTAGAGAATGAAGCGAGCGTTGTGATAGGCGATTATGTTAAAATATGTAAAGAGGTGCAATTGGAGGCAATTAATGGAGGAGTCTTGGAAATAGGAAAGAGTAGTGTAATAGCTAAAGGCTCAAGAATAACATCAAGGGGTGCGACCATAAAGCTTGGCGACAGCGTAACGGTAGGAGAGCGCTTCTTATGTTTAAATGGGGAAAATGCTTATGTCGAAATTGGAAATGATAGTATGTTATCTAATGATGTGTCCGTAATAGCTTATGGCGGGCATAGCATTTTCGACTTGGTTCAGAAGATCAATACAGCGCGATTAAATGAAGAGTATGTAAAAATAGGTAATCACGTGTGGATTGGAAAGGGTGCAACAGTATTACATAATGCAGATATTGGTGATGGGTGTATTGTCGGAGCTAATAGTTTAGTGAAATTGCATACAGAGAAGAACTGCATTATCGCAGGAAATCCGGCAAGAGTAATAAAAGAAAATCATACATGGGACAGAAGAATTGACATTTCTTTTGAAGATATGTAGGGGAACATAAAATGCCGTATAGATTAGATAAAGGGAAAACGATAGGAATATATGGATATACTCCAAATGGAATTAGAATAAAGAAATATTTGGAGCAGAATGGATTTAATGATATTGTTTTTATTGATAAATATGTTCAAGGAAAAACAGAAATAAAAATATATTCTGCAGATCAGATTGGGGATATGGCCCAGATGGATATTACAGTTATAATTTCCCTGCAGAATGCGATTGCACATCAAAATATTGCGGAACATATTTTTGCCGCTGGGATTAACAGGGTTATTTTCCTGCCTGCAAGTTTTAGGGGAAAAATAAACCAGATGAACAATATGCGGAAGATCTATAATCTTTTGATTGCCAATTCTTATAGATTTGATGAACCTATCCCATTTTATGACGAGTTATTACCGATATATTCTATTCGAGCTGAGAACGGAATTATTGACCAAAATAATGCAGAAACAACTTTTTGGATGAAAACGCAGAATATATTTGTAAACAATGCAAGACAGCAGGTGGTTACTGAAAATATAAAATATTATGGGCGGAGTTTGGCGGCGGCGGTGCATTATCAAGCGCTTTTTGAATATTATGAGAAGGGCATCGATGGGAGAAATTTACGAGAGTATTTGTCTGCCCAAAATTATTTAGATAAACAAGGTGAGTATATAAAGGAAAAAATACTCGACAGATATCAATTGTGGCATATGTACAAGCGGGAATTAAATAGGGGAATGGATTTTTTCATTGCGTCTGCCCCTAAAGTGGTGATGAATGACAGAGGTGGATTAAATATTACAGACGGATTGCACAGATGTATATTTCTGTATCTGCAGAACCTTGCATTTATTCCTGTTAAAATGGATACTGACGAATTTATTGAAAAATATAAGACAACAGCACTTAATGATATTATTGACTTTATGAGGACAAACGAAATTACCCATACAGTGACACCGATTGAACATCCGGCATTTCATGATTTTCCATGTGAAAAAGAGGACGTTGAGCCCTCAGTATTGGGAGCGATTCAAAGCTATATAGGGGTGAATATAATAGAGCAATTAAGTATATTGGATATCAGTGATTACAATTCCTATTTTGCACGTTATATAAGTAAAATGAAGCTACAAAATGATAAAGGAAGAATAGTAGCTGTTGAAACCGAATGGAAGGAATATCAATTTGCAAAATTGCTGAATATATTGCTTGGAATACGTGATGTTGAAGTACAGTATGCGCAGGATTTAGCAGAATTACAAGATGAAGCTTTTGACATGACATTTGTAATGGGAAAATCCAAGGAGTATAAGAAAAGCGACAGATATTTACAGTTTCTGGATCAAAAAACGAAGCGGGTTTTGTTTTGGGAAACAGAAAGTATTGAAGAGGATGTCGAATTATTGATGCAGAAGTTAAATTTTTCGACTCATGAACTGATAATGCAGTATTGTAATGGTGAGGCGGTAAATAAGGTGATTGCTTTTATTAAGTGAGAAGTTCCGTGGCATCTCATGGTAAGTTTGAATGCAATTTTTACAAAAAGCAGGAGAAGATGAATGATTAATGAACAAGATTTTTTTAGTATTGATGTTCACACCCAGATTATTTTATATGGAGCGGCATCAATAGGCTGTTTGATTTATGAAAAACTATCGAGAGCAAATTACAATGTGATTGCTTTTATAGATAAAAGAGGTAACGAAATTGACAATTTGTATGGACTTCCGGTATATACACTTGATACGGTCGGGAAATTACAGGATGCTGTTGTTATTGTGACTGTTAAAAATGTATTTGAGCATACAAGGATTGCAAATGAATTAATTGATCATGGATTTAGCAAATTGATATTTCGACCGTACAATTGTGTCATTGGAGATGGAGATGAGCAAGAGAGTGTAATTAATCGTGCATATGATTTAGTTATGGAAAATCAGTGCGGAGAAATAAAAATTCCACAATCTTATAGGAAAAGTAGTGCGAAGGTTTCTAATAATGCTATACTTTGTGAAAATGACAACGATATAACCGTGCTGTTACCGATATCACTTATATTTTGTGGTAAAAGAAATATGAATAAAAGTATCGAGTCAGATATGCCGATTCTTTTTCTGATACCTCACATTAAATTTGTAAAATGTGTCTTAGGAATAGAAAAATGCAATACAGATCTATATGTGAGGTATTGCGAATCGGCTGCGAATAAGATTGATCAGTTTAGTATTACTGAAGCATGGCGAAAAAATGTGATATACAATAGAAGAGAAGTCTTTGTTAAGATGAATCATTTATACGATGTGAAACCGGATTTCTTTGTAGAGCAAGCGCCATATGTACAATGGAATGAGAAAGGATATTTTAATCTGTGTAGCGGAAAGCATAGAGCGGTTTTTTTAGCGGTAAAGGGAAAGAATTATTTGCCGGTTAAAATGGGAAAAGAAGATTATTGTAAGTGGGTCAATATGGATTCCGTAGCTCGGTTGCAGGAGTATATTGTACAGAATTGCATCAATGAATTGAATGCGCCGATAGAAAATCCGTTCTTTTATGATATAACCTGTAATGATGAACAGTTTCTTTATCGCTTGCTAAAAGTTTCTATTGAAAAAATAGCTGAGTCTATTTATCAGGATGCATATACAAATACGTTGAATGGTAAGACTGTATATTTGGATTTGCATGATTCGGGATTCTTTTGCAGGTATTTTAAACGTTGTGGTTGTATTCCGTATCTGGTTGATGCGGACGATGAAAATACAATATTGATTGATCGGCTGATGAATCTTGATTCACAGAGTAAAGCGGAAAAAGAAGATAGTGTATTTGATTTTGCCATTATACATCAACGCGATATGGGGGAAGCTGTTCACAGAGTAAAGCTTGCTATTATCGTCACATCACTGTGTTGTAAACATGATAACAGTGAATGGATGTTTTCAGGAATATATAGAGGGGAGCAGGTGGGAGTATACCTAATGAAAAATGCTGATTTATGATAATAGAAAATATAGTATATGCGTTGATGAGGAGTTTATTGCCAGAGTTGAAAAAAAATTAAATGTGCAATGTTTGTTTGGCGGTGCGCATAGTACTATGGTTTATGAAATAGCTACACCAATGAGTGATTTGGATTTTTATTTGATTTTTGACCGAGGGAATACTGATCTGAAGGAGTATGTATTCTCTGATTGTGAGACCAATTTTGATGTCAATATGATTGAGATAAATCATATTAATTTTAGTAACAAACAATATTATAAAACTATATGTAAATATCCTTCGATTTTTATGCGTGATAGTCAAGCGAGTATTCCTTTTTCAAACAAACATAGAGCTGATTATACGAGCCAGTTAATTTTTGAAATTCTATATTCGGATTATATTTGGGATTCCGGATATTTGAAAAAGAATATAGACACTTTGTTATCACAGTTATCCTTTTTGGGGGTTTTAGATTACTATTATTCGCGTGTTTATGGGCATTTGACTAATAATTTGTCAAATAATTTTGTAGGTGCTCGCAATATTTTAATGGCTTTTTTGGGGTATAGTTGTATGAAATGGCTTTTGCTTTATCAGACAATTCCCGTGATGAAGTTTCAAGTAATGTATGAATTATTTTGTCCGAATCAGTTTCGCACCTTTTTGTTTTATGCCTATCAAAAACAGATAGGGGCAAGTTTTGATTGTGATAATGTGGTAAATGTAGATGTTTTACATGGAAAAGGTACATTTTCCAAAAAAGTGAAGGTTATGCTGGAAAGAAATGATAATTTTAATTCATGGCTAGCTGATGAACTTAGAGTAATAGCAGATGAAATGGGAAGATTGCATGAAAGAAATCAGGATAATAAAATCAATATTGGTCATGCAGCTTTTTGTGCGACATATTTGGGGGCTATTAAATAGGCAAACTGTCATAGAGTGTGTGAATAGTTAAGCCATTTTATAAAAGTAAAGGAACAGAAGAGCATGAGAAAAAAAATTAGTATTAATATACCCTGCTATAATGAGGAAAATAATGTAAAGCCAATGGCAGAGGCTGTAAGTAATATTATGAAGACCTTAGATTATGAATATGAAATTATTTTTAGAGATAATTGTTCCACAGATGCGACTAAACAGCGGCTGCGCGAACTGGCAGAGGCAGATTCTCATATTAAGGTTCTTATGCGTAATAGAAACTATGGTACAGGGGGACGCGGGCGGAAGTCGCATTTTCGATATTGTACAGGAGATGCTGTTATTTCCATAGCCTGTGATTTTCAAGAACCACCAGAACTAATACCGGAGTTTATTAAGTATTGGGAACAGGGGTATAAGGTAGTAGGAGGGCAAAAGATTGGCTCAGAAGAAGGAAAATTAAAATATTTTTTACGCCATCTGTACTATAAGATTATTAATGAGTTTTCAGAGGTGCCTCAATATGCGCATATGTCGGGAATTACTTTGTATGACAGAGAAATAATAAATGAAATTATGAAAATCGATGACGACATTGTAATGAGGAATGCGATAGCGGATATGGGATATGAAGTAAAGCTGATACAGTATAAGCAGGAAAAAAGACGTAGTGGAAAGTCCAGTTATAACATATGGCGATATTTGACTTTTGCTTTAAATAGTTTGGTGAATACTTCTACGGGTCCGTTACGACTAATGACAATAGCGGGTTTTTGTATGTCGATTATTAGTTTTATGCTGGGAGTTGTTTATACAATTATGAAGTTTACTGTATGGAATAGATTTCCAATGGGCATAGCCCCTATATTAATAGGAATGCTGTTTTTGGGGTCTGTTCAATTGCTCTTTATGGGAGTGCTGGGTGAATATATAGGAGCTATTCTTCGTAAAGTATCAAAACAGCCGGATGTAATTCTGAGTGAGAAATTGAATATTGATGATGAGAAGATTAACACGTCGGCTGAATATAATAATGATTGATCAAATATAAATTTGTTGAAAAATGGTATGGACATGGAAAATGCGACAAAACGATCTAGACAGGATTATATTTGGAATACGACAGCCGGATTGATTAATGCGGCTGAGGCTGTAATCATGTCGATGATTGTTACCAGAATAACGAATTTATCAGATGCAGGCATGTTGACCATAGCATTTGCAATAGGAAACTTGATGATGACAATAGGCAAATTCGGTGTGCGGAATTATCAGGTGACAGATGTTGAACAGCGCTATTCTTTTGCGGTTTATGTAAAAAGCCGTTTGATTACGCTTCTGCTTATGATTATAGCAAGTATGTCGTATTTGGGATATGCCTATGTGATTCTCGGCTATAATTATTATAAAATCGGGATTATTTTTGCCATATGTATGATATATGCCGTCGAAGCAGCAGAAGATGTGGTTTGGGGCTACTATCAGCGGCTGGGATATCTGGCTGTCGGAGCAAAGATGTTTTGCAGCCGTTGGACGGGCATCTTGGTCTCTTTTGTGATTATACTTTGTGTTAGTAGAAATCTGATGATAACCTTATTGATATGTCTTGGCGTATCTATACTCGTCTTGTGTTTTACACTCGGAAGAACTTATAACAGATATTGTATGGCGCAGGATCGGAAAGTGCTTCATTCCGTTGGGACGGTACACTTTTCACAAATGAAAGATCTCTTATGGAATGTATTTCCGCTTTTTTGCAGTACTTTTTTTGCCTTTTATGTTAATAATGCGCCCAAATATGCTATTGACGCGGTTATGACAGATGAAGTACAGGCGTGTTACGGTTTTGTGGCAATGCCTGTTTTTGTCATCGGGCTTTTAAATGGATTTATTTATCAGCCCACATTAGTATATATGTCGATTGAATGGAACGAGGGAAAAGTTGACCAATTATTACATCGCATTAAAAGACAGATTCTGATTATAGCAGGATTGACAGGGGGATGTCTGACAGGGGCATATGTCTTGGGAATACCGGTACTGTCCCTTCTTTACAAAACTGATTTACAGCAATATAAGGCGGAACTCATGCTATTACTTGTCGCAAGCGGATTATTGGCGGCGTCAGGTTATCTTGGAGTTGTATTAACGATAATGCGAAACCAGAAAAAAATGATGGCAGCTTATGGAGTGATTTCGATTATTGCATTTGTGACGGTAAAGTATATTGTTTCATTGTATGGAACATTGGGAGCAGTGATGTCCTATATGATGTTGATGTTGCTTTTATGTATTGTATACAGTGTAATTTTGCATCGTTGTTTGAAAGGGATAAAATCATGAAAGTAGTTATTCTGGCAGGAGGACAAAGAAGTACAATAAGTAATGAGCAAATAGGAATACCGAAACCAATGGCGGAGATAGGGGGCAAACCGCTATTGTGGCATATTATGCAATATTTTGCCTCGTATGGGTTAAATGAATTCATTATTTGCGGCGGATATAAAGTAAATATGATTAAAGAGTACTTTATGGATTATTATATTTACCAATCCGATATAACGGTTGATCTGCAGACGAATATGATACAAGTTCATAAGAGCCGTACAGAAAACTGGAAAGTAACGGTTGTAGATACCGGAATGTATGCGGCTACAGGACAGCGTGTGGCACAGATACGGGATTATATTGAAGAGGATGATTTTATAGTTACAGACGGTGATTGCCTATTTGATATCCGGATTGACCGGTTGATAGAAGAACATGATAAACAGCATAAGCTGGCAACAATGGTAGTAGCCCGGCCGACAGGCAGAAATAAAGCAGTTATGATAGGAAACGAGGGTCAGGTGGTGCGGAGTGAAGAGGATATTAAAACAAGCCAGGCATGGGCAAATGCCGGAATGTATGTATTGCATAAAAAAGTTTTTGATTTTATAGGTGGAAATTATAGTTTGGAACAGGCGTTAGTTAATAGTTTGACCGAACGGTCACAGTTAGTTACTTATAAACATGGCGGATTCTGGGCGCCCGTTGAAACATATCGGGATCGGGTAGATATGGAGAACCTTTGGAATGCCGGAATAGCACCGTGGGTTAAGACTCAGTAGCAATCTAATTGAAGATATAAAGAAGAAAGAAGAACTATACATGAAAGTAGTCATCTTAGCCGGCGGTAAAGGAAGCCGCATCAGTGAAGAGTCGGTCTTAAAACCGAAACCGATGGTAGAGATCGGGGACAGACCGATTCTCTGGCATATCATGAAAATATATTCCACTTACGGATACAATGATTTCATTATCTGTTGTGGCTATAAAGGGCATATGATCAAGGATTATTTTGTCCATTATTACATGTACCAATCGGATGCTACATTCAGCCTGTTGGATAAATCAAGGGAATATCATAATTCTACGGCCGAACCGTGGAGGGTGACATTGGCGAATACCGGGCTGGAGACTCTGACCGCCGGCCGTATTTTGCAGATACGGGATTATATCGGAAAAGATGAGAGTTTTATGTTGACTTATGGGGATGGTGTGGCGGATGTGGATATTCCGGCGTTGCTTGCTTTCCATAGAGAACACGGCAAAACGGCAACGATCACAACGACACAGCCTGCAGGAAGATTCGGAGCGATTAAGATCAGTGACGACGGTATCATCGAAAACTTTAAAGAGAAGGCCAGAAAAGACCAGTCTTGGGTAAATGCCGGGTTTATGGTGCTGAATAGGGAAATCTTTGATTATCTCGGTGACGGATCCGAGATGTTAGAGTCATCGCCATTTGAGCAACTGGCGCAGGATGGGCAGATGGCAGCATACAGACACACCGGATTCTGGTCACCTATGGATACTGTGCACGACAGAGCATATTTAGAGGACTTATGGAGCGGCGGAGCAGCACCTTGGAAAATCTGGTAAGGAGAAAAACATGAATCAGAAAACAGAACAACAGGCAAAAGAAGAAATATTAAATTTGGTGAAGGACTATTGTGACACTTATCACAATGTGAAGAAACCATATGAGGAAGGGCAGCGGATTCCCTATGCGTCCAGAGTCTACGACAGTGCAGAGATGGTCAATCTGGTAGACAGCGCGCTGGAATTCTGGTTGACGGCAGGGCGGTATACGGATGAATTTGAAAAGAAGATGGCGGAGTATCTGGGGGTGAAATACTGTTCTCTCGTGAATTCCGGTTCATCGGCAAACCTTCTTGCATTTATGGCGTTGACTTCGCCGTTTCTGGGAGAGCGGGCAATTAAGCGTGGGGATGAGATTATCACCGTAGCGGCAGGATTTCCCACAACGGTGGCGCCTATGATTCAGTACGGCGCAGTGCCGGTGTTCGTGGATGTAACTATCCCGCAGTATAATATTGACGTGACGATGTTAGATGAGGCGTTGTCGGAGAAGACCAAAGCGGTTATGATCGCACATACGCTTGGGAATCCGTTTGACTTGAAAGCAGTCAGTACATTTTGCAAGAAACATAACCTCTGGCTGGTGGAGGACAACTGTGATGCCCTCGGTTCGGAATATACAATAAACGGGACAACGAAACTGACAGGTACGGTCGGTGATATCGGGACTTCCAGCTTCTATCCGCCGCATCATATGACAATGGGTGAGGGCGGTGCAGTATATACGGATAACCCGTTGCTTCATAAGTGCATTCGTTCTTTCAGAGACTGGGGGCGTGACTGCGTCTGCCCGTCTGGAAGGGACAATCTGTGTGGACACCGTTTTGACAGGCAGTATGGTGAACTGCCGCTTGGCTATGACCATAAATATGTGTATTCTCACTTCGGATATAATCTGAAAGCTACGGACATGCAGGCGGCGATCGGCTGTGCACAGCTAGAGAAATTCCCTTCTTTCGTAGAGAGAAGACGGTATAACTTCGACAGGTTAAAGGCGGCGCTTCTGGCGGCGGATGAGACAGAGCACATTACGGATAAGCTGATTCTGCCGGAAGCCTGTGAGGACTCTAATCCAAGCTGGTTCGGATTTATGGTTACTTGCAAAGAAGGTGTAAGCCGTGGTAAGGTCGTACCGTATATGGAGACTCACGGTATCCAGACCAGAATGCTTTTTGCAGGTAATCTGACGAAACACCCGTGTTTCGATGAAATGAGAGCAAAAGGCGAGGGGTATCGGATCGTGGGTGAGCTGACGAACACGGACCGCATTATGGAGGATACGTTCTGGATCGGTGTTTATCCGGGCATGACGGACGAGATGATCGACTATATGGCGAAGACGCTGATTAGTGCGGTCATGCAGTTATAAAGACTAGGACAGTGATTGTGGAAAGAGTAGGACTATGACACAGTTTGACTTTGGATTGGATTTTTTTAAAGGAAAAAGAGTACTGATCACAGGACATACAGGATTTAAAGGGACATGGATGTGTATAGTATTAGTACATGCAGGAGCACAAGTGACAGGGTATGCATTGGAGCCGCCTACGAACCCGAACGTTTTTAGTCTGAGCGGTGTTGAACAGAAGATTAATTCCATTATGGGAGACGTGAGGGATCTGGAGCATTTGCAGAGCGTGTTTGACAAGGTGAGGCCGGAGGTGGTCATTCATATGGCAGCACAGCCGATTGTGCGGGAATCATATCGCAGCCCTGTTTACACATATGAGGTGAATGTGATGGGGACGGTCAATGTATTGGAGTGCGTTCGCACGCATCCTGATGTACGCTCTTTTGTGAATGTTACAACTGACAAGGTGTACCTTAATAAAGAATGGGAATGGGGATATCGGGAGAATGAAGAATTGAACGGTTATGATCCATATTCCAATTCAAAATCCTGTTCGGAGTTGGTGACAAGCAGTTATAGGAATTCTTATTTTCAACCGCAAGAGTATGATAAGGAGCCGACATCTCGCCCGGCGGCGATTTCTACCGCACGTGCAGGCAATGTGATTGGTGGGGGTGACTTTGCACCCGATAGAATCATTCCGGACTGTGTAAGAGCAGTTTTGGAGAACAGGCAGATTATTGTCAGAAACCCTTATTCTACCAGACCTTATCAGCATGTGTTGGAACCGGTCGCGGTGTATCTGATGCTGGCGGCAAGGCAGTACGAGAATCCTGATTATAGTGGATGTTATAATGTTGGGCCGAATGAAACTGACTGCTATGAGACAGGTGAACTTGTTACGTTGTTTTGCGAGAAATGGAATCAGGCGACAGGTAAACAGGTCACCTGGAAGAACGAATACGATGGCGGGCCCCATGAGGCTAATTTTTTGAAGCTGGACTGTTCTAAGTTAAAAGGGACATTCGGCTGGAGCCCTGTATGGGATGTAGAGCAGGCGATGGAGAAGATTGTAGCGTGGGCGATTGCATATAGCAAGGGTGAGGATGTCGGACGAGTAATGGAAAGTCAGGTGAAGGAATTCTTGTCAGAAACAAACAATTCGTTGCATTAAGGAAGGAGATATGCGCAGATGCAAGGTGATGGAGTGAGACATGAGAACGTGCAGGTAATGAAGGGCGGATGTTTATATCGGAATCTGTGCAGTGTGTTTATAGTTGCGGTGTTGGCGTTGTTCCTTTTTTTGCTACGCTATGATATGCCGCTTTACGGGGATGATGTGAACGGTCTGGTATCAAATAATCCGGATAGCGATTATCTGGACGACCGTATTGTAGAGGGAGAATGTGAACTAAATCTGGATTATTCACTGCATACAACGTGGGTTAAACTCGTCGAATCGTATTTTACGTGGAACGGAAGGGTTATAACTAAACTTGTTATTCCGCTGATCCGAATGATTTTTTCTCTTCCGGATGGAATGAATTGGACGATGCTCAGCCTTTATATTATGCTGCTACAGCTTGTAATGTTATTGTTAGTGGTGAGGATTATTTGTGGCAGTATTAAGGACAGCATGAAAGTACCGGCAGTTATTTTGCTGACAGGGATATTACTCTTCTACATTCCCAGCTATTCGTATGCCTACATGACGAGATTGGTAATGTATACTTTTATCAATATATATGTGATATCAGTGATTTTGTATTTATTATTTTATACAGCAATTCACCGAGTATATATGAAGTCCTCTGATCTGCCAGAAACCAAGACTATTATAGGAATTAATTTGCTTGGGTTTTTGGCAGGGCTTTCTCACGAAGCTTACGGAGTAATCTTTGGGGCGGTTTTGTTGACGCAGTTAACCAGATTCTGGCTGAAAAATTATCGCAAGATATCTGTCCGCTATTTATTTATGTATATCGGTTATATTGTCGGATTCTGTATCTGTTTCTTTGCCCCGGGTAACTTTAACCGCGCACAGCAAAGTCATGAATCTGCGCTTCGCACGGTGCCGTTGGCCAAGAGGCTGCTCAACAGTATCTATATCCATGCTTTTGTGGGTTATAAGATTTGGATTGTTCCGGTTGTTGTATTGCCGGTTCTTATTGTTCTCTTTGCAGTGCTGTTGAGAAAGAAGATTTTATCGGTGAAGGATATTCTGGCGATACTTGTAAATAATTTGGATTGGTTTATGGGATTTATAATGTCTGCAATAACATGGGGACTGGTTGCACGGGTGGTTAGTTATGGTATGCTTGCGGCGAATGTAATGTTAATTATCGGTATTACTAAGTTTTTTCTCGAGCTATGGAGGCTTGTGGCGGATCGTACTATCATGGGGAAAGGGAAGATTGAAAGAGTACAGAATGTGTTGGCAGGACTAGGCGTAGCGATGGTAATCCTTTTGGCTGCAAGCAATTATACAGATATGTCGGCAGTTCATCAAGTTGCGGATGAGTGGCGCGAAAATATTCGGATTGCAAGGAAAGTGGGGATGGAAGAGATTGAAGTTCCTGCCTATCCGAAGGGTCTGGATCCACGGTTTTATGATCTGGATGCCATTAATAATCAAAGCAGATACGATAAGGTGGCGTGCCGGGTTGCTTACGGGACACATGTGGTGCTTAAATGAATATGCTGAAACTATCCGTATGGAAAGTTGAGTTGATTATTGAGGTTTGAATGTCAGATATGAAAGAACTGCTGCGGGAGTTGAGTGATATGAATCAATTTACGCAGTTAAGCAGTATCTTACATGGCGGAGAATTCGGGATATAGGGCTTGATTCGGATTATTATAAAGTATAAGGAAGACGTCGGAAAATTCCGGCGTTTTACTATTCTGTGAAAAAATATGTTTCGAGAGCGTGTGAAGTTAATTTTCTGTTTTTATAAAAAATAGATTTACATAACATGACATTGGAAAGCTCATAAAAATGTGCTATGATAAAAAACAGTAGACATAGCATAATAACGATTATAACCTTACACGGATATAAAAGGGAGAGATTTATCATGAGAATTCACAGAGCTCACGAGATGATATACAGATGGATTGCCATAATCTTATGCCTCGCACTGTGCTTGGGAAGTACACCACTTAATGCGTTGGCTAAAGAGACGGGCGTGGGGATAGAAGCGACACAGAATGATATGGCAGCTTTGACCGAAGAAGGCGTGGGCGAATCGAGTGGCAGCACAGGCCAAGGTTATACAGATAATAACGAGGGTGCCGATCATGATGAAGCCAGTGTCGAGGCAGGTCAGACGGATGATATCGGGGACGCGGATGACTCTGGTCAAGGGAGTGATGCGGAGGCCACGGCTGGTAGTGAGAATGCAGGCGATACCGATCCAAATGACAGCAACGGCGATTCGGGTGACAGCGGAGAAACAGACAAGGACGATCCGAATTACAATGATGGCTCGGATACAGCAGATGACGGGGAGGGTACGGATGAATCCACCGATGGAAATAGCACCGATTCTGTATCGGAGAACGACGTGGATTCAGTCTCCGGGAATGATCTGACATCCGTTTCGGAAAACGATATAGAAGACTCGGCTGTAAAAAAGAATGTGCTGATCAAATCCGCGGAAGTGGCCTTTGATCAGCTGCTTACAGAGAAAGATCTGATGGCGCTTCTCTATCATACGGACAGCTATGGTGCCCGCAGTAGCACGGATAAGGACAGTGCTGTCGTAGCGACGCTTGAAATCGGGCAGACACTGTATATTAAGGGCATAAAGATTACGGAGGATGATGTCTGGTATCTCGTGCAGTTCTGGCTGAATGGTGCAGAGGGCATGGGATATGTGCAGAACTATTATCTGGCCTATTCCGATGAGGATTGGATCGCGTGGGAAAAGAAATATCTGCGTCCGATCTTAGAAGGAGAAAAACCAGAATATAGCATTACCGCGTACGGAATGACAGCCTATGGCATGCTTCCGTATGCCGTGGACACTTCGGATATCAATGCGTTTCCAGGGTCCTATCAAGGTGCGCTCAGGAGTCTGAAGAGCGAACATCCGAACTGGACTTTCGTACCCATGAAGACAGGACTTGATTTTAACACATCGGTTTCTAAGGAGATGGGAGTTAAGAGCCTGATTCAGAAGACGACGAGCAACTCTTCTAATGGATGGGTCGGGGAAGCGTGTCCAAGCGAAAGCGGGTGGTATTATGCGACGCAGCCGGCAGTGGCATATCATATGGACCCGCGTAATTTCCTGACGGAAACTTCGATTTTCCAGTTTGAACAGTTGACGTTTAACGCCTCCTATCATACCGAGGAAGCAGTGCAGACTTTTTTAAACGGGACGTTTATGAAGGGAAAACTGGCGGACGATGCGCAGGGGCGTACTTATGCGCAGGCGTTCTATGAGATCGGCAAGGGCAGGAAGTTAAGCCCGATCCATCTTGCGTCCCGCGTATATCAGGAGCAGGGGCAGGGGACTTCAGGACTGATTTCCGGCACATACCCGGGATATGAGGGTTATTACAACTTCTTCAATGTGGGCGTCAATGGCGCTTCTACGGCGGAGAAGATTGTCAAAGGATTGACGTATGCAAAGGAGAAAGGCTGGGATACACGCTATAAGTCCCTTGAGGGCGGTGCGGCTACGATCGGCAATAACTATATTCTGAAATATCAGGATACCATATATTTGGAGAAGTTTAATGTTGATAAGAACAGCCCGTATGGAGTCTATGAGCATCAGTATATGCAGAATATCCAGGCGCCTTCCAGCGAGTCCTCCAGCACGAGGAAGATGTATGCGAATGCAGGATCGTTAAACAGTGCCTTTGTTTTCAAGATTCCGGTGTTTGAAAGTATGCCGGAAGATCAGTATTACCCGATGCTGCGCCTAAGTAGCACGAGTATCACATTGGACAGAAGCAAGCCGGCTGACTGCGAGGGCGGACGACAGTTAAAGCTGTATGTGGATGACATTGAAGTGAATCCATCCGAAGCGGAGTGGAAAAGCAGCGATCCTTCTGTTGTGACAGTTCAGGACGGTCTGGTGAAGATAGCGGGCGGAGAGGAATCTGGCAAAGCGGGAGAGGCCGTTATCACGGCAGCTTATCAGGAAGTAGAGGTGTCCTGCAAGGTTAAAGTAATCATATCCCTGCAGGCAATAACGCTGGATAAAGAGGAGATATTCCTGCGTCGTCCCGATACGGTGGTGCAGGATACTACAGGGCTAAGTCAGGCGGAGATAGCAGAGAATACGGCGACGGCAACGTTGCAGGTATTATTCGATCCGGCGGACACGACGGCGGATCGGAAGATCACGTGGACTTCCAAAAACACGAAGATTGCTACTGTCAAGGCGGACCCGGCGGATGAATCCAAGGCGGTCGTGAGCGCCGTCGGCGCAGGAAAAGTAGAGATCGTTGCGAAGGCAGCTAGGTCTGGAGGTCAGACGGCTTCCTGTATAGTATATGTCAGCGCACCGATTTGCGGGATTACCCTGACGAATCGAAACGCACAGGAGACAGATCCGGCGGATCGGACGACCCTGCTTGCGGGGCAGAGTATTAATCTGTCCGCGGAATATTATCCGAAGGACACCACCTCGGATACAAGTGTGGTCTGGAGCAGCTCTAATCCGGACGTCGCCACAGTAGAGAACGGTAAAGTGACGGCAGTGGGCAATGATCCGGATAAGAATACGACGGTGATCATGGCGAGAGTGTCTGGGTGCGAGAGCGGTTATACGGCGGAGCATACCATCATAGTGGAAAACTGTACCGTTACGTTTATGAAGCCGGGCACGAATGGCATGACCGTGCTGGGTGAGCCTCAGCGGGTGCTCTACGGCGGTACATTGTCTGTGGAAACGCTGCGGGCGAGAGAGCAGATGCTTCTTGCGGGCGGATATGATCCGGTAGAAAGTATATTTATCGGCTGGTACACCGGCGAGAACGGTACAGGGCGCAGGTTTGACGAGACGACCACCGTCTACAGCAAGGACATTGTGCTTTATCCCTATTACGAAGAGCAGGGCAAAGGATTCTATGTGCAGCCCATCGGGGATCAGACCTATACCGGCAGTGCGATTAAGCCTGCTGTTCAGGTGTACGACAGTGTGATTTACGAAAACGGGGAGAGAGATCTGATCGAGCTGGTTCTGAATAAAGATTACACGGTGTCCTATAAGAATAATAAGAATGTCAATCAGGAAGGCAAAGCGGCACCTACCATTACTGTCAAAGGTAAAGGAAATTATGCCGGTACGCAGCAGGTAACGTTTAACATTATTCCGAAAGCCCTGACCGATATGGATATCACGGCGGATAATATCACAGTTGCCTACAGCGGCAAAGTTATTAAGAGCGTACCGACGGTATATCGCGACGGAAAGAAGCTGACCAGAAATACAGATTATACGGTAACTTACCCGTTGACGGATGCAGGCGCATATAAGACGGCCGGCACCTATCCCATCGTGATTAAAGGTAAGGGCGGGTACAGAGGAACGATAACGATTCGCCAGATCATCACGCAGGATGTGCTGATGAGTAAAGTTTCCATTGCTAAGATTCCCAATCAGACTTATCGGAATGAGTCGGTGGATAAGGAGCGGGGAATCGGCATCGAGCCGGAGCTTAAGGTGACTTACAAAGGTCAGACACTTGTGGAGAGTGCGGACGGCGGTCTGACAGGGGATTACACAGTGAGCTACACTAACAATACTGCGATCGGAACCGCTACGGCGACGATCACCGCAGTCGAGGGCAGTGGCTATGCGGGCAGCAAGAGTATTAATTATAAAATTACAGGTATGTCCATTGCAAAGGCAAAAGTGGAAGGGATCACCAACAGAGAATATACTGGCGATGAAGAAGATGCCAGACAGCCCTACGGAGCATACACATTGACATTAAACGATCAGATTCTGACTGAGAGTACGGATAACGGGCTGACAGGTGATTACTTGACAGTCTATGCGAATACTGCTAAGGTCGGCACGGCTTCCATCACTTTTAAGGGGATCAATGAGTATACGGGACAGATTAGGAAGACGTATAAAATAACGGCTTATAATATCAGTTCCGATGACGGTGGGCAGAATCCGGCAATTACTATGAAATATTATACACAGGATGAGCCTTACACGCTGGATAAGCCGGAACGGCTGAAACAGATTGCAACGCTTTCGGAGATCACGGCACCTTATGTCAAAGGCGGTACAAAGCCGGCGGTGCTCCTGTATTTTAAGGGAAATGAGTTGACGGCGGGCAAGGATTATACGGTCAAGTATAGCAACAATAATGCAGTCACACTCATCGACCCTGCAGAATACGATGAGAGGAAGCTTCCGAAGATCACGATAACCGGAAAGGGTAATTTTAAAGGCACGATCAGCGGAACCTATACGATTACGGATGGCCGGATGGATCAGAAAAACGGGAAAATTACGATGACCGTTAAAGATATGGTCTATAAGGGCAAAAAGAACACATACAAGAGTACGGTGACGCTGAAAGACTGCAACGGCAGCAAACTGGCGGCGGGCAAGGATTATGACAGGAATCTGATCTATACCTACGCGGAATCTGTGAGCTGGAATGATGTTGACGGGAATGAGATCGTCCGGGAAGCCGATGCGCCGGTGGAAGCGGAGGATATTCCTGCGGCCGGCACTAAGATTCGTGTCACGGCAACAGGGATCGGCGCTTATTCGGGTGAGAAAAATGACGGTTCGGAAGCCGATGCCACGATTTCTGCCATATATCGCATTGTAGAGGCGGATATCGCCAAGGCGAGAGTGAGTGCAAAGGCGCAGGTATACCGAAACGGAAGGGCAATTACACTGACACCGGATGATCTGAAAATCACCGTGAGCGGCAATACGGATGAACTTGTATACGGAGTGGATTATGTGATTGATGAAGACACATACACAAATCATACAAATAAGGGAAAGGCGGCCGTGATTATAAGAGGAATCGGTAATTACGGCGGCGAGAAGAAAATCACTTATACGATAGGGTCAAAAACTCTGGTGTGGTGGAAAAATTTCTTGTTGTAGAAAAATAATGTTTCTTTAGAAGAAGGACATGATTTTGCATGCCATGTGTGATATCATAGTATTATAACCAAACAGGAACAAAGAGAATAGCGGAGAAAATGGAGAAAGGTGAGTACATGGAAGTTATGAATATGCAGGAAAACGCAAGATTGGTCTTGGGGTTAAGAGCGGCAGGATGGAGTGAAAAGAAGATCAATGATTTTATTCTTTATATCGAGACAGGAGAAGAGCAGTACAAACCGGAACCGGACAACGCTGGATAAGTCAGTCCAAGGATCGATCAAAAATAATCTTAAATTTTCCTTAAAACACAATATCTTGTAGTGTAACCTCTTGCACCATACAATTAGAAATGATACAATAAGCGTAAGTTTGTCGGAAAAGAGACAGGCTTACGCTTTTTGCATTAAGAAATTGTAACACAGAAAACGAAGCGGGTGAAGAGTATAGTTGCGTTTCGGAAGAGAAAACGTGGTTCAAGGTGATATACAGAAAAGGTGGAGAAAAAATGAGGAAACAAAGGGTATTGGCGTTACTGTTGGCTTTCAGTCTTGCGGTGAGTACAAACGGGATGACAGTTCTGGCAGCGGGATCGGATCATTCGGGGATTTCCGCCGCAGTTGAAGATAATGGAAGTTCGATTGCGGAGGGAATAACTGACGCACAGACTTCCGAGGGGGAGACTGCACCGAGTGGTAGTGAGAACGGTGGTCAGACAACTGAGGATGAGACGAACGACTCTGTTGGAGAAAATCAGAGCGGACAGGAGAATTCGGGAGAATCTGCAGGATCGGACCAGAATGGAGAAGAGAATCCGGGCGACACTGCGGAGGATGACCAGAGTGGTCAAGAGAACTCTGGAGACACGACAGGAGACGATCAGAACGATCCGGCAAATCCGGAAGATTCGACGGGAGACGATCAGAATGATTCCGAGAATCCGAGCGGATCGGAGGAAGAGAATCCGAGCGATGAAGAAGAACTGAATTCCGATGATACAGAGGAAGCCGGCGATCTGAGCGGAGAAGCTGCGGTAGAAGAAGCGGATGAGAAAGAGGATAATCTGGCGATGGTTCAGAGTCTTGCTCCCAGAATGATGTCATTTCAGGATGAAGTGGGTATGCGGATCACTTATGACGCGAATGAGCAGTATGTCTATACCGTGGATGAGAGTGGCACACTGACGGCTATTACGAAAACAGATGGTAGTAAGGTGGCGGGCAATGTGGTGCTTGATGAGACGCAAGGGATCAAGCGCATCGCATCTGGTGCTTTCCAGGGCAATAAGGGAATTACATATATTAAGATGCCGGCGGGTGTTGTGACTATTGGGGCAAATGCTTTTGAGGGATGTACTTCTTTAAAGGGTATGACGATTCCTACGGGTGTGACTGCCATAGAGGAGAGTGCATTCGAGGGGTGTAGTGCACTGACACAGTTTGCGCTGCCTGCAACGATTGAGAACATTGGTAATAGTGCGTTCTATGGGGATTCACGGTTATTTATGGTGTATATGCAGAGCATTGACAGGAGTGTGCTAAACAGTATTGGTGATAATGCGTTTAACGGCTGTTCCGCACTGGAAGAATTTTGCTCTAACATGATCTTCACATTTCCGGAGTCATTGACGAGTATAGGCGAGTATGCGTTTAACGGCTGCCGTGCGGTGAAGTCTATTGTTTTCCCTAAAAATATCAGCATGATGGGTGCGTATGCATTTGCTTCCTGTAGTGAGTTGCGGGAGATTACGTTGCCGCAGGCACTTACGGCGATTCCGCGGTACGGATTTGCGGATTGCCGTTCTTTAGTGTCAGTGGAGATTTTGAGCGTTAATAAGACAAAGACGGTTGGTGCGTATGCGTTTAAGGGCTGCTACAATCTCGGAAGTATAAATCTGAGGCTGGTGAGTCTGATCGAGCAATATGCGTTTGTGGATTGTTCCGGATTGATCCGTGTGCAGATTACGGAGGCGGACTGCCTGATTGAAGAGGGCGCTCTTCCGGAAGTAAAACGTTTGTATCTGATAGGGGTTGCAGGCGGTAAAGTGGAAGAACATGCGGTAAAACACAATGATTATATAACCTTCGTTTCAATCGAGGACGAAACGGAAGAGGGAAAGACATTGTATTATCAATGCAGTGTTCAAGAGCCGCTTTTGGGAACGGGAAAGGGCGAGATAAAATTAACGACAGAAAAGCCCAATGGAACTGCTGATCCCGTTATCAAGGATCCAAACAAGGAAAATGGTGGAAAAGGTGTTGAGGCAGGCACGACGATTTATGTGATTCCGAAATGGAATGCTCAGGAAAGCAATCTGATTTCCATAAAATATAACGGTATCGAGATTAAAAGCAAAGATTATATTTGGTCATTTATAATGCCTAAGGGCGGTGCGAGAGTTACTGCTGAATTTGAGAATATATCGGGAAGCAGCGCGATCAATGGTACAGATGTGACGGTCGAATTTTCTAATGGATCTGACGGGGAGAGCAGGGCAGAACTTAAGGTTGGGCAGACTACAAGGATCTTCCTGCTCGATGGAGATCATAATGTCATTCCTACATCGAAGATAGACTTTAGTTCAGATAAGCCCACGATTGCCAAGGTGGACGAGAAGACAGGAATGATTACTGCACTGAAGGAAGGTCTGGCACATATTAATATAAAAGTGACCGGTGGCAACGGCCCGATCCCCAAGCAGGTAACTATACATGTTACCAAGACCAACGTGGAGTCTTTACTGCTGACAGTGGATGACAATGACGAGCGGTTCATTACGATAACCGAGGAGGAGATTGGCGGGCAGGCGGTGCAGATTGCTTCCTTGGATAGCAAAATCGTCAGCCAGAATGAACGGGCGGTTAAGTTAAAGGCACTGGCATATGACGCGGATTTAGACGAAATGTCAGTTGCACTGAAGTGGACCACCAGTGACAGTAGCGTAGCAAGGCTTGCATCTTCTTCTACGGCGAATGCTGTCACTACGAATACAGTGACTATTCCGAAGGGTGCCAATGGCGAGGCGACGATTACAGTATCAGCGACAAACGCGGATAAGAAGACAATATCGCGAAAACTTATTATTCAGGTCATAGATCAGACCCCTCGCCTGTCCACGACTTCGATTACTTTGAATCCTAATAAAGTGGACGGAGCGGTAATACGGGTTATTAGCGCTTATGGCGGGACAATCATCAATCCGGATACCATTGAGTTGGTTGATGCGGCAAATGAGCAGTTGCCTGTAGATGATTTTAAATGCGAACGTGATAAATTAAGCAGTACGGATACGGTACATTACTATACGATTAATCCAAGATATACCACATTGGAGGAAAAGGTCTATAACGTGAAAGTTAAGGTGGGGGACAGAGTTATTCCTACCCAACTCAAGATCACAGTAAAGTCCACCTTGCCAAACCCTAAGGTTGCATTCGACAAGAAGCAGCCGAAGATTAATCTGTTCTATGCCAATGATGGCACAGAGGTGAAACCTGTTGTCACTAATTTGGGTAATGAAAAGGTGTCGCGGTATACGTTAGAGCCGTTGTCTACGGATCGGGAGAAGGATGACTGGCTATTCACTGAGAATTTCCAGATCGATGAGGACACCGGAGTCATTACACAAAAAGAGGATCAGATGATCCTCACGGAGAAGAATAAACTGATTGCTACTGGCTATCTGGTACTGCACTTCGAGGGATATAAAGAAAGTGCGGTTAAGAAATATAAGATTACGATTCCGACTCAGACCGTAAAACCGTCTTATAAGTTAGACAGAACCTCAGACACATTTAATTCGTTACCGGCCGCCAGAACAATCAAACTGACGTTGATAGATACCAAGACCAAAGAGCAGATCAGACTGGATGAAGGCGACTGGACGATTGAGAAGTCTTCCGAGAGTAGGGTAGATGCTGTAAACAGAGATATCGATATTAATGATCAGGGCCAGATAGAAATGCATACAGATGCTAACAGTACCCTTAGTTCAGGTAAGGTGGTTCTGTTACTTAGAAACAGCGAGTGGGCAGAAGGGCAGTCATTTAAGTACACATATAACGTTAAGGCAACAGGAGCCGATCCGAAGATCAAGCTGAAAACAGCTACGGTTAATTTGAATAGTAACTATACGGGACAGGAAGAAAAATTTTATTTGACCTCCAATCAGTGCGATACGGAATTGGCCGACAGTCAGGATTTTTACTTCCAGTCAACGACCAAGAATGAGAATCAAAGGGAGTATCTGCATGTAGAATATAATGGTGGTGTGGGAACCGTCTCGGTTGATCCGGATGTCAAGGCAGGATCGTATAAGTTTAAGTGCGACTCTGTAGAGGGCATTAATGGAGAGCGCTATAATGCGGTTACATTGACGGTAAAAGTCGTCAATACACTTCCGGGCATGACGGTAAAAGGATCCCCTTCACTGAATCTGTCGGCAGTATCAGACGGCGAGTATACGGAGACCGCGGAACTGACTCTGAATGTTAAGCTGCCGGAGGGGTATGAGATCGATTCGGCAGGGACGATAGATTCGATTGAATGTACGACTAAAGGAATGAGCGCGGTCAAAGACAGTTTCAATTGGGACATCGAGGAAAATATCCTTTTGATCTCTTTAAACAGCAGAGTCAGTCAGCAGAAGTATGCATTTACCATGACGCCCACGTACATCGGAGCTAATACTTTCCAAGGAAAAGCCGTGAAATTCAGCGTGAAGGTCTATAACGGTTCTATCTCCGTGAAGATGTCGCCAAAGGGTGTGCTGAATCTGGTGGACAGAAGTGGAGAGTATACGTTAAAGAACAGCATTGTATATACACCCTCATTTACAAATTTGAAGGATACGGTGGAAGCGGTGCAGATCTTTGACGCCGGTGGCAGAGAGCCGGCACTCGGAGATGATGAGAGTGAGTATTTCCGTGCGGAGGTTCTCGACGGCAAGGTGTATGTGGCACCTAGGGACGGCGTTGATCTGGAGAATAAGAAGACATATCCGATCCGGATGTGGGTGAGACTTGCAAATTACGGCGGATATGACGGTATGTGGGTGCCGGGTATATTGAACATTAAGACCGCACAGGTGCTGCCGAAGGTGACGGCCGACAGAAATGATCTGAATTTATACATGTCCAATAAAGCGTACGAAGCGACCTTTAGGGTTACGCCGAAGGAAGGCAGTGTCGGTAATATTGCGGATGTCGTGTTCGGGGAGAAAGATACGAAATCGCAGGATTCTTTCGAAATCAGATGCGGAGAACCGCGGGAGGATGGCTCCATAGATGTGTATGTGAAGCTGAAGAACACAGTTTCCTTTGCAGGGGGGACGACCAATAAAATAACGATGTATGCTATGTTCGACGGACAGGGCACCAACACTGTCGGCCCGGCGATTACAATGAATGTCAAGATCAATAAGTAATTATTGATCTTGACACGGAATGAGTTCATATATGCAGTAGTTATAATCTGGATTGCTGCGGTCAGTCATTGTGACTCAGATACCGGATGTATTTCATGAGATCACGGCGCTCTTCCGGTTTTAACTTCTGGATATCGTAGATTACATCATGCATGGTGACATTATCCAGATAAGTGTTTTTAAGATTGGTGTTGCCCGGATAACCGGTATCAGTACCCAGAAGATAATCAGTGCTGACCTTATAAAAATTTGCTAAGGCGACAACTGCACAGATCGGTATCTCGCGATGACCGTTTTCATAATTGGAATAAGTCTGTTGCGAGATGCCCAGTTGTGCGGCAACCGTTTTCTGTTTTAAATCGTGATCTTCACGCAAATCTCTTATTATTTCACGCAGTTCTTTCATAAAAAATCTTTTCCTTCTCTTAACCATCCAATTTAAGGTTTGTGACAAGTTTGCCAAAGACAAATTGTTACGTGCATTATTGCACAACAAAAAGTTGTATAACGGAAAATATATAAAAAGTGATATTAACACAGAATATACAATATATTGTTGTCATTCTGCGGCGCAGATATGCAGAACCGAAAGGAAAAGGGTTGATTGCATATTCTGCTAAAATAAGGTAAAATCTGATCATGATGATAAAAGTATCCTTATTGGTAACAACATATAATGTGAAGGATAATCTGGCGGTCACCTTGGCGGGTATCGAGAAGCAGGACTATGGTTCGATAGAGGTGGTAATCGTGGACGGAGGTTCCGGTGATGGAACGCTTGATGTGATCCGCGAATTTGCCGGACGACATCCCGACCGCAGAGATGTGCCGGACGATCCGTCTATCACCGTGAAGTGGATTTCAGAGCCGGACAGAGGCTTGTATGATGCCATGAATAAGGCGTGGGCCATGTGTACCGGAGATATTGTGGCGGTGTGCAATGACAGGCTGTGCACGGCGGATGCGGTCACGAAGCTGGTCCGGGCAATCGAGCAGGGTGGTGAGAAATGCATAGGTGCACATGCGGATCTGGTTTACGTGGAGGGTGAACGTGTTGTCAGAACATGGCATATGGGGAACGGCAGAATAAGAGACGGCTGGATGCCGGGGCACCCCACGCTCTTTTTGAAAAGGGAAATCTACGAGCGATACGGCAGCTACGATATCAGTTATCGCTGTGCTGCGGATTATGAATTTATGGTTCGCTTCCTCAAGGATGAGAATAACCGTCTGGCGTATGTACCGGAGGTTCTTATTGCCATGTACTATGGCGGGACGAGTAATGCTGGACTACGCAATTATCTGGTATCTTTCAAAGAAGGCTATCAGGCGCTTAAGAAAAATGGGGTACGTCACCCGCTTTGGATTACCGTAAAGCGAACGATACGGGTGCTTCGGCAGTTCTGATATATGTTTATATCGCAATGGAGAGGAAAGTTTGCTATAATAAATCAGATAGGTTTATTTGCGAAGAATAGGAAAATTGTATGTATATCAACATTGCTTTTTGTTTTGATCAGAATATTGCGAAACAGGTGCAGGTAACATTGGCATCGTTGCTGGATCATACGAAAACAGCGGATGTGCATTATCATATCTACTGTGTTTGCACGAAAGAGGCGGCATATATAGAACAATACTTGAAAGAAATTATTGAAACAACAGACAGAAGTACTACTTTGACGGTAAAAGCGATAGAGAACCCCTATCAGGGATCTTATGAGGTTAGAGAGGTCTCTGCGGGAACTTATCTCAGACTTGCACTCCACAGACTTTTGCCGGAGGTGGACAAGATACTCTATACGGATGTGGATGTTCTCTTTCTGGACAGTCCTGATGAAATATGGCAGTGGCCTATGGAAGGGTATGTGCTGGCGGCTGTCAAGGGGGCTGTTAATTTTTCCGATAAATGGGAGTGGAACAGCGATCGGCCTTATTGGAAACATATGGAAAAAATGAGGGGAAAATATATAAACGCCGGCGTGACGCTTTTAAATCTTTCCGAGATACGAAAGAGAAATTTGGAGAAGCAGTGGGAGGCATGGGCACAACAAAAACTGTACTATCAGGATCAGGACATTTTAAATATTACCTGTCAGGATGCGATACGCTATCTGCCACCCAGATATAATCGTTTTGCCTATATGGAAGAGAAAGAGTATGGCAGGTTTGTCAGTGAGGGGATATTGACAGAGCCGGAATGCAGGGAAGCCATAGAACATCCGGCAATCATTCACTATGCCGGAGACAAACCATGGAAGCGATATGATACGAACTTGGGATATCTGTGGTGGAATTATGTCAATAGCCGCCCGGAACTGGCAAAGCAGTTTGACGAGGAGAAGGCGAAGAAATATCATGGTCCGACGCTCCTTGAAAGAGGCGCGCGGAAGATGAAAAAAATATTCAGCAGAGAGAAGCTGTGAGTAAAAGGAAGTGCTTATAAGAACAAGGCAGCAAAACATAATGGTATCACAAGAATAAAGCAGAATCATAAGAACGAAGCAATATAATAAAAGAAAAAATGTAGGATAAGGAGAACAGGATTATGAAAATTGCAGTTGCGGGAACTGGATATGTTGGGTTAGTAGCGGGCGTATGCTTCGCGGAGAAGGGGCATGATGTTACCTGTGTGGATGTGGATGAGAAGAAAGTACAGATGATGGAGTCCGGAGTTTCTCCCATCTATGAAGAAGGATTAGAAGAGCTGATGCGGAAGAATAATGCCACCGGCAGGCTGCATTACACGACCGACTATCGGAGCGCTTACAGGGATGTGGATGCAATTTTCATCGGTGTGGGAACGCCGGAACAGCCGGACGGTTCCGCTAACTTAAGCTATATTGCAACGGTGTCGAGACAGATCGCTGAGTCGGTGGAACGTGACTGTCTTGTGGTTGTAAAATCTACCGTTCCGGTGGGAACCAATGACAAGGTGGAGCAGTTTATCAGAGACTTCCTGACCAGAGACGTAAAGATTGAAGTGGCATCTAACCCAGAATTCCTGGCGCAGGGTTCCGCAGTGCATGATACACTGCATGCGGCAAGGATTATAATCGGAACGGAGAGCAAGGAGGCGGAGGCCATACTGAAGAAGATTTATGAGCCTTTCGATCTGCCGATTGTATCCGTAGACAGGCGCTCCGCGGAGATGATCAAATATGCCTGCAATGATTTCCTGGCACTCAAGATTTCTTATATGAATGACATTGCCAATCTGTGCGAACTGGTAGGTGCGGATATCGATGCCGTGGCCAGAGGCATGAGTTATGATGCCAGAATCGGCTCCAGATTCTTAAATGCGGGCGTAGGCTATGGCGGAAGCTGTTTCCCGAAAGATACGAAAGCATTGAAGTATCTTGCCAGACAGAACGGGTACAAGCTGCGCACCGTGGAGGCAGCGGTAGATGTGAATGCGGAGCAGAAGACGAAGCTGTTCCACAAGGCGAGTAACAGAATGATTACATTTCAGAATTTGAAGGTAGCGGTCTTAGGGTTGGCTTTTAAGGCGGGAACTGATGATCTGCGTGAAGCACCTTCGCTGGATAATGTGCAGCTTCTGCTGGATGGCGGGGCCAATATCTATGCCTACGATCCTGTTGCTGTCGATCATTTTCGGGCAAGATATCCGGAGGGCGAGAACGAAAAGGGTACGATTCAATATGTATCCAAACCGGAAGAAGCGTTGAAAGACGCCAATATCTGTTTTATTTTTACGGAATGGGAAGAGATCAGAACGATCGCACCGGAGACTTTCAAAGAGCTGATGCAGATTCCGCTCGTGTATGACGGACGTAACTTGTATAATCTGGAGAAAATGAAAAATGCAGGTGTAGAGTATTACAGCATCGGGCGATAACAGTGCCTATGTGTATGGTTTACTTGTATATTCATTTGGGAATGGAGGAGAGATGAATTCTTTAGATATCAACAAAACGTATTTAGTGACCGGCGGAGCCGGCTTTATCGGTTTCCATTTATCCAAAAGTCTTTTGGATAAAGGGGCGAGGGTGATTGGATTTGACAATCTCAATGATTATTATGACGTGCAGCTCAAGAAAGACAGATTGTCGATTCTGCGTCAGCATGAGAACTATACCTTTATCAAGGGAGATTTGAGTGATAAGGGGGATGTGTTTCGCCTGTTTCAGGAATACGCGCCGCATGTAGTGGTCAATCTGGGAGCACAGGCCGGCGTGCGTTACAGCATAGATAATCCGGATGCCTATATGCAGTCCAACATGATGGGTTTTTTCCATATTCTGGAAGGCTGTCGGTATTTTCCGGTGGAGCATCTTGTCTATGCGTCTTCCAGTTCCGTCTACGGCGGCAATGAGAAGGTTCCCTTTTCCACGGAAGATAAAGTGGACGCTCCGGTGAGCCTCTATGCGGCCACGAAGAAATCCAATGAACTGATGGCGCATGCCTACAGCAAATTATATCATATTCCGGTGACGGGACTTCGGTTTTTCACGGTTTATGGGCCTTATGGCAGACCGGATATGGCTTACTACAAATTTACACAGAAGATCATGGCAGGCGAGCCGATCCAAATCTATAATAACGGCGATATGTACAGGGATTTTACCTATGTGGATGACATTGTAAAGGGCGTGGAGAATATCATGGGCAATCCGCCGTCACCGAATGAGCAGGGAGTATGTTACAAGCTCTATAATATCGGCAACAATAAGCCGGAGAAACTGATGGACTATATAGAGACTCTGGAGAAATGCCTCGGAAAAACGGCCGTGAAAGAGTATCTCCCTATGCAGCCGGGAGATGTATATCAGACCTATGCCGATGTTACTGATCTGATGAGAGATTATGATTTTAAACCGGACACCTCGATCGAAGAGGGGCTTGGCAAGTTTGTAGAATGGTATCGGGAGTATTATAACGTGTAGCATGGCATTCAGGTCATTTCGGAATACCGGATAAGCCGCTGTGTCACAATGAGTGATGACAAAAAAAGATTGATATACAGAGAGGCAAGATGAAGTATCATGGGGAAAGAGACGGAAGGAATGCAGGAAATGCAAAAGGATGGAATAAAGGAGAGACGGATACCGGTCTTGTATCTTGTCGTTCCCTGCTATAACGAGGAGGAAGTGGTTGAGAAATCGGCGCAGGTACTGGGGGATAAGATACGTCGTCTGACACGGGCAGGACAGATTGCGGCAGGCAGCAAGGTCATGTTTGTCAATGACGGGAGCAAAGACGATACGCTGCGCCTTCTGCATCGGATTGCGTCACAGGATACATTGTTCTCGGTAATCAGTTTAGCGGGCAATTACGGGCACCAGAGTGCGATACTGGCAGGTATGATGACAGCGAGGCGATATGCGGATGCAGTAGTGACCATTGACGCGGATTTACAGCAGGATATCGAGGCGCTGGATCAGTTTCTGGAAAGGTATATGGCGGGAAGCGAAGTCGTGTACGGTGTGCGCAATGACAGGCGTTCCGACGGTTTTTTTAAGAAGGGTACAGCCACATTATATTATAATCTGCTGCACTTATTAGGCAGTAAGGTGATTACCAATCATGCAGACTATCGGCTGATGTCCAAAAAGGCGCTGGATGCGCTGGCGGAATACAAAGAGACTAACTTATTTCTGCGAGGACTGATTCCGACAATGGGATTTCCTTCCGATGTGGTCTACTTTAATGTCAAGGCAAGAGAAGCGGGACATTCTAAGTATACACTAAGTAAGATGGTGACATTGGCGACAGACGGGATCACATCCATGAGCACCAGACCTCTCAGGATGATTAGTGCATTGGGGTTTATTGTGTTTGTTTTCAGTTTTGTTATGAGCATTATCAGCCTTGTGGACTGGGCGAGGGGCAATAATGTACCCGGTTATACCACAACGATGATTGTCTCTTTGTTGATCGGCGGCGTGACGTTGCTCTCATTGGGGATCATTGGGGAATATGTGGGTAAGATCTACATGGAGACAAAACACAGACCGCGTTATATCATAGACACGTTTGTCTGGAAAGAAGACATTGAGGCAGATGACGAAGAGGAAAGAACCGAATAGGAAAAGAGAGGCATGGTTATAAAATGCTAAAAACAGATATTCATGCGGATGATTACGCACTGACCGTCAATACATCCAAGGATATGCTTTCCTGCATGTTACAAGGACAACTTGACAGCATAAGCATTGTGCCGAATATGTCCTGTTTTCAGGAGTGTATGGAACTATTTTATCGGGACATCCCTGAGATGCCGTTTCTGCCGAAGATATCGGTACATCTGGACTTTGTGGAGGGACACTGTCTTGAGCCCGCGGATGAGGTACCGCTGCTGGTGAAAGATGGAAGCAGTCTGATGGGGCTGGCATGGGGCGGATTGTTTACACTGTCTTATCTGCCTTGGAAACGCGGAGCCGCGAAGACGCAGCTTAAGAAAGAGATCAAGGCGCAGATTGAGAGAGTGCAGGGGGCAGTTACCAAAGCTATAGCTATCGCAGAGGAGCATGGTATCCTGTGCGGCCAAAAACGGCTGCGGATCGACTCCCATCAGCATGCACATATGATTCCTGTCGTCTGGGAAGCGTTGACAGAGGTGATTGCGGAAGAAAAGTATGAGGTGGAATATATCCGCAATTCCAAGGAAATGCTGGGAGCATTCGTGTCGGAGATTTCTCTGTGGAAGACGTATCGGCCGATAAACTTTATCAAGAACAGGCTTCTGTCACTCTATTCTTATAAGGCGGATCGCTATGCGAAGGCACATGGTATGGATCAGATGTATCTGTGGGGGCTTATTATGAGCGGATACATGAATTATGACAGAATTGTCAGATTATATCCTAAGATTACGGCGAAAGCGGAACGTGATAGCCGTGTGCTGGAGATTCTTTTTCATCCCGGACTGACGCTTGCGGGAGAAGTGACCGATGAGATCGGCAAAGAAGCGGCTGAAGGTTTCTATCTGCGGCAGGATCGGCATGTGGAGATGGAGGCTGTGAATCGGATGAAAGTGTTTCTGACACAGCGTGTATCCTGATGCAGATATTGGTAAGTGCAATTAGTGGACCGGAAGATGTGATTGAACGGATGTCGGCAATTGTAGTCACATAGTCCGCACCATGCAACGCGGACTGGCATACTATCGGAATCTGCGCAGTTCCTCGACTTCTTCCCACAGAATATCCGTGAAATATCCGGCCCCTTCCTCCGTGAGATGATCGGCATCGGAGAAAAGAATCAGATTATCATTGAAACGTTCATCATGGGAGTAGTCATAATAGTTGACACCTGTGTCATTTACAATTTCTGTAACCGTATCTTGAAATTCCTGCAGGAAATCCTGTGATACCAATTCATTATAATATTTAGAAAAGGGCGTTGTGATCAGTACCGGTGTAATCTCATGCTCTTTACAATACTCAATTATGCTGCGCAGTTCCTCGAGCCGCTCAGGCATAAAGTACTCATCCTTGTTGTCAAAGTGTCTGCTGTAGCGTTCCTTTGCGGCGCGGGCGAATTCCTCCACGTCGATGCCGTCGTTTGCAGCATGGGCAGTGAGGGTGGTATGCAGATCGGGAAACAGTTGTACGATGTCCTGGCCGGCGGACAGGATCGGCACCTGATGGGTTACCAGATCGATATAAGGATCATAATCCGGTATGTTCTCCGGTGACAGGAAACGGTAGTATCGGACACTCATTGCCTCCGCCTCGGTACTGTTCACCACTTCGTTATTGAAGGAGAAGTAGGAGACGGGGATAAAGAGCACGCTGTTCGTTTCCATGTACTGTCCGAATTCATGCAGGATTGCGAGATCATAATTATAACTCTGGCTTGGGAGGGCAAAGTTCACGCATGCGTAGCCGCGCTCTTGTATATGACTGTAATCAAAATCGTATGCTCCGTGAGAACTGCCGAGGTTGCCGACATGAATCTCGCAGTATTCACGACCGACAGTGTCAAATTTAATAAGATCTAAATATTTCTGGTCGTCAATCTTCTTATAAGGTTTGTTCAGAGCATAAATTATGAGGACCGCCGAGGCGGGAATCAGGATGCATTTCAGTGTAAAGCGCACTATATCAATCTTGTTGTGTTCTTTCATTTTCGATTCCTTTCCGGAATTTTTTAGCTTTTTTAATTCCTTGAAGTGGATCTCGCAAGCGAGCTTGCTTGTTTTGTCGATTTGCGAAGCATTTTTTAGAATTGAAAATAAATAAATTCGGTTGCTACACCCTTAGGGGCAAACAGGGCGATCACAACGAGGAACAGTACATACACCGGCCAGCGGACAAAAAATTTCTGTTCGGAGAGCGATCGGATCACATCGCCTTTTAAGGAAGCAAGATCGTAGGCGGCGAGTATTATGACGGACAGGAGCATGCCAATGGAAGCCGCCGGCGAGACACCCAGACACATGATTCCGGTCTGTAAGTATTGAAGCGGCCTTCCGATATCCCAGAGGAGCCGGGAGATGATCCAGAAGGCATCCTGGATGCTGTTTGCACGGAAGAATATCCATGTAAAACACAAGAGTGCGAAAGTAATGGGAAGCTGCCACCAATGTTTGCGGCGGCTGACGATCACACCTTTTCTTGTTTTCGGGTAGATCCATGTCTCTACGATCTGTAACAGCCCGTGTATGCCGCCCCACAGGACATAAGTAAGGCTGCTGCCGTGCCAGAAACCGCTCACCAGAAAGGTGATAAGCAGATTCAGGCTGTGACGCCACTTAGTCACTCGGTTGCCACCCAGAGGGATGTATACGTAATCACGAAACCATGTGGACAGTGAGATATGCCAGCGGCTCCAGAATTCCTTGATGGAAAAGGAAAAATAGGGGCTCTTAAAGTTGGTCATAAGATCGATGCCAAACAGCTTTGCGCAGCCTATGGCTATATCGGAATATCCCGAGAAATCGCAGTAGATTTCCACGGCAAACATGACTGTGACAACGATAAAGACAAGCCCTACGTAGGATGCGGCATTATCGTATATTTTATTGATGACGCCTGCGAAGACATCGGCAATCACCAGTTTCTTGAAATAGCCCCACACCATCAGTTTGAGGCCGTAAGTTACGTTTTCATACACAAATGGACGTTCTTTTTTATATTGCGGAAGAAGGCTGTCGGCTCTGCCGATGGGTCCTGCCAGAAGCTGTGGGAAGAAAGAAACGAAGAGCGCATAGTAACCGAAATGCCGTTCCGCCGGAATTTTGCCACGATAGACATCAATCAGATATCCCATGGACTGGAAGAAATAGAAGGAGATACCTGCAGGAAGCAGAATCCGTACAGTGATCGGATGTATGGTAAGACGTCCGGCATTGACCAGCGTATTTAACCGGTCTATGACAGGACTGGCAGTTTTATAGAAAAGCAGGATCAGCACCAGGGGCACAATTCCGCCCAGAAGATAACACTTTTTTTGCACCGCCGTGGGTGCCTGTTCCAGCAGTCCGGCCAACGCATAGGTCAGCGCTGTCGATGCAAACAGAAGAAGACCGTAACCGATATGCAGATTCATATAAAATATATAGCTGGCCACCAGTAGGAAACACCAGCGGTATTTGTGCGGTACCAGATAGTATAATATAAATACGATGACAATAAATATTCCAAAAGACATAGAATTAAAAAGCATGATGAATCTCCTTGCGCGCTATGCGCCGTAGAATCAATTTGTTGCTGTTTTGTCAGCATGGCTATAGCAATTTTACTTTATTTACATGAAATATGCAAATTATAAATCTCGCGTTAATCCAGGACAATTATATGCTCTATGCGCAAAAACAGTTTCTTTCAAACTGCATTTATGATAAAATTTGATTGATCCACATATCCTGTCATGGATGGCGGGTTGGAAATTCCATGGGACGATCGTTGTGATCGAGTCTGTGTGTGCGGAAACGGATGTAAATATGGGCATTACGTCATTCTATTTTTTATGTTTTTTTGCGATTATCTTAATATTGTACTATGTGATCCCGAAAAAAAAGCAGTGGGAACTACTGCTTGTATGCAGCGTGACGTATTATCTGCTTAGCGGCAACGGGTTGTTGATTCTCTATCCCATAGCGTCTGTGACGGCGTGCTATGCGGGGATTCGCCTGTTGGCATCACTGCCTGCGGAGAAAAGCGGACAGCGAAAAAGGGTTCTAACAGTGACTATACTAGTCAATATCGGAATATTGGTTGTGCTCAAGTATGTAAATTTCGGCATCTATACAATAGACGGTATTGCCGGTCTGTTTGGCAGATCCGAAGAATTGATCAGGAGCGTGAATTTTCTGATTCCGCTTGGCGTGTCTTTCTACACATTTTCCTTATTGGGATATGTGGTTGATGTATATTACGGGATTGCCGATCCTCAGAAGAATTATCTAAAGCTTATGTTGTACGGCATGTATTTTCCGGTGATCATTTCGGGGCCGATCTTAAAATACAGAGAACACGGTGAGCAGTTTTTTGCACCGCATGTATTTGATTATCGGCGTGTGACAAGAGGACTTCAGCGTATGCTGTGGGGATTCTTTAAGAAGCTGGTGATAGCGGAACGCCTAGGGGTGCTGGTGGATACGGTGTACGGCGGATACGCGGATTATCCGGGTGTGTTTATATGGATTGCAACGGTATGTTATGCGTTTCAGCTCTATACGGATTTCTCGGGCTGTATGGATATCGTAGTCGGGATGTCGGAGAGCTTCGGGATTCTGCTGCCGGAGAATTTCCGGACGCCTTTTTTTGCGGGCAGTATTTCGGAATATTGGCGCAGATGGCATATTACACTGGGCGTGTGGATGAAAGAATACGTGTTCTATCCGGTGCTGCGGACGAAATTCTTCACGGACTTAAACCGCGTCTGGAGGGAAAAGTTCGGTAAGAAGAGGGGCAAGCAGTACACCACCTTCGCGGCAATGTTTATCCTGTGGTTTACGGTGGGAATCTGGCATGGCGGTGACTGGAAGTTTGTGATCGGTTCGGGTCTGCTGCATTGGTTCTATATTGTGATGGAGGAGCTGCTTGAGTCTCCCTGTGCGCGGTTTATGGAGAAGAGGCATATTGATCCGAAGGGCAGAATGATCGGTATCATACGCATTGTCAGAACTTTCTTCCTTGTATGTATCGGGGATCTGTTCTTCCGTGCGGCATCGGTGGGCGACGCTTTCTCTATGTTGCGCGGTGCGGTTTCTGTCTGGAATCCGTCGGTGCTTTGGAATGGTGCGCTTATGGAATTGGGATTGGAGCCGATTGAGATGGTAATTGCCGGTGTCTCGCTGTTTCTCCTTCTTGGCGTGGCATTACTGCAACAGAAGGGTTCTGTCCGGGACAGGATCGCGGGCAGAGTACTGCCTGTCCGTTGGCTGATCTGGTACGCTCTTCTGTTTAGTGTGATTCTGCTTGGCTGCTACGGACCGGGGTACAGCGCGGGAGAGTTTATTTATCAGGGATTTTAGAGAAAAGGGAATAAAACGGATAGTAAAGCGTGAAATAATATGGTAGAATGGTGCATACGCCGTAAGGCTGCATAGAGATCCGGATAAAAAGGAAAGGTTGCGCAAGATAATGGATAAAATAGCAGTTTTGATTCCGTGTTATAATGAGGAGAAGACGATTGCCAAGGTGGTCAGGGACGCGAAGCAGGCGCTTCCGGAGGCGGTAGTTTACGTTTATGATAATAATTCCACAGACCGTACTGTAGCACTTGCCAAAGAAGCCGGTGCGGTAGTCAGATATGAGCACATGCAGGGTAAGGGTAATGTGATCCGCCGTATGTTCCGCGAGATTGAGGCGGAGTGCTATATCATGGTGGACGGCGATGATACCTATCCTATGGAGTATGCTGCAGAGATGGCGGATAAGGTACTTAGCAATAATGCAGATATGGTGGTGGGAGACAGGCTTTCCTCTACTTACTTTACGGAGAATAAGAGACCTTTTCATAATTTCGGCAACACCATCGTGCGTAACAGCATCAATCAGCTGTTTCACTGTGAGATTAAGGATATCATGACCGGATATCGTGCGTTCAGTTATGGATTCGTCAAGACTTTTCCCGTACTGTCCACGGGTTTTGAAATTGAAACGGAAATGACGATCCATGCCGTATACAACAATATGCAGATCGAGAATGTGATCGTAGATTACCGCGACAGGCCGGAGGGAAGCGAGTCGAAACTCAACACGTTTTCGGACGGTTTCAAGGTGTTGCATACGATTATGAAGCTGTACCGGGATTATAAACCCATGGAGTTCTTCGGTCTGTGTTCCGCCATTCTTGCAGTGATTGCGGTAGTTCTGTTTATTCCGATTCTGGTCGCTTATGTTGAGACCGGACTGGTGCTCCGGTTTCCTACGCTGTTTGTCTGTGGATTTATCGGGCTGGCGGCGGTTCAGTCGTTATTTGCGGGACTCATACTGTCCAACATGGCACTTAAGAACAGACGTGATTTTGAGTTTCGTCTGACGCTGGTGACACGTCAGCGCGACCCCATTGATCGAAGCTGATACACTATGTAAGTGGTGTCACCGGCAGTGAATGTATCGGCTTCTTCACTGGATGCATTATAGGTATGGCGGAAATACATGATTACAGGGTGCTCGTCATTGTAAGGCGCATCCCGCAGGATGAAATAGGTATGGTCGCTGTCGATCACATCCTGTCCGAAGTTCCCGACGCCATGTTGTATCAGTTTGGTTTTGGTGTTGGGGTTTAAAACGACCCCCCAGTTTGTATAGATGAAGTTATTGTAAGTGTCTAATGTCAGGTCAAAAGGCGATTCGCAGTAATTCTCCAAAGTACCGGAATCATAAGTCCATATGTAGAGATTGTCCGGATGAGCGTGACAGTAAGCTTTCAACTCATCCCATGTTTCCTTATGCACATGATAGTCAGCGTCAATATTATTCTTAGTCATGATAAGAGAGGCTACGCAAAAAAGGAATACGACAGGCAGAACAATGGCATAACGCTTGGAACTTTCCAGCTTCAGAAGGTTAAAAGAAAGCAGAATGCCGAAAAGGATCATATAGTCCACGGTAATTAAAGGCTGGACGATCCGTTTCGGAAAGCGTCCCTCGTACAGGACGTAACCCCAGCTGACTGTGCGGCCCACAAGATAGACAAGATAGACGAACAGTGCACTGTAATTGCGCCGCAGCAGAGTCAGAAACAAGGTGGCGGCTATGAGCAGGAATGCAAGCAGATTGGCAGGCTGCATACCGTTCTCATAGAAGAAGGCGGTGATCATGCCGGTCACGACATTTTTCAAGCGCCCTTTAAGATCTGTGCGGGCCAGATAACATTTCCGTGCGATATCATTCATTGCCTTCCAGTCGTTCACAGACATGCCGTAACCGGTATAGGGAGCGCCATTGCAACGGTAGCTGTATTCTTCTTCGGTGATACTCAGTTCCTGCAGATCCTGTGCACACTCTTCGTATTCCGGCCATGTATAGAAATCTCCGACACGTTCCCGAAAATGGTTAATTTGGCGAAAATCTGCCCACTGCGGTTCGGAATATGCAGCCGCGTTAAGACCATATAGAAGTCCCATGCCCAATACGAGGATAGACGCAAACCCAAGCAGCTTGAGTGCGATTCTGTCGCAGCCGTTTCGGTATGCATTAATCCATTTGGCCAGCCAGAGCATGCCTGCCATGGGTAGCATTAGATAGAAGACGTTCTGACGCATGCTGTAGGAGATCCATGCAAAAGCAAATGTGGGTATATTACTGATCAGGAAAGAGCCGGTAGAAACAGCGGTGCGTGTAGTGATAAAACAAAAGAGCGCCGTCGCGGCTGCCAGGCCGGCCACCGTCGTATACTGAGCTTCGGAGAGCACATTCAGGTCAACAATCAGAAAAAGGATACAAAGGACTGTGAGGGCAGGCTTTATGAAGGAATTGGGACAGCCGTGTCGTTCCCATATACGCAGGGCGTGCTGATAGATTACATATAGGCAGGCAATCTGGACACCATGCAGGAAGATCCCATACCATGGGACGAAGCTGCACAGCATATACAGTCTGGACAGTAGCCATGACAACGGATATAGGAAAAAGAGTACATGCGCTTCGGGATAGCCAAGATAGGCGCCGGAGAGGGTGCTATACATTCCCCAGTCGTCATTGATGCCGTCTACCGGTTCGATCCATAACAATTCAACGATGTAAAACAGGATCAGGAACACAAGAAAAAAGAAACGCCGTGGCCACAGGGACGTCGTCAAAGAGGTACGTGTGAATCTCGTAGGCGTGCGCAGATCGGATGCGGCAGGCTCTGAGCCTTGTATAATGAGCGACATAGGCGGGGTCCTTCTTTCGTAATATTCATAAAATGCATATTTCTAATTTTTTATTATATACTATAATAGGGGCTGGTTACAAACAGAATTGAAATACAATTCTTAAGAATTATGAAAAGTTTCATTAATAAATAAGGAGAATTGTACCCAAGAAGGTTGAAAAGTGTTATTCTTGTTGTGTGGAAAATCGTATTCCATGACACACGGACTTATGGCAGTAGTGTTTATTACATATCGCCGGAGCGTAAGGGGAAAGGCAGGGTTGAAATGGACGATAGGAATAAAATGAGAAAAGGAAAACAAAATGGCAGTGTTTTGCTGCTGACCGTTCTGATCGGCTTCTGTATTCTGGCAATCATCGAGATCATCTACGGACAGGCTCAGATCAGAATGGAGAGGGAGAGGCTGGCGCTTGAAGAAGAAAATAACCAGACTGTGCAGGAATTGAAAGCGGAGTGGAACCAGTTGAAAGGTGCTCCGAGCGTGGGAACCGAGTCTGCAGAGGAGGCAGGCGGGGAGCAGAGCGGTATTGCAGAAGCGGAAAAAACGGAGAAGACGTTGACGAATACCAATGCAGATGCAAATATACAGGACCAGACTTCGGCATCCGATAATTTGCTACAGACTGCAACCGTACCGACAGAGGATGAGCACCAGTATGACATGCAGATCGTTTTCTTAGGCGACAGTATCATAGACAGCGACCGCGAGAGCGGAGGCGTGGCGGCCTTAATTTCCGGGGCCTGCAATGCTAAGGTATACAATATGGCGATGGGCGGTACAACTGCGGCGCTGCTGCCGGGTGAGGATGCTGATTTCCCGACATGGGATTCCAGAAGCCTTATGGGCGTGGTGAATGCGATCCTCGGCAATATCGACGGGAGTATCTTTGACGGTTACCGGGCCGGGGAGATTCTGGAAGAGTGTGACTTCAGCAAAACAGACTATTTTGTCATTGAGTATGGAGTAAATGATTTCCTGACAGGACAGATCTACCAGAGTAAGTATCTGGAAGGCGGCGGAGAACTGGCGGTAGATGGTCTGCACACTTACTCGGGGGCGCTGTCAGCGGCAGTCGATCAGCTTCGTGCGGCATTTCCGGATGCGGGCATTTTAATCATTGCACCGCATTACTGTCAGTTCTATAACGGAGAGACGTTTATCGGTGACGCGTACAGTCTGAATTACGGGTACGGTACTTTGGTGGAGTTCTCCAGAACGGCAGGGTATGTGGCGGAACAGCGTAAGGAGGATCATGTATTCTTCTACAATGCCATGGAGGAGAGCGGTATTGACGCATATACCGCGGATAAGTATCTGAAAGACGGCGTGCACCTGACGGCGGAAGGACGTGTTGCTTATGCGGAATATGCCAGTCGTCTGATTAAGGCGGACTTCTATCCGGAGGAGTGACGTATGATCCGGTTATAACAGTATTATTATGTGAAACAAAAGGCTTATCGATATCGATAAGCCTTTGTTGCCGTAAGTGGGCTATTATGTTATGATGGATAAACAGCGGACAAGTACGGCTAAAGAGAAGCGGAGGCGTTACATGAAAGAATTAGAGTATCCTTTTGACAGTGAATATATTCTGAAAAAATCGAAGAAGATCAAGCGCGAGTTATCGGAACAGAACGGGCAGACTGCTTTGCTGCAAAAGAAGATCGCAGTGTTAGGTGGCAGCACGACCCATGATATTATCAGGACGCTGGACCTTTTCCTGTTGAATCAGGGCATAGAGGCAGTGTTCTACGAATCGGAATATGCACAGTATTGGCAGGATGTGATGTTTGATAACCCAGAGCTTATGGCTTTTGCACCGGACTTAATCTATATTCATACATCTAACCGTAACATTACGGCATATCCCGCAGTGCAGGATACACCGGAGCAGATCGATGCGCTGCTGGAAGAACAGTACGAACATTTCAGCGTTATGTGGGACAAGATTGCGAAACAGTATCATTGTCCCGTGATCCAGAATAATTTTGAGTATCCCTTTTACCGGATATTAGGAAATCAGGAGGCAGTGTATCTACAGGGGCGGATCAGCTTCCTGAACAGATTAAATGAGAGATTTTATCAGTATGCCAGAGAACATGAGAGCTTCTACATCCATGATATCAATTATGCGGCGGCTTCGTACGGTCTGGACAAGTGGTCGGATCCCTTCTACTGGCATATGTACAAGTACGCTATGTGCATGCAGGCGATTCCGGAATTTGCCCACAATCTGGCGAATATTATGAAAGCGATTTTCGGAAAGAATAAGAAGTCTCTGGTGCTGGATTTGGACAATACGCTCTGGGGCGGCGTTGTGGGAGACGATGGCGTGGAGAACTTAGAGATCGGACAGGAGACCTCGATGGGGCAGGTTTACTCGGAATTTCAAAGCTATGTTAAGGCCCAGAAAGATATCGGTGTGATGCTCAATGTTAATTCCAAAAATGACTACGATAATGCCATTGCCGGTTTGAACCATCCGGACAGTATCTTAAAACCGGATGATTTCATCCTGATTAAGGCAAACTGGGAGCCCAAGAGCAAGAACATCGCAGAGGTTGCCGGAGAACTGAATATTCTGACTGACAGTCTCGTGTTTGCAGATGACAATCCGGCGGAGCGGGAGATTGTGGGAATACAGGTGACAGGAGTGTCAGTTCCGGATATCGGCACACCGGAGCAATATATTCGTGTACTGGATCATTCCGGATTTTTTGAGGTAACAAACCTGTCGGAGGATGACAGGAAGCGAAACGAGATGTATAAGGCGAATATTGAAAGGAAACATCAGCAGGAAAGTTTCGGGGATTACAAGGAATATCTGTTGTCGTTAGAGATGAAAGGAACGATCAGAGCCTTCGAACCGATCTATATGGCGAGGATTGCCCAGCTTACCAACAAGAGTAACCAGTTCAATCTGACCACAAGAAGATATACCCAGAGTGATGTGGAGCAATTTGCGGCGGCAGAAGCTTATATTACACGATACGGTAAACTGGAAGATAAATTTGGTGACAATGGTGTCGTTTCTGTGGTGATCGGCAGGAAGGGAAGTATGGAGGATGCAGATATCTATCAGCGCGGGGAACGGATCAGCGATTCTGAAAGAACATCCTGTGACGTGCTGCATATAGAACTATGGCTTATGAGCTGTCGCGTGCTGAAGCGAGATATGGAGTATGCCATGATGGACAGCATGGTGTCGGCGTGTCAGGCGTGTGGCATCGGAACGATCATGGGGTATTATTATCCCACAGCCAAGAATGCTATGGTGAAGGAGTTCTACGGACTCATGGGATTTGAGAAGATTCATGAGACAGAGGATGGCGTGTGTACATGGCGGTTTGATATCCCCGCGGATTATGAGCCGAAGAATACTGTAATTGAATGTGAAGGGTGAGCGTATTCATACAATGCGCTTGCTGTATAATGTCGGAGTCGGACTTGCCAAATTGTGTAAAACCTATTATAGTGATAGTAATTGTGACCAGCCGATAAATGCACATACATTCGTGAAGTGTGAAGTCAGGCGATGGAAGCTGTAAATGGGCGTTTATACGGACGGATTAAGAAAGAATGGAGAGACAATTATATGAGTAAAGAAGAAGTTTTTACAAAATTAAATGAAGTATTTCGGGATGTGTTTGACGATGAGGGTATCACGGTGACGGAGACAACCACGGCGGATGATATCGAGGAATGGGATTCCTTAGAGCACATCAATTTATTAGCCGCCGTAGAGCAGGAGTTTGGTATGAAGTTTAACATGGGACAGGTGGTGTCCATGAAGAATGTGGGCGAGATGGCAGATATCATTCTTGGTCAGATCGGATGAATCGGTAGTTGCAGACACGGTGAAGCTTATATCTGAGGCGGGTTAATCAGGAGCGCAATAATTCGATCATTCCGATCAAAGCATTTGTTAAGAATACGACATCCCGGCCCTGAAGGGCAGGAGCAGGCGTAGGCACATCGATGGAAATGAAGCCGTTTTCCAGCAGTTCCTGATAATCCTGATCAAAATTATTTGTTTCGTAACAGATGTGATAGGGACAGTTTTTATATTTTTTCATCAGCCCGGAGACAACGGAATCCTCAGCAGTCGGAGCAACTAATTCGATGCAGTAGTCGTCCTTTGTCATAAAACAGATATTTACTTTACGGATGTCATCATACACGATGTTTTGTGCAAGCTGATACCCTAAGGCCTCGAAGGTCCGGGTGGCAGCTTCTATTTTTTTAACAAGATATCCGATGTGGTGTATTTTTAAATTTGACATGAAACGGCTCCTTATTGATAAATAGGTTAAGATTGTGTATACTGAAACATAGTGTGAATTACATTTACTTATGGTATATTCTGCGGGAAATTAATTTTATTATAATGGGACTGATTGCTTTTGGCAAGCGTTGGAAGGGTTTCTGTTCAGACATAGTCAATATCCGGCACGGATAATCTTTGAACGGTAATGAAAAACTTTCGGATACGGAGAATATCGATGGATGATAAGAAATTAAGAAACATTACATGGATCAGTATCCTTTTCTTTTGTATTCTGTTGCTGCCTATTCTGTACCTTACAGGCATGAATCGGGCAACCGGTGATGATTATGGATATGGTATCTATACCAGAGCGGCATGGATTGGCACTCATTCTGTGGCGGAAGTGATTAAGGCGATGTGCGGTACGGTCAAAGGTTTCTATGGAGGATGGCAGGGAACATGGTTCAGTATTGCCGTATTTTCTCTCCAACCCGAAGTGTTTCATGACGGGGCATATGTGATTGTGGCGATTTTGATGCTGTTTTTGTGGATCGGGAGCACGTTTTACCTGTTTCGACAGATTCTGTGCAGGTGTATGGGATTGCACCGGTGGAGCCTGATTTTGATTACGGTGTGGTTTCTGATCATCAGTATAGAGTTTATTCCTAGCTCCAGATCTTCGATCTACTGGTTTAACGGCTGTGCACATTATATGCTTCCTTTTGCCATGTGCCAGATGGTGGCGGCATGGCTGCTTCAATATTGCAGAGAATATAAGAAGAGCACATTCGCGGGAATTTTTATTTTTATGACGCTGTTAGGCGGTTCCAATTATCAGTCGGCGCTTCTTGCGTTAATCTTGGCTTTCTATGCGTGTGTTTCAGTGTGGTTTTTAATGAAGGACAAGCGGATTTTCCGATTGTGCATTCCCATAGCGACAGAACTTATTGGTCTCGCGGTGAGCATGATGTCGCCGGGCAATAGCGTGCGTGCGGGTGAAGAATTCGGTTTCTCTGTTATGAAGTGTATCAGGACCGTTGTATATTCATTTTATTATGCGATCAGAGATATAGGTGTCTATGGAAAGGAAAGGCCGTTAGCGCTGGTGGGACTGTTGTTTCTATTTCTGATCTTTATCGTGGTGCTTTATCTGCAAAGGGAGGCTCTGCACATTCGGCATCAGGGCTGGATCGTTCTTATGCTTTTCTGCATGTACAGCGCGATGCAGGCTCCGGCGATCTATGCCGGAGTGCCGGTTTCGGGTGGAGTGCCGAACACGAATTATCAGGTGTTTCTGCTTACCGCTTCAGGAATATTGCTGTTAGTGGCCGACAAGGCAGTCTGCAGGATGAAAAAGAAGTGGGAAGGGCAGACGGCATTAAGAGCATTTGGATGTTTAATCGTGGCCGGACTTTTGTTGTGTGCAGTGATGACACTGTGGAACCGAAGCAATATCAAAAGCTGTACGTCTTATGTCGCACTGACCTATATTACCAGTGGACAGGCAGCAGATTATAAGCGGCAGATGGATCTGCAAACAAGGATTATGGAAGGCGACGGAACGGATGTAGTGGTTCCCGGAATCAATGATGTACAGGGACCGTTGATGCATATGCCTGTCACTGATCATAAAGATGCCTATACTAATCAAGTGACAGGCAGCTTTTATGGAAAGCGCAGCGTAATTGCGATTGAGCGTCCGAAATGGATAGAACTGTACGGAGATCAATATGATAATTGAGTGGATATAGGAATGAGAGACGGCAAGAAGGGCACAGGAATCTGGATGAGTGGGTTAAAGGGATTATATACGAGGTATAAAGACTTCATCATGGAAGTCATACATTTTGGTATGGTGGGCGTGATCAACACGCTGATGGGCTGGATCATCATGGCGGTGCTCTATAATCTGGTTCATTTGAATTACTGGTTGTCCAGCGGGATATCCTATTTTATCGGAAGTGTATTCTCCTATCACGCCAACGGGAAGCTGACCTTCAAGGTGGAAGATAAAGATAAATGGCTGCCGTGGCGGTTTGCGGTCAATATCGTCGTGTGCTATCTGATTGCTTTCAGCGTAGCGCAGCCGTTGGTGACATACCTGCTGTCTATGGGGCAGAGAACGTATTCCCAGTCACTGATCGACAATGTTGCCATGCTCTTTGGCATGTGTTTCTTTATCGTGATGAATTTCTTCGGACAGAAATTGTTCGTATTTCGGAAGGTGAAGGGGAAGAAGGAAGGGCAGGGGCCGGCGACCAGCAGAGATGAGTCCGAACGAGCGGATAAACAGTCAGGAACGGACAGAGAGAGTGATGAATGAAGACACAGATGGAGAAATTGGCGAGGCAGAAGTGGTTTATATGGATAACAAAATACTGGTTTCTGTTCCCGATCGCAGGATATCTGCTGCTGACGGCGGGCGTTTTCTTCGGTTACGGAGAACGCAGTTATATCGGAGTACATGACAATATGGATCTCTTTCTTGCCCAGTTTCAGATGTTAAAAAATACGGGAACTTTTTGGAAACACGGTGTTGATGTGCCCTTTCTGGGAGGGGTCAGCCGGGATAATCTTCCGTCGGAACTGTCTGCTTACAGTCTGCTGTATATGATTTTTCCCACTTACACGGCGTATGTGATCGGTATTCTCGGCAAGATTCTGTTGGGGATGATCTCTTTCAGGCTGTTGGCGGCGGAGCTGTTTCCGGATCGATACATGCACTACCGTCCGGTAATCTACATGACGGGATTTGCATATGGCATTATCTGGTTTTTTCCGGCATTCGGATTTGCGTTTGCCTCTATTCCGCTGTGTGTGTATCTGCTTGTCAAGATCTACAGGCGGCAGGGAATGTGGTGGTATGCAGCATTGTTTGTTTATCCGCTGGTATCTTACTTTTCCTACCATGGACTTTTTATTTTGGGATATCTTGTGATAGCGGTCATATGGCTATCCATACGGGACAGGAAGCCTTCGTGGGGGCTTGCGGCAGCGCTTCCGGTTCTGGCGCTGGGGTATGTGGTGTGTGAGTACCGGCTGTTCGGGCAGATGTTATTCAGCGACGAGGTGACGATACGTTCTTCAATGGTGAATGCCAGCCTGTCAATACCGGAGATATTGCGGGAGATCGGTACGGTCTGGAAGGAAGGAATATTTCACGCGGATGATATACACGGCAAGGTAGTACTGCCGGCCTGCACACTTTATTTTGTGGTAAACAACGGAATATATCTGTACAGGAAGCAGGCAAAGAAGATTCTGAGAGATCCCTTTAACTTCCTCATGCTTTTCATTCTGTTTAACAGCGTGGTATATGGTCTCTATGATTTCGAGCCCCTCAGGTCGTTGGTGGAGCGGCTGATTCCCCCGCTGGAGGGATGGCAGTTTAACAGAACCATTTTCTTTAATCCGTTTCTCTGGTACGGGGCGCTTCTGCTGGTGCTGATCCGGCTGTATGATGCGGGAGTATGGCAGATGTGGCTTGCCAATGTCATCGTCTGCGTGGCCGTGCTGGCGGTTATTTTGACACCGAACCGGTATAATGACCTGTATCATACATGCCGTAACAGAGCCTATGAGCATTTCCACGGCGCAGAAGTGGATGAACTGGATTATGAGCAGTTCTATGCGCAGGAACTTTTTGATGAGGTTAAGGAAAAGATCGGCTATCAGGGAGAATGGTCGGCGGCATACGGGTTTCATCCCGCGGTGCTTGAGTATAACGGAATCGCCACACTGGACGGATATTTAGGCTTCTATTCCCAGCAGTATAAAGAGGAGTTTCGCAAGATCATTGCGCCGGCCTTGGAACGGGTGGAGGCAACCAGAATCTATTATGATGATTGGGGTGCACGGGCGTACTTGTACTCAGGAACGGATTTAAGTATTGTAAATGCGACCAAGATCGTGTATGCTACAGATTATGATATTTATATTGATGTACAGGCGTTTTGCGCGTTGGGAGGAAGGTATATTTTCTCCAGATTGGAGCTTGCCAATGCAGAGGAAGTGGGACTGCGGCTTATGGACAGTTACACGGCGCGGGACGGAAGCTGTACGGTTTATGTATATGAGGCAGCATGAAGAAAATATATATTGAGAGAAAGGCACGGTAACGAATATGTCGATCAGAGTACACAATTTTGGGGGAATAATCGGATGGAATGCCAGAAAATATCTACCCAGGCTATCCAGTATGAGTTATCTGAAGCTCCAGTTTATTGTCAGAAGACGGCAACAGAAGAAGTATATCGAATATTTCTGTTCTCAGAAGGAGACACCCCATCCGATGGTGGTGAATTTGGAGACGGTGAATCGGTGTAATAGTACATGCGAGTTCTGCACCGCCAATATTCATGCGGAGAAGCGTCCTTATATGAAGCTGGAGGATGAGATGTACTATTCTATCATCGATCAGCTTCACGACTGGAATTATAAGGGACATCTGACGCTCTACGGCAATAATGAACCGTGGCTGGATAAAAGGATCGTCGAGTTTCATAAGTATGCAAGGGAAAAACTTCCGGATGCGTTTATTTTCATGTCTACTAACGGACTTCTTTTGGATGTGGACAAGGTGAAAACGATCGTGCCCTATGTAGATCAGCTTATAATCAATAACTATTGTCTCAATATGAAAATGCATGACAATGTTCAGGTGATCTATGACTATGTCAAGGCTCATCCGGAGGAGTTTAAGGATGTGGATATCCTGATTCAGATGCGATATCTGAAAGAAGTGTTGACCAATCGCGCGGGCAGCGCACCGAATAAACAGGCGAAAAAAAATAAGGTTGTTAAAGAGACATGCCTTATGCCGTATACAGACATGTGGATCATGCCGAACGGCAAACTGGGAATCTGCTGCTGCGATAATTTCGAGGTGACCGATTTGGCGGACCTGCATAAAGTGTCGCTGAAGGACGGTTGGAGCAGCGAGCCATACAAGAAGCTTCGTGAGGCGATCCGGGACGGCAGACAGAATTATCCGTTTTGTAAAAGCTGCGATTTCATTGATGCAGGACTGCGTATGGACGCTGTGAATGATGTGTTAAAACATCATGACCGGCTGCACGGGGCCAGACAGTCTGTGTTTAAGAAGTAATAGAAGGTGGCAGTGGGGAAAAAGATTCTTAAGGGGACCGGCTGGTGATCGGAAGTCGGACGGAGTAAGGTACTATGGGGAAAAAAAGATTGAACATGCTGGTATGTGCGGGTGTGTGCGCTGTGCTTATGTGCGGCGGTTTAAGCGGATGCGGCAGCGCAGAAACGGATGACGAAGTGAATCAGGATCGGGATGAAGCGACAGAGGAGACCTCGGAAGAGACGGATGGAGTACAGACGGGCGAGGATAATCTGTCCGAAGCGAGCAGCGATCCGGACGGAAAGAGCGAGGCAGAGCGGGCGGATGTATCTGCGGAAACTACGGTCGATGAGCCTGTGTCACTGGAAGGACTGGGCATATCGATTCTGGGAGACAGTATCTCTACCTATGACGGCTGGATTCCGGAGGGATTTAACGTTTTTTATCCTTTTGACGGAGAGCTGACAGATGTGTCACAAACATGGTGGAAAAGTCTGGTTGATGATACGGGGATGGAACTGTGTGCCAATAATTCCAGTTCCGGAAGTACCTGCAGCGGAGACTCATTAAGTATCGACGATCCGATGTTCGGCTGCAGCGACGGACGGCTTTCCTTTCTGGCGGGAAGTCAGGGAAGGCTTCCGGATGTCATCGTGATCTATATGGGAACGAATGATCTGCTGAAAGGCGTGCCGATCGGAGATAATGATGGGACGAAGCTGGTGGAGGAAGGAGATGTGGAGAATTTCAGCGATGCCTATTGTCTGATGTTGGACAAGCTGGCAAGCTATTATCCGACAGCACAGATCTTCTGCTGCACGCTTGCACCTGTGGGTGACTGGGGAACAGATCAACCGTTTGTCATATTTGAGAATCATTTGGGGTTAACGGCGGAGGAGTACTCGGATCAGATTCGTGTGATTGCGGACAGCAAGGGCGCAGCGGTAATAGATCTGTATCACTGTGGCATTACGATTGATAATCTGGCAGAAATGACAACGGATGGAGTTCATTTGACACTTGTCGGTATGGAACGTGTGAAAGAGAAAGTATTGGTTGCTTTGCAGGATACTCTATAAGGCGGGAAAACGAATGGCGTTAGATTTTATTATTGCAGGTTTATATATTGGCATTATTTATGTAGTGGGTCAATGGACGGGAAGCAAATTATTTTTGAGGGGGCATAATCATAATAGAGACATTGCGCTTCTTTCTTTTATAATAGGTTTTTCTGAAATGACAATTCTGTCAACTTTTTTCTACTTTATGTGCAAAATGCCCGTGGAGGCAATAAGAGCTATATGGCTTATATTAGGCATTTCCGCGGCGGTGGATGTGATCCGGCGGCACAGTATCACTAAATATAGTCTGGCGGCTTTATGTTCTGTGTTGCTCCTGTGGCTATTTATGTTAGTGCCCGGATTGATTGGAAAAGATCAGTATTATGTGTATCGCGGAAATGCGACCGACTCGCAGACTTATGTGGAGGAAACGGTAGCGTTATCCATGCATCCGATAGGATGGTATGAGAGCCGGAGTGCAGAAGAAATCGGTTTGGTCAGCGATGTCCTGTTGCGTGGATATCATTGGGCGATCAGTGACAGACCGTCTGCCGGATTGATGATTGCGGTGCTTCGGGGAAATCCTAAAGGAGAAATTTATTGGGTAGTTTATCTGTACAGGATGTTTGTGCAGGCAATGATCATGACTTCACTGCTCTATCTGTTCTGCGTTGTGACGGAAAGGGGAAAGACGATCTCCATAAAGCAGAAAATAATTTGGATGCTGGCGTCAGTTCTTTACTGCATCGGTTTTTGGGGACAAATTCAGTATGACATTGATGCGGTATCTCAAACATCTTCCATAGCTGTCTTAACAGCTTTGACGGCGGTTTTTTTTCAGTATGCCGTCGGCATTACGGATGGAGAAACAAAGAAACCGGAGGACAGAGGGCAATATCCGCTTATGATTTTGCTGGCGGCTGCGGCACTTGCGCTTTATCTGGAAAGCGCGCTGGTACACGGAGCTTTGTATCTGATAATCGGTATATTTTTGCTGATACATAGAAGAAAGAAAATTGACGGTAAATGTATAGCGCGGTTGGCAGGAATTCCTGTATTTTCGATTGCGATATTTGTTTTGATTAATTATCGGGTCATAAATTTTTTTCGGTTACAAATCACTTCATCTGTCAGTGAGACGCGTCAGACATGGGCAAATTATTTCAATGCATGGTGGCTTGGAAAACATGGCATTGACGGAGGAAGAATTACGGGACCGATCAGTAAGGTGATAAATCAAATATTATCTCTTTCGGGAATGTATAATATGACGGTTAATTATGATAGGTACTATGGTGTGACGGCATTAATTCTGACGGGGATTCTGGTATTGATTGCTGGGATGATTCTTTTTTGTATTGTGCGTCCATTTATCACGAAATGGAATGGAGCGGCATGGATTTTATGGGTTATGACTTTAACTGGAATTGTAGCGGTGTTGTTGTTTTGTATATGCGGGAAACCATGGAGCGGCGGTAAATTGTTGTATTATATATCACCATACTGGTACACTTTTTTATGCTTTCCTGTGTTGCAATTGGATGAATGTCATGGGATTGGCGGGAAATTGGCAGTATGCGTGGCAATGATACTTCTTTGCTCCAATGTAAAAATAGTGGCGGAACGGGCTTATGATGTGAAAGTAAACTGGGCTTGTATCGGTTATCGGGGCAATTACCCTTCCGACATGATACCGGGGCTAAAATTAATGGCTGTGTTTGAGTTGGATATGCGGACACTGGAAGGCGTGGACAGCGTTAATATTCATGATTTGAGTATAATTTCGGACTATCAGTATTATCTGCAATATGTGAAAGTAAAATTGACTTGTGCAGGAATTACGTTTGTTCCGGACAATGATATTAACTACTATCAAAATCCGTTGAAAATTTCTTCAAATAGGATTTTGTCCGGTGATGTGGCTGTTTTAGAGGCGCAACAGAGAGCGGATGGGAGATATGAAATAATTGTACGGCAATAGACAAAGATCTGGGTAGATATGTATTGATATAAAGAGGGAGAGTCTGATAGGTTTCTTGATCACACTCTTCCTTGTTTTTTGCCCTGCGTTGTTCGAAATTTCCAAAAGGATCGGGTTATTTTGGAATAAGTCCTTTATTTTAAGAAATACTTAATATTTTGTTGAAGAAAATGCATAGATTCATTCGTTATGATAGGTAGAAAGTTGGTTTTCACGGACAATCTAACCCGTCCGCGCAGATGAATCTGCGCTAGGTATTGGTTACAAGTAGTGTAGAAAGCTGTGAATATAAAATTATGGAGGTTAGGACATGCAGAATATGAAAAATGAAAATAGCGAGACAAAGTACATAACATTTACGGTGCCGTGCTACAATTCGCAGGATTATATGAAGCGGTGTATCGATTCTCTGCTTGTGGGTGGGGAGGATGTCGAGATCATCATTGTAAACGATGGCTCTACGGATGGCACAGGGGAGATCGCGGATTATTATGAGAGGCTGTATCCGGGAATCGTCAGAGCGGTGCATAAAGAGAACGGCGGACACGGTTCGGGAGTCAATAAAGGGTTGGAGCTGGCACGCGGCATGTTTTTCAAGGTAGTGGATTCGGATGATTGGCTGGATGCGAGGGCCTACGACGAGTTGCTGTATCGGATCAAAAGATTCTGTACTTTAAGTGAGGATGGGCTTGTGGGCAGCATTCCGGATCTGTTCGTCTGCAATTATATCTATGATCATCTGGATGAGGGCACTTATCGCGTTATGCATTACAGAAATGTATTTCCGGTAGAGGAAACCTGTGACTGGAACGATATCGGAAGATTTCATGCATCCCAGTATCTGATCATGCACGCACTGATCTTTCGGACTGAACTGCTGCGCAGGGCTGAGGTGGTGCTGCCGGAGCATACGTTCTATGTGGATAATATCTTTGCCTATAAACCGCTGCCTTATGTGAGGCATATCTATTATATGGATATCGATCTGTATCATTACTACATCGGCAGGGAGGATCAGTCTGTTAATGAAAAGGTGTTGATGAGCCGTATTGACCAGCAGATCAAGGTGACCAAGATCGTCTCTAAGTGCGTGGACTTAAATGAGGTGAAAGAGGTGTACCCGAAGCTGGCAGAGTACATGTGTCGCAATATATCTATTATGATGGCGATCTCTTCTATACATCTGCTGCTGATCAATTCGCAGGAGGCCTACGGGAAGCGGAAACAGCTCTGGGACCATATTAAAGAAGAAAATGTCAGACTGTACTATCGCCTAAAGTATACGACGTTGAGCGGGCTGACTTATCTGCCCGGCAGGCTGGGCGGTATGCTGACAAAGGGCGGATACCGCGCGGCAAGAAAGATCTATCAGTTTCAGTGAGTAGAAGGGAAGTATATCAATATGGCGCATATTTATATTGCGATGGTGGATACGCCGGGAATACTTGCGTATTTGATTCGTCGCTTTTTGAAACAGAAATACATACATGTGGTGCTTGCTATGGACGAACAGCTTACGGAGGCGTACAGCTTCGGGAGGAGAAATCCGCGGATTCCGCTGTCAGCAGGCTTCGAGAAGGAAGATAAGGAGAAGATCCTGCGGGCATTCCCGACGGCGGATTACAGGGTAAGCGAGCTGACCTGCAGCGCGGCACAGAAGGCGGCAATAAGACAGCGGCTTGAGAGGGATTATGATCGGCGGTGGCACTATCATTATGCGGTGCTGGGACTTTTCTTTATCGTGCTGGGAATTCCTTTTTATCAGAAGAGGTACTATACCTGTTCCTCTTATATTGCCAAAGTGCTTGCGGAAAACGGAATCTGTGCGTTTGATAAACATTTTTCCCTTGTGACTCCCAAGGATTTCTGTCTTTATCCAGATCAGCGGATCGTGTTCGAAGGAAGTCTGGCAGAACTTACGGCACGGGCGGAACAGACAGAGCAGGTTTGTGTACAAAAGGGTACCGCTACAGCGGCGTGGCTGTAACCGATGTCAGTGGGGAACTGGACAATCGGGAGACTGATAAAGAATGCACCAACAGAAAATCAACAGAAAGAAGACATCATGAACAGGCAGCGATGGAGTGAAGATATAATGGACGCAAATCATCAGGAAAACATGCCGGTAGATACCGGAAATGGCAAGGGGATAGCGGCAAAGAGGAAGAGGGTTTTGGAAGGAGTCTTCTTCCTGCTTGTTATGGGCTTATCCTTCTATACGGTTTTCCATGGACAGGATATGGGTCAGGTTGCAGCGGCGCTTCGTAAGCTGTCGCTTGAGGCGTTGTTTGCCGCGCTTATGACAGCGGTGTTTTTTGTCAGTGCGGAGGGAATCATGATCTACTATCTGCTGCGGGCTATGGACGGTAAGAGTGGACTGCTCAAGTGTATTTCTTATTCCTTCATCGGTTTTTTCTATTCTGGGATCACGCCCTCCGCTACGGGCGGGCAGCCGATGCAGCTTTACTATATGTGCAAAGACAAAAACAGTTTGTCAGAGTCGTCGGTAGTATTGATGACTGTGGCGCTTATCTATAAATTTGTGCTGGTGGTGATCGGTATCGGAATCATGGTTTTCTGGCATAAACCGCTGAAAGGTTATCTGCAGGGGTATTATCCGCTGTTCCTTCTGGGGCTGTGTTTAAATCTGACGCTGGTATTGATCCTGCTGGCAGTTATGCTTGCACCCGGAGGAATTAAAAGTGTGATCGTGAGAATAGAAGAACTGCTTGTAAAAGTCAGAATCATGAAGCCTTCGGCAGCAAGAAAGGACAAGATCGAGAGGTTCATCGGCGGCTATCAGAATGCCGTACGGTTTCTGTTAGAACATAAGGGAAAAGTATGGAATGTGTGTTTGTTCACGCTTTTGCAGCGGTGCAGTGTCTTTATTCTGACATGGATTATTTATCGGGGGTTTTCACTGGAAGGGACGGATGCCATGACGGTGGTCATGCTGCAGGCATCGGTCTATATTGCGGTGGATATGCTACCGGTACCGGGAGCGCAGGGAATCACGGAACTCATGTATCGGGGAATCTTCGGCACGGTCTTTACGGGCGGAACCTTAATGCCCTCGCTGTATGTGACACGGGGAATCAGCTTTTATTTTCTGTTGATTCTGGGAATGATAGTGATTATTGGCAATCATGTGTATAGGAGACATGATGTGGCATGAACAGCCTCGGATGCGGACGCGCAGTCAGAAGTTAATTTCTACGGAACCGCGCTTTCGCTCCTTTCACAGCGTAGCGGACACTAAGCTCGAAAGTTGCTTCGCAACTTTGAACCTCGCTAAGTGCCGGCCGTTTTAATCCGAAGGATTTAAACATGTTCTAGGGGTTCCTTAAGAAATTAACTCCTGTCTGCGCTGGTAGTGAGAATAGCGGAATGGTTATCTTACGATTCGTGATATTCTTTCTCGGTATTCACGCTCCAGATGTTATCCTTGTTCTCAATACCGTTTATGATATTCTTAACCGTTTCAAAAGAGGTGACCATGGAGTGGTCGATATTGTTGTAGCGGTGCTGGCCGTTACGTCCTACACAGTAGAGATTGTCGATAGTCTTCAGATAGTCTACCAGCGTATCAATTTCTTTGTATGTATCGAAGTAGGCAGGGTACGCTTTCTTCACACGCTCCACGTGGGAATCCATCACGTCGTCGGGACTGTCGATCAGACCCATGCGGACAATTTCTTTTACGGCGAATCTGGTAAACTTCTCATCAGACATTGACCAGTACTTATCGCCTTCGAAACAAAAGTATTCCAGTCCGATCCATACTGTGTGCTCCAGATCCTTGATCATATAAGGCGACCAGTTGTTGTAGATCTGGAAACGACCCAGTTGTACATTACGATCGTGCACATATACCCAGCAGTCGGGAACGATATTGCTTATAGTCTTTAGTTTAGTTTTGTTTTTCAAATTGAGTTTCGGCAGCAGGAGACCGACAGTCATATAGTCGCGGTAAGGAAGTCCGGCGGCAATTCTGGCGGGTTCAGGCGGCACGTCGTTCATGCCTGCGACTAAGTCTTTGACAGGCATGGAAGAGATGAAAATATCACCTTCTTCAGTAATCTTTTCACCATTATTCTCATATGTGAGTGCGGTGATGCGGTTCTGTGCATCTTTATGTAGATTCGTTACTTTGCAGTTGCGCCGGATGGTACCGCCCATTTTCTCAATTTCGGCTGCGGTTACATCCCAGAGTTGTCCGGGACCCAGCTTCGGATAGCTGAACTCTTCAATCAGGGAGGTCTCTACCGCACGGTTCTTATTACCCGGCAACATTTTGGAAAATACATCTTTAATGATAGCAATGATAGATAGTCCCTTGACCCGCTGTGCGCCCCAGTCAGGAGCAATATCACTCGGATGGCGGCCCCACAGATTTTCGGTGTAGCGCTCGAAAAACATGGAGTACAGTTTTTTGCCGAAGCGATTGATATAGAAATCTTCCAGTGAGTTTTCTTTGCGCTTGTGAATCAGGGAAGCGATATAGCTGAATCCGACTTCGAGAGTAGTCAGGAACCCCATGTTGACAAAGGTTTCCGGCTTTAAAGAAATCGGATAATCGAAAAATTTGCGCTTAAAATAAATGCGGGATACGCGATTGCGTCTAAGCATAACCCGGTCCTCTTTCTCCGGATCGGGACCGCCGGGGGCAAGGGGCATTTTACGACCTAGGACAATATCGTCATAAGTCGGTGCGCCCTGCAGAGGCAGCATATTGTTCCACCATTCGTTTACTTCCGGTACTTTGGAGAAGAAACGGTGTCCGCCCATATCCATGCGGTTGCCTTTATAGTTTACGGTCTTGGAGATGCCGCCCATGGCATTGCTTTCTTCCAGTACAACGACCTCATAATCTTTGCTTTGCTTTAATAACTCATACGCGGCGGTGAGACCGGCAGGTCCTGCGCCGATAATGTATACTTTTTTCATGGAATACCTCGCACTCTGTATTGTTGTTCGCATCTGGCGGCATGTTGGCCGATGAATGACTCCGACAGACATCAGTGTACCATATTTGCGGGAAATTGTACAGTATGGTATACTAAAACATGAAGTTATGCTAAGGTGCCAAAGAACGCCGCCTAAGTATAGCTAAGGCATGTTTGGGAGAATGCGAAGAGGGGATAGAAAAGGAATGGGAAAGGAAACCGCAGCGGTTACGATTATAACGCCGACCTACAATCGTGCGGATCGATTAAAGGATCTGTATGAGAGCCTGAAAAGGCAGACGGTGCGGGAGTTTGAATGGCTGGTCGTAGACGATGGCAGTACGGACCGAACAAGGCAGACGGTACAGGACTTTTGCGCACAGTCACAGGTTAAGATCCGGTATCTGCATAGGGAGAACGGCGGTAAACACAGGGCGTTAAATACAGGAATTTCCACGATCGATACGGAATTGACTTTTATTGTGGACAGTGACGATTATCTGCCTGATGATGCGGTGGAGACGATACTTGCGTATCATGAGAAGTATAAAGGGAGGGAAGGGCTGTGCGGCTATTCCTTTCTTCGGTGTTATCCGGACGGGAGAGTCAACACGTCTTATTTTAAGCAGGACGAGGAGATAGCAACCTACCGTGATGTCCGGATCAACGGCGGCATAGGCGGTGACAAGGCGGAGGTATTCTATACGCGGATTCTGAAGCAGTTTCCCTTTCCGGAGTATGAGGGGGAGCGGTTTCTGCCGGAGGATTTGGTCTGGATGCAGATGTCAGGTCCGTACCGTATGGTGCATATCAACAAATGTATCTATATCGGTGAATATCTGGAGGGAGGACTTACTAGAACCGGCCGCGCGATGAAGATCTATTCGCCGAGAGGAATGATGCAGCGTTCGACCGTATATTTAGACGACGACGGCGTGTATCTGAAGGTAAAACTGAAAATGATGCTGTTGTATATTATCTATGGCAGGTTTGCACGGATTCCCGTCGGCAGGCTGTATGCGGGAACATCGCGGAAACTGCTGTTTGCAGTGTCCATGCTGCCGGCCGGGCTGTTATATCATAAGTGGAATAGGGAAAACGAGAGGAAATAGATCATGAAGATTGTGTTTGTTCTGCCGGATATGCCGGGCGGCGGTTCGGAGCGTGTCGTGGCGATGCTGGCGAATGAATATGTGAAAAGAGGATATCAGGTGGCGGTCTTACTGTTTGCGGGAGATCATGTGGCCTATCCTTTGGATGAGAGAATAGAAGTTTTTATAGCCGGACAGCCTTCGGACGGGAATCCGCTCATACAGATCAAAAGGCTGTTTAAAATGAGACGGTATTACCGGAAGAACAAGCACTGTTATATTTTCTCATTCTGTGTGAGAGGCACCATTTTTTCAGTGCTTGCCGCCGCAGGAATTCCTCACAGACTATTGGTGTCGGAGCGAAATGACCCGACCCGCATTACGGGACAGCGGCTTCGTGACTGGTCCTATCGCAAGGCGGAAAAGCTGATATTGCAGACGGAGGATATGCGCCGGTGTTTTGCGCAGGACTTACAGCAGAAATCGGCGGTTATTCCGAATCCGATCGCGGACGATATGCCGGAGCCTTACAGGGGAGAGCGGAAGAAAAGGATCGTTTCGGTGGGTAGACTGGAACCACAGAAGAATCATAAATTATTGTTAGATGCTTTTGCTGATTTTCATAAAAAATATCCGGAATATGAGCTTCATATATTCGGTGTCGGTGAGCTGGACAAGGATTTACGGCGGCAGGCCGGAGAGCTTGGGATCGGGGACCGGGTGGTCTTTCGGGGGTTCTCCTCTAATGTACAGCAGGAGATCAGAGACAGCGCCATGTTCGTGCTGTCATCGGATTATGAAGGCATATCCAATTCCATGATAGAGGCGCTTGCAATGGGGGTTCCCGTGATCTCTACGGACTGTCCGGTGGGCGGTTCGCGGATGTATATCGAAAATGGTGTCAGCGGCCTGCTGACGCCGGTGGGAGATCGAAAGGCGCTTACGGAGGCCATGCGAAAGATTGCAGGTGACTACTCATTTGCGGACGGACTTTCGGCAAACGGCGTGAAGGCTGCGAAGCAATACGGTCTGAAGAATATAGCGGATCGATTTCTGGAAGAAGCGGGGATTTGAGAGAGAGGCGGATTATGTTACGCATATTGAGTTTATTCAGCCTGTTATTCTGGCTTGCGGTCATACCGTTTTGTATCGGTCTGATACCGGCGAATTTCATATCGGCTAAGAAACGAGGCCCGGGATTTGTACTGCTTGCGGGATATTTCGGCATGTGGGCGTTATTCGAGGTGGTGGCGATTCCGGCGGTGCTTTTCGTGAAGTATGATAACTTCAAAGTGGCTTCTGTATTGTTTGCGGTATTGAGTATCCTGTGTGCGGCGGCAGGGCTATGGTTATGGTATCGGAACCGTAGGGCGCATAAGACAAGTTACAAAAATGACACAAATGTCAACTTTGTTGACCGAATAAAGGAGTGGATCGCTGCGCAAGTGAAAAGAATGTCATGGGCGGAGCGGATCGAATGGCTTCTGTTCTTTGTACTGCTCGGTTTCCAGCTGTATAAGGCAGTGGCATATGCTTCTTTCGACGGCGATGATGCTTATTATGTGGTGGAATCCCTGATTGCACAACAGGCCGATGTGATGTATCGCATTCTGCCATATACCGGGCGTCCCACGGATCTGGACGTCCGCCATGCGCTTGCGGTATTTCCGATGTGGATCGCTTTTGTGGCAACGAGGAGCCACATTCATGCGACGATCGTGTCACACACGATCATGCCGCTTGTGCTGATCCCGCTTAGTTATCTTGTATACTATGAGATCGGACGGCGGCTTTTTAAAACAAATGCATATGGCATGAAAAAGGAGGGAACGGCATCGAAGAAAACAGGCAGGAACCGGGCGGACGACGGAAATATATTTGACAGGGAGAATCTACCGGTTTTCATGCTCCTGATGACTTTGTTCCAGATCTTCGGAAACGTGTCGATCTATACGAACGAGACTTTTTTCCTGACCAGAACATGGCAGGGCAAGGCGGTGGCGGGTTGCTTGGTGATTCCGGCGCTGTTCTGGATGTTTCTGTGGATTTATGACGGGAAAAGGCATGGCGATGCAGGAATGTGGTTTGTGTTCGTCTGTATTAATATGGCGGCGGGCGTGTGCAGTTCCATTGCGGTATTTCTTGTCTGCATTCTGATGGCGCTGACGGCGTTTTGCCTGGCGATAACGGAGCGGGACTACAGGGTAATCCTTAAAATGGGTGCGGTGTGTATCCCGAATGTCATATATATGGCGGTCTATGTGATCGTGGCGTACAGTGGTCTGTTTTAGTGTTGAGGCATTGCGTTCGTCAGTACGCCTTTGCGTAGTACGAAAACCGTGTCTGTGAAGATGTTTATGTACAAGCGGGCTTGCGCGTTTTGTCAAAACAGGGAGTAGTTTATGTGGGGTATCTTTTTAGAGAGCGTGGTAATCTTTAAAAATTATATGGGGTTTCATGAGAATGGCTATCTGGCAGGAATCTATCTCTTTGCCCTGCTGTATCTGTGGCTGACGGAGAAGAACAGGAGCCGGCGTGCGATCTTTGTCTACGCGCCAACTCTTCTGCTGGCGCTGTTTTTCTGCCCGCTGTTTCGCAAGGTGTTTGTGCGTGTTCTGGATGATTCGGAGACTTATTACAGACTGTTATGGCTTTTGCAGATGAGCATGGTCAGCGCCTATGGGATGATGCGGTTGTGCGGCAGACACCGCAGGATCGGATTTGTAGTTATAAGTGTGGCAATTATAGCATGCGGTAATTATGTCTATGACAGCGAGCACATTACGAAGGCACAGAATGCCTATCATCTGCCGCAGGAGGCAGTGGATATCGTGGATCTGATCGAACCGGAAGAGGGGCGCATCACCGTACTCGTCCCGGCGGATCTGATTTACTATGTGAGACAGTACAGCACGAAAATTGAGCTACCATACGGCAGGGAAATGCTGATTGCCAGATGGGATTATTACCACGCCATGTATGAGGCGATGGAGAAAGCGGAAGTGATCGAGACGGAGAGTTTTGTGGAGCTGACGCGGCAATATCCCTGTTCCTATGTGGTGTTAAAAGAGGACAGAGAAACGACAGAGCCTCTGTCAGACTATGGTTTTGCACTGTATGATCAAGTGGGAGACTACCTGATCTATCAGGATCAGGGGACGGTGCGGTGATGTTTGGTAAGGTTTTTCGGCGGTTGTTGCGAAGGTCTGTGACGGACGGGGATCGGTTATGGATGCAGGAGGTCTGACCGATGTTATTTAACTCATATATTTTTGTATTTCTATTTTTTCCTATATGTCTGCTTGGTTATTATGGTCTGCTGCATGCCCACAGGACTGCCGCAACCAAGGTGTTTCTGATTGCCATGTCCTTCTGGTTCTACGGTTGGTTTAATGTGTCTTATCTGCTAATCATGGTGGGCAGTATCGGCGCTAACTATCTGTTTCACAGGATGCTGTCAAATAGGGTGGACCGGACGCGGACGGGGGTGAGCGTTCCGGCGGATGACGAACGATTGGCTCAACGGGAAGAGGCCTTCTCCAACCTTGAAGCGGGTGAGGTTTCCGGTTTAGCCTTCCGGCGAAAAGCAGTCATGATCATGGCGGTGGTGCTCAACTTGGGCGTGCTGTTTTATTTTAAATATTTTGACTTTTTCCTCTCCACCATGAATTCTTTGTTCGGTACTTCCGCGGCGCTTCGTCATATTCTTCTGCCCCTAGGAATCAGTTTTTTTACGTTCCAGCAGATTTCTTTTATTGTGGATACGTACCGCGGGGAGGTGCGGAATTGTTCTCTGGCGGACTATGCACTGTTCGTGTCTTTCTTCCCGCAGTTGATTGCGGGACCGATCGTCAATCACAGTGAAATGCTGCCGCAGTTTGCACGCATGGGGAAAGAGAATGTGAAGTGGCAGCAGATCGCGGAGGGTATGGGACTCTTTATTCTGGGGCTGGCGAAGAAGGTGCTGATTGCGGATACGTTCGGCAGCGGAGTTGACTATGGATACGCCCATGTGGAACTTATGGGGCGTTCGGACGCGGTTTTGATTATCGTGTTTTATGCATTGCAACTTTACTTTGATTTCAGCGGTTACTGTGATATGGCGCGGGGCATCGGCAAGATGCTTGGCATAGAGATTCCGGTCAATTTCGACTCGCCGTATCAGGCGGTGAATATCGTAGATTTCTGGAAAAGATGGCATATTACCTTAAACCGTTTTTTCACGAAATATGTTTATATACCGCTTGGCGGCAATCGTAAGGGACAGGCGAGGATGTACTTCAATCTGTTTGCGGTATTTATGCTAAGCGGTCTGTGGCACGGCGCCGGTTGGAATTATCTTGTCTGGGGCGCTATGCACGGTGCGATGTATGTGCTGACCAGATTTTGGCTTAGGAACATAAAACCGCGGTTTGGCCGCCGAAATGCAGGAATGCCGTCACAGCAGACAGTGGTGCGGGATACGCAAATGCCGACAGCAGAGTCGGAACATGGATGGATATCGCAGATTGGGCGCGGGATTGTGACATGTGTGTCACGTATTTTGCTGTTTGTCTATGTTGCGGTGGCATGGGTCTATTTCCGTGCAGAGAATATTGCACAGGCGAACCGTATGCTTGCGACTGCCGTCAGCGGAACGGTACAGAAAGTATCTTCGGAATTGGCGGAGTGCTTTCGGGTAGACGAGTTCTGGTATGTCATTAAGGTGCTGCATCTGGACAATATGGCGTACAGCAGATATATTCTTATGTGGGTGATACTGGCGGCAGGCTTATATCTGGCACTGATTGGCCGGAATGCGGCACAGCGGATGGAAAAGATGAAGTATCGGACAGGATCGACGGTGGTATTTGCCGTTCTTGCGCTGTGGTGTGTGCTCACTTTTTCCAAGGTCAGCACATTCCTGTATTTTAATTTCTAAAGATCTTGATCTGCGACAGATAAATGACATACGTGTCAAAATTATTCTAATGATGATCGGTGATTTGCCGGGGCACGTATGAAGCAAAGGGAAAAAGGTAACAGTTCAGCTCAGGACTTTGCACTCGCTGCAAAGTCCGTGAGAACGTGTATATTTTGCCAAGAGGGAATCTGCCCCTCGCCGCAGGCGACTTGGAAAAATCGAGCCACGCTCGATTGGCAGATTCCGTAACAGTGAAGCAAGGCTGAACTGTTACATAAAAAGAGATTGTGAGAATAAGTTATGGACAGATTTAAGAAGTGGGTCATATCCACAATATCTGTAATCTTAATATTGTTTGTGCTTGTGGCGGCGCTGGTGATCTGCGTAGATCCTTTCTTCCAGTACCATGCACCCCTTGAGAAGTTCCCCTATCTGGTGGACAATCAGCTCAGCCAGAACCCCGGAATGGCGAAGCATATGGAGTATGACAGTGTGATTCTGGGCTCTTCCATGACGGTGAATTTCAATACGCACTGGTTTGAGGAACTGTTGGGGCGGAAAGCGCTGAAGTTAAGTTACAGCGGCGCTTATCCGAAAGATCAGGCCAATATCATGGAGATTATTTTTGACAGTGGGCATGATGTGCAGGCGGTCTTTCTGGGGGTTGACGTGACGACTTACACCGGCGGCGTGGAGGAGACGAAGTACCCGATTCCGGAATACCTCTATGATGACAACTACCTGAATGACGTGCAGTATCTTTTTAACAAGGACGTGGTCTTAAACTATATCTTAAGACCCCTTGCTGATCCGGATAAGACCGATCTGGCCACCGTGTATCAGAGCTGGTGGACGGATGAATATTATAATATCCAATGGGTCATGCACAACTACGAGCCACCCGCGCCGGTGTCCGAGGAGACATCGCCCGCGGCATATATTGAGAGCACGGGCAAAAACTTACGGGCTAATCTGTGCCCGTATATCGAACAGAATCCGGATACGGTGTTCTATATTTTCTTTCCGCCCTACAGTATTTTGTACTGGAATGACGTGATACAGGAGAATCATCTGGAAGCGACCATGGCGGAGTATGCGCATATAGCTGAGACACTGCTTGCTTACGATAATGTGCGGATATTCTATTTCCCGAATCGGGAGGAGATCGTGACGGACTTAAACAACTACGCGGATTATACTCATTACCACAGGGATATCAACCGTTATATGACGGAGTGTTTCGCAGACGGAGCCTGCGAGGTGACATGTGCGGAAGAGATGGAGCAGGCGCTGGATGAGACACGGGATATGATAGAACGGTTTGATTTTGAGACGTTATTTTCGGTGGAGTACTAAAAAGGGAACTTCTTGGGCGTGTGCCGGGAAGTTCCTTTTGAGATAAATGTTAAAAAAGCGTAGTCATAAAGTTTAAGAGGCGGATTGGACAAAATGCTCTCGCAGTTACCGACTTCGTCATATGGATTTTCTAAAGTATTCCGACTATGTTGAGAATGCGGACGAAACCGCCCTCTATTCGCCATCCGGGCTCATTTCGGGCTTTTTGGGACATAGGCTTATTACCCTTTAGGGTAATAAGCACGTCCCATGAAATTTCTGGATGTTGAACGGAATATTAAGAAAATCTCATATGACTGCGTAAGGCAACTGCGAGAGCATTTTGTCCAATCCGTCAATGAAGTTTTATCGTTACTCTTTTTTGGATGACTTATTCGCTTTCTCCTGCCGCCAGATTCGGGAAGATACATTCCACAAATCTTCTGGCCAGCAGTTCTCTTCCGGCATCGTTGAAATGGATATAATCCGTCATGTAATCCAGATAATTATCCTCGTTGATGGAGCCGTAGAAATTATCAATCAGGGATATGCCGCAATCGTTGGCGGCATCCAGTTCTTTCTGCAGATAGTGGCTTAAAGTGCCGTGTCCCAAGTCTATACGGTCTCCGTTCTCGAAATTACCCTCCTCGTTGATCGTGTGACAGAAAGTGTGCGACATTACCACGATACGAATGTGCGGATACGCTTCCTGAATTGCTTCTACGCCGGCTCTTAAGGCACCCGTGTAAGTGATGATGGAGTTGGGCGCGTTGGGATCGTCGCAGGGACGCTTGTTGATATAGTCGCTGCCGTCATACATGATACAGATTATGTCAATACTGTTCATGTCGAGAGATTCCAACATGGCTGTCGTCTTGGGAAAAGATTCATCGTAGCTGTAGGTGGCAGCTGTCTTCATCAGGTCAAAATCTCCGGAAGCGAGGCTATGCGCCACATAGGAGAAAGAGAACGCGTCCAGAATGTATCCGTTATTATAGGCGGCAAACTGTGCCGCCATGGTGGTTCCGGTAAAGGAGCCGTTGTAGACAGTGGCGCCGGTTTTGGCGGCGATCTGTTCCGCCAGTCCGCCCTCCCCTTGATTCAGGGAAAAAGGATCGTCGCCAAGGCACAGGATCGTCGTTACGCCGTCATCCTCGTGTCCCTCCAGTTTGTCAGGAGCAAGGGGGATGATACTGTCCATCGCCTCAATATCAAAATCCGTGGTTTGATAGTTCGGATCATAATCTGACGGAACTCCTTTATTCCATTTATATAGTCTGTATGCGGAAAAGCAGGCGATCAGTACGATGGCTCCCAAAAGGATCGCATGGATATTTACACCGCCTGATTTGCGTTTTCCGGTTGCAGAGTTCTGCGTTCCGGTCGTGGATTTGCGTTTCCCGGCCGCAAGGTTCTGTGCTCCGGTCGCGGATTTAGGCTTTCCGTCCGCAGATATAGGTTTTTCGTCTGTGGAATCGGGGCTTTCGTCTAAGATTTCTTCTATATTCAGTTCTGTCTGTGCGACTCGTTTCTTCTTCTGCTTCTGGTCCATAACGGCCTCCTTTTGCGCGTTCCGGTGTTTTTGATCCTTCCGGATGTCCGCGTTTGCATAATATCCATTATTTTACTATGAAAGTCCATAAAAATCCATGGCTTAAGTTTTTTTTAATAAAATCTTTTGATTTAAGACGGAATGAAAAAGAGCGCTGCCGGAAATTCGTGATTTTCCGGCAGCGTTCTTAGACGGATTGTGTCGAGTGGCGGTCAGACCACGGACACAGCGTTCTCCATCGGGGTTCTTTCTGCTAAGGTGTAGGTAGTAATAATGGTAGTGGTTGGGAACTGGGCCTGTAGTTCTTTATACCACTTACTATACTTATACATACGGTAAGTGGTGCTTAACTTCTGTAGCTGTTCTTCGTCCGCGCAGCAATTACAGAACTGTTCCCTCGCCTCCATATCCATGGTGGCATAATCCATGTAAGTGATCTTCAGTTCCGCAATATTCTCACGGCACTTCGGACAGGTTTGCTTGTGTCCGTTTAGCATATAGACCCGATGGCAACGCTTACAATAGTGCATGTACATCATAGTAAAATCCCCTTTTCATTTTAAATGATTGTTGTAATTGTAAGGTTGCACTTGTATTGTGTCAGTTTAAGGTGATAAAGTCAAGCGAATTTTACCAGAATATGGCATAATAAGCGATGTAAAATATCGCGTACGGGTATTTGGATGGATCAAATTTTATGTAAATCTTACCTGAAATGCAGAGATCGTAAAAAACCTTGAATCTATTGAGCTTTTATGCTATAATATTACAAAAATGTTAAAAAGAAGGGTTTACATAAAATGCAAAACAAAAAGAGCAATGCAAATAAAAAGAGAGAGTCCCGCAGGCCGATCGAATTGGACGAATTTCTCATGGGTGAAGACGGAGTGTTTGACGATGAGGATGATGACAAGGTGACGGATGACACACTGGAATTCCTCTGTCTTGATGATGAAATGATAGAGTCCTATCAGCGCGGACGCGGACAGAAACCTGGGCGCGGGAAGGCGTCTGCCCGAAAATCCGAAGCGTATGAAGAGGAAGCATACGTAGAAGATGAAGACTATGAAGACGAGGCATACGAGGAAGATGAGGAGTATGAAGACGAGTCGTACGAGGAGTATGGAGATGAAGCGTACGAAGAAGCCGGAGTGTATGAAGGCAGAGAGTACGATGAAGAAGATGAGGAATATAACAACGAGGATGGCGAAGACGAAGACTACGAAGAATATGACGAAGACGATAAAGAATATGACGAAGACGATGAAGAGTATGATGACGAAGATGAAGACTATGAAGACGAAGAGTATTACGACGAAGAATATGATGAGTATGACGATGATGACAGCGTGATCGTGCGAATTCGCCATTTTCTGGAGGATATGAGTACTTTGGATGTGGTGGTGGCTCTGCTGGGAGTTGTGGTTCTGGCGGGTGCGATCGTTACCGGAGCACTTTATGCCAATGCGAAGTCCATAGAGAAACAGGTGGCTGCATTTGCAACGGTAGGAGAGGAACTGGAAGGTATCTCTGTGATCGGGGAGAGCGGGCTTGTGGCGGTTTCCGAATCCGCAAGACTTGCCGGTATGATCGAACTTGCGGAAGAACCGGAGCAGGAAGAGCAGCAGCACGAGGAGCAGGCGGATCAGGACAAGGAGATTGAAGTAGTGCTTAATCTCACGTCCATCCAGTCGGATCTTAAGATCAAGTTTGTCAATAAAGCGACGGGCAAATTGATCGGAGGTTTGCCGTTTGAGGTGGAAGTGACAAACGGTAAGAAGAATTTTGACTTAAAAGACGAAGATAAAGACGGTATCATCTATCAGACCGGAATCGACGCAGGGACTTATCAGGTGACGGTTAAGCCTTTTGCAGGCAATGAGCATGCAAAGTATAAGCTGCCTGCCTCGGCCAGCAGCATTAAAGTCACGGATACCATTGCTTATAAAAAGGTGGATGTGGCGGATGAGGTAAAGTCGGAGTCTGAAATAAATGCGGCGGCAGAGGATAAAGCTGTACAGAATACCGTGATAGAATCTGCGTTAACCGACACAGTGGAGTGGGTGGAATCCACGAAGACGCCGATCGGGGAAGGTACGGCGGTCTATGAAGAGGTTTCGAAGAAAGATATCCCGGATCCTTGGACAGTCAGCGGCGATTATAGGAAGCTGGTGGAAGAAGGGGATGGCTCAGATGAAGATCCGGCCAATATATCTATCAGTTTAAGCAGCGGCAGTTTAAATCTGGATAAGGGAGAGAGCGCAGCGCTTAGTGTGAAGGTCAGTGGTACAAGCCTTCGCTATACGGTAGAGTGGAGCAGCAGTGATACTGCGGTAGCGACAGTGAGTGAGGGCAGTGTTACCGGGGCCGGTGTGGGAAGCGCGACGATTACCGCACGTGTGGCGGTCGGCAGCATGATTCAGGAACTGACCTGTTCCGTCACGGTCAGCGAACCGGAAGCACCGGATGAGGGCGACGGCGACGAGAATACCGATAATAAAGATGACATGGATAAAGATAACAAAGACGACAAAGATAAGGACAAGGACGATAAAAACAAGGATGATACAGAAAACCAGGATGGGGATGTCGTCTATACAAAGGTCAGCATAAGCGGTGATAAAGAGGTGACTGTCGGCAAGACGATCACGCTGACGGCTAAGACAGAGCCTAAAGATGGCAAGATCAAGTGGAGCAGCGACAATGAGAAGATAGCTAAAGTTGATGACAAGGGCGTAGTCACAGGTGTGGAAGAGGGCACGGTAAAGATCACCGCAGTCTGTGAAAACAGCGCGACAGAGGACGTCGCCGCCACATATGAGATCAAGGTGAAGAAGGCGCAGACCGTGGACGGCAGTGCCAAGCTGAAAGACAAAGATGGCAACCAGATGTATTATAAGAGCTCTGACGGTGAGTATAAGGAAGCGGTCTATGATGATTACAACAAGCGGGATGCTTTTTTTAAGAAATCCACAAAAGTGTCTGAGTATAAATATACCGGCTGGCAGACGATAGACGGACATGTCTATTTCTACGATAAGAACGGTAATTATGTGACGGGAGAGCAGGTTATTCAGGGAGCCAAGTATACGTTTGGAAGTGACGGCAAGCTGTCGTCTAATTTCGGCACCATGGGAATCGACGTTTCCAAGCATAACGGCAGTATTGACTGGAATGCAGTGAAGAATTCCGGCGTTTCCTATGTGATCATCCGCTGTGGTTACAGGGGCTATTCTACCGGCGTATTGGTTGAGGATCCGAAGTTCAGAAGTAATATCAAGGGCGCTAAGGCGGCAGGACTTAAGGTCGGAGTCTATGTTTACAGTCAGGCGGTCAATGAAGTGGAGGCCGTGGAAGAGGCATCTATGGCGGTGGGGCTTGCCAGCGGATACGGGCTGGATTATCCGATATTCATAGATGTGGAAGGCAGCGGCGGGCGCGGAGACGGTGTCAGCAGGGACATGAGAACTGCCGTGTGTAAAGCGTTCTGTGCGACGGTACAGAATTCCGGTTACTCCGCAGGGATATATGCGAATAAGACGTGGTTTAATGAGAAGATCAACACGGGCAGTCTGACAGGGTATAAGATCTGGCTGGCACAGTATGCGAGTGCGCCGACATATACGGCGACTAGGTATGATATGTGGCAGTATTCTTCTAAGGGGAGAGTCAGTGGGATTAGTGGGAATGTGGATATGAATATTAGTTATATGCATTATTAATGTGGCCGGGGCGCGCAGATGAAAGTTCATATCTACAGAGCCGCGCTCTCGCTCCGTAAAAAGCGTAGCAGACGCTAAGCTCGTGAAAAACCTCGCTAAGCGCTGACGCTTTTTAAGGGGCTCCTTAAGATATTAACTTCCATCCGCGCTAGGTATTGGCGATGTCTGAATAGTAACTATGGGTTTATGAAAAAATGATATTCGGATCAAAGGTTGCAATTTTATAGGGTTTAAACGATAATAAGACAAGGAGTTATATCATACTTAAGAGAATATGGAAATCGAATATTTTTTTGTGTGTGATATACTTAATTTGAATATAAAGAATGGAGGAAATATAGGGTATGAGAACATACTTGGTGACGGGAGGAGCCGGATTTATCGGGTCCAATTATATACATTATATGTTTGGCAAGTATGACCGGGAAATCAGGATCATTAACGTGGATGCGCTGACTTATGCGGGTAATCTGGAGAATCTGAAGGATGTGGAGAACAGGGAGAATTATACGTTTATCAGAGCTGATATCTGCGATAAGGAGGCGATCGCGAAGATTTTTGCTGAGAATGAGATCGACAGAGTTGTACATTTTGCGGCGGAGAGCCATGTGGATCGGAGTATCCGTAATCCGGAGGTGTTTGTACAGACTAACGTGCTGGGTACGGCGGTGATGTTAAACTGTGCGAAGGCGGCATGGGAACTTCCGGACGGCAGTTTTAAAGAAGATAAGAAGTTTCTCCATGTGTCTACGGACGAAGTGTACGGTTCTCTCGAGGAGGACGGCGGTTATTTCTATGAAACTACGCCCTATGCGCCGCATAGTCCTTATTCGGCCAGCAAGGCGGGCTCCGATATGTTAGTCAGGGCATATATGGACACATATCATTTCCCGGCGAATATCACCAACTGTTCCAACAATTACGGTCCTTATCAGTTTCCGGAGAAACTGATTCCGTTAATCATTAATAACGCATTGCAGGGCAAGAAACTCCCGGTCTACGGTGATGGTAAGAATGTTCGGGACTGGCTGTATGTGGAGGATCATGCCAAGGCCATTGATATGGTGCAGGAACAGGGAAAGCTGTTTGAAACTTACAATATCGGCGGACATAACGAGAAACAGAATATAGAGATTATCAAAATTATTATAGAGACGCTGCTTGAGATGCTGCCGGAGTCGGACCCCCGCAGGGCGCATGTCAGTGAGGAGCTGATCACATACGTGGAGGACCGCAAGGGACACGACAGAAGATATGCCATTGCGCCGGACAAGATCAAAGCAGAGATCGGCTGGGAGCCGGAGACGATGTTTAAGGAAGGCATCCGCCGTACGATTCGTTGGTTTTTCGAGCATGAAGAGTGGATGAAGAATGTGACCAGCGGAGATTACCAGAAATACTATGAAGAGATGTACAAAATCGGATAAGCGACTTTAAAATCGCGGAAATGAGGAGAAGATGAAGGGAATAATCTTAGCGGGCGGTTCGGGAACCCGTCTGTATCCGTTGACGAAGGCAGTTTCCAAGCAGATTATGCCGGTATATGATAAACCGATGATCTATTATCCACTGTCCATATTGATGCTGTCAGGAATCAGGGAAATATTGATTATCTCCACACCCAGAGATCTTCCGGTGTTCCGGGAGTTGTTCGGCACGGGTGAGCAGCTGGGTCTGCGTATGGAGTATGCCGTACAGGAATCTCCCAGAGGGTTGGCGGATGCTTTTATTATCGGGGCGGATTTTATCGGGGATGACAGTGTGGCGTTGATATTGGGTGATAATATTTTCTACGGGCAGAGTTTCTCGAAGGTACTCAGAGAGGTGGCATCCAGACAGAAAGGCGCGACGATCTTCGGTTATTATGTCAGGGACCCGAGAGAGTACGGCGTAGTGGAGTTTGACGAGAACGGCAAGGCCATTTCCATCGAGGAGAAGCCGGAGAATCCGAAGAGTAATTATGCTGTGCCGGGTTTATATTTCTATGACAATGACGTGGTGGAGATTGCAGCGAATGTGAAGCCTTCCGCCAGAGGTGAGATAGAGATCACGAGTATCAATAACGAGTATCTGAGCAGAGGGGAGCTTCGAGTGGAGACGCTGGGACGCGGATTTGCATGGCTGGATACAGGGAATCATGATTCCCTGCTTGATGCGGCGGACTTCGTGGCTGCTTTCCAGAAGAGGCAGGGACTGTATATCTCGTGTATCGAGGAGATTGCTTACAAGAGAGGTTTTATTACCAAAGAACAACTGCTGAAGCTGGCAGAACCGTTGATGAAGACAGATTACGGTCAGTATATGGTTGAGGTTGCCAATGGACTCTAAGAGAATGAGAAGAATGCTGTTTGCCATGATCCTTATGTTCATGGTCTTAATCGGCGTGATTGCAGTTACGAATCTTGAAACTGTCAAAAAGAAGCTGGGATTAACGGCGGACGTGCAGATAGAAGAGACGGCGGTCATGGAAGTGGCGGATAACGGGCAGAGAGGGAGCGATCTGTCTGCTTTTCTGCGGGATGAAACTTTCTTCGATCCCGAAGTGAAATTTAAGAGTATAGAGACTTACTCCGGTAAAAACGTATTTCTGATGATGAGCTCTGTGGCGAAGGATCTGAGAATCATGATCGTGGACAGTGTGGGCAGACTGGTGACGGGTACGCCTTTTGTGGTTAAGATACAGGGAATGGGAGAGTACACGGATTCGGATCGGGACGGGATCGTATATATTGACGGACTGCGCGCAGGGGAATACAGCGTGTCGCTAGAGGAAGCAGAGGGCTTTATCGTTCCGAATACGATCACGACTATTCAGGTCAAACAGGAGATCGAGTATCGTGTGTTAAGTGACATCGAATACCTCATAATGACGGAGGATGACATCGATGTGGAGAAGGAAGACAGAGCTGTCAACGGTGCGGAGGAAGCGGCGGACGGAAGCGAGAATACGGAATTACAATTTGCCGGGGACAATGCGCGGCTCGGTATAGATGTCTCTAAATGGAATAAAGAGATTGATTGGGAAAAGGTAAAGGGTGACGGTATCGAGTTCGCCATCATCCGTTGCGGATACCGGGGAGCATCATCCGGTGCGCTGGTGCTGGATCCTATGTATAAAAAGAATATTGAGGGAGCCATAGAAGCCGGCATTCCGGTGGGCGTGTATTTCTTTACGCAGGCACTGGATGAGGTGGAAGCGGTAGAGGAAGCCAGTATGGTGATCAGCCTGATCGAAGACTATGATGTGGATTATCCGGTATTCTTAGATAGCGAAAGCGCCGGAGGCAGAGGACGCGCCGACGCGCTGGAGGCTGAGGAGCGGACGAAGATCCACAAGGCATTTCTGGAGACGATTGCTTCGGCGGGTTACGAGACGGGTATCTACGCTTCCAGAAACTGGCTGAATGATGAATTGGATATGACAGAAGTGTCAGAATATAGAACGTGGCTGGCGGAATATGCGGATATCCCTGTTTATGATAAATACTATCATATGTGGCAGTACACATCGAAAGGTTCTGTGGCTGGTATTGAGACGAGGGTTGACCTGAACCTGTGTTACATGAACATTGACACTTCAATCAATCATGCCAAGGGCGCGGCGGGGTATTCCGGTGTGATAGACGGCGACAGCGGCAATGTGCCAACCGGGTCCGATGAAGAATAAGCGGAAAGGAAGATACGGATATGGGAAAGATAACAGTGGAAACATGTGAGATCGAGGGGCTTAAGGTGATCACGCCTACGGTGTTTGAGGATGCCAGAGGTTATTTTATGGAGACATATAATTATAATGATTACAAAGAAGTGGGGATCGATCAGGTCTTCGTGCAGGATAATCAGTCGGCATCCACGAAAGGAGTCTTACGCGGACTGCATTTCCAGATCAATTATCCGCAGGATAAGCTGGTGCGTGTCTTAAGCGGTGCGGTATATGATGTGGCAGTGGACTTGCGGCAGGGTTCCGCGACTTACGGTAAGTGGTACGGTGTACTGCTCTCGGCGGAGAATAAGAAACAGTTCTTTGTTCCGAAGAATTTTGCACACGGCTTCTATGTAGTGTCCGATTATGCGGAATTTGCTTACAAATGTACGGATTTCTATCATCCAGGCGACGAGGGAGGCATCATCTGGAATGATCCGGAGATTGGGATCAAGTGGCCCATTCCGGAGGGAGAGCAGCCGATCCTGTCACCTAAAGATGCAAACAGAGAGGATGGGCTTGCGGCATTTACACAAAAATACCGCAAATAAAGCTTATATCCGACTTAAAGCAGTATGTCGCGAAAAGGGGTATGCTGCATTTATGCCGGCGATATATTTCGGAGCAGGAAGATTATGAGTGTGAGAAAGACGGAACATTCCGACAGGAAAAGAAGATACTTGGGAAAGCCCGCAGGAATTGCCATATTCTGGGGGCTTGGTTTGATTTTGGCGCTGGTGCTGGTCAACCATCATAATCCACTGGCGGATCAGGTGACGGAGCAGATGAAGAAGGTCAGCGGATGTGTACTGATTGCGTTTACCTGTATGATTTTCGCGCTCTACTATGAGAGGATTCTGACGATTCCGTCGGAACTTTTTCAGAGCAGGAAGCTGATCTGGAAGCTGGCAAAGAATGATTTCAAGAAGCGGTATGCCGGCTCTTATCTGGGGATCGTATGGGCGATGGCCCAGCCGGTGGTTACCGTGGTGATGTACTGGATTGTTTTCGATAAAGTATTCGACACGAGAAGCCAGATGGTAGCAAGCGGGCTGGAAGTGCCCTATGTGCTCTATCTGACGGCAGGACTTGTGCCCTGGTTCTATTTCTCGGAAGCGATCACGCAGGGAACGATGGCATTAATTGAGTATAATTATCTGGTGAAAAAAGTCGTGTTCAATATCAGTATTCTACCGATCATTAAGGTGATTGCGGCTACTTTCATTCATGTGTTCTTCGTAGCAGTATTGTTATTAGTTTCTATCGGCTACGGTTATTATCCGACGATCTATACATTACAGTTAATCTATTACAGCTTCTGCATGTTCCTGCTGGTGCTGGGAATGAGTTATCTGACCTGCGCACTGGTGGTATTTATCCGGGATCTGCAGCAGATTATTAATATTGCGCTGCAGATCGGGATGTGGGCGACGCCGATCCTGTGGAGTATTACGATGTTAAAGACGGATAACATGAAAACGCTCTTTAAGTTAAATCCGCTGGTCTATGTGGTCAACGGTTACCGGAGCGCGATTTACGAGGAAGTATGGTTCTGGGAGCACTTCTATTCGTCCACGTATTTTTGGATCTTTACGATCAGCCTGTTCTGTATCGGAACGCTGGTCTTCCGGAAGTTACGGGTACACTTTGCGGATGTGCTATAGCAAAACATGAAGTAGCGCTAAGACTGCAAAATACGCAGTCTAAGAGCTACTAAATCATGTTTGGAAGAATGCTGGAGCATTCTTCCGCGTTTGTAAGGCGACAGCTTGCGAGCGATAGCGCGACGACGAAGATATTGACTTTCATCTGTGCGGACGATATAGATATATTGTGAACGGTACTATTTTAGACAAGGAATAACTTATGGACAATATTGCGATTAAGGTTACGGATGTAGAGAAAGTGTATAAGCTGTATGATAAGCCCTCCGACCGGATCAAGGAAGCACTGGGATTCAGGAGGGGGAAACACCATACGGAGCACCATGCTCTGAAGGGGGTCAATCTGACCATCAGGCAGGGAGAGTGCGTGGGGATTATCGGGACAAACGGTTCGGGCAAATCCACGATTCTCAAGATTATTACAGGAGTTTTGAATGCGACACGGGGCGAAGTGGAGGTCAACGGACGTATATCCGCACTGCTGGAACTGGGTGCGGGATTTAATATGGAATATAACGGAATTGAAAATATATATTTGAACGGGACCATGATAGGATTCAGCGAGAAGGAGATCGATGAAAAGCTGGAATCGATTCTGGAGTTTGCGGATATCGGAGAGTATGTGCATCAGCCGGTGAAGACTTATTCCAGCGGTATGTTCGTGCGTCTTGCCTTCGCGGTGGCGATCAATATCGATCCGGAAATTCTGATCGTGGATGAGGCGCTGTCTGTGGGAGATGTCTTTTTTCAGGCAAAGTGTTATCATAAATTCGAAGAATTTAAGGAGATGGGAAAGACCATCGTATTTGTCAGCCACGATCTGAGCAGTATCAGCAAATACTGTGACAGAGTGGTGCTGCTCAACCAAGGTACCAAGCTGGGTGAGGGAAAGCCGAAAGAGATGATAGACATCTACAAGCAGGTTCTGGTAGGACAGTATGTTGCACCGGAGCAGGAACAGGGCAGCTTGCTGGATGATGAAGAACTTCGAAAAGCGGCATCCGGCAGCAAAGCGGAAGGCGGCGGGAAAAAAGCTGACGCGAAGTCCCGCATGAATGGCGGGGAAACGAACCCGGACGGTGCGCTTGCGGAGAACCCGGAACTTCTGGAATACGGGTCTAAGAAAGCCGTCATCACGGAATACTATATTACGGACCATAAGGGAGTAAAGACATCGGCGATCTTGAAAGGAAGCACATTTTCCATCTGCATGAAGGTACGGATGCAGGAGGATATCCATGCGCCTATATTTGCTTTTACAATTAAAAATGTACGCGGAACGGAAATCACCGGCACTAATACCATGTTTGAGAAAGCTTTTTTAGAGCCTGTGGAGGCGGGTGATGTGCGGGAAGTGGTCTTTACGCAGGACATGAATCTGCAGGGAGGCGATTATCTGCTGTCCTTGGGAGTTACGGGGTATGAGAATGACGATTTTACTGTGTATCACAGACTATACGATGTGCTGAATCTGTCGGTGATCTCCGATAAAGATACGGTAGGATTCTATGATATGAATTCCGTGATCGAGGTGCGAAGCATCGAGGCGTGACAGCGCATTTGTGAAGGCTGCCTGCTATATAAAGTAAAGGAAAACATGATGTCGGAAGAAAAGATCGAGGAAATCGGAAAAATTAAGTTGGATCTGACCCATTATCCGGGCGAGGACTATTACTGCGACGGTGATGTGGAAGATGAGTTATTGGATATCACCCGTAATTATTCGGAAGTGGAGTATCAGCGGATCATTGAAGAGCGGGGAAGTTGGCCGATTTTGTATCATTTGTCCGCGCAGCGGGAGAATATTGTGGAGTGGCTTCCGATCACGAAGGATATGAAGGTGCTTGAGGTCGGCTCCGGCTGCGGAGCGATTACCGGCGCATTGGCGAGGAAAGCAGGGGAGGTCACCTGCATAGATCTGTCCAGAAAACGGAGTCGGATCAATGCCTATCGGCACATGGAAGCGGACAATGTGACCATACATGTGGGCAATTTTCAGGACGTGGAGCCGGATCTGCCCTGCGATTATGACTATATCTGTCTGATTGGTGTGTTTGAGTACGCACAGGCATATATCCAGTCGGAGACACCGTATGAAGATTTTCTGAACATTATTCGCAGGCATGTGAAGCCGCAGGGGACGATAGCCATTGCGATAGAGAACAAATTCGGTCTGAAATACTGGGCGGGATGCAGAGAAGATCATCTTGGCACCTATTTCAGCGGTCTGGAGAATTATCCTGACGGGGGCGTGGTGAGGACGTTTACGGCTGACGGGTTGCGCGGTATTGCCAAGCGGTGCGGCTACGAACAGGTGCAGATGTATTATCCTTATCCTGACTATAAATTTATGACATGCCTCTATTCCGATGACAGACTCCCGAAGGTGGGGGAACTTACGACCAATCTCAGGAACTTTGACAGGGACAGGCTTCTGTTGTTTGACGAGAAGAGAGTATTTGATACGATCATACAGGAAGAGCAGTTTCCGCTGTTCTCTAATTCCTATATGATGCTGCTTGGGTCTGCGCCGGAAGAGAAGTACGTGAAGTACTCAAGCGACAGGAAACCGGAATTTCGAATTAAGACGGTTCTGCGTGAGAACAGGACAGGAAAATGTATAGAGAAACATCCGTTATCATATGAGGCGTGGCAGCATATCGAAAATACAGAGAAAGTCTATGAGAAACTCTGCGAACGCTATGAGAACAGCGGTCTGGCCATCAACCGATGCAAGCTGGAGCGGGCGAATACCACGACGATGGCGGAGGTCGGACTGGAGACAGAACCGCCCTATCTGCGCTTCGGATATCTCGAGGGAAGAAGTCTGGAAGAGTTGTTGGACGAGTGTCTGGCGCGAAATGATGTGGAGCGTTTCCAGCGTCTGTTTGATGAGTATTTGAAACGGATCGGCTGTGGTGAGGAGAAGCCGATTGCTGATTACGACTTGATTTTTGCAAACATTATTGTACCGGAAGATATTGATAACATGTGGAATGCTATAGACTTTGAGTGGAGTTTTCAGAAAGCGGTTGATACGAAACAGATCGCGTTTCGGGCAGTCTACTGTTATTTACTTGAAAACGAAAAAAGAAACATATTAAATCTTGACTTAATTATGCAGAAGCTTGGAATTGACCAATCCGAGGCGGAACAGTACCGCAGACAGGAGATGCAATTTCAGAAATATGTGACCGGCAAGAGTATGTCTATGGCGGAGATCAGGGAGGCGATCGGCTGCTCGGTCTATACGGTAGATGCTTTCTGTAAAGGGCAGGAATCGACCGGGCAAAATGACCGCGTGCAGATCTATGAGGATACGGGTGCAGGATTCAACGAAGAGCAGTCCTTCTTTCCGGATGAGGCGGGCGAGCAGATCCATGTGACGCCGGAGGGTATGACAGAGCTGGAAGTGACCGTGCCGGGCGGAAGAAGCGCACTGAGAATCGATCCTTGCAGCGATTACTGTCTCGTTTATATTCGGGAGATCAAGTATAACGGTGTGTCTGTCCCGTGGAAAGGCAGGCAGATACAGATGAACGGATTTAAGGTCGGCGATAATACGTATGTTTTTCCCACCCGCGATCCGAATATTACGGTATCGCTTACGGGGCTTGCGGGAGAGGAGCGTAATCTGCTGCAGGTGTCAATGGAAGTCACGAGACTGCCGGAAGAGACGGTAAAACATATGCAGAAAAGGGGACTGTTTTAACAGATGAGCGGACGGACGAAATGCTATGACTGGGCGGCTTATTATGAGACTGCCTATGAGACAGAGCGCAGGAATAACAGCACATTGGCGGGGAAGATCGGGGATTCGCAGAGAAGGCAGGAAGACTTAAATGATAACCTGAACCGTATTTACGCGAGCCTCTTCTGGAGAATGACGTCGCCTTTTCGCGGTTTGTACCATACTTTCAAAGGGGAACGGCAGCGGACCGCGGATATTGACAGGGGTTCTGGGGCGGATTCCTGTCTCTTGCGTTATGAAGAAGAGATGAGGCGGCAGGAATGGCCTTATGCGGAATGGATATTACAGGAGAATAACAATAGTTATATAAATGACAACAGATCTTCTGTTACGGTGAACGGATGGAAGGTGATCGATATTCCACAGACAGAAATCGTAATTCTGGCTTGTGGAAGGGGCATCATCAATAACAAATGTTTGGACGAAATTAAATCATACTTTAATAAAAATGTGTCCTGCAAAATTGCCTATACGGATGAAGATTTTTATTGGGAAGATCTGTCCGGGCGTATGCAGCCCTGGTTTAAACCGTGCTATTCGCCGGATACATTGTTAGCTTATAACTGCTGGGGACATCTGGTGGCGGTAAAGAAAGAGTTCCTGATTGAGACTCGTTTCAGTGTAGAGAGTATGAAAACGGAAGAGCGGGAGAAATTCTCGGTTCGGTTTTATGATCTGTGTCTGCGCCTGGAGGAAGCGGTGTGCAGGCGGTGCCGGCTGGAGAGTGTTCCGCCGATTCAGGCAATCTGCCATATAGACGGGGTACTCTACCATCGTCGGTATGAGCCTTCCGTGGAAATAAGGCAGCGGCTTGAAGCGTGCGAGGATAAAGAAGAGCAGCTTCGAATCGTCCGGCAGTGTCTGCAGACAGAATTAGAAAACGGATGTTATTTGGAAGGCGCAGGAGCAGATTGTATGGATGTGCGGGAACAGGCGCTTGCCAGACGGGGCGTAAAGGCTGTATTGATGAGCGCTGGGGAGCCGGATCTGTATCACGTGGTCTACGACACGTCTATTTCGGGAAGGGAGCGCTGTGTCCGTGCCCAGAATGAGGACAGGCAGATCCCGCCGCATTATATGGTCTCCGTGGTGATTCCGTCTAAAGATCATCCGGAGGTGTTGGAACGATGCCTGAAATCATTTCGAGAGAAAACGGATTACCCCTACTATGAATGGATCGTTGTAGATAACGGCAGTAGTGACGAGAATCGTGCCAAGATAGAGAGACTTCGCAGGAAATACGGTTTCACTTATCTCTATGAGAGTATGCCTTTTAATTTTTCAAAGATGTGTAATATGGGGGCTGCGCAGGCGGTTGGCGATCTGATTCTTCTGTTAAATGATGACGTGGAGATCATAGAGCGCAGCTGGCTTCGCCGCATGACAGGACAGGCTCTGCAGCCGCACGTGGGAGCAGTGGGTGCGAAGCTGTGGTACGCGGGTACACAGAATATTCAGCATGTCGGGATCACTAACATGGTGATCGGACCGTCCCATAAGCTGATTACTTTTCCGGATGACAGAGACTACTATTACGGACATAATAGAATAACATACGATATGGCAGGAGTGACCGCAGCATGTCTTATGGTGAGCCGTAAGAAATATGAAGAGGCAGGCGGCTTGGACGAGACGATGGCGGTGGCTTACAACGATGTGGATTTCTGCTTTAAATTGCTTGAGGCAGGTTATTATAATGTGCAGAGAAATGATGCGGTGTTGTATCACCATGAGTCATTAAGCCGTGGTTTGGATGAAGGGGATGAGGATAAATGGAAGAGGCTCCTTACAGAGAAGGAGAATCTTTATGCGAAACATCCGCAGATGAACAGACATGATCCCTTCTATCATAGGGCATTGATCGACAATGCGTCGGATTATGGGTGCAATTATAAGTTTCCCTACGAAGAGCATCTGTTGACGACAGAGGCGGAACCGCTGCGAGATAAAATGACTGGAAAAGTCAATAGGAATCGTCTGCAGCTCACTGTGGACAGGGCAGAGATACAGCATAAGATCCATGCCGGTGAACCTGATATTCTTTGGGTTATGGGATGGTGCTATGTACCCGGGGTAAATAATGCATATTACGATAAACAGATAATGCTTCGCCGGGAGGATCAGGAAGGCGGCGGTAAGGCATTAAGTGGTACGGTGTATACTGCGGTACCTGCGAACTGGCATCGCGAGGATGTGGAGGCTATCCTGCCCATGGAACAGGGAATCGGTCTGTCGGGTTTTGTGCTTAGGGTGCTGCGGGATGATCTTACGCCCGGAACTTATCGCATAGGCATGTTATGTACGGATACGCAGGGTAATAAAATGCTGGCGTGGAGCGATAAGACATGCAGTGTGTAACTGTCAGCCGACCGTATCGCTGCGGTGTGAGCGGAAGTCTATGATCGGGACGGAGAGGATTTATACATGGAACAGAAAGAGCGAAATCAGATGACGGAGGAAGAGGCGCTTCGTTACTATAAAGAGGCTTATGAGCGGGAGCGGGACAAGGGACGCGTGCTGGCGGATAAGCTGGCGCAGGCCGGGCAGCAGGAAAAGGCTCTGCAGGAGAGGCTTCAGCATATCAAAGGCAGTGTGTTCTGGCGGATGTCCAAGCCGCTTCGCATGGCGGTGCACTGGGTACGCAGGACCAAGGAACGCGTGGGACAGTACGGCAGTCTGAAAGGGGTCCTGCGCAAGCTGGATGCCAAGAAGATTGAGTTCGAGGCGCGCTCGCAGCATGGCACGGTGAGTTTTCCGAATGAGGAAGAGGCCAGACGTCAGAGAGAGACCAAATTTTCCAGAAATATCAAGTTCAGCATCTTAGTGCCACTCTATAATACGCCGGAGAAGTTCTTAAGACAGGCCATCGATTCCGTGCGGGAGCAGACCTATGGCAACTGGCAGCTGTGTCTGGCGGACGGCTCTGACGCGGAACACGGCGATGTGGAGCGGATCTGTCGCGAATACGCATCGGAGGATGTTCGTATCTATTACAGAAAGCTTTCCGCAAATGAGGGAATCTCCGGTAATACCAATGCTTGTCTGAGCATGGCGGCGGGCGATTATATAGGGCTTTTTGATCATGACGACGTGCTGCACCCAAGTGTACTCTATGAATACATGAAGGTCATCTGTGATCAGGGCGCGGATTATATTTATTGCGATGAGGCGACTTTCAAAGGTAATAAGACCATCGACGATATGATCACCCTGCACTTTAAGCCGGATTTTGCACTGGATAACCTGCGGGCGAATAATTATATCTGTCATTTCAGCGTTTTTGACAAGAGGCTGTTAGAGGGAACGGAACTGTTCCGCTCACAGTTCGACGGCAGTCAGGACCATGATATGATTCTGCGGCTCACGAGCAGGGCGAAGCATATCGTACATGTGCCGAAGTTACTCTATTACTGGCGTTCCCATGCGGGCAGCGTGGCGGCGGACATAGGCGCCAAGAGTTATGCCATCGAGGCGGCCAAGGGCGCGGTTGCTGCTCATCTGCAGGAACAGGGATATAAGAATTTTGAGATCAGCTCCACGAAGGCATTCGAGACCATTTTTCAGATTAAATACGAGATACAGGGCAGTCCGAGGGTGAGCATCGTGATCCCCAACAAAGATCACATCGAAGATCTGCGACGCTGTATCACATCGATTCTGGAGAAAAGCACATACGATAACTATGAGATTATCGTGGTGGAGAATAACAGTACCACCGAAGAGATTTTCGATTATTATAAGCAAATACAGGAAAACCCGAATATCAGAGTCATTACTTATGAGGGAGATTTCAATTATTCCAAGATCAATAATCTAGGTGTATCCCATGCGCAGGGCGATTATATCCTGTTATTGAATAATGATACGCAGGTCATAACTCTGGACTGGATCGAGGAACTGCTCATGTATGCGCAGCGGGGCGATGTGGGCGCGGTGGGTGCGAAGCTCTTTTATGAGGACCGTACCATCCAGCATGCCGGTGTAGTGTTGGGGCTGGGACAGCACAGAACCGCGGGTCACAGTCATTACCGCGTCAGCAGCAATAATCTGGGCTATATGGGGCGGCTGTGCTATGCGCAGAACGTGATGGCGGTAACGGGTGCGTGTCTGATGATGAGAAAAGAGGTGTTTGACAAGCTGGGCGGGCTGGATGAGAGTTTCGCGGTGTCGTTAAACGATGTGGATCTGTGCGTCCGCGCTTGGAAGGCGGGGTATATCAATGTATTTACGCCGTTTGCGGAGCTGTATCATTTTGAGTCTGTGTCACGCGGGCTGGATGATCAGGGTGAGAAAGCGCAGCGATACAATAAAGAGTCCGAGGCTTTCCGGTTGAAGTGGAAGGAAGTGCTGGAAGCGGGGGATCCTTATTATAATCCGAACTTTTCGTTGGATCGGAGTGATTTTGCGTTGAAGGTGTAAGTGCAACAATTTGGATGGGAAGTTACTGTTTAGAGGGTATCTAAAACGTTCGCGCAGAGGGAAGTTAATATCTACGGAGCCGCGCTTTCGCTCCGTAAAAAGCGTAGCAGATGCTAAACTCGTGAGTTGCTTCGCAACTCAGAACCTCGTTAAGCACTGACGCTTTTTAAGGGGCTCCTTAAGATATTAACTTCCCTCTGCGCTAGGTATTGGTGGTGGTTGAGTAGTAATGTCGTGCATAATCTTAAGTTATACGACAAGGACAAGTTGTAAGATTTCCAAAATATGTTTACGGGAGCCTTTACATTGTGCTAAAATGAATCTAATTGATTAACTTTATTTTTTCAGTAAGAACATTAGAATAATAAATATGTGAAACGGAGGTAAACCATGGGCTACAAAGAACAATTTGACTTTTGGGTGGAGGACTCTTATTTTGACGATGCGACTAAGCAGGAGCTTCTGGCGATCAGGAATGATGAGAAAGAGATCGAGGACCGCTTCTACAAGGATCTTGCTTTCGGTACCGGCGGTCTGCGCGGTGTGATCGGCGCGGGCACGAATCGTATGAACATCTATACGGTACGCAAAGCGACACAGGGTCTTGCCAACTATATAAAGAAACAGGGCGGAGAAGAGAAGGGCGTAGCGATCGCCTACGATTCCAGAAGAAAATCTCCCGAGTTTGCAGACGAGGCGGCGCTGTGTCTGGCGGCTAACGGCATCAAGGCTTATGTGTTTGACGCTTTGAGACCTACGCCGGAATTATCTTTTGCGCTGAGAGAACTGGGATGTATTTCGGGAATCGTGATTACCGCAAGCCACAATCCGCCGGAGTATAACGGTTATAAGTGCTACTGGGAGGACGGCGCACAGGTAACCGCGCCTAAGGATAAAGAGATCATCACGGAAGTGAACAATGTAACGGATTACCATACCGTAAAGACCATGGATAAGGAGGAGGCGAAGAAAGCCGGACTCTATGTAGTGATTGGTAAGGAGATCGATGATAAGTACATGGTGGAACTTAAGAAGCAGATCATTCATCCGGATGTGATCAAAGATATGGCGGAGGATATGAAGATCGTGTACTCACCCTTTAACGGAACGGGTAATGTACCGGTCAGAAGGATTCTTTCTGAGCTGGGCTTTAAGAATGTATATGTTGTACCCGAGCAGGAGATGCCGGATCCCGACTTTACCACGTTAGAGTATCCGAATCCGGAGGATCCCAAGGCATTCACTCTGGCGCTTAAGTTGGCGAAAGAAAAGAATGCGGATATTGTGCTGGCGACAGACCCTGATGCGGACAGACTGGGAATCTATGCGCTGGATACCAAATCCGGTGAGTATGTACCTTTCACGGGCAATATGTCCGGTATGCTGATTGCGGAATACATTCTGAGAGAAAGAACCGCTACGGGCACAATGCCGGAGAATCCTGCGCTGGTAACCACCATTGTAACGACTAATATGGCGCGTGCGATTGCGGAGGATTATAAAGTAAGATTCATCGAAGTGCTGACGGGCTTTAAGTTCATCGGCGAACAGATCAAATTTTTCGAGCAGAGCGGTTCTAATAACTACGTATTCGGTCTGGAAGAAAGCTATGGCTGTCTTGCGGGAACCCATGCCAGGGATAAGGATGCCATCGTTGCGGTTATGTGTCTGTGTGAGATGGCGGCATGGTGCAAGAAGAACGGCAAGACCGTATGGGATCAGATGATTACGCTGTATGAGAAGTACGGCTACTTCAAAGAGAGCCAGTATTCCATCACTATGAAGGGTATCGACGGTGCGAAAGAGATCGAGGATCTGATGAATAAACTCAGAAGTAATCCGCCCAAGAATTTCGGCGATCTGAAAGTAAAAGAGTTCAGAGATTATACCACAGGTAAGACATTGAATCTGGAGACGGGAGAAGCAGGAGAAACCGGACTTCCGCAGTCCAACGTGCTTTACTTCGACCTGACGAACGATTCATGGTGCTGCGCACGTCCGTCCGGTACGGAACCGAAGATCAAGTTCTACATGGGCGTGAAGGGCAGCAGTCTGGAAGATGCTGATGATAAGCTGAATAAATTGACGGAAGATCTGAAAGCATATCTCTAGGAGCAGGGGATGTGACCGGAGAATATTATAGAGAATCCCGGAAGAGATCATAATTTGCGGTGAATATCGCCCTGCGTAGAGCAGGGCGATGATCATTTAGGCGACTGATATCGGCTTATGACTTAAATTGCGCCATGCATTTGCGGCATGGTCTCGAAGAACGTGTTAAGACTGCGCGTGGAGACAGGATATGGGAAATAAGATATTCAAGATCAGTAATTTCACAAAGACCGTCAACTATCTTAAGAAAAACGGGGTACGTCATGCTTATTATGCGGCGCGGGAACGGATAGAAGAGGAGAGGAAGGCGGATTATTTTTACAGAGAGCCATCTGCAGATACTCTGGAAGAGCAGCATGCTGAGACGGCAGGCTATTCCGAGATATTCAGTATTGTGGTGCCGGCTTATGAGACGGATGAGCGTTTCCTGCGGGAGATGATAGATTCCGTGCGCAGGCAGAGCTATCCCGGATGGGAACTGATCATAGTGGATGCGGGGAAAAGCGAGACTGTGGAGAAGACGGTGAGAGATATTACGGATACTGCCGGGGAGAAGCGTATCAGATACAGCCGTCTGGCAGAAAATAAGGGCATATCTGACAACACGAATGCAGGCATCGGGCAGGCGGCAGGGGATTATATTGCCCTTCTTGATCACGACGATCTGCTGGCTCCCGATGCCCTGTATTATATGATAAAAGAAATCCACAATGCAAAGCAGCAGGGTGTGATACCGGCGCTTCTCTACACGGATGAAGATAAGTATGAAAGTAATAACGAGAGTTATTTTACTCCACATCGGAAGGGGAAATTGAATCTGGATTTAATTTTATCCAATAATTATATATGTCATTTCACTGCGGTGGAAGCAAAACTCATGAAAAGTCTGCAACTGCGCAGAGAATTCGATGGTGCACAGGATTATGATTTGGTACTTCGGGTGATAGAACGGTTGTACGGTCCGAATATGCGCGGTGACCTGAATAAACAGGTGATTCACATACCGAAGGTCTTATATCACTGGCGCTGTCACGCAGATTCCACGGCGGCGAATACGGCCAGTAAATCATACGCTTATGAAGCAGGCAAAGCGGCGCTTGCGGATTTCTGTAACCGGCGGGGGTGGCATGTTCTGGTCGGAAACAGCCTGCACCTTGGTTTCTATGACATCACTTATCTGCCGGATATCCTGACGGTCAGGGAGGACATCGGTATCGTGGGCGGCAGGATCTTAGATAGCCATGGCAGGATATGCGGCGGCGGGATGGATGATAACGGCAGTTGTCTCTATAAGGGCCTGTATAAAGAATACAGCGGGGGATACACACACAGGGCCTCACTGAAGCAGGATGTGGTGGCGGTGGACCCACGGTGCATGCAGATCAGACCGGAACTGCGAGAGATATTCACACAGATTACGGGGATCCCGTATGAAGAGAAAACGATTCGCTGCAAGGTGGGCGGCGTGAGCGTTGCGGTGCGGATCGCAGATGTGTCACGACTGATCTGCGATGATGCGGGTTACCGTAAGCTGGGTATGGAACTGGGAAAAGCGGCGGCGAGTCTGGGATACCGTGTATTATGGGATCCGCAGATTACGATTACAGTGCGCAGGAATAAACGGACGCAAGCAGAAAGGGTATGGTACGGAAGATATGGAACAAAGGATACGTTCGACTGTCGTGATTCCGAATTATAACGGGATCGACTATATTGAGAAATGTCTGCGTTCTCTGGCGGGAGAACCGGCGCGGATTATTGTGGTGGATAACGGCTCCACGGACGGCAGCAAGGAAGCAGTGCAGCAGTTTCCCGAAGTGGAACTGATCAGCCTCGATCGGAATTATGGTTTCTGCAAAGCGGTTAATGAGGGCATAGAAGCAAGTAAAGCAACATACGTTATTTTATTAAATAATGACACGGAAGTGAAGGCAGGCTTCGTCAGGGCATTAGAGAGGGCCATGGAAGGACATCCGGAAGTTTTTTCCGGATCGGCACAGATCAGAAATATGCATACGCCGGAGCTGATTGACGATGCGGGAGACTTCTATTGTGCTCTCGGGTGGGCATATGCACGCGGCAAAGACAAGCCGGCGGAAGCGTATCAGAGAAAACGCAGGATATTTGCGGCCTGCGGCTGTGCGGCGATCTATCGGAGAAAATTGTTCCGGGAGATCGGCAGCTTTGATGAGAATCATTTTGCCTATCTGGAAGATGTTGACCTGGGGTATCGCGCCGGAATCTACGGATATCATAATCTCTATATTCCTGAGGCTGTGGTATACCATGCGGGAAGCGCTGTTTCCGGTTCACGTCATAACGAATTTAAGGTGGATCTGTCCGCAAGGAACAGTGTATATCTGGCGTACAAGAATATGCCGCCCCTGCAGCTTCTGTTGAATATGCCGTTTCTTCTTGCCGGTTTTACGGTGAAAGCCGTTTATTTTGCAAAGAAAGGACTCGGCGGAGTCTACTGCAAAGGGCTGTATAAGGGACTTAAACTGTGCGTATCCGAGGAAGGCAGGGCACACAGGGTGCGTTATGACAGGGAGAACCTGCGCAACTATATCCGTTTACAATTGGAAATGTGGATCAACATATGGTGTTGTTTGCTTGGCTGATAACTGTAGGTTGTGTTTTGGATCGAAATATTGTAAAATAGCGTGAGAAGAACTTCTAAAGCTCACAGCAAGGGCTGTTTCGCTAAGAAGTTCTAAGTCTCACGCAGGAGAATGCCCAAAATACGGCCATTCTCCCCCCCCAATGATTTGTGATTCAGCTTTGCGGAATCATGGAGGGTAGTATGAAAAGTCTTTCCGGCACGAGGCTTAGAATATGATTAAAGATAACCAGAAATATTTTAACAGACTGCACGTAGTGCTGGATGCCGTGATTATAGCGGTTTCCTATATGCTGGCATGGTATATCAGGTTTGCCAGCCCCTTTTCGGACATCGACGCTTCCGTCGGTGTACTTTCCATGACTACATATTTTAAGATGCTCTATGTGATCGTGCCGGGTTATCTGATCCTGTATTATAATTTTAATCTGTATACGCCGAAGCGTGCGACGGTTCATAAATATGAGATACTCAACATTTTTCAAGCAAATGTGGTAGGAATGATTCTACTGATGGCGGGGTGGTATCTGGTGTCGCAGATTCACTTCTCCAGAGCCATGATGGCGTATTACTTTATCATCAACATTCTGCTTACGACCCTAGGGCGTTCTCTGATCCGCACATTGCTGCAATATTTCCGTGAAAAAGGCTATAATCTGAAATACATTCTGCTGGTGGGCTATTCCCGTGCGGCGGAGGAGTATATCAACCGAATCAACACCAATCCCCAATGGGGATATGTGGTGCGGGGCATACTGGATGACAGTGTACCCAGCGGTACGCTGTATAAAGGGGTTAAAGTAGTGGGAAAGATCGAAAACCTGCTCTATATACTGCCGCAGAATAAGCTGGATGAGATAGCCATCACGCTGTCTTTGAAGGATTACGACAATCTGGAGCATATTGTGGATATCTGCGAGAAATCGGGCGTTCATACCAAATTTATCCCGGATTATAACAGTATGTTTCCGAGCCGCCCATACACGGAAGATCTGATGGGGCTTCCGGTTATCAATATTCGGTATGTGCCGCTTACGAATACGCTCAACTGGATCTCTAAGCGTGTGGTGGATGTGGTTGTGGCATTAGTCGGACTTGTGGTGTCTTCCCCGATCATGCTCATATCGGCGATTGCCATCGGATGTACTTCCAGGGGACCGATTATTTTCAAGCAGGAGCGTATCGGCCTGCACAATAAACCTTTTAAGATGTATAAGTTCCGTACCATGGAAGTGCAGAAACCGTCTACGGAGCAGCATGGCTGGACGACCAAGAACGATCCGCGCGTCACGAAGGTCGGCAAGTTTCTGCGCCGGACAAGCATAGATGAACTTCCGCAGCTTTTTAACATACTGAAAGGCGACATGAGTGTGGTAGGGCCCAGACCGGAGCGCCCGCAGTTCGTGGAGAAGTTTAAGGAGGAAATTCCCCGTTACATGGTGAAACATCAGGTAAGACCGGGCCTCACCGGATGGGCGCAGATCAACGGTTACCGTGGTGATACTTCCATCAAACGCAGGATTGAGTATGATATTTTCTATATTGAAAACTGGACGATGTCTTTTGACATCAAGATTATGTTTCTGACGATTTTTAAGGGCTTCATTAATAAAAATGCCTACTAGTGGGATAATAATCTGAAAAGCTGATCGGGATCATGATTCTTAAGAAAATAGAAAGATTTATGGAATAAATGCCGATTATGTTGCAAATATGTCAAGATATAGTATAATCATAGTTGGACTTACGCTACAGCTTGACTTTATACGCTGTAGTATGAGAAAATGTAAGTTGGTATTATGTTACTATGAGCGGCGAAGCCGTGAATAGTAGCTTATTTATGACTATGTTTAAATTAAGGGAGTACGACGTATGGCTAAATATTATGAAGATGAATATGAAGATGAACGTCCGAGAAAGAAATCTTCCTCCGGAAGCGGAAACAGGAACGGCGGTAAACGTCCGGCAGGGAAGAAGGGTTCCGGGAAGAAGTCTTCGAAGAAGCAGCAGGCTAAGAAACAGCGAACAAGAATTATTATTTTTGTGATAGAGATCATTATCCTTGTGGTTGCCGTGTTTGTCCTCTATGCCGTTATGTCAGCAACGACGAGCGGCAAGGTAAAGATAGATGAAAGCGATATCATCATCAACGATACGGTCAAGAAGGCGGAAGAGACTACGATGAAGGGCTATCGGAATATTGCCCTGTTCGGTGTGGATTCTACGTCAGGAGCGTTGACGAAGAACACACGAAGCGACACGATCATGATCGCCTCCATCAATCAGGATACGGGAGAATGTAAACTTGTATCGGTATATCGTGATACTTATCTGAATCTGAGTAACGATTCGTACAATAAATGTAATGCGGCCTATGCAAAAGGCGGTCCGGAGATGGCAATCAGCATGTTAAATATGAATCTGGATATGAATATCACAGATTTCGTCACAGTAGGTTTTGCCGGACTCACGGATACCATTGACGCGCTTGGCGGTGTATATATCGATGTGGATGACGCGGAGATCAACCACTTGAATAACTATCAGCTCTGTATCGCCGAGGATCTGAAACGTTCCTATACACCGGTTTCATCTACGGGATATCAGCTTCTGGACGGTCTGCAGGCAACCGGCTACTGCCGTATCCGTTATACGGCGGGTGACGATTTCAAGCGTGCGGAGAGACAGAGAGAGGTTCTTTCGGCGGTAGCGGATCAGGCGAAGAAGGCCTCCCTTCCGGCGCTGACGGAGACGGCAAACTCCGTGTTTGATGAGGTATACACCTCTCTGGATCTGTCGGAGATCGTGGAGATGCTGGGCAATGTGGGCAATTACTATATTGCAGATAATGCGGGATTCCCGCAGGAGTCAAATCGTGCCACCGGTACGATCGGTTCCAAAGGTTCCTGTGTCGTTCCGGTCAGTCTGGAAGACAATGTTAAGTGGCTACATCAGTTCCTGTTTAACGATTATGAGTATCAGCCTTCCGCGACAGTGAAAGAGTGCAGTGATAAGATCTATTCCGATACGAACGGATATCTGAAAAAATAATGGAGCAAGGGGCCTATTATTGCAGGCCCCTTTTATTTCATAGATAAAATTATGACAGAGGAGAGAAGTGTGGATAAAGTAGATGTTATCATCCCTGCCTATAAGCCCGACCGCAGGTTTCTGACGCTGATCGAACGACTCGAGCATCAGAGTGTTCCGGTCAACAGGATCATTGTCATAAACACGGAACAGAAATATTTCGATCGGTTGTTATATTATAGTACTTCTTTTCAAAAAAATTATCAGAATGTAGTGGTGAAGCATATATCGAAGAGAGAGTTTGACCACGGCAAGACAAGAAACAAAGGAGTACAGCTTTCGGACGCGGATTATTTCATTATGATGACGGACGATGCCGTTCCTGCGGATGATTATATTGTGGAAGAACTGCTTGATCAGCTTCATCAGGATCAGGTGGCGGTGGCATATGCCAGACAACTTGCGTGCGAGGACAGCAGTGAGGTTGAGAAGTATGTGAGGAATTTCAATTATCCGGGCGAGTCTTCGGTCAAGACGAAGGCGGATCTTGAGACGCTCGGCATCAAGACATTTTTCTGTTCCAACGTGTGTGCGGCTTATAACAGGGAAATTTTTGATACACTGGGCGGGTTTGTCAAGCATACAATATTTAATGAGGATATGATCTATGCCGCGAAGGCCGTCGAGGCAGGATACGGTATTGCTTATACCGCGCAGGCTAAGGTCTATCACTCGCACAACTATAATTGCAGAGAACAGTTTCACAGGAATTTTGATCTGGGTGTCTCGCAGGCACAGCACCCGGAAGTGTTTGCGGCCTATCCGGCGGAATCGGAGGGCATTCGTCTGGTCAGACAGACAGCCGGACATCTGCGCAAGTTGAACTTAAGACGGCAGATTCCTTATCTGATCCTACAGAGCGGGTTCAAGTATATGGGATATCTGTTTGGCAGGCATTATCAGGCGCTGCCGGGGAAAGTAGTAGTTGCCATGTCATCCAATAAAGAGTACTGGAGATGACGTATCAGTTTAAATAATCAGGAGGATAAGAACATGTGTGGAATCGTAGGATATATCGGAACCAAACAGGCAGCCCCCATTATTTTAGACGGACTTTCCAAGCTGGAGTATCGCGGATATGATTCGGCGGGTATGGCGGTCTATGACGGCGATAAGATCCAGATCACGAAGTCGGTTGGAAGATTGAAAGTACTGGAAAATCTCACCCATGGCGGCGAGACTATGTCAGGCGTATGCGGAATCGGTCACACCAGATGGGCGACCCATGGAGTTCCCAGCGATACGAATGCACATCCCCACTTTAACACGGCGGAGACGATCACCGTGGTACATAACGGTATCATTGAGAATTATCTGCATCTTCGGCAGATGCTGACTGATAAGGGATATCAGTTTGTCTCCGAGACGGATACGGAGGTACTGGCGCATCTGCTGGATTACTATTATAAAGGAAATCCGCTGGAAGCAGTGACTAAAGTGCTCCACCGTGTGGAAGGGTCTTACGCGCTGGGCATTCTCTTTGCGGATTGTCCGGATCAGATTTTTGCGGCGAGAAAAGATTCTCCGCTGATCGTGGGACAGAATGAAGACGGCTGTTTTATCGCTTCCGATGTGCCGGCTATTTTAAAATATACAAGAAAAGTTTACTATGTGGATAATCAGGAAGTGGTACGCCTGCGTGCGGATCATATGCATTTCTATACGGTAGATGAGGAAGAGACGAGTAAAGAGCCCGTCACCATCGAGTGGGATGCCAATGCCGCGGAAAAGGCGGGATACGAGCATTTTATGCTTAAGGAAATGTATGAGCAGCCCAAGACCGTGACGGATACGTTGATGCCGCGGATTCAGAAGAATGACATTGTGATAGAAGAGTTAAATATGACCGATGAAGAACTGGCTGCGATTCGCAAGATCCACATCGTGGCATGCGGTTCAGCATATCATGCAGGTATGACGGGTAAATATGTGATCGAAGGTCTGGCGCGCGTCTCGGTGGAGGTGGATCTTGCATCGGAATTCAGATACCGCAATCCCATTCTGGAGGAGGGCGCTATGGTGGTGGTGATCAGCCAGTCCGGTGAGACGGCGGATACACTGGCGGCGCTTCGGGAGTCCAGGGCGCGCGGCTTCAAGGTGCTGGGCATCGTCAACGTAGTGGGAAGTTCTATTGCCAGAGAAGCGGATAATGTCATGTATACATGGGCAGGGCCGGAGATCGCCGTTGCAACCACGAAGGCTTACAGCGCACAGCTGATCGCTCTGTATCTTCTTGCGATGAAATTGGGCAGAGTGCGCGGACAGATCGACGATAAGACTTTTGCTTCTCTGCTGGGAGACCTGAAGCGTCTGCCGGATCAGATTGAAATGCTTCTCAATAATAAGTTAAAGATACAGAAATTTGCCAATCGCTATGTGGGTGCCAAGGACGTGTTCTTTATTGGCAGAGGTATTGATTACGCAATCTCTCTGGAAGGTTCTCTGAAATTAAAAGAGATCTCCTATATCCATTCCGAGGCCTATGCGGCAGGAGAATTAAAACACGGTACGATCTCACTGATCGAGGAGGGAACGCTTGTTGCGGCTGTCTCCACGCAGCCGGAGCTGTATGCCAAGACAATCAGTAATATGGTGGAGGTCAAAGCGAGAGGTGCGTTTGTGCTGGCGGTTACTTGTGAGGGGAATAAAGAGATCGAGAAAGCGGCCGATTACGTGATCTATATTCCGGAGACGAATCCGTATTTTGCCAATTCACTGGCGATCATACCGCTGCAGCTGTTCGGGTATTATGTGTCTGTTGGGAAGGGATGCGATGTGGATAAGCCTCGGAATTTGGCGAAATCGGTGACGGTGGAGTAGGAGTGGTTTGTTATATAGGCTGTGAGGGCAGATTGCGCAAAATGTTCTCTCGCGTCGGGCTTCGTCATATGGAGTTTCTAAATATTCCGGGGATGTTGTGAAAGACGGACGCAACCGCCCAACATTCGCCATCCGGGCTCAGGTCGGGCTTTTCGGGACATCCGTGTCCCGAAATTGCTGGGTACTGAACGGAATATTAAGAAACTCTCATATTCCTACGCAGGACAGCTTCGTGAACTTTTTGCGCAATCTGCCGGCGTAGTTCTTTTAAAAAAATGTGCTTTATCCTGAGATACATTGGGGTGAAGCTTTTTATTTGAAAAAAAATTTTTTAAATAAAACACAAATTCAATAAATTTTCATCACAGATTATACACAATTAAATAATATACTGACTTCAAGGTTAAAGAAAAACGGTGCCAAACGTTATTGTCTGGTCAGATCCAATATCCAGCGCAGATGGAAGTTAATTTCTTAAGAAGCCCCTTAAAAAGCGTCGGCACTTAACGAGGTTTCTCACGAGTTTAGTGCCCCGCTACGCTTTTTACGGAGCGAGAGCGCGGCTTCGTAGATATTAACTTCCATCTGCGCGTCCGGTTTCGATAACCTGCGAACAGTAACGTACCAAACCGCATGATATATACGGAAAGGAGTCAATGTTATGTACGACAACAATAACTATCCAAACACAAACTACGGATCGCAGAATAACGATCACACGACGCAGAATCAAAACAGTAATCTTCCAACCGGCAATTTCCAGAACGGTGCTTCCCAGAGCAGCAATCCTTACGGCAGCCGGAATAACGGGGATTATTACAGGAATGTATATCCGAATAACGCATACTCCCAGCGGGCGGCGAACAATCCGTATGAAAATCGCAACGGGAGCTATCGATACGGCAATACCTACCCCAACGACTATGCGCAGCGGGATGCACAGACAGGAGCGGGCAAGGAGAAGCAAAAGAAAGCAAAGAAGACATCCGGCGGCGGTTTTATGAAAAAGGCAATGGTCAGCATATCGCTGGGACTGTTGTTTGGTGTGTTTGCCGGACTGGGAGTGTGGGGCGTACAGACTCTGACCGGCATGGCGGATAAGAATCACACGGAAGAAGTCTCACAGGCGGAGGAGACTATGGCGGATGGGATTGCCGCTGTGACCGATAATATGGCGAAAGAAATCGAGGAAAGTAACGATATAGTTAAGAGTGGCCTGCATGTGACGGAAAATGTTACGGCTAGCGTGTTTGATGTATCGGAAGTGGCCAGAGAGGTTATGCCGGCCATCGTATCAATCAACAATCATTATTCGGAGAAAATGTCTTATTTCGGACAGCAGTTCGTTAATGAAGCGGATGCCAGCGGTTCCGGCATCATCGTGGGACAGAACGACGCGGAGCTGTTGATTGCGACCAACCATCATGTGATCGCGGACACGGAGAAGCTGACGGTGCAGTTCGTGGAAGGCAGTGAGGCGGAGGCATCCGTTAAGGGTACGGATGAGAAGATGGATCTGGCTGTGATCGCGGTTAAGATCGACGATGTTGACAAGAATACGCTGAATCAGATTGCGGTAGCGACATTGGGTGATTCCGATTCGCTGGTAGTCGGCGAGCCGGCCATCGCCATCGGTAATTCTCTCGGTTACGGACAGTCCGTCACGACGGGCGTGATCAGTGCGCTTGACAGAACGATCGAGCTGTCAGATGGTGCGGACGGTACATTTATCCAGACTGATGCGGCGATCAATCCGGGTAATTCCGGCGGTGCGCTCCTGAATATGAAGGGAGAAGTCATCGGAATCAATTCCAACAAGATCGGCGGCAGCGCTATAGAGGGTATGGGATATGCCATTCCGATTTCTTCCGCAAGCCCGATCATCGCGGAATTGATGTTAAAAGAGACGAAGAATAAGGTTGCGGAGGACGAAAGAGGTTATCTCGGCATCACAGGAATCACGGTTACGGACTACGTGATTGAAACATACGGTATGCCGGAAGGTGTCTATATCTCACAGGTGTATGAGAATACGGCTGCGGCTGAAGCCGGACTCCATAAGGGCGATATAATCACGAAGTTTGACGGCGAACAGATCACTTCCATGGACGAACTGCAGCGGGAGCTGGAATTCCACGCCAAGGGCGATACGGTGGAGATCACGGTTATGTCGGTGGGTGTTCAGGGTTATGCTGAAAAGACGCTGCAGCTGACATTGGGAAATAAGGTGCAGAATTAGTCGCTTATGGAAGATACAGCGAAGCGATATAGCGCATATAATACGGAAAAGGGTGATCTATGGATCGCCTTTTTCCGTTATGGAAATTGTTTACTTGTGAGATGCTACTTTTTATACTATGATAATAGAGTAAGAGTGGGATCAGTTGTAGGAAATGAATAAGCGGAGGTCGGGTATGAACAACGACAGATATGATGATATAAATGAGACGATTACGGAAGATGAGGGCAGAATCTACGATTTCAGGGAACTGGAGGACGGCGAGGAACAAAGAGAGACGCTCAGAAGCATGAAAAAGGGACAGAGCGGCGAAACAGACGACCGGAAAGAAGAAAGAGCGGATGACGGGAAGCGGGAAGTGGGAAATGTAGAAGATGAACCGCACAGTGATTACGAGGATGTCTGCTTTATCTGCCGCAGACCGGAGAGTAAGGCCGGCAAGATGTTCCATCTGCCGAATCACATATGTGTCTGCGATGATTGTATGCATAAGACTATGGATACGGTCAGCCAGTTCGACTATCAGGGGATGCTGAATCACCCCACAATGTCCGATTTTAACAACGGTAAGGGATTTCCGAATATCAGTTTCGTCAACTTAGCCGATCTGCAGGGAGACGGCGGCATTCCGAATAAGCAGAAGCCGAAGAAAAAGAAGAAGGACGGCGAAAAGGCGGAAATTGACATTAAGAATATTATGCCGCCCCATAAGATCAAAGAGAAGCTGGATGAGTACGTAGTAGGACAGGAATACGCCAAAAAGGTGGTGTCCGTAGCGGTTTATAACCATTATAAGAGAGTAGCAACCGGAACCATGGATGAGATCGAGATCGAGAAGTCCAATATGCTCATGATCGGACCTACCGGCTGCGGCAAGACGTATCTTGTGAAGACTTTGGCGAGACTCCTGGATGTGCCGCTGGCAATCACGGATGCCACATCTTTGACGGAAGCGGGGTATATCGGCGACGATATCGAGAGCGTAGTATCGAAACTGCTGGCTGCGGCGGATAACGACGTGGAGCGGGCGGAGCAGGGTATCATATTCATAGATGAGATCGATAAGATTGCCAAGAAAAAGAATACCAACTCCAGAGATGTCAGCGGTGAGTCCGTTCAGCAGGGAATGTTAAAGCTGTTGGAGGGTGCGGAGGTGGAAGTGCCCGTGGGCGCGAATTCCAAGAATGCCATGGTGCCCCTTGCGACAGTGAATACAAGGAATATTTTGTTTATCTGCGGCGGCGCTTTCCCGGATTTAGAGGAAATAATTAAACAAAGATTAAATAAACGTACTTCAATAGGATACAATGCCGAATTGCGGGATAAATATGATAAGGAAAAGAATATCCTGAAAAGGGTTACGGTGGAGGATATTAAGAAATTCGGTATGATCCCCGAATTTATCGGCCGACTCCCCGTGATCTTCACGCTGGAAGGCTTAAGCAAAGATATGATGGTGAAGATTCTTGCCGAGCCCAGAAATGCGATACTCAAACAGTATCAGAAGCTGCTTGAGTTAGATGAAGTAAAGCTGGAATTCGAACAGGGTGCGCTGGAAGCGATTGCCGAGAAAGCAATGGAGAAAGATACCGGCGCCAGGGCGCTTCGCGCTATTATCGAAGAGTTTATGCTTGATATCATGTATGAGGTACCGAAGGATGATAACATCGGCAGGGTGACCATTACACGAGAGTATATCGAGGGAACAGGAGGTCCGGTGATCGATATCAGGAGCAATTCATTGGAACATCCCGACAGGCTGAATGTGATAGAAGCAACGTAATGCAAGACCGTTTGTGAAAGAAAATGTTTTACACGGAACGCTATGAGCGAAAAGGGCTCATAGTGTTCTTTGTATGACAGATATGCTCTGAAATCATTCCTTTTATGAAAATTCCTTGTTTAATTCTTCTTCCGTTAATTCTAAACTATGTGACAGCATCTGCTTTGTTAACTCTACCTCATGTTTCTTACGTTCCCTATAGTTATGCTCGCAAAGATGCCAATACTTACATTTTCTGTTGCTACATTCTTCTATTTTCTGGCATTTAATTTTATGATAGAGCACCCATAACCATATAAATGGAATTGATACAAAATAAGCTATTATAAGCCAGCCGAAAAAAATAGTAATAAAGTCCATTCTCTTCCCTCTTTGTCAAGCCTCTTTTCAAATGTTTCAAAATCAAGTTCATATTGAGAAATGAAAGCTATATCTAAATACAATTTAACCTCTCTTGCCCTTTTCTGACCGGTTCCATATATTCTTTCAATCCTCCACTACATTTTTAAAATTGTTTTATAAATGTTATTCTATCATTCCTTTTTTAATATGACCAGTATAGCGGACAATGTTTTGAACAAAAAATTTTTACAATGGTACTGACCTCAATATTGGTCTAAGAAAGGATGAAACAAATGGAACAGAAATTGCGGAGAGATAGAAATATAGGCAACAATCTAAAAGTCCTCCGAGAAAGGCATAATATTTCACAAGAAAAACTTTGTGCTTTATTACAACGCAATGGTTGTGATATTGGTCGATCCACTTACGCTAAATATGAAAACGGCGAATTGAATATCAAGATTAGCGTTCTCATAGAATTACGCAAAATATATGACTGCACCTATGATGATTTCTTTGAGGGATTAGACATTCAAGAATAGCCAGCCCCGTATGCTACCGTTACGCCACTCTGGGCGGTCAAATTCGGTAGATGTCCAGCCTAATACATTATAATAAGAGTAGCGATGTTGCGGGGAGAAAAATGCCATTTATAAAAAGGATCAGTTTCCCATATCTATAATTTACGATGTAGTCATCTGTTGAGAAAAAATAGGGAGCGCATTATAACTCTATAATGATAAAGGAGATGTTCAGATGGAAAGAACGAATGAAAAATACAAGGCATATATTCAGATACTTAAAGAAGAGCTTGTGCCTGCGATGGGATGCACGGAGCCGATTGCTCTTGCGTATGCAGCAGCAAAAGCGAGAGAAATATTAGGAGAGGTTCCGGACAGGGTTGAAATTGGTGCCAGCGGAAGTATTATTAAGAATGTAAAGAGTGTTATCGTGCCGAACACGAATCACTTAAAAGGAATCCCTGCGGCGGCAACGGCTGGGATTATTGCAGGAAAAGCGGAAAAGGAGCTGGAAGTTATCGCAGATGTTTCCGAAGAAGAAAAAGTGCGGATGGCGGAATATTTAAAGGCAGTTCCAATAAGTGTTGAGCATGTGGACAATGGGGTTACATTTGATATCATTATTGAAGTGAAAAAGGGAGGCTCCTATGCGAAAGTAAGAATTGCTAATTATCACACGAATATCGTTCTTATTGAGAAAGATGGTGAGAAGCTTCTTGACATTCCTGTGGAAGGTGAGACAGAAGAAGGATTAACTGACCGATCGCTTCTTAACATGGTGGACATCTGGGATTTCATTAATACTGTTGATGTTGCAGATATCAAAGAGGTTATCGGACGGCAGATTGAGTATAATACGGCAATTGCAGATGAAGGGCTTAAAGGTAATTACGGAGCAAATATTGGAAGTGTGCTGTTAGACACCTACGGTAATGATGTCCGTACCAGAGCCAAAGCAAGAGCGGCTGCGGGATCCGATGCCAGAATGAACGGCTGTGAGCTTCCGGTTATCATCAATGCAGGCAGCGGTAATCAGGGTATGACCTGCTCACTGCCGGTATTAGAGTATGCGAAGGAATTAAGGTGCGGAGAAGATAAGATGTACCGTGCGCTGGCTCTTTCAAACCTGACAGCAATCCATCAGAAGACAGGTATCGGAAGGCTTTCTGCATACTGCGGCGCTGTCAGTGCCGGAGCGGCAGCAGGAGCTGGAATTGCTTATCTTTGCGGCGGCGGATATGAGGAAGTAGTACATACAGTGGTAAATGCGCTGGCAATCGTATCCGGGATGATATGTGACGGAGCCAAAGCATCCTGCGCTGCTAAGATCGCGGCAGCGGTAGACGCAGGAATCCTCGGTTATAATATGTTCCTGCGTGGCCAGCAGTTCTATGCCGGGGACGGGATTGTAACTAAAGGGGTGGAGAAAACCATCAGCAATATCGGCCATCTGGGAAAAGAAGGTATGCGTGAGACTAATGAAGAAATCATAAAGATGATGATACATGATTAAAGTGATACGCCGTGATAAAGAAAGCGGTCAGGTGGATAAATGTTCAGTTCACGTGTTTTCAAAACAACTTTTCAGGTTTTTCAGTAATCGCTCTGCAATAGGAGTAAACACCTGGTATTTTTTCCAGATCAGATACATTTTTGTTTCAAGTCTTGGTGTAAGCGGACGGAAGGTAAGTCCGCTGTTCTGGCTTGTATCAATCAGATGTTCAAAAGTTAAAAGATAACCCAGTCCCTCTTTGACAAAAATGGAACCGTTATAGGACAGTCGAAACGAGCCTTCAAGATGCAGTTCGTCCATTTTGTTTCCGCACCATTTGGAAATATCATGATTCCAGCCCTGTTCTGAACAGAATAGCGGAAGCCCGATCAAATCATCTGCGCAGACAGTCTGCTTTTGTGCCAGCGGACAGTCTTGTGGCATGATAAGGCCCCATACATCGGCTTCGGGAAAAGCAAGGCAATGGTACTTTACTGTATTTGGTTCCTGTGCCAGCACTGCAAAATCTATGATACCTTTATCCAGCTTTTCCGTAACCTGTTCCGTGTCGCCACTGGTTATATGGTAATGCAGGTCAGGGCAGGTGTCCTTGAATGTTCTGATTGCGGCGGCAAGATGTCTGACTTGATATGATTCTGCAAGACCAAAGTAGACGTCGCCGCCTAAAACATCATCTAATGTGAGAAATTCAGCAGTAATCTTGTCCGCCATTTTTACCAGATCTTCAGCCCGTTTTCGTAACAGAATACCTTCCTCTGTAAGTTGGATGCTGAAACTGTGCCGCCGGAACAGCTTCTTACCAAGCTCATCTTCCAGAGCTTTTAACTGTTTTGAAAGCGTGGGCTGGGTAACGTGAAGAAGTTCAGCCGCGCGGGTCATATTTTCCTCTCTTGCTACCGCAAGAAAATATCTCATCGTTCTTAATTCCAAGAAGATCCCTCCTATGATATTCCTAAAATTTATATCACGATATAAATTATAGACATTAGCGAAATGAAAATCAAGAGGATATAATACAGACATAGCAGGAAGGGAGGCGGTCATACGGATGATCTGATTCAGAATTTAGAGGATGCAGGATGTGATTTAGAAACAATCATGGAGGTTTGCAGGCTGTATGATTATGGGCGGGTTCAGGATGCTGTGAAAACACTGCGGAGGCACCGCTGTACCCTGATGGACAGACTGCATGAAAGCCAGGAACGGGTTGACTGTCTTGACTTTTTAGTTTGGAGAATGGAAAAGCAGTAAATAAAAAATCAATGTATAAAGAAAGAGAGGTATATGTAAAATGGCAGATACAGTAAAACTGGAATTAACAGATGAGTGGGATAAGACTTTTCCGAAAAGTGAAAAGGTGGATCACCGTAAGGTGACGTTCCATAACCGCTATGGTTTTACATTGGCGGCAGACCTTTACGAGCCCAAGGAGGCCGAGGGCGGGCTTGCGGCTATTGCGGTATGCGGCCCATTTGGTGCAGTAAAGGAGCAGGCAGCGGGTCTGTATGCCCAGACAATGGCGGAGCGCGGTTTTCTTACGATTGCATTCGATCCGTCTTTCACGGGCGAGAGCAGCGGAGAACCCCGGTATATGGCATCTCCTGATATCAACACCGAAGATTTTCAGGCAGCAGTAGATTTTCTTTCCGTGCAGGACAATGTTGACCCGGAGAAGATCGGAATTATCGGAATCTGCGGCTGGGGTGGTCTGGCTCTGAATGTTGCGGCGCTGGATACCCGGATCAAAGCGACCGTGGCTTCTACCATGTATGATATGACCCGTGTCAATGCAAACGGATATTTTGATTCTGAGGATTCTGCCGATGCGAGATATGAAAAGAAAAAGGCAATGAACGCACAACGGATCACGGATTATAAAAATGGCAGCTATGCACTTGGCGGCGGCGTTGTCGATCCGCTTCCGGCAGATGCCCCTTTCTATGTGGCAGATTATTATGATTATTACAAAACTGACCGCGGATACCATAAACGTTCCCTGAATTCCAACGGAGGCTGGAATGCGATTGGCTGTATGTCCTTTATGAACCAGCCGATCCTGAAATACAGCAATGAGATCCGCAGCGCCGTTCTGGTGATGCATGGTGAAAAGGCGCATTCCTGCTATTTCAGCCGTGACGCATATGCGGCTATGGTGAAAGATAATCCTTATGCGGATAATAAGGAACTGCTGATCATTCCGGAGGCTGTTCATACGGATCTTTATGACGGAGGCAGCAAAAATGCGATACCGTTTGACAAACTGGAGCAGTTCTTTGAAAAGAACTTGAAATCCAATATAAGTGCAAAGGCAAATAACGCTGGATGATGATATTTATTATGACCATGGAAAGCTTATAGCTGAAAATATTGTGTAAAAAGGACCGATAACGTCACGTTTGTCGGGGAGAAAAAGCACTGTTTACAACTTCAAGGTTCTGATTGAATGAGTTTTTATTTTACAGTGTAATTACTACGTTGTATAATAAAGATAAAAGGAGGGGAGCATCATGAAAGTAAACGCAAAACAGATGGAGTGGACAAGAGCACCCAAGCAGTATACTGTCACAGAGGAACGGGTAGAAATGTTTACGGAACCATTTACGGACTTATGGCAGAGAACATACTATCATTTCCGCAATGACAATGCACCGGTGTTACAGATGAGCACAGACGAGAAGTATTTTTCTTTTGTGGTAAAGACTGAATTCGATACAAAAGTGCGTTATGACCAGAGCGGAGTTATAATGTACCTGAACAGCGACAACTGGCTTAAGGCATCCATGGAATATGAAAATGAACAGATACAGCGTTTAGGCAGTGTTGTGACGAACAACGGATATTCCGACTGGGCCTCTGTGGATGTGGATGCTTCTGTTAAATCCACGTGGTTCCGTTTCAGCCGCAGGGACAATGACTTCTGTATTGAGAACTCTTCGGACGGGCAGAATTTTAAGCAAATGCGTGTCTGCCATATGTTTAACGTAGAAGATACGATTCAATTCGGGATCTATGCGTGCAGTGCGGAAAATTCTTCTTTTAAGGCAGTATTTACAGATATGGAGATTACGGAGTGCAAATGGCTTCCACACGACGGACAGGCGCCGGATGAAGAAGAATAAATCCTAATGGGAAAAAGAGGAAATGCCTCTTCTGTCAGTAAACAGAAGAGGCAATGTCATATTATCATATCCTAAATAAATCTGCGTGCGAGCCAGTGCGGTTCAGTCTTAGCTCACTATCAGTCTGCTTATAGATAAGTAGCCAGTCCGGAGCAAGGTGGCATTCTCTATAACCAGAATATTCTCCAATTAAGTTATGATCTTTATTTTTTTCAGGTAGCGGCGCGGGAATACGGAGAGTATCGATTGTCTGTTGTAATAACTGTATTTTGTAGCCACGCTTGACGCAGATTTTAAAATCTTTTTTAAATTTGGTGGAGTAACGTACATCCAGCATGGTTAACCCTCCATCAGTTCAGCAAATAAATCCTCGGTACTGCCTGTAAATATTGTTCCTCCACCGCTTTCCAGTTCATGTAGCGCTTCCAGAGTTTCCGAATTTGGAGCTTCTTCAGGGATTGCGGCTCCTTGCAGATAAGCGATAATATAGTACATTTTGCTTTCGGGTATTTGGTCGATAAGATTTTTTGCAAGTTCTTTGGAACTCATGCTGTCACACCCTTTCCTTTTTATGCTTTTTCACATTATACCCAAAATCCCGCTGTTTGTATAGTTTTCGGAAAAATAAAATCGCTTTTGTAAAGCGGACGTCGGAACGGACAATGGGAATATGGTAGACGGAAGTGGGGGAAAGGAGAGTTTTTCTTTACAGGATATTACCCGGCCGATTCATTTATCCTTTTGGGGATACCGCTTTCACATGGAACTCCGGACTGACACTTTCCGCAGCCATAACGTACACGATTATTCGGTCCATGGGAAGGAAGTTTGCTTCCTGACACATAAGGACCGCAGATCTGCTGGTCTTTTCCAAGTGCGTACCCTCTTGCTTTGTCTATTGCGGCAACCGGGCATTTCAGCATGCAGGCGCCGCACATATTGCAATATTCGAAAGGTTCGCTGTATGGGCGAGTATCTGTATGAAATTCCGCATTAGTGATAACGCTGCCAAAACGGCCTGCCATGCCTTTTTTTGTAATCAGCCCCTTTGAAAGGCCAAACGTTCCAAGCCCTGCTGCGTATGCAGCGTGGCGCTCTGACCAGGTTGAAATATAGGGAGTTATCATGCGCAGCTTGCCTGATGTAGTGGGACAGATCGTTTCAAAGCCTTCATTTTTCAATAAATCTTGAATATAATCCGTAATCTTATCCAGAAAAATCTGACCTTCTATCCTTGCATGAAGCCATTCAGCACTGCACCTTTGGGGAATGGCAGGCTCATAAGGCTCATCCGTTTTATTTCTGTTTGATTCTTTTACTGTTTCCGAAAATGGAAGGAAAAAACTGATTACTGTTTTGGCACCAGAAAGCCACTCCAATGGAGTCATGTATTCCGGATGAATGACCCCTTCTTTTTTATACTCTGTGATAAAAAGTTCATCATCAGCACGGGCAAAGCCTACGAGAGGCTCCCCATAAATTTTCATTCCCGCAAGGTTCGGATATATTGCATCTTCGGCTGATACAAAATTATCATTGCTGTCCGCCACAAAATTTACAATTCTATTCACAAGCTCCTCGTTTTTCACTTCTATGTACCTCACAATTCCGATTCTTTTCATTTATCCTATCATACGGGTCTGCTGCTGACAAGATTGGGGTGGGAAGTTAGGACCCGATGCAGGGTAATCAATGGGTTATCATAATTGGGGTTTCCCTTCTTCCTACAGTAAAGAAAGGCATTGTCTGCCCTGGAAAAATACGCTATAATTCTACGCAGAAAAATAGTAGCAGGCTGTTATGCATTAATCAGATGTACAGTGGACTTAGCAGAAAATACATGGAGCGCAGAAGATATGGGAAAGATCAACCGGGAGGATATGTTGGAACTGACAAGGAGAATGACTTTGAAGCGGAACTGTTTTGACCGGATTGCAGGGGCATATATGGACGAAGAGGGATTTGTGGACGGGACATTCAATAAACATTTCCAGAAACTGTCGGCAAAGGATCAACAGATCAATCTGGATATTGCAAAAACAATTCCTTTTTCAGAGACAAACGTGCAGTTACAGGAATATGCTTTCGGGGAAGCGGACAGGAAACCGGGGAGTATCTGGCAGCTCCTGATGGCACTGAAGGAATGCGGGCTGAAAAATGACGCAATGCTAGACGTGTTTTATGAGGAATTCGGCAGCAGATACCATGCCGATGGAAGCTATGCGGTTTATTTTCTCCATGGAAGCTATGATGTGCCGTTGAAAGCGAACGACAAGGAGAGCCTGTGGGAATCGGAAGAGGTCTATCAGTTCCTGATCTGTGCAGTCTGCCCGGTAAACGGCGATTATGAACCGGGTGAACCTGAATGCGGGTTCCTCTTCCCGGCATTTAAGGACAGGAGCAGTGATACGGAGAGGATTGATATTTATGTGGCGAACGGAGATTACCGGAGGGCGGAGAATTTAAGGCAGATTTTGCTTGGGTGGCCTTTATGAAGCGGTTGTTATGATAAGCCATGACCTGTGAGGAAAAAATATTATCCAACGAGTATGCGGATAAAAGGCCTCAGAAAAACTGCTATACCGTTTTGTATTCGGATCTCTACTAATTTGTTTTGCTTATTCCATAGCTTCAATCACTTCTGGTTTAAACTCGGGATATTTCACTTCAAACGGAATTCCTTTGTCATAGGAGAAAGATGACTTTCAAAAAATGAAAATAATTTAAGTTTTGAAACTAATTAATTGTATATTTTGCGATATTAGTGATATAATTATATCAATTTCAAAAAAACAAAAAAATTATACTTTTGAAAGCGGGCGGATTCATGAAAATAATTTTGAGAAAACGATATCTGGACAGAATGGTTGAGTTAAAGGATACTCCGGACATAAAGATTATTACAGGAATCAGACGTTCCGGGAAATCACAGCTTGCAGGTCTATATAGATTACTTACGGAATCATTTTGAGAATGTCAATATTATTTTTGTTGACTATATGGATTTGGCATTTGAGGAAATCAAAGAGTATCATGCGCTCCATAATTATATAGAGGAGCAGCATCAGGCAGGAAAAGCGAATTATGTTTTTGTGGATGAGGTGCAAATGTGTCCCGGGTTTGAGCTGACCATTAACAGCCTGTATGCAAAAGGAAAATATGATATTTATCTTACAGGGTCAAATGCCTTTTTATTAAGTGCGGATTTGGCAACGCTTTTTACCGGAAGATATATTGCAGTTCCTGTGTTCCCTTTTAGCTTTGAGGAGTATTGTGAATATTATAGCGACATAAAGGATAGAGAACGGCTTTTTGAGGATTATTCTGTGAACGGTGGACTGGCAGGTTCTTATGTATATCGAACAGAGACAGATCGGACAAATTATATTAAAGAAGTTTATGAAACAATTGTAACCAGGGATCTTGTACAGAAATATCATCTTTCGGATATTATGGTACTGCAGCGACTCAGTGAATTTCTAATGGACAATGTCAGCAATTTAACCTCTCCCAATAAGGTGAGTAATATCTTGTCCGCAAACCTGATTGCCACCAATCATATGACGATTGGAAAGTATATCAGGTATTTGTGCAATGCTTTCGTCTTTTATGATGTTAAGCGGTACGATATTCGGGGAAAGAAGTATCTGGAATCTTTGGATAAGTTTTATTTATGTGATACGGGAATCCGCTATGCAGTACTGGGCAGCAGAAATATGGACTATGGACGAATATATGAAAATATTGTCTGTATCGAACTTCTGCGAAGAGGTTTTGAAGTCTATGTGGGAAAGCTGTATCAGAAAGAAATAGATTTTGTGGCGCAATGTGGGAGTGAAAAAATATATATTCAGGTCAGTGATAATATTACCAGTGAAGACACGTTCAGGCGGGAGATTGCTCCTCTTTTGAGTATACGGGACGCATATCCTAAAAAAGTAATTGCCAGAACAAGGCATCCGAAATACACATATGAAGGGATTGAAATATGTGATATTGCAGAATGGCTGCTGGAGAAATGAGGTGTATAAATAATTTCGTAGTATGGTGGCAATAAACATAATACCCCGGGGATTAAGCTGCAATAACAGGACATCCAATGCAGGCATAACATAATAGAGAAGATATGCAGAGGGAACACCCATGACCTGTAAGGAAAAAATATTATCCAACGAGTATGCTGATTTGATCACGGATTATGTGATGGCAGACGATCTGTCGGCAACGACGCCGGTCGATTTCTGCTTCCATGAAATTGACGAATACTATGGTGTGGCCAATGTAAACCGGGCCATGATACCGCCTATGTCTATCGGTGTTTACAGCTATACTTCGATCCCGTCCGTCTACGGACTGATGCAGATCGGGGACGGTATCGGCGGGCAGTTTTTTAATCCGGAGAGTCTGGCGGATACGGGAAGCATCCGGGTGCAGAATCCGCCGTTGTCCCTTCAAGGATCCGGTGTTATACTTGGATTTGTAGATACGGGCATACGCTATGAACTGGACGTATTTAGGCGGGAAGACGGCAGCAGCCGGATTATGGCGATCTGGGATCAGACGATTCAGGACGGTGAGCCGCCGGAGGGATTTCTTTACGGTACGGAATATAGACGGGCGGACATTGATCTTGCCTTACAGACATCGGTGCCGAGGCAGCTTGTGCCCACGACCGATACAAACGGCCATGGTACCCAGATTGCTTCCGTAGCAGCAGGCAGTATATTGAATCAGGGTTTAACATTCAGGGGTGCGGCGCCGCTTGCTGATATTGCGGTGGTTAAAGTAAAGGAGGCAAAGCAGTATCTGAGAGATTATTACCTGATTGCAGACGGTGCAGTTGCATATCAGGAGAATGATATTATGGAGGCTGTCAGATATCTGGAACGGATGGCGATCGCCATGCGCAGACCGGTGGTGATCGTGCTGGGTATCGGTACGAATCTGGGCAGTCATAACGGTACATCACCGCTTGCCTCTTATCTGAATATTGTGGCGGGGCGGAGAAGCCGCGCTGTTGTCGTGTGCGGCGGTAATGAAGGCGATAAGGAACATCATTACGTGAGCGCGGTTCCGGATGTCGTGGAAGTGCGTGTGGCGGAGGAGACGAAGGGATTCTGTCTTGAGCTTTGGGGAACGCTGCCGGAGACTTATGCGGTTAGGGTTCGGTCTCCCGGCGGAGAGACATCTCAGGAAATCGACTTTCGAAGCAGGCGGGACAGGGAGATCGAATTTATTTTTGAGAAGACACGGATCATGGTAAGCAATTTGATCGTGGAGCGCGATGCGGGAGAACCGCTTATCTTTTTTAGATTTGAGGACCCGACGCCGGGTATATGGAATCTTCGCATTTATTCCTCAGAGAACGGTGCGGAGCGGGGAACGGGAGTGTTTCACCTATGGCTTCCGATCAGTGAGTTTCTGGAAACCGAAGTGGTCTTTCTGTCGCCGAGTCCGGATGTCACACTGACAGAACCATCTAACGCGGAGCGGGTTATTACGATATCGTCCTACGACGCAGCTTCTGGAAGCTGGTTCCCACAGTCAGGCAGGGGATATGCGAAAAACGGGATGATCAAGCCGGATCTGTGTGCACCGGGAGTACAGGTTTCCACGGCGCTCGGAGCAAAAACCGGCTCCTGTATGGCAGCAGCCCTTGCGGCAGGCTGTGCGGCACAGTTTATGGAATGGGCGGTGGTAGACGGCTATGTGCCTGCAGTGGAGAGCAGGGGAGTCAAGAGCTATCTGATTCGCGGCGCCGATCGGTCGGAGAACATCGTCTACCCGGATCGACGGTGGGGATTCGGAAAGATCGATATCATCGGCACATTTGAGAATTTAGCAAAACTGGAGTAAAGGTTGCGGAAGGCACTGAATATGGATAACACCTGCAAAACAACTCTTATGAATAAGTGCGAGACAGACTGGTTTCGCGGAATTGCTGCATTGATGGTAGTATTATCACATTATGGAAATTGGATCAGTATATTAGTGTCATTAGAAGGGAATGCAGAGACTTTTAGATTTGCCCTGACAAAACTGGGGGTATACGGTGTAGATATATTTTTCCTCTTGTCAGGGTATGCCATGGTAAAATCCCTCGGGAACAGCAAGATGAGCTGGCAATTCATATGCTGGCAATTCATATGGAAAAGGATAAAAAATGTGTTTATTCCGTATGTAATCGTAGCAGGCAGCATTGAGCTGATTTCCGGAGGTCTGACTTCGATTCATGACTTATGGATTCTTATCATCGGTTATAATTACTGGTATATGTGCGTATTATTCATATTCTATATAGGTTTTATAGTGATCTATGCGATTATACGGGTTAAGAGCCTCCGGGTAATCGCTTTTTCCGTCTTCACATACGCTTTGTCTTATAAGCTTTATCAATATGGGATGTTCCCATTCTGGTATGTATCCAATATTGCATTTGCCATAGGCATAATTGCCGGAGAATATGAAGAAGCCGCTAAAAAGATTGTAGACAAGGTGTGGATTCCTATGATTGTCCTCCTGACAATAGGGATGGCATTCATTACAAGATGGGGGCTTACAGGCGGTGTCAATCTGGGCGGTGACCCTAAGGAATATCAGGTATGGGTTCAAATCGGCGCAACCGTAGTCTGGACATTGCTTATTCTGATTCTTGCGTCAAAATGTCGGATAAGGGAAAAAATATTTGTGTTTTTGGGAAGAAACTCCCTCTATATTTATCTGACACATGCATTCGTTTTTATGAGATGCATCAATAACCTGACTTATAATATGTACGTGCGAATTATTATCAGTCCTATATGCATTATTGCGGTATCATTTTTATGTAATTTGCTCATATCCGGTATGTGGAAACTGATATCTATGCTTAGTCGAAAGCTGCATAACAGTACCCATGTATAACACAATACCACTTGCATAATTTAATTTTACATTGTATACTTCCGTCTGTAATATAATTTATAGTAAACGACTAAGGTCATTTCCTATAGAATCAGAGTAACTACTATAAGGAGTACATACAAGATGAAAAAACTATCGATAATCCTCGCGTTAATACTTACTCTCTCATTGTATGGCTGCGGCAATCAGGAAACGGCCGTTAATGAAGTATCTTCAGACGCAGTCGCAGAATCCGATTCTTCCGATATCACGGATGAGCAGGCGAGGGAACAGACGCCGCCAGACGAGCAGACAGAAGATGATGGCAAAGAAGTCGAAAATGCGGATTCAGATAACAATGACCAGACAGAAACAGCCGATGAAAATAAGGATACGGATGCGGAACGTGCTGCAGCTGACAATGACACGACCGACAGTGAGACAGTAGTCGATGAAGAAACTGAAGAACAATCCTTGCCGGAATATACAGTAACTGCATATGATGAATCACAGATTATGTATGCAACGAGTTCCGTAAATGTAAGGAAAGGACCTTCCACTGACTTTGAAAGAGTCGGAGGACTGACATACGGACAGGAAATCACTGTTACCGGACAGGCCGACACTGAGTGGTATGAAATTGTGTATGGTGAAGAAAAGGCATATGTCAGCAATAAATACCTGCAGAATGATAAGCCAATCGATGAAGCTCAGGCTGCTGCAGAAGCTAATCCTCAGACAGAATCAGATGCACAATCCCAGACGCAGCAGGCAACACCTGAAATACAGCCCGTTACCGAAGTGAAAAATGTGGCCGGTGTGATTTTCGTAGGAGATTCCCGATTTGTACAGATGCAGGCAAGCGTAGATGCTAACTCCTGTACATGGATTGCGGAGAGTGCCAAGGGTTATACGTGGTTCGAGGAAAAAGCGATTCCGCGAATCGATGGCTGCGTGGGCAGCGGCTCCAAAATATTGATTAATCTTGGTGTAAATGACACGAGAAATGTTCAAAAATATATAACGCTTGTGAATGCAAAAGCCGCAGAATGGACAGCTTTGGGAGCAACCGTTTATTATGCTTCCGTAAATCCGGTTTGGGAAAATCCATATGTTACAGAAGAACAGGTAGAATATTTTAACACGCAGATGCTAAGCGGGTTAAGCTCCGATGTACACTGGATAGACAGCCATAGCTATCTTACGTCTGTCGGATACAGACTGGTAGACGGACTTCATTATAGTACGGAAACCTATCAGACTCTATACGCTTACTTTATGAGTTGTATGTAACAAGACATGAAGTTATACTAAGGCGGCATAGAACGCCGCCTAAGTATAACTAAATCATGTCTGGGAAATTAAAAGGTAACAAGCTCCTGCAAATAGTAGTACAACTGCGGATTTGAAGTCCGTACATTCACGCTCAAATCGCCGTTGCCCAATATGACACCGAGTCCATAGGCAGTCTGCAGCAAGCAGACTGCCGTCATAAACAGCATTAATGTTCTCAGTGTGCCGTGTTCAACGCTATATTCTGTCCATGCTAATAGGAGCAGTGCGGCGGCAAGCCAGATTCCCCATGTCATATCTACGGTATAACGCTGTAAGATACCGGCTCCGGTCACATCCACAATACCCAGAATAACCGAAATAATTGCAGAAGCAAATGATAAAACGTAAAGCTTTTTTTCTTGTAACAGTTCCCGTCCCCGGCCTGCAGATAACAGAATCCATAGGAAAGCATTGCATGCAAAGATACCGCCGTAAGTATATTCCGCATTCAATTTTCCCATATAGGAACCGGACGCAATCTGAGTCCCTTGCAAAAAGGGAAAGTCGCTTTCAATGACCGGGGGACGCAGAAAGTAATGCCATAACCCAAGCAGCGCCTGATACAGATTGAAACTGCGCTTCGTCATATCATTGCTGGTCAGGCTGTAGGTCGCCCCGAAATCAAAAGGAGAACCAAAACGCGCAGCGTTATAATACATAATCCCTGCTGCTACGAACAGATAAGGAAGACAGATACCGGCAGCATCCTTAATAGTTTCCGCCATGTTCTGTGACGTCTTCGAAAGCCCGCCCGGCTGCAGACCGCTCAGCCGGCATTTGGGGAAAAAGTCGCCTATAAAAAGCGGAATTGCCAAAAAAGAAAACAAAAGCATCTGCGGGCGGCAGCCGGCAACTAACGCCATACACAAAGAACCCAGAAACAGGCATGTCCGTCTGTATGCTGTCTTGACGGTATATTTCCCTTTGATCCATAGCCACAGACCCGCAACGGTAAACATATTTGCCGCCATAATCGGTGTGTCGTACAAATCAGGTCTTGCAATCACAAACAGGTAATTTCCGCAGCATACGGTCAGGATACAAATCATCAGATACAGAAAATATGGGGTGCGCATAAACCACCTTCTGATGATTTCCCGGTATAGGGCAAAGACCGCCAGGATGAAGCCGCAGTAAAAGAGAAAAACCGCCGCATAATTGGGGATATGGTGACCCGACAGCAGGTATGTCGGCAGATAGAGCAGCAGTTCCGGAACTACGCCGAAATAAACATAATATTTCCCGTCATAATAAGCGTAGTCCGCAAGATAGTCGATGCCGTTTGCCTGAAGATAGATCGTATCATAAGGATTTTCGGCGTTAATAAGACCTTCCGAGGGTTCTGTGTCCAGATAGAGATGTCCCTGCGCCATGACTTCCACCAATTCCTGATATTGTTTGTGATGAGGCCATGGGGAAGTAACGCATATAGGATTAATATGCGCAAGAGTCCATGCCATTCCGATTAACAGCATAATTGCAACGGTGGTAATCAAATACTGTTTTTTGGTTTCTTCACATGCAATATTCTGCCATCTTTCCACATGCCTTGCGTAATCAAATAAAAGGAAAAAACCTAAGAGCAGAAAGAATCTTCCGGTACTGAATAAAAAAGGGATACGGGCGTTGGCGCAGACTCCGTTTACTGTGACGAAGCTTCCGGCCGGAACGGAGAATTTCACGTCTATCGTTCCGGTTTTCCCGGAGGGATAGAGATTTGTATAAAAGCTTCTTTTGATTCCCGGCATCAGTACCTTTTCAGGCAGGGTATAAGGATAATAATTTCCTTCATCGGTCAGCGTTACCTTATAAGAAACGGGGGCCGGATCAGAGAAGTCCAGCGCAAAAAAAAGATTATGTATCATGGCATCTGCCTTCGCGATATGCAAAGTCAGGGTGCCGTCCGGTACAATGTATTGCCCGATATGTCCGTCTGAGTCCTCACCCGTCGGAGTGCCTCCCTCAACGGTTACATCTTCGAAGAGGATTCGATTCTGATAAAACAGGCTTTTCCAGGATGAAAAGTTACATACAATCAGTTCTATGATAAGCGCCCCGGCGACAAGCCGGAGGAAGGAGATCCATTTTCTTTTGTCCATTATAAAAATTACTCCGTTGCATTTTTACTATTATTATATTAAAAAAAAAGTAATTATGCTATAATGCCCATGTAAATAATTATTTTAAATATCATTTTGAGGAAAGGTTTGCATTATATACCATGAATTTACACAAGATAAAAATTTCTATCAATCAAGCGATCGTGTTAATGATTGTTTTCTTATGCCTTATTACGACACTAATCCAAGGGACTTTTTTATCCATTGCGATTCCCGAAAACGTTATTCTGATCGTCGGCACCTTAACTGTTCTTGGCGTTTGGTTTTTTATTTGGTATTGCTATAAAAAGGATAAACTGACGGAAGAAAAAGTCGTGTTTGCAATTATTTTCTCAGGAATGCTTTTTCACTGCTGTTACGTGCTCTTATCCGGTATTCACGACAGGCAGCATGACGAAGGTACTTACACCGGAATTGCCACGGATCAGATTAATATCGGACATCTTGGTTATATTGAATATATCTATAAATTTCGCAAGCTGCCCGATATGAATCCCTATGAAATTTTTTCGTATTATCATCCGCCTCTGCATCATATAATATCCGGATTATGGCTGCTCTTACTGACATCATTAGGTATGGCGGAGGACTTGGCTTTCGAAAATTTACAGGTGCTTCCGCTGCTTTATTCGGGACTGCTCATGCTCCTTACTTATTGGATTATGAAAAAGACAGGTGCCAAGGGAAAGGCAATTTATGCAGGACTGTTTCTTGTGACGATGCACCCGGCGCTTACCCTTATGTCCGGTAGTATTAACAATGACATGCTCGCCAACCTGCTGCTTGTATGTTGCATGTTTTTTGCACTGTGTTTTATTCAGGAAAGAAGCTTCAAAAACTTATTATGGATCGCGTTGTCCATAGGCTTCGGGATGTTGAGTAAACTCAATGTCGCGGTCATTGCATTTCCGATCGGTCTTGTTTTTTTGATGGATTTCGTAGAAAAGATACGCTCCAAGGATAAAAAGGTCATCTTTCGATGTATCAGGAACTATATTTTATTTGGGCTGATTTCCGGTATGATTGGCTTGGCTTGGATTGGCCGGAATCTGATACGTTTTCATGTAAAACCCGGAGTCCCTGTTCCGGGGGAAGATTCAGTGTTGTATACAGGGGATTACAGCTTATGGGAGACGCTGGGAATCCCTTCCTTGGGAGACTGGCATTTTGAGTTTCCGTTCCATGTCTTAAGCGGGAAAGTGATTCATAATACTTGGGTAATTATGTTTCAAACTTCTTTATTTGGGGAGGAATATCCTGCGGGAATAGGCGGAATACCTCTTATGTTATGTCAGGCTGCTTATGTGATGGCAATTCTTGCGGCTGTCTGTTCCGCCGTTGTGTTTTGTATCACGCAATATCAAAAGAGCAAGCTCGGCGGACAAAAAAATGTATACGAGGCAGTTTTCTTCTTTACCGGCTACTGGATTTTTTTGGCAAGCTTTATCGCCTTTATTCTAAAATATCCCTATACATGCAGCAGTGATTTCCGATACATTGTAATCTGTCTAGTATATATGGCAGTGGGGTTAGCTGACAGTGTGAGGATGGTTCCGGAAAAAACGAAAGTGGCAGCGGTATTTCGTGCTATTCGGATTCTGGTATGTGTTACGATGGTTTTGATGGCTGTAATATATGTGGCATGTCCATGGTGGGGCAGCATGATGACATAAGAATATAAACTTATTGAATATGCAAAACACCTTTTGAGCAATGCTTAAAAGGCATGATATTCCATAAAAACCAAGTATTTGATATGTACCAGGCGTGCAATTATAATGTAAGTGCAATGGCGGAGCAGAGAGCTTCGGAAATTGTACTTACTTTTTTTGTTTTAGCAGAGGAAACATCTTTTACAATATAGAGCAGTATGATATCGTGTTCATCCAATTTGGTGGCATGCCGCGGCGCGGCCGGTGAATGGATTTGTAAAAACCAACGATTTTACCGGTAAGACAGCGGTTTAGTTCAAGAGTTTCGGAAAGTGATGTGCAATTATGGATAGATAGCCTTGACTTATGATATGGCACAGCTTTAAGAGACAACAGTGCGGTATTACGTTATGAAAAATGTGAAAGTTAGGTGAGATTTCGGGAACTAAAGCAATGGAAGAAGCGTACTGTTGAAAGACGAATGGAAATGGTGCTGGAATCCCCTGCAATACATTTAAAACGGTAAAAAAACGATACATAGATTTTGGCGGGCGCACTGCGGTTCACGATGAATGTGGATTGCAGTGCCCGATAATTTCTGTATGTAAGGCGCACTCCATAGTTTATGACAAGGCTGACGCCATTTGGATTCATTCCGTACTTGACTTAATATTTAAAAAATTTGAATTGTGCAGAGAAGTACATATATGTAAAATAAAGGTATAAAAGAAGATTGGGAGGAATCAAGATGAGTGTGAGTGAAATTTATGACCTGCGAAGCGCGTTAGCATTTTTAAGAACACAACCCGGTCAGCTTGTGGAAACAAACGTGGAAGCTGACCCGAATGCAGAGATATCTGGCATATATCGCTATATTGGCGCGGGCGGAACTGTGCAGCGCCCGACAAGGGAGGACGGTCCGGCCATGCTGTTTCATAACGTGAAAGGGTTTCCGGGCAGNAGNGTTGTNACAGGTATGCTTGCAAGNCGTAAAAGAGTGGGTATGCTNCTGGGNACGGATTANAAANGGNTGGGNTGGTTNCTGCGGGATGCGGTAAAGAATCCGATTGCNCCGAAGNTNATNGANGGAGAGGCGCCTTGTCAGGAATGTATCTATCGNGCNGAGGATCCGGACTTTGACCTTCGNAAATTGGTTCCGGCGCCCACCAATACGCCGGAAGATGCCGGNCCGTATGTGACTATGGGNCTTTGNGCGGGNTCAGATCCGGAAAANGGGGATACGGATGTCACCATCCANCGNCTCTGTATTCAGTCCAGAGATGAGATGACNATGTGGATNACTCCCGGCTCCCGTCATTTGGGGGCATTTTGGGAAAAGTATTTGAAGCTGAACAAGCCGATGCCGATTTCNGTGAGNATTGGTCTGGATCCNGCTGTCTATATGTCTGCCGGATTTGAACCNCCAACNACNCCNATTGGNTTTAATGANNTACAGATNGCGGGAGCTCTGCGCGGCAGACCGGTAGAACTGGCAAACTGTGTATCCATTCCCGAGACCTGTATTGCTCATGCNGAGTACGTNATTGAGGGNGAATTAATNCCGGGTCTTACCATGCGTGAAGATAANAATACCAATACAGGGAAGGCTATGCCGGAGTTNCCGGGTTATACGGGAGACGCAAAGGGTGATGATCTTCCGGCGTATCTTCCGGTGATNAAAGTCAAGGCAGTGACGACGAGAAAGAATCCGATNATGCAGAGNTGNATCGGNCCCAGTCATGAGCATGTATCCATGGCGGGNATTCCGACGGAGGCAAGTGTGATTGATATGATNGAGCGNGCTATGCCCGGACGNGTCATCAATGTACATGCGGCNCCCTGCGGCGGGGGAAAATTTGTCACGATCATTCAATTTCGNAANAATNATATCAATGATGAAGGACGGCAGCGTCAGGCGGCGTTGCTTGCGTTTTCCGCGTTCGGTGAGATGAAACATGTTTTTCTGGTAGATGAAGATGTGGATATTTTTGATATGAGCGATGTGATGTGGGCTATGACNACCAGATTTCAGGGAGATGTGGATTTTATTCCGATTCCGGGTGTTCATACNCATGTGCTTGATCCCTCCAATGATCCGGCATACAATCCGTTTATCCGGACACATGGTATTGCCTGTAAGGCGATTTTTGATTGCACGGTNCCGTACACGATGAAGGATGAATTTNTCCGTTGTCAGTTCCTTGAAGTAGATCCGGCTAAATGGGTNCCNGAGCTTTTTCAGTAAACTTTGCATGNGTTGGGAGANAATTAATGNGAATCATAGTGGGNGTGACAGGCGCAAGCGGCGTGGAGATGGGATATTTCCTGGTAAAAGCGCTGCGTAGCGTGGAAAATATGGAGATTTATCTGATTCTCAGTGAAGGGGCTAAGCTGACTTGGGGATTAGAATGTGACAGGCCGCTTAANGAGCTTTANGATATGGCGGACTGTGTNCTGGANAATGGAAACCTGGCGGCATGTATTTCCAGCGGTTCNTTTGTGACAGATGGCATGATNGTCATNCCNTGNAGTATGAAAAGCCTTGCCGGCATTGTGAGNGGNTATGCNGATAATCTGATTAACCGNGCNGCGGATGTGTGTATGAAAGAAGGGCGNANGNTNGTTCTTGTGCCAAGAGANATGCCGTTTTCGCGGCTGCATCTGCGCAATTTAAAGGAGGCGGCNGATCTTGGNTGNGCCATTGTGCCGCCNATGCTGACTTTTTATAATGGGGGAACGNCCATGGAGGATCAGATNAACCATGTGGTAGGGAAGGNTNTGATGCAGTTTGGTATTACCTATGACAAGTTTANNCCNTGGAAAGGAAGCGNCGAAGATGAAGGAAACGAAAGTATATGAGGAGTACGCGTTTGAAGACTGTCCGCTGATTTGTCGCGTCATNCCGATGGGGAANGATTATACAGTCACNGTCTGCGGGGGAACTTTGCCGCATATCGGCAGTNCGGTTATGGCGCAGGCAAGACCCAGNCTGACCGGGCAGGGNGTAAGCGCCACTTCATCCGTACTTAATTGCGTTGGACATAAGGACGAGGNCATTGCNCGTATGTTTGCNGAGAAAATTGCGGTTNATGGAAACTGTACGGTNGTNTGTGTCTGCGGTATTCATNTGGATAATATCTCNGAAGAACAACTTGCANGGATACAGGAANGCTGCGAACGTCTGATAAAATGTGTNCTTGTGGATATGAAGGATATAAAATANNAAACTTTGTACTCCGCTCCGGATATCANNGNGCGGAGTTTGTTAAACANCGGNNCTNNCAGAAGTTNANAAAATTCTGTGCAGATTTTGATAAACGGCTGTTTGCCNGATAGCAGAGCGAAATCTGGGAATTGATATTGGGNGTAAGATCAACGGGCACCCANGGGCGTTCTTCGTCGGCANGGGCGAATTTCGGCGGAGTAGNGTGAAGGTTNGTCAACANGGCAATATNATCACCNGTCGATACCATGTCGAGGAGACTTTCGATTCTATGGCTGGTAAAGGAGATATTGGGGATGAAGCCGGAGGCCTGACAGGCGTTGACACTNATCTCATACAGAAGAGTTCCCTCTTTGATCAGGCAGAAGTTCTCATCCTTTAATTNCCGTAAAGTGANCTGTNTATTNCCAGCGAGNGGATGCCCNCAGGGCANCACGGCNATGAGGTGNTCCTGGACAAAAGGGATTCGTACANNTTCNTNATCATCCAGAAAATTNTTTTCAAAGTCAAGTTTGGATTCCCTTAAAAAGATCAANTCACATTTCTTTTCCCGGAGCAGATGTAACAGNTTTTGAGAATCCTCTTCCAGAATGGTTACATGNCTGTCNGGATATTCATTTTGAAANGCGGCAAGCAGNCCNATGATGCCATATTGTGCCATAGGGGGAATTGTGCCGAGCGTCATGATTCCNTTTTCGCGGTTCTGNATNTGCATNAGGAGNGAGGAATATTCAAATTCNGNACGGGTGATGCTTNGNGCATGGGGAAGCAGAGCCTTTCCATATTCTGTAAGCTCTACACGGCGTGTNGAACGGTNGAAAAGCNNAACGCCAAGTTCGCNTTCCATGGTCTTGATGTGTTTTGANAANGTTGATTGNTTCATATACAGACGTTCTGCTGCTTCCATATAATTCTTTTCTTCNGCGAGCACAGCAAATTCACGATAAAACAATGTGTTCATAACAATTCTCCAATCATAAAAACTTATTCCAATTGTGACTAAATCTTAAAAAAAATCGAATTGCTTGTCAAGTTCATTTTCTTATAATTTAAGGTATAAGAAAACTTTAAAGAAGGAGGAAATGTTATGGGGAACAGAAAGAAAGTACCATTGCTCAATAAGGTGGCTTACGGTGTTGGCACAGGAGGGGGCTGTGTATTCAATCAGATCGCAGCGGCCTTTTTGCTTAATTACTATACGGACACAGCATTGATTGGAGCAGGAGCGATTGCGACCATGTTTTTGGTCTGTCGTATCTTTGATGGTATCACAGACTTGTTGATGGGAGCGGTTGTTGATAAAACCTCTACGAAGTGGGGGAAAGCCCGTCCGTGGCTGATCGCATCGGCTCCGCTGACATTGATTGGTATTGTGCTTCTTATGAATGTGCCGATGGGACTTGGAGATAGTGGTAAGCTGGTATATGCGTATGTTACATATATTTTCATGAACTGTATCGTGTATACTATTTATGGTATTTCCAACACAGCATTGCTGCCGTTGATGACGCATGATTCGGGAGAATCCACGATGCTGGCAACTTTCTCTGCGGTTGGCAATAATCTGATCGGTCTGATTGCCGGATCTGCGATTACGCCGTTGGTTCTGAACTGTGGCTGGAAAGTTTCCAGCGTTGTTTTAGGCGCTGTGGCCTGTGTGCTGATTCTTTTCTCGGCATTGATTAACAAAGAGGTGGATGCGGAAGCGAACGGACCTTCCAGAGAAACACTTCCCATGAGCCAACAGCTTCCGGCAGTACTGAAAAATAAATATTTCTGGCTGCTGCTTTTAATCGGTGTATTTTCTCTTCTGATGAATGCAAATGCAATTGGCGGACAAATCTTTTTCTGTAATGAGGTTCTTGGGAACCCGATGTTCATGTCTGCGTTGATGGTTGCGGGTCAGTTACCGGGTATTTTCATATTATTTGCCCTGCCGGCTATTTCCAAACGTTGGAGTAAGCAGATGTTTCTGCTGATCGGGGCAATACTTCTTATTGTTGGATTTGCTATTACGGGATTTGCAGGAAATAACACGACCATGATCGTTGTCGGCACCGTTATCCGCTCTCTTGGTGCGGGGCCGCTGTTGAGCGCAGTATTTGCACTTGTGCCGGATGTGGTTGAGTATGGATATTGGAAATACGGAATTCATTCTGAAGGACTGATCTCATCCGCGCAGTCCATTGGTTCCAAAGTCGGCATCGGACTGGGAAGTGCCCTGACCGGCTGGATTCTGGCGGCGGTAGGTTATATGCCCGGTACAGAAGCGTCGGAGACTGTTGTAAATGCCATTCGATTTGATTATACTTGGCTTGGAGCAATATTAGGTGTGGTCATTCTGATCATCGTATTGATGCTCAATGTAGAAAAATATGCGAAAGAATATCAGAAAAAGGAGAATGATATTAATGGATGATAAGATTTGTTTTAATCCGGAGACATATGAGGTGAAAACCTGTGAGATGGATGAGCAGCGTATCACATACCGTGCATATGAAAATATTGTATATTGTGCCAATCCGGTTGATCCTATTCAGAAAATGAATATTTATGTGCCGGAAGTTCTGGCGCAGGGTGGGACGATTAACGGCTTCACTTTAAAGACGGCGCCAATCTTTATGCCGAATACAGTGGGCGGTTATATGCCGGGATCGGCGGAGGCGCCGGGGCGTGACTTTCTGGGCAGAACGAACACGGTATTTGAAGGCTTGCTGCACGGTTACGTGGTGGTGAGTGCAGGGGTTCGTGGTCGTACGACCGGTATGGCGACAGATGAGTTTTTTGTAGGAAGCAAAACAGAAAAAAACATTACGGAAAATGGTAAAATGACAGGGCGCGCACCGGCGTTGATCGTGGATATGAAGGCGGCAATCCGCTACCTGCGTCATAATAGGGATACGGTTCCGGGAAATGTGGAGCGTATTATTACCAATGGTACCAGTGCGGGCGGCGCGCTCTCAGCTATGACGGGGGCGAGCGGCAACAGCAAAGACTATGAACCGTATTTAAAGGAAATCGGAGCCGCCGACGAGCGGGACAATATCTTTGCGGCGAGCTGCTATTGCCCGATCCACAATCTGGAGAATGCGGATGCGGCTTATGAATGGCTGTTCTATGGGCAAAATGACTATAAAATGATGGAATTTAAGGAAGTGGACGGGAAAGTGAAGCCCATTCCGGTGAGCGGTCAGATGACAGAGAAGGAGGAGGCGCTTTCCGCAGAGTTAAAGAAACTGTTTCCGGCATATCTGAATAGTCTTCACCTTAAAGATGCAGAGGGGAATCCGCTCACGCTGGATGCGGAAGGGCATGGAAGCTTTGAGGAGCTGGTCAAAAAGTATATTGTTGTATCAGCCCAGAGAAAGCTGGATCATCCCGAAGAGGAAATCAGACAGATGCCTGTTCCGGAGAGCGACATTCACAAGCAGGACAGTCTGAGCATTTTGGACGGAAAGGTAACGGCAGTAGACCTTCCGGAGTATGTTAAGACAATTACCCGCATGAAGAAAACACCTGCCTTTGATGCCGTAAACCTCCACAGTCCCGAAAATGAGGAGTTTGGTACAGAAACCGTTTTCGCAAGGCACTTTACCACTTTTTCAAAAGAGCACAGCGAAGTGAACGGGGATATAGCAGAAGACGAGGTAATCAAAATGCTTAATCCCACCCGTTATATCGGGGAAGCGGATACTGCAAAACATTGGAGAATTCGTCATGGTTCTTTCGACCGTGACACTTCGTTGGCAATTCCGGTGATTTTAGCTGTCATGCTGGAAAACGCCGGGTGTCAGGTGGACTTTCATCTTCCGTGGGGACTGCCGCATTCCGGAGATTATGATCTGCCGCAATTGTTTGCGTGGATTGATGAGATTTGCCGATAAAAAGTGCAAGCTGCGATTACAGCAATTGTAAAATGATAGGTAAAAGGCGGAGAAGCAAGAGTTCTTCGCCTTTTAATCCTTGGAACTGATGGCACTGGACTTTTTATTAGGTACCTTGACAAAATCATAGTATTATTATATAATCAAGGTACCTAATAAAAAGGAGAGTAATATATGTCAGAGAAAATTATTTGTCCCGGTTGTGGGCGGCACTGTGATTTGAGCGAACCGCACTGTAGCAGGGGAGAAGAATATCGCCGCACGGGGAAAATGCCGGAACAGCGGCATAGAAAGGAAAAGCG
>JAAUZK010000003.1 GCA_014804655.1 Lachnospiraceae bacterium | reverse complement strand
TGTCTACACCTACTGGCATGTTGACTGCGTCCGTTCCAAATCCCCTGATATGTTCACGGAGCATTACCGGAACTGGTGCAGCCGCAATAATTATAACTTTAGTGCGGACAAAGCCGGATACATTTACGAAACCGCAAAAGACCTTATCGCCGTGTTCCCGAAAAACCCGGATACAAAACTGCTGGTCCGGCAGGCTGTCCGCCTGCTCGATACGGCATCCCGGACTGTTGAGACCCTGCGCATCCAGATGAATGATACCGCATCAAAACTTCCGGAGTACCCCGTTGTCATGGCAATGAACGGTGTAGGACCTTCACTCGGTCCACAGCTCATGGCTGAGATCGGTGATGTGACCCGCTTTGTGAAAAAGAGCGCCATCACAGCCTTTGCAGGTGTTGACCCCGGCGTAAACGAGTCCGGCTCCTACAGGCAGCAGAGTGTGCCCGCTACCAAGAAAGGCTCTCCCCATTTACGCCGAACACTCTTCCAAGTTATGGACGGTCTTATTAAAAGGGCTCCATTAGACGACCCTGTCTACGCCTTTATGGCAAAGAAACGCAGCGAAGGCAAACCTTACTATGTCTACATGACTGCAGGTGCCAACAAGTTTCTCAAAATCTATTACGGACGGGTGAAAGAATACCTTGCCTCACTTCCGCAATGATTTCTTCTCCCATACTCCTGCTTCAGACCAGCGGTAATCGGTGGTCTGTTTAAAGTACGCAAAATTCCTACATAAAACTTTCTAGAAAAATTTAAATTTCCTATTGACTTTTTATTTGCAGGCTTGCTTGAACTTCCAACTATATTATGTAAGCATGGCGTTGAATGGTCGTTCTTATCGCTTTCTCCTTCGCTTGCTGATAACTAATATAGCAAACTGGCAGCGGTTTTTTTCCACCTTGCATAAAAATATATTTTGATCAACCATTCTCTGTTGCAGTCAAATCCATCTCGTCCGAATCTAATTCCACCTCAACATGCTGCTCGGTATTCAGTCTGGACAACAGGCACACCGTCTCCACATTCGCCGTCCAAGGAAACTGATCCACTGCCACAGCCCGCTTCACCTCATACCCCCGCGCTAGGAAGACCTCCAAATCTCTCACCAGACTCGTCGGCTTGCAGGAAATATACAGAATATGCTCCACGCCATACCGTATAATCTTATCTAGCGCCTTGGGATGAATGCCGTCACGGGGTGGATCTAAAATGATGATATCCGGCTTCTCCTCTATCTCATCCAGCACCTTCAGGACATCTCCCGCGATAAACTTGCAGTTATGTAAACCATTTAACTCTGCATTCATTTCTGCGGCTTCCACCGCTTCCTCCACGATCTCCACGCCTACCACTTTCTTAGCCACCGGCGCCATCAACTGCGCAATCGTACCGGTGCCGCTGTAGAGATCATATACGACCTTATCCTTTACCGTTTCACTTCCTTCGCCCGGCCCGGCAGAAACGATATATTCCGCTATATACTCCCGTGCTGTCTGATAGAGCATCTCCGCGCCACGGCTGTTCGTCTGGAAAAAGGAAAAGGGCGAAATCTTAAACTTAAGTCCCAGCAATTCCTCATAGAAAAAGTCCTGCCCGTAGAGTATCCGCGTCTCATCACTGCGCACCACATCCGCCACCGCGTCATTCCTGATGTGCAATACCCCGACAATCGTCCCCTGCAGGGTAAGTTCCAGCAGCTTCTGTTTCAAGCCGTCAAGAATCTCCTGCTCCGGTACGGCTCCTTCTCTGTCTCCCGTCAGCCGCCCGATTGTCTGCGTCGTCGTCACCAGAGCAATCAATATCTCACCAGTCTTAGATGCCTTACGCACGAGAAGATGTCGCAGATATCCGGTATGCCGCAATCTATGATAGAAAGGAATCTCCATCCCTTCTTCCTGCAGACCGGCAAAATAATCCCTGACACACTTCAGAATACGACGATAATCTTCATCCACGATCCGGCACTCCGTCACCGACACGATATCATAGAAGCTGCCCCACTTATGCATCCCCAGCGCAAGCGGACCGTCTTTCACCTCGTCACCGAAGGAAAACTCCATCTTATTGCGGTAACCGAAACAGACCGGACTCGCCTTGATTCCCTCAAACTGCCATGAATCCTGTTGATCTATCACACTATCCAGCAGTTTCTTAACCTGCTCTTCCTTGATCTTCAACTGTTCTTCATAGGGCAGTGACAGATAAGTACAGCCGCCGCAGATCCCGAAATGCGGACAAGGACTGTCACATTCCAGCGTGGAGGGCTCCAGTATCCGCAGCAGACGTCCCTCCGCTTTCCCTTTACGCACTTTATTCACACTGCACTGCACTTTCTGTCCCGGCAGCGCATTCTTCACAACACATGTCCCTCCTTCGGTTTCCACGATCCCCTTATTCGGAAAATCAACCCTCCTGACAATCCCCTCGATAACCTGTCCTTTTTTCATATCAATACCCATGCCTTTCTCACAGCCTGCGAATTTGTAGCCGCAAGGCACAAATTTGCGATTGAAAAATCTCTGATTTTTCAATCTACTCTCCATGATTCCGCTTTGCGGAATTTCAAATCTATGCGGAGAATGCCTGCATTATGGGTATTCTCCAGTGCAAGACTTAGTACTTCTTAGCGAAACAGCCTTTGCTATGAGCTTTAGAAGTACTTCTTACACTACTGCTCATTTCCGTGTATATTTATAGGGCTTCGGGTGTCAAATAAACTAAGATAGCAGATTGCACAAAATGTTCATGAAGTTGTCCTGCGTAGGAATATGAGATTTTCTTAATATTCCGTTCAAGATACAGCAATTTCAGAACATGGATGTTCTGAAAAGCCCGACCTGAGCCTGGATGGCGAATGTCGGGCGGTTGCGTCCGTCTTTCACAACATCCCCGGAATATTTAGAAAATCTATATGACGGAGCCTGACACGAGAGAACTTTTTGCGCAATCTGCCCTCTCAGCCTTTCATAAGCACCTTTTGACGCCTGAATCCTATAGAACAAAGAACGGGATGCATAATACACATCCCGCCTTTAGTTTACATAATATCTTTTTCATCACAAACTACTACTACTTCCGCAAAGAGAAACCTCTCTTATTTGGATTCCTTCGTTCCGAGTATCTCGTCGTCTTCCTCATCCTCGAAGAAATCATCATCAAAATCGTCGTCGAAGTCATCCTCAAAATCCTCGAGGTAATCCGGTGTCAGATAACGGTATACTGCATACGCAATTGCTGCAACCGCCGCAACCGCACCGATGATTGCCAGCACCCACAGCAGTGTATTGCATTTTTTCTCTTCTTCTTTCTTCCTGCCAAGCATCTCATTCACACCGGCATTCTCCAGAATATCATCCAATTTATTTATAATCTCCTTCTTGCTCATCATGTAACCCTCTCTTTCTTTCCTTTTCTTTAATCGGAAATCGACGTAATTTCCGTATGAGACAGCATTCTTGCCGCTTTTGTCCCAATATCTGAACTATTATTATTAATAATATACCACTTTCAGGCAATTTTTACTATAATATTTTAATATTTTTTCTTATCGCATAAGGAATTGCGTACCGGATTCCATCTTATCAGGATAAATCAGCACCAGCTTCTGTTTCAGGAACGGATTCATCGCCTGCCATAACCGATCCTGCTGTACATTCCTGTGCAGTCTCTCCCGATCCGGCGTAAGCAGCAGGATCAGTTTACTTCTGGCATGGAATTTTTTGAGATACTCCATGATCTCTTCCGGCTGCATATGCGCGGTGTCGTCTTCCCTCTCGTAATTATCAAAGTAGGTTCCCATCTGCACATATGCAGAGGCTACAATTTCCGACCGTATTTCTTCCGCACCCCACATAACCATATTCAGACGCACATTGCGGAAAACCTCGCTCTGCTTCTTACAGGATGCAATGATATCCGCACACAGGCTCTGTGCTGTCTCTTTCTCATAAGTACAGTCAATCACCACAGCCATCTCCAGAATGCCGCCCCGATAATTGCCCGGCACATGAAGCACCCGCTCGATCTGATTATGCAGTTGCAGATTCTGTACAGCCGTAAGCGGCATACGGTTCCTCCTCCTGTTCTCATTATCCCATGCTGCCGTCGTTTCACAGCAAAATATACCGTCCTACACCTTCGTCAGCTTCGCGAATCCGGCATACATGATCTTCTGTCCCGCCTCGTCAAACACCACTGTTACCTGCGAATCTCTCGGTCCTGCCTCAATCTTTAGCACCGTGCCTTCTCCATAGCGCATGTGCCGTACTCTGTCGCCCACACCGTATGCAAGCGTCTTACTTCCCACCGGTTCCAAGGTTACCGCCCCGATACCCTGCGCTGCCCTTGAGATATAAGGCTGATTCTCTACGGCCGTGCGCTTCGGACGGACGATCGCCTTAGGCTTCGCCTGTACGGTCGCCGTCGGCTGCCCACCAAACGTTTTTCCGAAGGACGGCTTAGATACGGGTTTATCAAACTCAGTATCCGCTATCCGTCTATAAGGCGCCTCTTTGAAAAAGCTTCTTTCCCGGGAATCCTCATCATATTCCGGATAATCCCGTCGTTTCTGCACCGGCGGCTTGTCATCCATCAGCTCCGCCGGAATCTCCCTGATAAAACGGCTCACCGGATTATACTGCGTCTCACCCCTGATCATGCGCTGTCTGGCATAGGTGAGCGTCAGATCCTCCTTCGCCCGCGTGATTCCTACGTAGGCAAGCCGTCTCTCCTCTTCCACTTCCATCGGATCGTCAGACATGATCGTCATATAGCTGGGGAAGATGCCGTCCTCCAGACCTGCCAGATAGACATGCGGGAATTCCAGTCCTTTTGCGGAATGAAGCGTCATCAGCAGCACCCTGTTGTCCTCCCCGTCCACCCGATCAATATCGGCAACAAGCGCCACTTCCTCCAGAAATTCACTTAAGGTCGGTTCGTCGTGGGTCTCCTCATAAGCCACCACCTTACTGATCAGCTCGTCAATATTCTCAATACGGTCAGCCGCATCCTCCTCATCCGACTCCTCCAGTTCCTTCACATATCCGGTCGTCTCCAGAATGTCTTTCACAAGCTCTGACAGACTGTAGAACTCCTGCTTACTGCGGAAAGTCTGTATCATGGTGACAAAAGGTTTCAGCTTAGAAGCGCTTCTGCCGATGGTCATGATCTGATCCGCCTCACGCAGCGCGTCATAGAAGCTGATCTGTCTGGCATCCGCATATTCCTGAACGCGCACGATGGTCGTCATACCGATTCCCCGTTTGGGAACATTGATGATACGTTTTACCGCCACGTCATCCCGTCCGTTGTCAATCGTCTTAAGATATGCCAGAACGTCTTTGATCTCCCGTCTGGCATAGAAGTTGGTCCCGCCAATGACATCATAGGGAACTCCCTCCATAATAAAACGCTCTTCCAAGAGACGCGCCTGCGCGTTGGTACGGTACAGCACGGCACAGTCTCCGTACTCCACTGCCCCCTCGCGCCTCTTCTTCGCCACATCGCCTGCAATATACTCCGCTTCCTCATAAGCAGTGTCAAACTGTCTGAGATGGATGCGGTTTCCCTCTGTCTTCTCCGTCCAGAGCGCTTTATCCTTACGCCCCCTGTTATTCTTAATAACGGCGTTCGCCGCATCCAGTACGATCTGGGTGGAACGATAATTCTGCTCCAGCTTGATCACGCACGCTTCCGGATATACCTTCTCGAAGTCAAGAATATTCCGGATATTAGCGCCCCTGAATTTATAGATAGACTGGTCGTCGTCGCCTACCACGCACAGATTCCGGTACCGATCCGCAAGCAGTCTGATCAGCTCAAACTGCGCCGTGTTGGTATCCTGATACTCATCTACCATAATATAACGGAACCGCTCCTGATAATTATGCAGCACCTGCGCATCCGCCTTAAAAAGCTCCACCGTCTTCATGATCAGATCATCAAAATCCAGCGCATTATTCTTATGCAGAACGGCCTGATATTCCTTGTACGCTTTAGCGATCTTTCCGCCGTTATAGTCAAACCCATTCTGCATCTCATACTGCACCGGGTCGATCAGTTCATCCTTCGCCGAGGAAATGGCACTTAGGATCGTCCGCTCTTTCAGCGTCTTTGTGTCGATCTGCAGTTTCTTACAGATCTCCTTCATGACACCTTTCTGGTCATCCGTGTCGTAGATCGTGAAATTATTATCATATCCCAGCCGGTCTATATATCTGCGCAGGATTCTCACACAGGTAGAGTGAAAAGTGGACACCCAGATCTGCTCGGAACCGAAGCCCACGATCTGATCCACACGCTCCCGCATCTCTCCCGCCGCCTTGTTGGTAAAAGTGATTGCCATGATCTGATAGGGGTTAACCCCTTCCTTATCGATCAGATATGCCACCCTATGGGTGAGCACTCTGGTCTTTCCCGATCCGGCTCCCGCCAGAATGAGCACCGGTCCTTCCGTCTGCATGACCGCCTGTTTCTGTCTGTCATTTAACGTATCATATATACTCATATTTCTTCTGATTCCTTTATTATCCGTTTCTGTCCCATGCTTCCTGTCAAGAAAAAAGCCAATCATGAGTTTTCCTCATGGTATTGGCTTTTACCATTAACTCAGAAAAGCTGATTCCCGCAGTTTCCGCAGAATTTCGAGCCCGTAGTGGGCGTGCCGCAGTTCGGACAGAATTTCGGTCCTGCTCCGGACTGTGCTCCTTGCTGCACCTGCACTCCGGCGTTACCACCCATATTCATCTGGTTCACCAGTTGCTGCCCCATAGCCATGCCCATCTGTAAACCGACCATGTCAGAGGCAATTCCGCTGCCGCTGCGGCCTCCCTTCGTCATACCGTCCGCCGCTGCCATCTGTGTATATTTGCCCATATCGCCGACCATAGACTGTGCTGCAGCCTTCTCCTGCATCTTCTTGATCTCCTCCGGATAGGAGAAGCTCTCGATCGTAAAATCGGAGATTCCGATGCCCAGCTTACGCATATCCATATCCAGATCCGCTTCGATGCCCTTAGCGATGCTTCGTGCATCCGCCTGCAGGTTAAACATATCCCTGCCCTCTTTGCTGATCCAGCTCATCAATAACTGGTCAAGACTCGCGATGATACGTTCCTTAACGTCATCAACCGTATAGCGCTGACGAATGCCCGCCAGTTTCTCGATCACCACATCATGCTCCACGACCCGGCAGTTGAAAGTGCCGAAAGCCCGGATCGGCATACCGCCCGGCAGTCCCGGTGCCTGTAAGTTGATCGCATTCTTCGTTCCCCATTTCACCAACTGCTCTTTCGTATTGATGAAAAGTACCTCGGCACGAAGAGGCGTGTTAAAACCGAATTTAAAACTTTTTAATGTAGTCAGAAAAGGAATGATATCCGATTCAATGTCGTAATCGCCGTCATCCTCGAAGATTCCCTCCACTCTACCGTTATACAGAAATATAGCATCCTGCCCCGGACGGATGATCAGTCTGGAGCCTTTCTTGATCTCCTGATTCTGCCATTTATAGAACAATACGCCCGCACTGTTCTCATTCCATTCTACCAAATTAGAAAACTGATTTTTCAGAAATCCCATTGTCTTCCTCCATCTACTGCAATGTCATTTTCTACAAATCTACATACAGCCTGCCAGCCGGATTCTGTCTGCTTTAGTTCATGCCCATCTCCGCTTTCAACGCCGCCAGCTCGTCATCCACATCGGACCCGGTATCAGCCGTATCATATTTGCTTGTCAGATCGTCAATATCGTTGCCGGAGGCGGACTTATTCAACTCGCCGATGGCATCCGCCTCGTCCAACATCTTATTGACCTTCTCTTCCATTCTGCTAAAAGCAGCGGCGTTGTTGCCCGCACTCTCAAGCCCGGCACCCATCTCGTTGATCTTTCTCTGGGTTTGTGCCGCTTTTGCCTTTGCTTTCAGCATATCCCTTTTGCTCTTCATCTCAGAGATATCCGCTTCTAATTTATCATGCATCTGACGCATTTTCTCGGAATTATCCCGTGCCATCTCGTAGTTCTTCGCAAGCACTTCCCGTTTCTGTGTCAGTTCACTCTTCTTTGTCAGGAACTGACGTGCATCGTTATCATTGCCTGCCGCTACGGCTTTCTTCGCATAATCGCCCATCTTGGCGATCTCTTCGTCGCACTCTCCCAGTTTCCTCTTGGCGCTCTTCTCCTCCGCCATGATGGAGGCCGTCTCAGCCTTTACTTTGGCGAAATCGGATTCCAGATTTCTCAGATACTGATCGATCATCTTCTCCGGGTCCTCAGCCTTGTCCAAAAGTGCGTTCACATTCGCCGTCATAATGTCCTTAAATCTTGTCATAATTCCCATATTCCCATCCTCCATGTTTTCTATATTATTATTTTTTTAATATTACATGCTCAGGTTAAGCCGCTCTGCCTGTACGTTTAAGTCCTCTACCAGTCTGGATACCTCCTGCACAATACCGGTATTCTTGTCGCTGACCGTATAAGTTTCCTGCGCATGAGCGGACACCTCCTGCACGATGGCCGAGATCGTCTGGATACTCTCCACAATACCGCTGTTTGCGTCCGACAGCCTTGCAACCGCGTCACTCAGATAAATACTCTGTTCGTTCACATGTTCCGTGCCCTCCGCAATCACTCCGAAGTTCTCCGATGCCTGTGCGGCGGATTCACTCTGTTTTCTGTTGCTTTCCATCAACTGACCTACCGCATCTGCCGCAATGGACAGTTTGGAGGAAACATTCTGTATCACCTCAGTGATATTAACCGTTGCCGTCTGTGTCTGATTAGCCAGATTGGAGATCTCCGTTGCCACCACTGCGAAACCTCTTCCCGCCTCGCCCGCGCGGGCCGCCTCAATGCTGGCGTTGAGTGCCAGCAGACTGGTCTGACTCGCCACACTGGTAATCAGATCTATGATCGACTGCATATTCGTCGTGTACTCTTCCAGAGCCTTCATATCTTCCACGGCTTCTTTACCGATCTTCTCGGATGCAGTCATCTGCTTCATCAGCACATCTATGTTTTGCTTGCCGTTTCTTACACTGTCATTGGTCTGCTCCACGTTCCCGCTGATGCTCTCCACGACCTTCGCCATCTGCTCGATATAGTTCTGGATCTCCTCAGTCTTACTGAGCTGATTCTGTATAGATTCCGCAGTGTCATTCGTTCCCTCGGATACCTCCTGCATGGCGTTACGCGTCTCCGACACCGCACTGCCGAGCTCCGACATATGACCGGTCACATCTATGATTCCTTCCGACATCTGCCCCGATACCGCCATTACGTTGTTCAGAAGATCGGACACATTTTCTTTTTCCTTATTTAATTCCGACAACTTCGCCTGATTGACCCGCGCAAGCGTCTGTGTCGCCAGACAGATAAAAATCGCTATAATAAGCAGAAGCGCCATCCTAATCTCATAAGTCGCCATATCCGCTTTACTCAGATTGCCGCCCACTCCTTGATAAACAAGGAATATTACATTGATCAGGAATCCTCCGCCCGACACCGCAACACATAATCTGAGGTCGGAAAACAGAATCAATACCATATAGATCGGAATAATAAAGGTAAATGCAATTGGGTTGACCGTGGTAAACACAACAAATATGTAAAATATTGTATAGAACGTACCAATATAATATTTCAGTCTCGGACTTTCCGGGTTCTTGCTATACACTAGTATCTCCCAGATCACCGGTCCCAGCGCCAGCACCGAAAAAACCAAGTAATACGGGACTGTTCTGGCTCCTTTGACAACTTCCAGAAAATAAGAAGCTTCCAATACTACCGCCAAAACAATGTGACAGGCAAGCGCCACCTTATTTGTCGCCCTCGCCTCGCTGAACACCGCATCATTCGCCTTTGTTCCCATATCCGTAACCATACCTTTCTCCATTGTTAATCTAAGTCACAGTATACCATAAACTGCAATCCTCCCACAAGGATTTTCATACATGCAGCAGGTAATGCGGTATGAAAAGCTTATTTGATTTTTAAAGCAGTGATGTTACAATGATAGAAAAGCCCCATATATGAGGATGTTCACAGAATATTCACAAATTGTTTGTTGAATGTTCGAATGGATTCGGGTATATTATAGGTAAGGAATCCTAAATGATTCCTTCATCACAAAATGAGTCCTGTGACTGTTCTGACAGGACGGTAAAATAAAAGTAACAGAGCGATGAGTTGAGTGACGGTTCTGACTCAACGGTAAAATAAAAGTGACCGAGTGATGAAAATTGTGGGAGAGCAAGAGCTCTCCCATTTTTTACTAAGGAGATGTCATGTGTTCTAAAGAAGACTCGTTTGATTATCAGGTTTTGAACTTAACAAATAAATTCTATTCTGATTATCCAAATCCACCATATAAAGAAATTGTAAGAAAGAACAGTAGACCATATAATTGCTTATTAGTGCAGTCAAATTACGGTTATTTTATCTGTATTCCATATAGAAGTCACATTAACCATAAATATGCTTTTAAATTTAAGAAGAGCATTCGATCTAAAAGAACAAACTAAGGATTAGATTACAGCAAAATAGTGATAATCAAAGATAGTAGTTGTATAGGGTCTAAAGATGCTATCGTGGATAAGGATGAGTTTAATGAGACACGAGATAATATTGAATACATAAAAAATGATGCCCAACAGTATATTTGATTGGTTCGTTGATAGGTTTTGATTTTCAGATATCCCAGAGTCTCCGTAAAATGAAAGGTTTAACAAAGCGGATAACGGGAATCGAACCCGCCTCTCCAGCTTGGGAAGCTGGCGTTCTACCGATGAACTATATCCGCATGAGACTAGTATAACAGCAAATGAAGAAAAAGAAAAGCAGAAATTTATAATACCGCAATCACAATTCCCACAATAATAATCCCCGCACAAAACATCTTATGCGTCGTATTCTTTTCCTTGAAAAGATATCGCCCAGCCAGAATCGTCACGACACACCCGGCCTGCTTGAGCAGCGTCATCACCGTGACGCGGCTCCCCGGCATACCGTTCGCAATAAAGAGCGCCCGGTCAGCAATCACAAACAATACGCTCAAAATCCACACCCACTGATTGCGCACCATACTGCGCATATTGACGGGCGTACGGGTGCACAAAATAAAGGCAAGGTACATCGTCACCAGAAAGAACATATACCAGAACTGCAGCTGGGCGCTGCTAATCTGTTTCATCAGCAGCTTATCCAGAAGACCGGACACAGCGTTGAGCACACAGGAGGCAAACGCCATGATCACATATTTCACTTCCACGCTCTGCGCCGCCGTTTCTCCCTGCCGCCCGGCGCGCGGTTGATATTTGAGCAAAAGAAGTCCTGCCGATACGAACAGCAGACCGACCATCTGATAACCGTTTAACACTTCCTGCAGCACAAATACCCCAAGCAATGTGGCAAAGAGTACTCTGGACAGATCCAGCACTCCGTACAGACTGATGGGCATTTTCTTAATTGCTTTGAAACTGAACATCCACGCCAGAAAGATCACGAAAGATTTAAGCGCCACATAGAAATAAAACCTCGTCTCCATTCCCACGGCCTCTTTCACCTCGGGCAAAACAAACAGGAATGACAAAAAAGTATACATAAACAATACCTCTATGGTAGAGTTTTTCTCCAATGCCTTCTTTTTGACGATTTCTCTGACGCCTTTCAACACGCCATATAATAGGACTAACGGTATCCACATCATTTCTATACCCATACCTTTCAACCTTATCAGGCCTCATTACTTTTGTATATCTGCTTCGATATGCTTTTATCTTTACCTTACCGCGCTTTTTCGTTCACTGCAATATTTTCATTGGATTTTCAGCGGTTATAATCACATATTACGATCCGCCGCATAGTCTATAATAAAATGCGCTTACAGGATTTGTAGCAAATTATGAAAAAAATATTGTGTTTACTTCTTACAACATTCCTCATGATCGGTGCGCTTAGCGGATGCGGCAGTCAGTCCGGCACGGCCAAAGACTCTAAAGGCGCTTCCGGCAATACTCCGGTCGTATTAAACGAGGTAGCCCATTCTATCTTCTATGCGCCGATGTATGTAGCAATAGAGGAAGGATATTTTGCAGACGAAGGCATAGATCTGACGTTGGTAACCGGGTTTGGTGCCGACAAGACCATGACCGCCCTGTTGACCGGCGAAGCCGACATCGGTTTCATGGGTAGTGAAAGTACGATCTATACTTATAAGGAAGGAGCTTCCGACTATGCTGTCAACTTCGCACAGTTGACTCAGCGGGCGGGCAACTTCTTAGTTTCCAGAGAACCGATCGATAATTTCAGTTGGGATATGTTGATCGGCAAAGATGTGCTCGGCGGCAGAGCCGGCGGTATGCCTGAGATGGTCTTCGAATATATTCTGAAGAAAAACGGCATCGATCCCGTAAATGACCTCTCCATTGACCAAAGCATCGACTTCGGTTCCACGGCAGCGGCCTTCTCAGGCGGCCAGGCAGAGTTTACGGTCGAATTCGAGCCCCACGCCACCTCCTTGGAAGCCAAAGGCGACGGTTATGTCGTAGCTTCACTCGGCGAGGACTCCGGCTATGTTCCCTACACTGCCTTCTCCGCCAAGAAGAGTTATATTGCGGCAAATCCGGAGATAATTACTTCCTTCACCAATGCCCTGCAAAAAGGCATGGACTATGTGCAGACCCATTCCGCCGCCGAAATTGCGCAGATCATCGCACCGCAGTTTGACGGAACGGATATCGATACCATCACCACCATCGTGGATCGTTATGCTTCCCAAAAAACGTGGAAGAGCGATCTGATCTTCGAGGAGGACAGTTTCACACTCTTACAGAACATTCTGGAGGAAGCCGGTGAATTGGACGAACGTGTCCCTTATGCTGATCTGGTAGACACCTCCTACGCAAAAGCTGCAGCACACTGACCGAATATTCAGACTAAAATACGGGTGCCCCGCAAGCCGTCAGCTCGGAAGCACCCGTATTTATATTCTACTTGAGATTAGTCATTAGTTCATCCAGCACATCTATGACATTCCGGTACTGTTCAAGAACCTCTTCCGCTTTCTCTTCTACCAGGTTCAAACGATTCTCTTTGACAGCCAGCTCCTGCTCTCTGGCTGCCTCGGACAGCCTACTTGCACCGATTGATTTCATGGCGTTCTTCAAACCGTGCATCTCTATACAATACCGCTCGTAATCTTTTCGTTCATAACACTCTCTGATTAACGGCAGCTTCTCCTTGCCTTCCTCCAGAGCAGCATCCAAAACTTCTAAGTAAATCTCCTCATCCCCGGCACACATCACAATTCCTTCTTCGACATCGAATCCCCTTTTTTCTAAATCGTTAATGGTACGAACCGGTTCCATTCTCACCCTCCATTCTGTCATGATCATCATAAATATATAAAAGCATTATTATAATAATATCACATCAGATGTCGGTTTGGCTACTGTCTTCTTGCTTTTTTGGTTTTTTTCGTTCTTTCTTCTCCTTACCTTCCGTAAGACCGTCTATCATCTTCTCGATGATCAGCTTTTTCACATACACATCAAAGCTTAACATGCAGATCATCGAAAACAACTGCAGAAATTCTTGATCCTCCTGCGGCGCATCCTGAAAAGTCTGCCCTGCGATCTTGAATTTATCCACAAGATCCGCTTTCAGCACATCTGTCTGTTCTCTCTCCAGTCCGAACACTTCTTCATAGACCTGCTCCAGATCAAATCCGCCCGAAGCGTGAAAAAACTTTTCCGTAATCGGAGCTAACAGCTCCTGTATATCGCTGATCGACAGTATTCCCTTGTAATAATAGATAAAAATAAGCAGCAGCACATGCTCCTTGGAATATTTCTTCTTCACCGGCGGCGGAAGCAGATTATTCTTGGCATAGTTATTGATCATCGTCTTAGTCAGAATCTTATCCTCCGCAGGATCTCTGGTAGTACTTCGCAGATGTGATTCCATAAAGGTCGTGACCTGATCCATATACAGATCAATATCCGGAATATCCTCTGATTTGATATATTCGATTCTGTCCAGACTTTCCAGTATGCTCTCCAGCAGATTCTCATTATTGATCGTCATCTTGTGCACCTTCCATTTCCGACACACCGCCTCGTTCTCTATATGATACCGGAGGAATCATATGCCGGAGCTGATTTCCTTATTTTAATATACACATTCTATTATATAGTTTTTATTACTACATGACAAGTCTTTTGTCAACCATAACAATTTTGTGGCAAATATACACGTACTCACGAACTTTGCAGTAAATGCAAAGTCCTGTGCCGAACCGTTACATTTTGTTTACAACACATCATAATTATGGTATATTCATACACGAAAGCGCTAAAGTTTTAACGTGTGAAAGCAAGCTGCCTTTCCCCGAATAGATAGCGTGACAGGAGGATTTATACTATGAATCAAAAAATAAAGAACGAGGCAGTTGACCGATTATTCGACGCCGTACTGTGTCTGAACACAAGAGAAGAATGTTACAGTTTCTTCGAGGATCTGTGTACGGTCAATGAACTGCTGTCCTTATCCCAACGCTTCGAGGTTGCCTCCATGCTCAAGGATAAGCGAACTTATCTGGAAATCGCTGATCAAACCGGCGCATCAACTGCCACGATCAGCCGTGTCAACCGTTCCCTCAACTATGGCAATGACGGATATGATATGATCTTCGAGCGCCTGAAATCCAATTCCTGAAAAGGGCGCCCTATCAAAGAAGAACCGGCTGACCTGCCGGCTCTTCTGTCATTATCCGTCAATATTAATCAGATCCATGGGATCGATGTATTTCTCATCATAGGTAATCTGATATCCCAACTCCGTATTGTCTTCGCCGATCACATACAGAATCGCTCCTCTGACTACTTCATCGCCTTCTTTGACCATTGCCTCTCCGTCATTGCGGTAGATACTGTTGTATCCGTTCCCATGATCTATCCTGATACAATGAAGATAACCGCTGTCCGTCGTAATCGATGCCACCGTGCCGTCCGCCGCTGCGATGATACTGTTGCCCTCAGCGCCGTTTAACTTAACCATCGGATTCTCACCATCTGCTTCCTCCAGTGAAGCCGATGAAGACATGGGGAACCCCACCGGCATATGCGCCTGCGCCCTGATCTGCTCCATGGCCTCTTCTTCTTCCACCTTCTGATTGATCGTATCGCTTAAGATAATAACCTTATCCGTCAGTTCTTCCCGGAGAGCAACCAAGTCTGCATTCTCCTCAGTCAACTGCGTGATCTCTTCCTGCTGCCTGACGGTCTCCGCCTCCAGAGCCTCTATCCTCTCCGCATATCTGTAACATATAATCGACAGAATTATGATTGCTGCCAGCACGATCACTGCCAGCACCTCTATTAACTTCGGTCCGATCCCCATCTGCCGAATGCTCCCGTCCTTGGAATCCGCAAAAAGCATCAATGTATAATTAAACTTTCTCTTTCTCCTGTTGCCTTCTGTATGGCTCAACGAAAATCACCTCCAGCCTGTATATAGTACTATTGTACCACAAGTATTACGTATAATACAATCTTTTGTTTACATAAAAACTATTCTACGCACAAAAAACCAGCCTCCGCCAGCGCTCGCTCGACCGCATTAAGCGTCTCCTCACGCTCTGCCTCGATGGTGTGTAAATGTATGCCCTCCGTCAGCTCGGTAAGCGGTTTCGTCCGATGCTCCTCCACTCTGCGCATAAATTCCCGCACATCGGCGCGGCTGCGAATCACCAGATCACCGGACAGCCGCCCATAGATCTCATGCTCCACAATCACGTCCACCACCCATCCGCCTGCGTCCACAATACAGTCCAGCTCCCGCACAATATCCTCCCTGCCGTGTCTGACCCTGACCTCTCTTCTGAACCACTCACGTTTCGGGGGTTCTTCATATAGAAGATATCCCCTGTTAGTGGAGATGATATTGCGATAGGAAGTCCGCAGCAGAGCCATGTCCTGTACAATCACCTGACGGCTGACGCCCAGCCGCTTCGCGAGCTCGGTTCCGGATACTGCCTCCTTCGCTCCGCTTAAGATTTCTATGATCTCTTGTCTCCTCGCTTCACCCTTCATTCTTTCCGCTCACTCCATCTATATGATCACACCGTAACCACTCTTACATCAGAATACGAATCAATGCACGGTATTTCACTACAGAAACTATACCATATGTTGATTCACCGTACAAGAAAAACACAAAACCCATGTCTGATAAAGATTCGCAAAAACAATGCTTTACATTTATAAAGACATGTGCTATTCTATGAATGTTGACACAACAATTTACTTATTATTTTTTGGAGGTATGTACGATGAACAAAGGTACAGTTAAATGGTTTAACAACCAAAAGGGTTACGGCTTCATCTCTGATGAGCAGGGTAACGATGTATTCGTTCATTACTCAGGACTCAACATGGAAGGCTTCAAGTCTCTCGAAGAGGGCGCTGCAGTTGAGTACGAAGTAGTTAATGGCGAAAAGGGACCTCAGGCCGTAAACGTAACAAAGTTATAAGAAACATCGTTCTTGTAACACCATAATCTCTATTACGATGTACCTGTTCTTAAATATAAATGATAATTTTTATTTAGAATCAGCGATATTATTGTAACAGATTAGAAAAAACCTGTCATTCGGCAGGTTTTTTTATTGTATAAGAAATTCCTTGGCATTCCCGCAGCACTTCCTCAAATTTCATGCTGCCGCCGAACAGATCCAATGCACTTCCCACAGTTACATTCACTCTGTCCCTGCCGATGCTCTTTAACAGACGCAGATCNTCCATGCTGTGCACACCGCCGGCGTAAGTGACCGGCAGNTTACCCCAGNCGCCTAACAGACGNGCCAGTTCTTCCTCNATGCCTTCTGCNTTTCCNTCCACGTCCACNGCATGAACCAGAAATTCATCGCANTAATNCGACAGCTCATCTAANGTNCGCTCCGTCANTTCCACATCGGTATATTTCTGCCATCTGTCGGTTACAATAAAGTAGCGNTTCTCCTTCTTCCTCGCGCTTAAATCCAAAACAAGCCGTTCTCTGCCCACTTCCCGCACCATTTTCTCTATATGATCGTACCGGATCTGTCCGTTTTTAAAAACATAAGATGTGACGATCACATGACTTGCTCCGGCTAANAGGAACTCACCGGCATTCTCNGGCGTNATACCGCCGCCNACCTGCAAACCGCCCGGATANGCATAAAGCGCGCTAAGCGCCTGNTTNTTCGTCGCCTCNTAGTAAGGTGACGTAACCGGATTCAACATTATAATATGCCCGTTTGTGATGTTATATTCANGATACAANCCGGCATAAAATGCCGCATCCTGNCCGGACACATAATTTTCCTGCGCCGTATCGCCCTGATCGCTCAGACTGCTGCCTACGATCTGTTTGACGCTTCCGTTGTGAATATCTATACAAGGTCGAAATTCCATTATNAACCTCCATGGTTCAAATTGCCGNCCGTCTGCCGTGCATATTTTATTTTCTAACAGACATAATAACATAGGAGCAGGTGTTTTTACACNAAAACATCCTGTCTTTCNGAATTTATGTACAANAGTAGCCGGCCNAGAGCCNTACTGTTTCAAATGAATGCAGAAGCAGCACAANCCCGGGCGACACGATATGCCCGANCATGCTTCGGAATGGAGGAAAAAATGAAAAAGGTAAAAGCATTGTTACTTGTTTCTCTCATGGCGCTGTCCATGACCATGCTGACAGCCTGCGGCACAAACGACAACGCGACAGGCAATGGCAACAACAATTCNACCGCTGCCGATTCCGGTACGGGTAATGATACCANCGCGAATACGGGAACTACAGGCGGCACNGGNACNTCCCANGANATNACGGACAACGGTACTGCTAACNNCACNGCNAACNANACNNCNNNCGATACAGCCACAGGCAAAAATGANAATGTCAANGATGTNACNGCCGGAGACACAACNGGCGACACCATGCTCGATAACGTAGGCGACGCAGTCGGTGACGCTGGCAACGCAGTTTCCGATGTAATTGACGATGCCGCNAACGGCGTNGANAANATGGTAGACGACGTGACAGGTACCGGCANCACGAACAACAATACCGCTTCCAACATGTCAACACGNGGAACAAGANGGTAACAAAAGTAAATTGCTTCGCAATTAACTTTGCGAGGTTCGCTTCGCGAACTCGGCCTTAAAAGAAATCCGTCCCNTGCAGTATATGGGACGGATTTNCTCTTTTTTATTTTTCNATAATAATACCATCTCTGTATGCCTGCAGAAGNTCCTCCAACTGGTGTATGCTCTCCCGCAGTTCCGCNCCNATATCGGTATCCGCAATCTTCTGNCGCATACTGCTGGTCTCTAAGATCACGGAATCCGAGAAGATATCCGACTCGTGCAGGATCGCCGCCTCCGTAGACTCGAAGGGNTCATGGGCAACCAGCCGCATGCCGTGGGAATTGACTACCAGCGTATANCCTGCGATTCCCGTCTTATCCTGATACGCTTTGGAGAAACCGCCGTCTATGATAAGCAGTTTGCCGCCGCACTTAATCGGAGACTCCCCTTTCTTGCGCTCCACAGGCACATGTCCGTTGACAATGTGGGAAACTTTTTCATCTAAGCCGAATTCCCAGAAAATCCTGTCGATCACTATCTCGTTATCAAGCAGCTTGTAGTAGCTGTTCTTTGTCTCCTTGTGCATTTCCTTATCTTCCAGAAAATACCGTTCAAAAGTCGCCATCTTATCCTTACCGAACACCGGCGAATTAGGTCCCGCCCAGATATACCAGATAATGTCCTGGCCTTTCAGCTTTTCTTTCAGGTTGTTATCGGCATAGTAACCCTTCCTTGCATAATGCTCCAGCACATCATAGAGCGCCTTGCCGCTGTACTCCTCGCCGTACACAGTGACCTTTCTGAAATCTCCTCTTTCATCCATGGGTACACACCCGTGATAGAGCAGATTGGAATTGTACACCTTGTACAATCCGCCTTTGGAAAAAAGGAATCTGACATGCTTCTGCAGCTTCTCACACTTGACAAATCCCTGTCTGAGACGCTCCATGACCTGCTCTTCCTCCGATGTCAGCTCATATGGACGCTCTCTGTTGACTGTGGGGAAATCCACATCTTTCATGGCGTAAGAGACCCCGTCGAGCACCAGAGCCTTATTCTCATAATCTATCTTGTCGAGCAGCAGTCTGTCCTGCATGCCGAACTCAGGTCTGCGCATGATCAACTGCCCCTCCAGTTTAAACTGGATGATGGCAATCGCTTTATGCATCTTCATGTCCAGACTCAAATCTTTGGTGTCGTAGTCGGTGTTATACTTGATGGCAAAAGCGCTGCAGTCCGTCTCTTTGTAAGCGTCCAGCGCAAAGGTTGCCAGGGGGATCAGATTGATGCCGTATCCCTCCTCCAACGTATCCAGATTGCCGTATCTGGCAGCCATTCTGATTACATTGGCAATACACGCCAGATGTCCGCTGGCAGCTCCCATCCACACAATATCATGATTACCCCACTGCACATCCACGGAATGATAGGCGCACAGTGTATCGAGAATAATATGCGGTCCCGGGCCTCTGTCATAGATATCTCCCACGATGTGAAGATGGTCGATGACCAGACGCTGGATCAGATAGCTTAGGGCAATGATGAACTCCTGTGCCCGTCCGATGCGTATGATCGTGTGAATGATCTCATTATAGTAAGCTTCCTTATCCTGTATCTCCGCTTTCTCCGTTATTAATTCTTCTATGATATAAGAAAAATCCTGCGGCAGAGCCTTACGCACCTTGGAGCGGGTATACTTGGAAGAAACTCTCTTCGTAATCTGCACAAGTCTGTGCAGAGTGATCTTATACCAGTCTTCAATCGTGCTTTCGTCTTCCTCCCGCAGCACCAGATCAAGCTTCTCTCTCGGGTAATAGATCAGCGTTGCCAGACTCTTCTTATCCTTGATGCTCAGCGTATTACCGAACTCTTCATCAATGGTGCGCCTGATGGAACCCGATCCGTTCTTCAGAATATGATTGAACTGCTCATATTCACCGTGTATATCCGTCATGAAATGCTCTGTGCCTTTGGGAAGATTTAAGATTGCCTGCAGATTAATAATCTCTGTCGATGCTGCCGCGATCGTCGGATACTGCTTGGATAAACTTTTCAAATATCGTAGCTCTAAATCGTCCATAAATGCCTCCGTATTACTGTCTTTTCGCAACAACTATCCCATTATGGTAGAGTTTTGCTTTTCTATTATATTTACTCACTTTTACTCATTGATTACATCACTCATATCATACATTCCTGCCGGCCTGCCCGCAATAAACTTTGCTGCCTGAATCGCTCCCTTGCCGAATACCGCCTTGGAATATGCTCTGTGAGAGAAGGTCACGACCTCGTCCGCCCCAGCAAAGATCACGTCATGATCTCCTACGATGGTGCCGCCTCTGACCGCACTGATTCCGATCTCTTTCTGCGCTCTCTTCTCTCTCGTCTGACTTCTGTCATAGACATAATTGTAGGCATTGTCCAGCTCCTCATTGATGGAATCCGCAAGCGCAAGCGCGGTTCCGCTGGGCGCGTCCACTTTCTGGTTGTGATGCTTCTCCACAATCTCAATATCGAATCCCGCCGGTGCGAGGATCCCTGCCGCCTCCTTCAGCAGCTTGAGAAGCATGTTGATCCCCAGAGACATGTTCGCCGATTTCAAGACTGCCACCTTCTTCGATGCTTCCTGCACCTTAGCAAGCTGCGCTTCCGACAGCCCCGTGGTACAGAGCACACAGGGCACCTGCTTCTCCACACAATAATCCAGCAGTCCGTCCACTGCTGCTGCCGCACTGAAATCAATGACCGCGTCCGCCGCCACGTCACAATCCGCTATCAAGGAAAAAACGGGGAACGGATTTTTGCCCTCATCGTAAGCATCTACTCCCGCCACGATCTCTATCTCTTCATCCGCCGCAATCAATCCCGATATGGTCTGTCCCATCTTGCCGTTGCAGCCGTGCATAATTACTCTGGTCATGTTGTGTTACTCCTCCCTCTGCTCTAATTTGTAAGTGTCTGCCACAGATAATGACAGACACTGTAAACTGTTTCTATAAAATGCCGTAATTGATGAGTGCGGTCTTAAGCGTCTCCACATTCCCGGGCTCCATCTCGGACAGCGGCATATGCAGCGGCCCCACGTTTTTACCCATCAGATTCATGGCTGTTTTCACCGGAATCGGATTCACCTCACAAAACAGCGCGTCAAACAATTCAATGACACGAAGCTGCTCCTTCATACTACCCTCTATATCACCGTCGAAAAATTTCTGACAAAGGTCATGCATCTGCCTCGGCGCTACGTTGGACACAACGGAAATCACACCCTTGCCGCCCAGTGACAACAGAGGTACTACCTGATCGTCATTGCCGGAATACAGATCAAGCTTACCTCCCGCTAAAGCCATCAGCTTCACCACCTGGGAAATATTGCCGCTGGCCTCTTTAATCGCCACGATATTGCTGACCTCCGTGCATAACTTCACTACTGTCTTGGGGAGAATATTGCATCCCGTCCTGCTCGGTACATTGTATAGGATAATGGGTAGTTTCACGGAATCCGCAATGGTTTTAAAATGCTCGTATAATCCCTTCTGGGTAGCTTTATTGTAGTAAGGTGTCACGACAAGCAATCCGTCCACTCCGTATTTCTCGGCCTCCGTAGACAAATATACTGCCGTCTTCGTACAATTAGAACCTGTACCTGCGATAACCGGCACTCTGCCATTCACCTTCTCGGCACAGAACCTGATCAGATCCAGATGCTCCTCATGCGTCAGTGTGGAAGCCTCTCCTGTCGTGCCGCACACGATGATTGCATCTGAGCCGCCCGCGATCTGTTCCTCCACCAGTTCCTCAAATTTCTCATAATTAATGCTTCCGTCCTCATGAAACGGCGTGACAATCGCCACTCCGGCTCCTTTAAAAATTGCCATACATACCCTGCCTTTCTGGTCGCTTTGTCCGGCTGATCGGCGCTGTGCGTTCATACGCTTCCCCGCTTACGCAAAAAGAAAACTGACCGCACAGGGCCAGCTTTAACTCTAACTTACCTGATAGCGCCCCATCGATTCGATGACAGTCATACAGCTCTTAACTGTATGCCCAAGATGAGAATCCGCAGATAATTCTCACTTTCGGCGTCTTCCCCTTTCGAAACTCTTCACCTGTGTCTGCAACATCCAAACCCCTACTGATGAAAAACGCAACCTCTATCAATCTCCATTTTTATTGTTGAAATTATCATAGCACCATGCCATAGGGATGTCAACAGATTCTTCGATGAAGAACCCGTCTAATCCCATTTCTTAAAGCGCATCGTCTCAACCTTAGTCACCTCATCCGCCAGCATACATACCTCATCATTCAGCGTAATCCCCGTCATGATGATGTCCATATCATCCGGCTTCGATGCCAGAAGCGTCTTTAACTCCTCTACCGTGATGATCCCATTGTCAATCAGACCCAGCACTTCATCCAGAATCAGCAGCGAACACTCTCCCGTGTTCATCACTTTCTTGGCAAAATTGAGTCCGTTACGGATGTTCTGGCACTCTTCCGCTTTATGTTCCTCCGTAAGATCCATAAAATCCTCGCTGGATTTTTCAAAACGGAATATCTTGATCTCCGGCTCCAGCCGCTTCACAAACTCTGACTCTGCCAATCCTCTTCCCTTTAAAAACTGGATGATAACTATATATTCGCCATTGCACGCAGACTGCACCGCTCTGCCGAGTGCTGCCGGAGATTTACCGTGCCCGTCTCCGCTATAGATCTGAATCATGCCGTTTCTCATATTGTATCCCTCACTATTTCCCGCACATTTCCTGTATGATTTTACTATGCTATGTTTGCCTATCATAGCACAATCGGGATTTTCGTGCAACTGTTTGTTCCATATAAGGTTTCTTCCGCTTTATTCTTCCTCCACCATTTCCAACTTGCTCACAGACACTTCATAAGCGACTCTTCTCTCCAGCTGGTCCTCGGATAATTTCTTCATATATTCTCTGCTCTGAATCCTGCCCCAGATCGCACAGCGGCTTCCCACCTCGAAGCTGCTCGCAAATCTTGCATTCCTCCCCCAGCAGATACAGGGTATGTAATCGGATTTACCGTAAGGTCTGTTTACCGCCAGCAGCAGATCGGCAATCTCTCGTCCAAGAGGTGTCTTTCTGTAGATCGGTGCCTTACAGATATAGCCGTCCAGAAAGATCTGATTCGTCTTGGCGCTCTCCCCGATATCCTCCACGAACTCAATTTCTCTTGCAAACACAGACAAAACAAGCCTGTTCTTTCTCTCTTCATGTCTGTTGTAGGAGCGGAACTGCCCTGTGATACAAATCTTCATCCCCTTGTAGTCCTCGCCTACGTCAAGGAGTCTCTCCGAAACCATCACCGGAATGATATCCGTGGAGTCGCTGAGGCGGTCCACACTGATATCTACCATATAGAATCCCTCTCCGAAAATCTCGTGACTGAAGGTAAAATCGCTTACGATCTCTCCCATAATTGCCACCTGGTTGTTTTCAATAACCTTATCTGTCATGTTTTTCTCCCTTCTACACTGTGGAATTGCTCATAGAAATTCCTTTTTGTATTGTACTATCAATATATAAGAAAACGGGCCCGAATAGAACTGTTAAGTGTCGCGGAATTGTGCAGTCACCGTCGAAAAACCGAAGGTTTACGGATTTTATGCGGCTAAAAACATGTTTCGGGATAGATATACCGCCACAGACAACTATAACAGAGTTACCATTCATACCCACGCCACAGCCTAAGCTCAGAGGGGAGTTAATATCTGAAGGAACCCCTCAAAAAGCGTCGGCACTTGACGAGGTATCTCACGAGTCTAGTGTCCGCTACGCTTTTTGCGGA
>JAAUZK010000002.1 GCA_014804655.1 Lachnospiraceae bacterium | reverse complement strand
GTGCAAGGTTTTTTACGGAACTAACTGTTTTTTCCTGCACTTTATTATACTATATCTGATAAGAAAACTCAGTATTTTCAAGAGATTTAGGCTTGTTTTTTGTTAATGAGCAGACATTAATTAGTATTCCTGCGACTCTCAAATCACAGATATAATTATCAATTTCAAATAGCCAGTCCATATTCAAATTCCTCCATATACGGAAATTAATTAATATATGATTGTCATAATATCATTAAAGAATGGAAATAGTCTGTTCTATTCATCTCTTCGTCTTTCAGCATCAGATAACATTTTATCATCTACAGTCTTTTCTTAGACCTCGATATGATCACGAAGCCATTGAACGATAATTTTCTGCCTATATTATTTGCCTGCTCAATTCCAAATTCTAACAGTCTAAGATTTTGACGGGTTCACATTCCGATTATCAGTCAGAAGAATCAATGCAGTTTGCACATTGAATGGATGGATCATCAACAAGTTCAACATCCACTGGAGGTTGCTCAATGCCTAAGCCATCAAGAAGATACCGTATATCATGCAATACTTCTTTTGCTGTATCTGCAGTAATTTGATATTTTTTATTGGTGCGGCTCGGATTGCCAATTCCCTTGCGTATTCCCATTTCCGTAAGAACGGTTTCTAAATCTTCTTTGTTTTCTAAAGCCATTTGTACGCTCTTAAACTGGAAATATCCATAAATTGGAACTTGCATTAACTCTTCTGTTCCCCAAATTTGCTCGTAATACTCGGTAAAAGACATATGATCCGGTACAGGGTCTTTCATCCGTTGCAAGGTTTCATTTATCATTTTTTTCAGGTCGTTTAACTCCTGCTCATATCCTGCATATTGCCAAATACTCACTGCAAATCGATTCACTAAGAATTCCTGCTTCAGGCCAATTATATTCGAATTATAATGCTCACAAAGGCAGTGACCATATTCATGTATAATATTGTACCAATGAAAGTAAAGATCGAATTTGTATTGAACATTTTGAGAGCCTAATAATTGGCTGAAAACTGCCTGCTGTTCCTGTGTTCCTTTCTCAAATTGTCCAGAATATATGATATAATTCATATATATCTCCCTTCTGCGTAAACTTTGATTTACTGAATTGTTCAACATCATTAGCATACCATAAACGCATACACAATTCCATTAAAAGATTAATGCAAATGCCATTTTCTGCTTGACAAATCATACACATATTGATATTATGATGATTGATATTAGGCGAACGCTTGATCCACGCTTGTTAGGGAAAATTTCTCTAGCAGGCGTTTTTTATTTTTATAATATAATAAAGGAGAGAAAACAATGGTAACAATCAGCAAATTTAGTTATGAAAACCCAAGATATGTCAATCTTTTAAAGAGAAGGGGTGATATTCCTAAAGAGGTAGAAGCTACTGTAATAGATGTATTGAAAAATGTTAAAAGTAAAGGTGATGAAGCATTATATTCTTATATGAAAGAATTTGATAATGTTGACATTAATGAAATCGGGTTATTCGTGTCAGAAGAGGAATTTGCTAATGCAAAAGAAAAAGTATCTGAAGAATTTAAGGAATCAGTAAAAAAAGCTTGCGATAACCTTTTTAGATTTCACAAAAGACAAGTACCGCTAGGTTTCTCGGAAAAATATGAAGATGGTGCTTTGCTTGAACGCAAATATATACCAATTAACAGTGTTGCCGTTACTGTTCCCGGAAATATGGCACCACTCGTTTCAACACTATATATGAATTTAATTCCTGCAATAGTTGCTGGCGTTCCAAACATATACATACTAACTAAGCCAAGATTTGATGGAACTATAGATGAGCATTTATTATATGTAGCAGACTACTTGAATGTTAAAAAATATTATAAACTCTCAGGTTCACAGGGATTAGCGGCTGTTGCTTATGGAACTGAGACTGTTAAAAAAGTAGATGCAATAGTAGGTCCCGGAAATAACTTTACTCAAATGGCTAAAAAATTATTATTTGGCGAAGTAAAAATTGACTCTCTTGCAGGTCCTTCAGAAATAGCAATTATTGCTGATGAAGATGCGAATCCTACTTTTATTGCAGCTGATATGATGTCACAGGCAGAGCATGGAACAGGATTTGAAGCCAGTACTACATTTTGCCTGTCTGAAACACAAGCACAAAAGATAAAAGAAGAAATTATTCGCTTATGTGAGGAAAATAATCTTGTAAATGCAACGATAAAAACTTTTGAGAATTATGGTGATATTTTTGTGGTTGATTCTATTCAGGAAGCTGTAGATGCAGTAAACGAAATAGCACCCGAACATGCAGAATTACTATTAAATAACTATGAAGCTGTACTTGCCAAATTAACTAATGCTGGTGCGGTATTTGTCGGTGAATATAGTACCGAACCGGTAGGAGATTATTTCTGTGGAACAAACCATATTCTTCCAACATGTGGTACCGCGAAATTTTCTTCCGGCATGTCTGTCCAAGAATTTATGAGAGGATACAGTGTTATTAAATATCCAGAATCTGCATTAAAAAGTAATGCCGAATACATCATTCAACTTGCAGAATCAGAGGGGATGAAAGCTCATGCCTTGGCTGTAAAAGTAAGAAAGTAGTTTTTAAGCATTTATGGATATTCATTTGAGTTTATGTGACAAAAAGAGCAATTTGGGATATAGTGAACATGGACTGATTGTAGCGCAAAAAATAATATGTTTATTGTCAAACGTGGTAATCAGTATATAATTACGGGATTAGGGGATAAACGTAAACGGAGGAAATGGACATGTCATATTCGATGGTACATTTAAAGGTGGCATATGAACTGCTGGCACGGCAGAAACGGTCGCTTTTAATGGAAGAGTTTACTGGAGAAAAAGAGTATGATGTGAGTGGGTATCAGTTTTGCACGAAGGAGATTATGGGGGAATTTGTGAAAAAGTGTGTGGAGAAGAATTCCCATTTATTGAGAAATCTTATGTAAAAGCAAAGACCTATTGCTGGAAGGTAAAAGTAAAAGGTGATAAAGTTAACAGGAGCAACTAATAAAAATAGCATAAAAAGAGAGTCATCAAGAAAGTATGGACAGTGTGAAAATAGGAAAATACCTTGCAGAGCTACGGAAATCTTACAAAGTGACACAGGATGAATTGGCTCTTCGTCTGGGTGTATCAAGGCAGGCAGTATCCAGATGGGAAACCGGCAGTTCTGTTCCGGATGTGGAATTGATGTTAAAAATATCGGAGCTGTATGGCATAACAATTGATGCAATTCTTCACACCGATGTCTCTACTCTGAAAGGCGCCCTTATGGCTCGTGGAAGCAAGGAAGTTGGAAGATTGATTGGTGCAATGGGTGGAAAGGAACATTCTGCATATGGACTGTGCCATCTGGGTGATTATGAGGCGACTCTTTTTTCAAAACATAGTCAGAATCGATGCTATGGAGAGGCTATTGTTATAGGAAAATGGAGCGGTTGTTTAGCCGTAGTCTGAAGAGTGAGTTTTGAACAGGAAGGCAATCTGATGACGGAATTCCTCTGCTGATTACCGTATTATCGATGTTAATCCAACAGATTACTATGTTACAAACAAAAAATTTGATGGGTTCATTACAGAGGATCACCATGATATTGTTCAATTTATTGGTAAAGGACTGGATACAGATATAATAAAATCCGTATGTATTAGTAGATGATATAGTTTCAGTGTCATTGGTAGAAGTAAATTGGGATTTAACATTGGCGGCAAAGAGATGAACGGAAATGTAGAGGTTACTGATTTTATTTTGGAAAGTAACTTAAAAATCATAAAATCTCAAAAAGATAAATTTCAATCAAACAATTGACTATTTTTGTATGTATGGTAAAATACTATCAAAGGAGAGTCCTGCCAACAAGTGGACGTTCAAAAAGCGTTAGCGTCGCTGCGGTGACACTACATTCAAGGGCTATGGCAACATAGTCCTTGAAATATTTTATGGGAGAAATTTATGACACAATCACCATTAGAAGTTTATCGGATAGACATGAAGTACATTAGGAAATAGCATAATGTTGACGATAGGGTATTTTCTGTATCGCCTCAGATTGGAAAAGATGAACGACCTTTTCTTGGTATAATTATTGTATGCAATAAACACAAATATTGTGTACCGTTGTCAAAACCTAAGAAAAAGCACGAAAAAATGCGTGATAAGATAGATTTTAAAAAAATTGTGTATAACGGATCTTTGATAGGAGTTTTAAACTTTAACCTTATGATACCTGTTGAAAATGCACAGATACAGCGAATTGATACTAGAATCCGTAAACATGATAATATGGACACAAGAAGGAAGAAGGAACTCCTTATCAAAGAATTAGAGTGGTGTAACGAACATATAAGTGATTTGGCTAATACCGCAAATGTTCTTTACCAAAAATACATTACAGGGGAGAAATTTGCGGCCAGAAAACAGTGCGTGGATTTTAAAAGAATGGAATTGGAATGTGAAAAATATAATTCAAAATTCCGCGCGGATTGGATGAAATAAGTTGTGACATATTCTGGTTTATGCGCTGGCTCTTATACTTAGAGTTTCCTGCTGATGAGGATTCGGATTATTCTGCTGCCGGGTTTACAGTTGATGTGATCATGGATCATATCTTGCGGAGGCACCGAAAGGAGTGGGAAAAGCAGGGCAGGGGGAGTGTGGCAGACTGGTGGGTGGAAGGAAATTTGCATGATTAGGATCGGCATGAATAAGCAAAAATGCGGGACAATACCAAAATCGGCGGCTACGATGTTACAGGTATGTTTACCATTTATCCTTGGTATTGTTTTAGGAATAATTGCAAAATTTACAGATGGGCGTGACTTCCTGTACTATTTTCCTGTATTTGCTGATATAATGGGGCGATTCGGAATATGGGTCTGGGTGGCCGCGCTGATAGCTATTCGTTCGAAAAAACCTTTACTCGCGGCAATTCGTTCTTTCATTTTTTTTATCGGAATGTTACTTGCGTATTATGGTTATACTGTTCTGGTTTTGCATTTTTTCCCAAAATCACAAATTATTTTGTGGGGTATCATCGCTATGGTTACTCCGTTTTGTGGTTTTCTGATATGGCATATACATAAGGAAAGTCATTATGCAAATTTTATTTCTTCCTTACCTTTTACGATTTTCTTTACAGAATGGTATTTAACAGTTTTTACTGTTCGGGATTGGGCTTTCCGTACTGCCAGAGATGAACTGCTGTTAGGCATTGCCTATTTATGCTTTACTTTCTCATTGTTAGCAGTTGTCCCGACAAACAAAAAACGATTATTCAGTCTGCTTTATGGATTATTGATATCAATTATCCTGATACAACTAATACTGGCAGAAATCATAGTCAACCCGTACGAGAAATTGCTAAATATATAAATTCCGGTTTTATTGACAAGTTGATTAAACCACGGAATTGGAATTCGGGAAGGAGATAATAGAAAATGATAGAACTTAGGAGATTATCAGTAGATGATGGAATGGATGTATATATAATGTTACAAGAAATTCCCAAAGAAGAGAATGGGTTAATGAACAGTGCTAACGGATTATCATTTGAGGAATATAAAGAATGGTTGAAGAGAAAATATGCAGATTCCAAGCAGACTGGTCTTATGGACGGTTGGAAAGTGCCGGCTACTACATATTGGCTTTATGCAGATGAAAAACCGGTTGGTTTTGGAACTATAAGGCATTTCCTCACAGATGCGCTTCGTGAAGCTGGTGGACATATAGGGTATGGAATAGCTCCTGAGTACCGTGAGCAAGGATATGGGAAGAAAATTCTTGGGCTTTTACTAGAGGAAGCCATCCGGCTTGGAATTGATAGAGTACTTGTTACAATTAAATTGGACAATGCTGCATCAAAGGCGGTAGCACTTGCAAATGGTGGTGTGATTACCGGACAAACGGATGAAAGAATACTTGTTTGGATAGATACTGCGCAGAAAAGCTGAAAATCCATCTGATAATGATTCTGTCAAATCCTGATTTGTGGGAATGTGACTGTAAAAAGAAAGTGGGGAAGAGGTGGGACGATATAAACGTAAAATCAGCAAATTACAATCGAGGAGGATAAAATATGATATTCAAGCCTATGAAGGTAATAGACAAAACCGGATATGAAGTAATACTGAGGAATGCAGAAATAAATGACGCGGAAGATCTGATAAAATATTTGAAAATTACAACATCGGAAACACCATATTTGATTAGAGAACCTGATGAGGTTACTTTATCACTTGAACAGGAACAGAACTTCATTCAGAGAGTGATGGATTCAGACAGGGAATTAATGCTTGTCGCAATAATTGACGGGAAACATATCGGAAATTGCTCTCTTATGGGTATTGGTGAATATAGGAGATACCACCATAGGTGCAGTGTTGCAATAGCATTGTATCAAGAATATTGTGGCAGAGGCATTGGAAAAATTATGATGCAGACTGTTTTAGAAATAGCCAAAGAAATCGGTTATGAACAGGCAGAATTAGAAGTAATTGCGGATAACAAGAATGCAATCGCATTATATGAAAATTTAGGGTTTGAAAAGTATGGACATTTTCCTGATAATATGAAGTATGAAAATGGGAAATATGCAGATGCGTATTGGATGATGAAAAAATTGTGACATATTCTGGTTTACGCGCGGGATCTTATACTTAGAGTTTCCTGCTGATGAGGATTCGGATTATTCTGATGCCGAGTTTTGTGCAAGAGCCAGAATATGATGAAGGGGCAAATCCAAGTGATATTTCTCAGTATCCATTGGAGGACATTTTGGATAAATTTTATGTATCAGTAAGTGATTTCTATGAAAGGGAAAACTACAATAAAGAAGAGGAAGGCTATATAAACTGTTTATTGAATAAAAGTGAGCAACAAATTGGAAGTTATGGAGATGCGGTAAATGAATGAATATTTGCGATATTTAGAGGAATTAATTCCTGAAAAAGACAGTCTAAAGATTGCAAAAAATGAAGCGAAGATATATTATAAGTCACATTCACTTGATGATTAGTGATTGTGCCAATGTTCGCAGAGCAGTTTCAGAGGGATTGCGAGTATGGACAAGCCGTCCCTATTTTAAGGATAATCCTCAAATCGCAGTACAGTTATTAGCCGCTCACAGAGAAGATGAAAGCCAATATGTGCGAAAATCGGTTGGAAACGCTTTGAGAGATATCAGTAAAAAATATCCGGAAGTGGTTTCAGAAGAGTTAAGCTCATGGGATTTATCATCTAAAGAAATAAAACAAGTATATAAACTGGCGAGCAAATTTTTATGGACCTGTGGAAGTATCGGAAATGGATTATGATTCGTTTTAAAGCAGAATGACCGATGAGGAATAGGAGGGATTTCAACAGTATTTTCCTTTGTTAAAGGAGAATGTGGTATTTTATTATACAGATTTTGGTGATGGAGAGTTGTTGAAGCAGACGAAATTGGCTATGGAGGATACTATGAGCAGATTTAGTGAAAAAGGATATTTGGTAAAAGAAAATGCACCTATCTACCTGACATCAGATATGGATAGGACTGCGAAATGGTTTGAAGATACGTTGGGTTGGTATAGCAATATTGTTGAACGAGATGATAACGGAGTGGGTTGCTATGGAGTTGTTTTTGATATGTTACCGGAAGTAGAACGCACTCACTTGGCACCTTTTACAGGTATACAAATGTTTTTGGGAGGGCCAGAACCGCGCTTAATTTCGTTTATGCAGGTCGAGGGGATTGAGAAAATGTATGACTATGTTACATCAAAAGGCTGGGATAAAATTACGAAAGTTGAGATGCAACCATGGGGTGGAAAAACTTGTAGCCTAACAACTATTGATGGTTATATTATCAATATATTTGAATAATTAGACAGCTTTCGGTTGATTAACAATTTTATTCAACCATGAAATCGGGATTGAAAGGAAACACAAAATGATATTGACATACAGAAAAGCCACGATATTGGATGCCGATTTGCTGATAGATATTTATAATTCTTCGTTTTATGATGATTTTGTTCGTTATGGAGAATGCCCCGGCTATGGAAAGTCAAAAAATCAAATGGAGCAGTCGATCCTTAAATTTCCTAAATACATAATTATAAAAGATAACATTCCCGTTGGAGTGATTTCTCTTGAAAATAAGGGAAATGGACAGTATCATCTTGGCTGCTTATGTATTATTCCGGCGTATCAGGGAATGGGGATAGGTACGCAGGCATTCCGACATATGCTGGCAATTTATTCCGATTGGAGACAAATTATATTGGTGACACCTTCAGACAAAGAGCAGAATAGAAAATTCTATACTGAAAAATGCGGATTTAACATTGGCGGCAAAGAGATGTACGGAAATGTAGAGGTTACTTATTTTATTTTGGAAAGGAACTTAAAATCTTGAAAAGAGAAATATATCATCGAGATTGAGGAGGCAAATTAACATGTACGAGAGAATGTCCGATAAAGAAGCTGCACCAGCTACGCAGGAGCAACCGTTTTGGGAACAAACCTATGCCGATATGGATGTTTCTACCTTTTGCAAAGGACCAACTGTGGATGTCAATGAATTTTATCATATATTCCCGAAGAATTCTCAAGTGTTGGACGTCGGCTGCGGGGAGGGCAGAAATTCCATCTTTATGGCTAAGCTTGGAAATCTTGTAGATGCATTTGACATCTCTGAAAACGGTATTAAGAAAGCAAAGAAAATCGCAGAACAGGCTGGTGTTTCGGTCAATTATTTTTGCTGTGATTTAGAAGCGTTTATCTTTGAGAAGGAGTATGATGTTATCCTGTCTCACGGCGTACTGCACCTTCCTTATAAAGATGTAAGGGATAATTTTATTGCAGAGATGCAGATAAATACCAAGATAGGCGGCTATAATGTCATAGGAATTTTCACAAATCGTCTACCGGCAACACCTGATAATGCGCCTTATACTCACAGCCTCTTTGATGTAGGAGAGCTGCCTGATAAATACAAGGATTGGGAAATTATCCATCATAACGAAGGTACTTTCACGGATTCGCACCCCGGTGATATCCATCATGAACATGCCTTTGAACGGATCATTGCAAAACGTATTGTTTAAAAGTTTGCGGAGGTATGTTTATGAGTGAATTAATAGTAAAATATAACGAATTGACAGCGCGACAATGCATCAAGATGTTGTGATATCTCAGGAGGAAAAGACAATGAATCATAAAGGAACAATTTTACTTGAAACAGACCGATTGATCTTACGCAAATTTGTGATTGAAGATTCTGAGGCTATGTATAATAATTGGGCATCTGAAGATGAGGTTACAAAGTTTCTCACATGGCCAACTCATTCTGATGTTGAAGTTACAGGGGCTGTATTAAGCAGCTGGATAGCCGATTATAATAAAGCTGATTTTTATAATTGGGCTATTGAGCTAAAGGAAATAGGTGAAGTTATCGGCAATATTTCGGTTGTACATGTTAAGGAAAATATAAAGTGTGCCGAGCTTGGTTATTGTATGGGAACTAAATGGTGGGGATTGGGAATTATGCCTGAAGCGGGGAAAGAAGTAGTCAGATATTTGTTCGAGGAAGTAGGATTTAACAGAATTGCTGCCACGCATGCTAAGAATAACCCCAAATCAGGAAGAGTTATGCAGAAAATCGGAATGACGTATGAAGGTATATTACGAAAGGCGGGATTTTGCAATCAGGGAGTGATAGATGAAGTATGGTATTCAATATTGAGGGATGAATATCGGAATTAAAAATTGAATTTTGATTCATGAAAGGTCATAAAAAATGAAATTAGTGGATTGGAGTTTGATTTTTTGAAATAAATTTCTGAAGCAAAAGAGTGAAAATATTTAAGCAACTTCTGGTTGAGTGACAAGTTGACTAAACCACGAAATTTGAATTGGATGGAGGAATTTATGATTGATGTGAGAATAATCAACGCGGAGCATAAACAGGATATCAACATACCAAACGAACCGTTTCTTTTGTTTGGTCGAATGATTCCGACTTATGTAGATGAACAGTGGAGTTATTCGGTTGAGAAATTCAACATGGCGCAACAAATGTGCTTTCCGGATGAAAATTATAGTTATGATGATATGGTAGAAAATAGCACATTTATTGGTGCTTATGATAATGAAAAGTGCATTGGACTTGCTATTATGCAGGAAGGCTTTTTTAAATATATGTATTTGTATGATTTAAAGGTAAATTGTGCATATCGCAAATCTGGGGTGGCAAAAGCCCTTATCGAAAAGGCAAAAGCAATTGCTAAAGAAAAAGGATATGCGGGTATTTATACTCAAGGACAGGACAATAATTTAGGAGCATGTTTGTTTTATATAAAAACCGGTTTTTACATTGGAGGTTTTGATTCCAATGTATATAAGGGGACAAAGCAAGAAGGGAAATCAGATATTATTTTTTATTTAGATTGCTAAATGTCGCTTTGCTAGTATATTGAAGTGCTATAAGGTATGGAATTATAGCGACAAAGCGGAATTGGAGGAGACAGATAACAAATGACAAAGTATTTGATTGTTAAGAAATATATTGATGAAATGGACTATTTGTCGTTACTTTCAGGTGGTGCCCCCAGTGATGAGTTTGATTCTGAATCTCAGGAAATATGCGACAAGATTACCTATGCTCATACAGAACAGGATATTGCGAGCGTGATCGCAGAAGTATTTAGCAGGACTTTTAATCATAAAAACGAAGCCGATTGTTTTATTAATTGTGCCAGAAAAATATACACGGATTTGCATTAATTCATTTCATGGCGGGCGGTATTATTACGGTTGTACATGCCTTTTTGGGCGGTTTGATTTTTGCTTTAGCGTATGTAAAAACTAAGTCATTGTTTCCGGCAATCGCAGCTCATATTTTTGGTAATATTGGTGGCTATGTTCCAACACAACCCGTTATGGAGCGCATGATCACATACATTCCGGCAGTTTTTATAACATTTATTTGCTGGGGAATATGGCATTTTCTGTTTTTCTATATTGATGGAAGTTTAACAGGTATCAATGCTCCGCTGTTCTTGTTGGGATTGTTGACTAATTGTTTTATCTTATCGGCACTGTATGCATATTCTGGGAGTTTATGGATTTGTGTTATGACACATGCATTAATCAATGCATTATCACAAGTTGCTGTGGATGAGAAGGTAATGTTGGGTATTATATTAAAAATTGTGTGTATTGCAATTGCGATTGGTTTGTACTATATGGTATCAAGACAGAAGGTGTAGTGTGGTTTGGTGCTTTTTATTCCCAGCGCGGTATGTTTTGTTATAGTGGTAAGCTACTGGATAACAGCTTTGGCATAGTAGATTGGAATTAGTACAATAGGTATTCAAATTTCGTTGACAACCGACGGAAATTATTATACAATAACTGTACTATATAAAGCAATACAGATAATACGCACAGCACAGATGTGATACAACCGATATCAACATATTAGATGAGGAGGTGATTTTTTGATCGAACTGGATTATCGCAGCAAAAAACCACTCTATGAGCAGATTATTGAACAAATCAAGCTGCTGGTCATCAAAGGGCACTTAAATCCCGGGGATTCTATTCCTTCCGTTCGGAAGATGGCACAGACTCTGGACATCACGCCGTCCACCGTGGCGAAGGCGTATCAGGAGCTGGAACGTCAGAAAGTGATTGAGACGATCCGGGCAAAAGGAACCTTTATAGCGACCATGCCGATCATGGAACCTAATACGGAGGAACTGGAGAAGATTCGAAGGAGAATTCGGAGCGAAATAATCGAACTGAAACGCACGGGTTATTCCGAGGCGGATGTGGTAAATCTGATAAAGGAAATCTATTCTTCCATCTAATGGTAGGGCAGAGATATTTCGGAAAGGAAGATAAGCAAATGTTAGAGATAAAGAACTTACAAAAAGGTTACAATAACCGGCCGTTTATTCATGGAATTAACATATGCATTCGTCGGGGCGAGATTCATGGCCTGATCGGCGCTAACGGAGCCGGCAAGACTACCTTGCTGAAATGCGCTACGGGAATCTATAAACCGGCACAGGGAACAGTAAAGTATGATGAACAGGATATCTATGATAATCCGGAAGTGAAAGCAAAAGTGGCGTATGTGTCAGAACAACTGGATTTTATTAAGATCTATTCTGTGGCGGGAATGGCTGCATACTATCAGAACTTTTACGAAACGTTTTCCAGAAAGAAATTTGATGATCTGGTGAATCATTTCGGTATCGATCCTAAAAAGAACATAGGCACATTGTCCAAGGGACAAAGGTCAAAATTGAATTTTATCTTAGCGATTGCGCAGCAGCCGGAGTATCTGATTATGGATGAACCTGAAAGCGGTATGGATGCGGAGAGCAGAGCAATGTTCCGCGATATTCTTATTGAAGAAGTGGAGAGAGAGCAGATCGGAGTGCTTTTCTCCTGTCATGACCTTGCGGATGTGGAGCGCATGTGCGACAGTGTGACTATGATGGAGGCAGGAGAGATTTTTGCACAAAAATCTGTGAATGAGTTCATGGAGAGCGTGCAGAAATGGAAGGGTATTCTGCCACAGAAGACAACCGATGACAAGCTGCTTGGCATGACCGTCCATGTAGCAGCCAAGATTGGAGACTTATCAGAGTTTTACACCGTGGGAGAGCGGGAAGAGAATGAGCGCATATTGAAGAAACTGGGCATCGGAGATTATTCAGGGCAGCAGATTACGCTGGAGGAGATTTACAAGCTTTTAAAGAAAATTTATGTGCAGGGAAAAGGAAGGGTGCGTGACACATTAAAGGAAGGAGGGGAAAGAAGTGAGTGATTTCAAAAAATTATTCAGAAGAGACCGATTTTACTGGGGTGTCGTGATGATAGTCATGACGTTGGTGGTAATATATATGTTGACGAATGAATATGGTTTGTATCATAAATTATTTCAACTGGAGGAGTACTTAGAACGTTCGCAATATTTCCAGGGACTTTGGGATATTCAACCGGAACTGCGTAATCCGGCGGGTGTCTATTCAGAGGAGATTCCATATTGGTTTCTGGAACGTATGGTGTCGGTGACTGTGATTGCGGCACTGATTGCGCAGGCGGTCAAGCTGCTGGTACAGGAGAACCAAAACCGCGCAGAAGCGCTGCGCATATTTCCTGTAAAGTCTCGCAATTTACTGACCTGTCATTACCTGAGCGGATTGCCTGTGATAGGAATTCCTCTGCTGCTGCAAACAGCGATCATCCGAATGGATATACTGTATGTAGAAAAGAACACGAACTTTGTGTTTACTAATAAAGAACAACTTTGGATTTATGCCGGGAAAGCCGTGATTATATTTATGTTGCATTATTCGTTGCTGATCGTTTGCATAAAGGTGGCAAACCATGTTCCGGGAACCATTTTCACCTTTGGTGTAATGGAATTTACAATGACTGCACTGGCCGGTTATTGTTTGGATATGTATTGGGGTAATCTGGCTGAAGATAGTATCTCCAATTGGGTATTCTGGATAATCGCAACGGTCGCTTTGATCCTGCTCTCCTACATCGCGGATCAGAAAAGGGACTATGCGAGGAATGGATTTTATGCTTTTCCTATTGTTCATTGGGTGGTGATGGGAACAGTATTCGGAGAGATATATTTCATTTTTTATAGCGCATGTGGAGATATACCCAAAGCAGTGTCATTTCTTGTGGCGCTTGCAGCCTCCGTGCTGATTACCACCGGAGTACATTTTGTCTCGAAACCGGAAAAGACATCCTGTTTATAGTGTGTTATAATTTGTTGACAGGTTCACTAAACACGAAATCGGAATTTGGTGAGGAGGCTTATAGCATGTTAAGGTCACTGATGCAAGTATATGTAAAAGGAAGTATCGAAGCAGTCAATATTTATCAGAAAGCTTTTAACGCTGAAATTCTTGGTTTATATCCTGATGACAATGGAGGATATATGCACTCTGAGTTAAATGCGCATGGGCAGATATTAGCTGTATCCGAATGTACGGATAAACTTGTTATTGGAAATTCTATGCAGTTTTGCTTCCATTTTGGAGAAGGTGGCGAAGAGCATGTCAAAAATGCTTATGAAGTGTTAAAAGATGGAGCAACTATTCAGGTGCCTATTGGGCCATGTGATTATAGTCCGTGTATGTTTTCTTTAGTTGATAAATTTGGCGTATTCTGGTGTTTGTTTGTATAGTCAAATTCAGATTTTCAGGAGGAATTTATAAAATGCGTATGTTATTTGAAATGGACAAAAAAGATTATAATCCCGATGGAAGCGTTTTCGTAAGACCTTCGGCAAGAGCTATCATCATTAAAGACGGAAAAATAGCAATGGTATATAGTAAGAAATATAATTATTATAAATTTCCGGGTGGAGGTATAGAGGCTGCAGAATCTATGGAAGATGCTTTGATAAGAGAGGTTTCAGAAGAAACGGGTTTATGCGTTATTAAAAATTCTATTCAGGAATATGGGCAGGTTCATCGAGTGCAGAAAGGCACAAAAGAGGATATATTTATTCAAGATAATTATTATTTCCTGTGTTGTGTGAAAGAGGATTTAGGACAGCAAAATCTGGACAAGTATGAAGCGGACGAAGGCTTTACGCTTGAATTTTTGGAACCGCAGTCTGCAATAGATGTAAACAGGAAGACCATTCTGGATGATTTCAGTCAGGTAATGATAGAACGGGAGGCACTTGTATTAGAATTACTGATACAGGAGGGATATTTTGAATGTGGAGGTTAATTACGCCTTATCATTATGAATCGCAGGGAATAGAGATTGCATTGAGTAACCCTGAAATTGATACGGTATTCTGGAATGCTGCTGCTCCGGGAGTGCCGACAGAGGGTGTAGAAGATTTTCTGCAATATTTAAAGAATAAAGGTATCCGCACAGGCGTAATCAGCAATATTGCTTATGATTCGTCTGTGGTTGCAGAGCGTATCAATAGACTGCTTCCTGAAAATGCTTTTGAATTTATTATTACTTCAAGTAATTTTATGTTCCGCAAGCCGAATAAAAGGATATTTGATTTGGCTTTGGAAAAAGCTGAATTGCAACCGGGCGAAGTCTGGTATATTGGGGATCAGTACGAATGCGATGTGAAAGGTTCCTTAAATGCCGGTCTGTTACCGATATGGTACATAGGTGCGATTGATTTGCCGTATACAGAAGATAAAAATGTTCTGACAATAACAGATTGGGACGAATTAAGGCGGCGAATGGAGGAATGACAATGGGAGGACAATATATAGTTTTTCCCAAGAAACTAAGGCTTATTTTGGTGACACAGCTTATTTATTTCCAAAAGCAAAAAATGTGATGACACCGCTTTCTGCAATTTCATCAGTATGTTTTGGGATAACAGCACTGTGAATGTTGATACAAATTGGGATTCATTTATATAGGTGACGAATTTTATGAGCCGACTGGCTTATATCACCATCTTATGAATTGGAAGCTGAGATAAGGCATATGACGAGGTAAAGAAACATGAGAAAAATCAGTTTATTTATTGCGATGAGCCTAGACGGATATATCGCGGACAGTACGGGTGGTGTCGATTGGCTGAAAGGACAGGGCAGTGATGATGAAAATATCGATAGCTATTCCGAGTTTATAAAGAATATTGATACGATTTTGATGGGATGGAATACTTATCATCAAATTGTTACTGAACTTTCTCCCAATGAGTGGATATATAGCGATTTTACAACTTATGTGATTACACATAACGAGCATGATTCGCCAGAAAAAGTTCGATTTACCGATACAAATCCAGTTGATCTGGTAGAAAGGTTAAAAAAAGAAAAAGGAAAAGATATCTGGATATGTGGCGGTGCCAATCTTATCGGGCAGTTAGTAAATGCGGATTTAATCGACTGTTACTACATTACCGTAATCCCGACACTTTTAGGATCTGGTATTCGACTTTTTGAGAGCATAAAACGGGAGATTAAACTGAGGTTACTTCATACGCAGACATATAATGGTATGACTGATTTAATCTATGCGAGAAGATAATTTCCAATTTTGCTGACAAGTTGATTAAACTACGAATTTATCTTATTTAGTGATTGAGGTGTATATGGTGCGAAATAAGTTGAATACGTTTGGGAATGCAAATATAATTATTGCTTCACTTTGCATAATAGCATTTATAATCAATTCTATTTTTGTTGAAGAATCCGCTTTATTGGAGATTTCCTCTGATAGAGCAACAGCATATCTTTTGAACATTTTAGCTGGCTGTCAAGGTGTGTTGGGACAAATAGGAGCATTATCATATGAGAGTGTATTTAAAGAAGGACAATGGTGGAGAATTATTACTCATATATATCTGCACGCTGGAATAGTTCATTTAACTCTAAATATGATTGCTCTGCTGATTGTAGGAAAAGTAATCGAAAGGAAAATAGGCAGCATTCAATATGCAGGAATGTTCCATATATATGCAATAATTAGTGGCGTAATATGCTGCTGTGGTTTCAAGACTCTATCTGTCGGAGCATCAGCGGGCATATTTGGAATGATCGGAATGTTCTATGTCCTAAAGTTGAAAAAAGATGATGAATGTAATCGATTCTTAAAGAAGGGCGAAATTATTTATCTTATAGCTTTCACAGTATTAAGTAACATAGGATTAGAAACTTTGGTGTCACATATGATATCTTTTGTGTTAGGAATCGCAACTGGATATTTAGCTTGTAAAGCAGACCTTTTCTGAAAATGCTTTATATGAAAATAGTAAAGTTATGTGAATTTCAGTCAAAGGCTGAACACTATTATCCATATGAGGCATAGGAAACTTAAAACCGGAAGGAAATAAAGAATGGATTTAAAAATGCTCACATCATCAGATAAGATGTGGAACAAAGTAAGGAATTATGCAAAGAGTTGTTCATGGAGTGCCGGTAAATCATTAGCCAGTGCTATGGACAATAACCTGTTTACAGAATGGGAACGGGTTATCATTGCCTTGGATAATCAGAAAATCTGTGGATATTGTACGGTTGCAAAGACAGATTGCATTCCGGATGTATGCTATACCCCTTACATTGGTTACATGTTTGTTGATGAAGAATACAGAGGAAACAGGCTAAGTCAGAAACTGATACAGTATTCAATGGATTATTTAAAATCAATTGGATTTGACAAGGTACATATAGTAAGTGATCATGAAAACTTATATGAAAAATATGGTTTTGAAATAATAGACCGTAAAACTGCTCCATGGGGGTCGGTGGAAAAAATTTACATGCAAAGATTGGTGTAATTGACAAATGCAGGTTTATCACGAGATTGATTAAAAAACACAATCTGAATTTGTATGGGAGGATTCATAAAATGGCATTGTTTTATCTTGTAAGGCATGGAGAAGCAAGTTATGATTATATGCTTGAAAACGGTTTTTGGGGATTTGGCAGGGATTTTGCTCCTTTATCTGAAAAAGGGAAGCAGCAGGCGGAAATAACGGCAAAAGATATTCGTCTTAAAAGTGCAGAGCTTATCGTATCTTCTCCATACACGAGAGCATTGCAGACGGATCAGATTATTTCACGAGAAACAGGAATACGAGTCGAGGTTGATATAGATTTACATGAATGGATACCTGATGAGAACAATCAGTATGAATCATCTGAAGAAAGCTTTGCATTTGCCAGGGAATTTACTGAATATGGTGGTGAGTATCCGCCGGGTGAAAAACTCAGGTGGGAATCGCTTAGCCATATGAGAGAAAGAATGCTGCGTGTGGCAGATAAATATTCGGATTATGATAAGGTCATTTTTGTTGGTCATGGGATGGTTTTCAGGTGTTTGACATATATCGAAAAAATGAATCCTGCTGAAATAATTGAATGCACCTATAAGAAGGGACAGGCAGAGTGTGAATATTCATTCACATAGAGATTTAAGCATGAATTTGGTGGAGGAAAAATATGTCTGAACGTGAAGAAAAATTTGAAAAAATGCTGCAAGCAATTCAAAAGGAATATAATGATACGGTAAGTAAAATGGAAAAGTTGAAGATGGAAGATAAAACAAAGACTGTGACTTATAAACAGCTTATGAGTACAAAAGTTACGCTTCAAAATATGCTTTCAAGGTACGAGATTTATGGACTTTTGGAATAATAAATTCAGGATATTGTATGGAATTGAAATTCAAATATATGGAGGTATTATAAATGAACTTTGAAGATGAAAAAGACTATATTATGAGAATAATAAAAGAAATGGTTAGAGTATTATTTTCGCTTATGCTTGGAAAAAAGTATGTTTCTGTTGAACAGGAAGCGAAGAACGGATATGAAGTATCTGGGAAAAAGTTAAATGAATTATTAACAATGATAGATAACGGTGAAATAAACGAGGCAGAAAATCTAATGCTGGAGGACATTGATTATAGTAACAGAAATGAACTGGCTGCCGCCGCCCTCTTTTATCAATATCTATCTGAAAAGAACGACGAATTTTTGCAAAAGAATAATTATTCAAAAGAAGAGGTGCTTGACGGAATAAATCAAATAATGCAAAAGGCAGGATACAAGGATCTGGTTAAGGTTATTGAGTAGCTTTGAATTTGTATGTATTATACTAGAAAATCAAAAGGTTGAGGGGATAATGATATATGAAATGTGAAAAAATTAACAGCTTGAACAGGGATTTGGTTAATACATTTATAAAGCAGCATTGGTATACCACAACAATGATTATCCGGGGCAAAGAAATTGATATGACTAAAGTAGATGGATTTTATTTCAGAGACGGACAAACTATCATTGGTTTAATAACATATATAGTTTATAACAATATATTGGAAATAACATCTCTTGATAGCCTGCGGGAAAATCAGGGAATCGGCAGTGAACTCGTAGAAACTGTTATACATGAGGCTAAAGAAAGGAAACTTCAAAAGATTGTTCTAATAACAACAAACGATAATATTAATGCGATTAGATTTTATCAGAAAAGAGGATTTGATATGGCGCATCTGTTCCGTAATGCTCTGGATATTTCAAGAAAAATAAAACCAGAGATTCCTCTAATTGGTGAAAATTCGATACCTCTGCGCCATGAAATTGAATTTGAGCTATTTATATAAAAATACGGTTATCACGAGGTTGATATAAATATAAAATTTGAATTTGACAGAGGAAATCTTATGAAAGAAACAATTCAAAAAATCATGGATACAGTAGATAAAAAGAAAGTGCAGTCGTATTGTAAAAAGATAATAAAAAAATGTAGCTTCAAATCTGCAAAAGATATGAAAAATCTTTCAGGATTAGTTAGTTGGTTATATATATACAACTATTATGATGAAATAATTAGTGTATGTGAATTGATTGAAAATGTAGAGTTTACTGGCAATTATACTTTGTGGGATGAGTTTGATACAATATATTGTTTTAAAGCTCGTGTTTTAAGAGAAAGCGGAGAGATTCAGGCAGCACAAGAAGTCATTGAATATGTAAATCAATACAGAAATCCTCATTTATACCTTAATTTGATTTACTGGTTCCAAAATACTTTGGAATTGAATATTAAAAATGCCATTGAACAGTCTAATTCAAAATCAAGTGAAATTTCATGGAGAGAAGTAAAGTTAGAGAATGCTATTAAGTACAGAGAAGCAGGACAATTCCCTATTTCAGATGATGAACTTGAAAAAGTTATTGATGATCAGATTGAAGTACTCTCAAAAGTGAAATAAAACTTAAATTTACGGAGGTTTTTATGTACGAAAGAATGCTCAATAAACAAGTAACGCCTACCATAGAAGAAATGATAAAATTCTGCGGTGAGAATTCAGAAAGATTTTCTTTACTTAATGAATGGCTGACATCTGCTTTTAATACAGAGAAAAAGATTGTTTTCCCTTATGGTAATAAATATGGTTGGGGAGTTTCACATAAAAAGAAAAATAAGCTTATATGTAATATTTTTGCTGAAGACAATGCTTTTACGGTTATGATGAGGTTATCGGATAGGCAATATAATACTATTTATGATAAGCTTCAAAAATATACCCAAGAACATATAGACAATAAGTATCCTTGTAGTGATGGTGGGTGGATTCATTATCGTGTTACATGCAAAGAGCATTTTGACGACATAAAAACATTGTTATCCGTTAAGTGTTCATAATAATCATCTGAAATATCAAAGACGATTGAAAATGCATGAGCAACAAAGCGGGATTGTGGGGGTTGAGATGTATAAAGCGATTGTGTTTGATTTAGGCGGGACCCTAATGGAATATGTGGGAATGCCACTGAATTGGAGCGAGTATTATATTTGCGGATTTGAGAAAGTGAATGAAATTTTGAGATTAAACTTATCAGAAAATGACTTGCGGGAATCTGCGAATAAATTAAAATCATACAACCCTCGCATCAGTAAGAGAGAATATGAAATAAAGCCGGAGAATATTTTTAATGACGTTATAGCAAACTGGGGAGAAACGCCCGATATAAACAAAGTAATAGAAATATTTTTTGAAGGCTTGAATTTAAAGGCAAATATATATGAATATTCCACAGAATTATTAAAGAAATGTCGAAATTCGGGATTCAAAACAGCTTGTTTAACAGACCTGCCGAATGGAATGCCAGACTATATATTCAAACCTGCAATAGAAAGACTTCTTCCCTATTTTGATTTATATGTATCATCACAAATATGTGGCGCGAGAAAACCCAATAAAGGTGGAATATGCTACATAGCAGATGTATTTGAAATTCGGGAAGCAGAGATATTATTTGTCGGCGATGAAGAAAAAGACTTTATAACAGCTTTGAATGCTGGATGTGATTTTATTTATATCAGTGATTTCCTGAAAAATGAAAAAATGCTTTATTTATAAAGATGAATTCTGTTTTTTTGATAAGTTGTTTAAACCAAAAAATTTGAATTTGAGGAGGCTAGTATATTGGCTGGAAGAATAATAGGTCTGGTATGTTTCTTTTTATGTTCTTTTCCATTTTTTGTTATAAGTATTTATAATAAAGATAGTAGTGAGCCTATTAATTTTTGGAGTGGAGATACTTCACTAAAAGATAAGGTTAAGGACATAAAGGGCTATAATACTGAAATGGCTGGATTATATAAAAAGTGTGCGGGATGTCTTTTATTGACTGGGATTTTATGGGTAGTCTTTCCTATTGCTGGAATTGTTTTATCCGTGTTTGATTGCTCGGTTGGAATTTATTTAACATATAGGGTTTATAAGGGGATTTTGGAAAGATATTCGTAACTTCCAGTTTAGTTACAAGTTGATTTAACCACGCAGTCGGAGGAATATACACTTGAAGCATGTAGGAACAAAAACAATCGAAACTGTACGATTGACATTGCGGAGACTTAAACTTACCGATGCGGAAATGATGTTTCGTAATTGGACAGGTGATGATAAAGTCACAAGTTTTTTGCGGTGGGATGCACTATGAAGGTCTTTTACGACATTACTATAAAACACGAGATGGATTTCATGATTGTACTTTATACGGAATAATACGAAATGAATGGGAGCAAAGTATGAGATCGGATATTATTAAGAAATATTTTCAGGCTTGGATAAATAAGGATATTGAGATTGTAAAGCAGACTTTTTCTGAAAATGCTTTATATAGTGAGTGCTATGGTCCGGAATATCATGGTTTATCACAAATTGTAAAGTGGTTTGAAGATTGGAATAATAGAGGACAAGTATTGGAATGGACAATCAAGCGAATATTAGAGCAAAATGAAACGTTAATTGTTGAATGGTATTTTAAATGCAATTATGATGGCATGGTTGATGGATTCGATGGTGTTACAATAGCAGATTTTGATGATGACATGAGAATAGTAAAGTTATGTGAGTTTCANTCAAAGGCTGAACACTATTATCCATATGAAGCATAGCACAACTTTGAATTGAGGTCGGGAAAGTGTCCATTTCGGCTGGTTGATTGATTCGCAAAATACAGTATGCCTGATAGATTATCTTTTAAAGAAGAACTCCTATTGCAAAGCAAGGGTACATTTCTGTTTACCATGATATACTTGTTTTGCCTCAGAAGAATAAATTGCGGGAGNTACGAAGTTTATGGCANCATGGATGATACATTTAAGAGTTGCGCAGCAGCTCTACNGACAACTGGATATTGAATCNNCAACCGGTTTTTTATGGAGGAGTCAAAATGAAGTTGAAATTGGTTAAGCTGGAAAACAGATACAGGCAACAACTGTTTGATATGCTGGATGAATGGTATAGTGTCGGAGAAAAAATTGTCCCCTATGCAATCAGAAAAACAGATTATCATGATTTTGAAAAATACNGCAGCAGTCTGGAAGTGAAAGATGANCGCCCCGATCTGGTTCCNGATTCAACGTTCTTTTGCNTNGATGAGGAAAGAAATATCTTTGTCGGAGCGGTCAATATCAGGCATTACCTGAATGAAAGCCTGNTGTTGGATGGGGGACATATTGGAGATGGTGTCCGACCTTCAGAGAGAAGAAAAGGAATTGCCACTCAAATGATTCATCTCGCNTTGCTGGAATGTAAGAGGCTTGGGATAGAGAANGTCCTAATGGTGTGTGACAAAGAAAATATCGGCTCGGCAAAAAGTATTATGAAAAACGGTGGTGTCTTGGAGAANGAGATTAATGTGGATGGTGTAATTGAGCAAAGATACTGGATACCCACTGATAATGTGTAGATTCTTGGGTATATAGCGTTAAATCAGATTTTATNGGGGGAAATTGAAATGCTTGTTTTATGTTCAAATGGGTTGTCGAGTGAAAAACTACTGAAAGCCATGAGCAAAAGAATCAAAAAGTATAACACTGCGGCTATAGTGGTAACAGCAGATCACGAGTATAAAGAGAAAAACTATCACGTAAACAGGGTTGTTGGAGAGTTAGAGTCACTCAATCTTTGTGTTGATATATTGGATTTGGATAAGATTCCCGCCAAAAATCTTCTTAATTACGATGTCGTGGAATTTATAGGCGGAAATCCTTTCTATTTATTGAATTCTATAAGGGAACACAATGCCGCAGATATACTAAAAACTCTTGCAAGTACGAAGGTTTTGATTGGCTGGAGTGCTTCGGCATTTGTATTTGGTCCAACNTTNGAGTTAGTAAATATGTACTCTGCAGACATGAACTTTCTCGGCTTAAAAGATTTAAGNGGAATAAATCTTACAGATATAGAGGTCNTACCGCATTATGAGAGATTTCTNAAAAGATTCGATAGATTTGAGGAANAATGCCAGATATATGAGAAGGAACATTCAGTGAAAGTGATTCGTTTGAATGACGGAGAAGGCGTTTTTATTGATTGCAGTACCATAGAAATATGCCGCATATAAACTATTATTCGTTCGAATGAACAACTTCCGGTTTNCTAAATAATTGAACTGGATCAAAAGGGAATATGCACNTTGAAGCCGNGACTGCCGCGAAAGGAAAATACCTATGAATACATTAAAAGATGGCGATAGTTTTATTGTAGTAGATGAAAGCGAGTATATTTTTATGGAATTAGTCTTATAAATTCTAATTGAACAAAATCTGATTAATCAAAAGAGAGTTTAATAAGGAGATAAGNGTAATGAAGGAAAAAGCAAGAAANATAACCNGCGGTTTAATTATTTTAGCAGGCATTTTGGAGTTAATAGTAGGAATTAGTGAGAAAACATTCTCTACGATATTGATGGGGATTTGCTTTTGNATGATAGGTTGTTTATATTTCTTTGAGAAAAGAAAATAATGCTTNAATTCTGGTATGGAGAGAAGATAAACAGAGCACTAANCAGAATGCAAAATCGAAGTTTTAATGAGGTAGGAATATGGAAAATGAACGATATATGAAAAAACTGATTGTACTTAGAGGGAATTCTGGTAGTGGAAAAACCACAATTGCTAANGAATTGCAAAAAAAGTTTGGAAAGAATACCATGCTTATTTCACAAGATGTCATTAGAAGAGATATTCTTAAAGTTCCTGATGGTGAAAATACATTGGCAATACCGCTTATGAAAGAACTTTTGATATATGGCAATGGTCATAGTGATATTGTTATATTAGAGGGAATTATGTATGCCAATTGGTATAAACCATTATTTGAATTGGCTATTCAATTATATGGTACAAAGATATATGCATACTATTTTGATATACCATTTGAGGAAACATTAAAGAGGCATCAAACAAAGCCGAATTGCCATTCATTCGGTGAGGATGAAATGCGAGAATGGTGGCGTGAAAAAGATTTTTCAAATGTATTGAATGAAGTCTCTATTACATATGAAAAAGATATGGAAAGTATTGTTGCAGATATTTATAAAACTGTTTTAAATGGATAACTTCCAATTGAACAAGCAGCTAAATATAATTAAGAGGCGAAGTAATCAATTATGGAGACGCTTAATGGATAACAGTATAACTAATTATTATAATACATATGATGAGGATGGGAGACTGTTTCGAGATTACAGTCATCAAATTGAATGGCTGACAACTATGCATTATTTTGATGAAATAATACCTGCATATAGTAAGATTTTTGACGGTTGCGCAGGAACCGGAAATTATGCATTCAAATTAGCGGAACAGGGGCACAGCGTGGTTGCGAGTGATATTGTGCCTCATAATGTAGATATTATGTTAAAAAAGCAAGAGAACACTCCAATATTAAAAGATATATTTGTCGGAGATATTTGTGTTTGTAATCACTATAGCGACAATTATTTCGATGTAGTGCTATGCATGGGCGCATTTTATCATTTAGATGAAAAAAAGCGTTATAAGGCAATGGAACAATGCTTAAGGTTATTAAAAAATGGAGGCATTTTGGTTATAACCTATATTAATCTAATAACGGTATTACATATGAACTTAATGTCTGGGTTGGAAAATATAAGTGAAATATTGAAATGTTACAGCATGAAAAGCTTGGGTGATTCTTTTGTATATATGATGCCGGAGGAAATTGAAACAATGGCAGAGAAATGTAAGTTAAAGATACTTCATCATATAACATCCGATGGAAATCCACTGGTACGGGGTGCGAATTTCAACAAAGCAAAAAAAGAAGATTTTGAGAAATATATGGAATTGCATTTGAGCATGTGTGAAAATAAAAGTTTTATAGGGTGCGGACTTCATGGACTTGTTTTCTTGACCAACATATGAATTCAAATTGACAAGTTGATTTAACCACGAAAGCGGAATTTGCAGAAAGGAAGTACATCATGGAAAAGGAACGGCTAGAGAAACAAATTGATTTTATTTTAGAAGCGGATAAAGAAAAAAATATTATTCGTCAAACACATCTGAGTGGAAATGGAAGACGTGAAAACGACGCTGAGCATGCTTGGCATATGGCAATTATGGTTTATTTATTAAAAGAGTATGCAAATGAAGAAATTGATGTTGCCAAAGCGATGTTGATGGCTTTGATTCATGATATTGTGGAGATTGATGCGGGAGATACATATGCCTACGATTTAAAAGGGCGTGAGACTAAAAAAATGCGGGAAGAACAGGCGGCAGAACGTATTTTTAGCTTGTTACCAGAGGATCAGGGAGAAGAGTTGAAAAATCTGTTTCAAGAATATGAAGCATCTGAAACCTCGGAAGCCAGATTTGTTCGTGCAATAGATAATTTTCAGCCGTTGCTTTTGAATAATTCAAATGATGGTAGAGATTGGAGAGAACATGAAATTGGAAAGCAACAGGTAATGGAAAGACATATTACTAATACCAGGTTGGGTTCAAATATAATCTGGGAGTGCGCAAAGAAAATAATTGAAGAGAATGTCAGAAAAGGTAATATCAAAGACGATTGAAAATGCATGAGCAACAAAGCGGGATTGTGGGGGTTGAGATGTATAAAGCGATTGTGTTTGATTTAGGCGGGACCCTAATGGAATATGTGGGAATGCCACTGAATTGGAGCGAGTATTATATTTGCGGATTTGAGAAAGTGAATGAA
>JAAUZK010000001.1 GCA_014804655.1 Lachnospiraceae bacterium | reverse complement strand
GACTATTCCGACAAATCAACTATGCCGATATTTTTGAGAAGTGCCTGATTTACGGCATTTATCCCCGCAAAGATCGGCATAGTTTTTTATAGGCTATACAGCTTTTCCATGACTTTTGAATCTTTCCAGTTCTTTTCAACCGTTTCATCCGAGTTGTCTGTTTTTGCCATTGCTTTTGCCAGTGTTTCCAGAGTCGCAAAAGCATAAAAACCCGATGTCGTTGAAATATCTTCATGCCCAAGCAGTTGTTGGATATGTGTGAGAGGGACACCTGACTGATACAAATCCATAGCCCTTGTTTTTCTGACCATATGGCAGTGGCATGAGTCAGGCATTTCAATCCCGAGGCTTTGTGCCTTTGCTGCACATTTTTTTACCAGCTTTTCCATTGTGTCAGATGACAGATGATGTTTTTTCCCATGTGCCACCGCATAGAACAGAGGAGCATCTGCCTCTGAACCTTCATGGAACTCATCCATGTACCGCTTCAGGTGTCTGCACGTTTTCTGCATCAGGGGCACATTTCTGTACTTATCACCCTTCCCATGGAGTGTGACATAGGGAATATCTGCCCTGAGATGAACGTTTCCCAGTTCCAGCTCCAGCAGTTCGGATACCCTTGCAGCACTGTCATACATAAGTACCATCATCATCTGGTTTCTCCTTCCGGTTCTTGTCCTGCTGTCCGGGGCTGCAAGTATTGCTTTCATTTGGGCTTTCTCAAAAAATTCTATCGGTTTCACGGGGATTTTTGATTCCCTGATATCACAGGCACTGACATATAATGCCGTCAATTCATGATGCTCGCCTGCGGCGTATTCAAGAAATGACCTCAGCGAAGTCAGCCTGAGGTTACAGGTTTTTGCAGCTCTCTTCTTTACATTCAGGAGCCAGTCCTGGTATTCTTTCAGGCTGTCCTCTGACAGATGGTTAAAGCAAATATTTTTCCTCCGGATCCCTTTTTCTTCTTCCAGATAACCGATATAAGCATTCAGCCCATCCTTATAGGAAGAGACTGTATGGCGGCTCACTTTGCGGATATCAGGGAGATAGTGGTGGATAAACCTCTGGGCAGTGTTCCAAAAGTTCTTGCTATTCGTAAAAATATCTTTTTTCATTCAGGGACCTCCGGGAGGATATCCTCAGAAGACTCTGCCATCATCCTGTATGCAGGATAGAACTCAGGAACAAAATGAAAATAGTACAGGCTCTGTTTTATGGTCTGATGCCCCATATATCTCATCAGATAAGGCAGCATTGTGTTGACATCCAGCCCTTCGGATACCCATCTGTTGATATTTGCCCATGCGAAGTGATGTCGAAAATCGTAGGCTCTGGGGTATATTTCTCCCGTAAATCCCGGAAATGCCGTATCCCAGCATCTTCGAAAGTTACACGAAATAAAGCATTCGCTGATGTATGGGTGATTNCNGCATCCGGGNAAAAAGTACTCACGGGCAGGATAAAAGGCAGAAATTTTCTGGTCATACAGTAAAAGATAGCTTTTCAATTCGNCACTTATGTATAANCGCCTGCTTTTCGGGCCTTTCGACTGCAGGATATCAATAAANCCATCCNTAAGGGAAACANTTTCAAGCCGGAGCATGCGCGCCTCCCTGCACCTTATCCCGCAGCANTACATGAGGCGGAAAAGNGCCGGNANGATCAGTTCCCGTCCNTTATAACCNGAAAACGGTTCAACGGAATCCGCGGCAGAAAAGAAACGGGCGATTTCTTCACGGGTGAAAAAGTATGGCGGATCAGGTGTCATCNGGCGGANTCNCTTAGGCGGGNTCACATATGCGTCAATCCCCTGTTTCAGCAGGTATCTGCCGAATTCNCGCATNGCACANACAGTTCCATAGAGTGTGCCGGGGTGGCCTTCCAGCGTATNAAGGTAGCTGTTTACCGTTTCCCGGGACATCANGCNTCCCGGGNACTTCATTTCTTCAAAAGCAGCGTATCCCCTCAGATAGTANGCCGGTGTATCATAGACATAACCAAGGCTGTGCTTGTACAGGATAAACCCTTCAATGTATTCCCGTGTCTTTTTTGTCTTACCGTTCATACTGCACCTCCTCCGGAAGCGGAAGTGTACACAATGCCATGGCCCTGCTGTCAGTTGACAGGTACCGCATTGTGCTGTCCGGACTGCTGTGCCCTAACGCTTCGGAAATGACAGGCAGCGGTACTCCGCNGCGGAGCATTCTGGATGCATGGCTGTGCCGCGTCATCCTGGTTCCGCTTATCCTGCCGCCGGGATCCACATCCGCCTCAGCCAGGACTTTCCGCAGGACGTTATAGATTCCGGAATGGTCCACAAACGGATGNAACGGGGCTTTGGAACGGAGAAAAACATATGTTGACGTGGANGGCGGACGTTCCTCCAGCAGATATGACATCAATGCATTCCCCAGGGCTGGACGGATCGGTATTGTCAATGCTTTTCCGGTCTTTTCCTGCTCTAAGCGGATAACATCATGTTTCCAGTCAATATCTCCCAATTCCAGCCTGCATATGTCAACTGCCCGCAGCCCTGTTGCAAAAGCAATCGAAGCAATAGCCCTGTCCCTTGCGGACATTTCACTTTNGGCAAGACATTTATCAATCTTTTCATGCTCTTCCTCCGTATANGAAGGCGTGATACCGTATTTTTTAGGGATGCGTTCCGGAATNTCTGCTGCATACCCTTCCANTTCGGGGAACATATGGACAAATCGTCTTAATCCGGTGAGATGTGCACCTACACTTGTCGGTGAGTAGTGTTCCTGGCATACCAATACCATAAAGACAGTGATATCTCCCNGCCTGACCTGTGATAAGGATGTATAGCCTTTATCTTCAAGATAAGACAGAAAATAGTATACAAAACGCAGATNTCCATCCATAGTATTAGGCTTTAACTGATCCTGTTCCATAGCCTCTTTAAACTGTGNAAGACACAGTCTGAGAGCAGAATTCTTCAGTTCCTTTGCCGGAAGCGGGTGTGTTATGCTCCAGTCAACGGCGCCATCATTGATATATGATTCTATAAAACGTATGCAGCGGACATGGTNCAGATANCGGGAGTGGCAGTATCCNCCACCCCTCCTGTAAGCGTTGTCCNCAATGAATTTATGCGCCAGCTCCTGATCATACNCCTCCTTCCCCAGTGCGTCTGCCATTTTTTCCAGCCTCTTAAAGAAGCGCTTGTATAGCCCCATGGTTCCAGGACTGAAACCGGCATCCGCTAATTGTTCAAAGATTTTTTTCACTAACTCATCCAGTGGCAGTTTTGATCTGTCAGTCATCGTTTACCTCCTCTTATCAAATGTGTAGATAACAGTTACACGGTAAGCGTGACACACAAAACAGAAAAAGCCAAGAAAAACTATGCCGATCTTTGCGGGGATAAATGCCGTAAATCAGACACTTCTCAAAAATATCGGCATAGTTGATTTGTCGGAATAGTCGACGCTATGCCGATATCGGCATAGTNNNGANAATGGATCCCAGTATGTGGCAAAGCAGCTGAAATTCTCCCTGGCAAGACTGGGGATCACGGTCAGGCATGCCCCTGTCAGAAGCGGGAAATCGAAAGGCAAACAGGAAAAGTTCCATCAGGTGGCAGATGCATATCTGCGGGAGGCAAAAGTCCATAAGATCAGGACACTGGAAGAACTTAACCGTCACTGGTCCAACTATCTGGAGGAATACTACCACAAAACAGCCCATGACGGAATCAGAGAATACTACGAGAGCCTGGATGTGGCGGTCCCCGCCGAAGGAATCACTCCTTTGCAGGAGTGGAACAGGGACTCCCGCCCTCTCACCTTTCTGGATGCATCCGTGGTGGCGGAAGCCTTCCTGCATCATGAACAGCGCATGGTAGACAGGGGAGCCTGCATCAGTTTCCAGGGACGTAAATATGAGACCAGACCGGCGCTCATCGAGTTTAAGGTGGAGATATCCTATGACCCGATGGCTCCGGAGACGCTTACGGTCCGTTATCCCGGTATGGAACCTTTTACGGCAAAGCCGGTAAAGATCGGCGCGTTCTGTGATAAGAGCCCGGCCCTTCCCGTATCCATGCAGGAGACAGAGCCGGAAAATTCCCGCATGCTTGCCGTTCTGGAAAGGAAACGGGAGCAGTCCCGGGAAAAGATAACAAACGCCATTTCCTTTGGCCAGTTCAGGAAGGACGGTGGCGCACATGTATAAAGCTTTTTATGAAATGGAGCGCTCCCCCTTTGCCCGGGACATCCCGCCCGGGATGCTCTATGAATCTCCTGTGATGGCGGACATCCTGGGCCGTCTGTGCTACGTGGCGGACCGGCAGCTCTTCGCCGTGGTCACAGCAGACGCCGGATGCGGGAAGTCCACACTGATACGGCGGTTTGTCTCCTCCCTGCCGAAGGAGGAATATCTCTTTTTGTACCTGTCGGATTCCAAGCTGACACCAAGGTGGTTCTATAAAGGGATGCTGGACCAGCTTGGGATCGAATCCAGGTTCTACCGCGGCGACGCCAAACGCCAGCTCCAGAAGGAAGTGGAGATCATCCGGGGAGTGCAGGGAAAGAAAGTGGTCTGCATCCTGGACGAGGCCCACCTGCTGGAGAAGGAGACCATTGAGGAATTCCGTTTCCTGCTTAACTACAGGTTTGATTCCATGAGTCCGATGGCGCTGGTGCTGGCAGGCCAGGCAGAACTGTGGGATAAGCTCAGGCTGCAGCGCTATGCCGCTGTCCGCCAGAGGATAGACATTAACTGCATCCTGCCGCACCTTGACCGGGCAGAGACGGAAAGCTATATCCACTCACATCTTATGTATGCCGGGGGAAGGCAGGACATCTTCACAGAGAAAGCGCTGGATGAGATCTACCGGGAATCCACCGGTATTCCAAGGTGTATCAACCGCATTTGTAACGGATGCCTGATGTATGCGAGCCAGCAGGGAAAGCGCCTCACGGATGAACACCAGGTAAAGTACGTGCTGGAGCACGAGATGCTGGGAGGTGATGTCTGATGGCGGATAAACAGGATAAGAACCAGCATGCCGATATATGGAACCTGCTGTATGAGTATGCTGATATCCGGGATGAACTGGAAGATGCGCTGCTTTCCTTCCGGGAGCTCCATGCAGAAATCGAATATGCTATGGAGGACATCACAGACGAACTGGAGAATCTGCAGGAGCATCTGACAAAATGCAGCGGAAAGCTGATGCGGTTTCGAAATCCGCAGCATAACCAATATGAGGTTATCAAGGAACAGGGTGACCTGCCGTTTATGGACTGACTGGCGATATCTACAGTCAACTGAGAAGCATGGGGGTGGCGCAGCCACCCTTGTGCCATCAAAAGCAATGACAAAAGTTAGAGCAAATCTCGGACAGTCCGTCAGAGCAGGTCAGGGACAAAGCAGGAGGTCATTAACACCCATATACCTGCACCGTGAAAACTTTATAGCCTTCCAGATGGTTATACAGGAACTGCGGACAGTGTGCGATGACAGGAGATGAGAGCATGCCCGCAGATGAAATGTCGCACAGCGGCAGCCTGAAAATACGCGGCGGAACTCCGGCGCAGGAAATGGGTCTGGGAAAAGGCATCTTACTGAAGGTATAATATATCTTTTTTAACAGAGATTTGTGGTGCGATTAAAATCGGGCACAGATGTAGAGGTAATGGTAAAAAATGATATAAAGGAGTGATTGTAATGGAAATGAACGAAAATGGAAGTTCCATATTATGTGATGATATGGGTAGCTCCAAAGTTGAACGGGTTCCAATTTACCAGAAGATGGCTTTGACAATTCGTGAGGCTGCTGAGTATAGCAATATTGGCATTAACAAGATTGATGCTATGCTTAAACAGCCCGGATGCCCTTTTGTACTCTACATAGGAACAAGAAAACTTGTTAAGCGGAAGGAGTTTGAAAAATACATAAGTGAAAAAACAGTGATATAACCGTCTAACCATAATTATTTCAAAATACAGTTGAAGAAAGGGAGTCCATCATGGTATAATATTTTACTGTGTTGGACTCTTTTTCTCTACTGAAAGGAGTTCATAAATGGGAAAAAATTTAAAAGGCAGAGAGTGTGGAAAGGGCATCTGCCAGAGAAAGGACGGTAAATATTCGGCACGTTATATTGCCAGAGATGGTAGCCGCCGCGAAAAACATTTTGATACGTTGCCGGAAGCAAGAAGCTGGCTTGCTGATTCACAGTATGAGGACAAGCACAACATAGTGGCGGTGGTAACTGATGTGACAGTGGACAGATGGTTTGATTACTGGATGGAAAACCTTGTTTGTGGTCTTGCTCCCAATACCAGACGTAATTACAGGGAGCGATATGTCCAAAATATTCAGCCTATTATCGGAAGCATGCTAATATCAGATGTGAAACCGATGCACTGCAAGGTGATCTTGAACCGCATGGAAGCAGAATATGCCGGTTCTACTATCAGACGGACTTACATCGCAATGGGGACTATGCTCCGGGCGGCTG